>NZXU01000015.1 GCA_002698425.1 Ahrensia sp. | reverse complement strand
GGCCGGAGAGGATCGCGCCCGCGCGCGCTTCCGCGGTATGACTGCCGATATCGGCAAGCCGCGTATGGATATCGGCAATGCGCGCCGGATCTGTCTCGGTTTCGGCTTCTTCAAGCAGGCGCGTGCGTTCCGTATCGGCGGCAAGCACAACGTCGATCAGGCTGTCCTCGGTGCCGGGCGCTTCCTGCGCGACCTGGCCGATCCGGGCGCTCTTCGGGATCTGGATCGAGCCGGATTCGGAGGACAAATCGCCGGTGATCAGCTTGAACAGCGTCGACTTGCCCGCGCCGTTGCGCCCCACAAGTCCGGTCTTGGAACGGGCGGGGAGGGTGACGCTGGCCTGGTCGATGAGGAGTCGTCCGGCGATCCGGTAAGTTAGGTCGGTAATCTGCAACATGGGAGCGATGTTTGGAGGAGCTTGGGCGTGCTTTCAAGTCCTATCAGGCCTTACAGCGCTAATTGTTGGTGGCCACCTGATCCAGATAGAGTTCGGCAAATCCCGCCATCAGTTCGTAGCAAAGGGTCAATTCGCGTTTGTCCGGGTCCCAATAGGCATTCTCCTGGCCGCAGGGCCTTGCGGTAAAGGTCACCTTGTCGGGAAGGGCGTAAAGCGTATCGAAATTCTCCGCGACGAGTTCAAGGAGCCCGCTTTCCTTCAGGAAAATTTCCATGGACGCCAGGTCCGGGGGAACCTTCCGATAGTAGATCGAAATCCTGCCTGCGGGCTTCTCGCTGCTGCGCAAGTGGGCCTTCGTTGCTTTCTCCCAGGATTGCCATGTCTGTTCGTAATCGTTGGCGCAGCTTGCCCTTCGATCGGAAGGCAGACCCAGATCGGTTGCAAGCTGACCGAACGCAGCTTCATCGCTGCCGGCCATCAGGCAGAGGATCCGGTAGCCTCTTTGCAGATCGAGATCGTGCTCGCCATAGAAGGTAAGATCGTCGGCATTCCGCTCGGCAATCAGAAACCAGCCGATCATCGCGTTGGAAAGCCACAAGTCCATGTCGGGGTCATGGACGGAAAGCATCGTGACGGTCGCAAGATTGTCGACGGCGTCTTCCTCCTGGCCCAGAATAGGAAGGCCGAACTCGGACACCAGCATATGCCCGCCCTCGTGATAGAGCGTGAACAGGACATTGCCGGTGACGAAGCCGAACAGATCCTCCAGATCCTCCGTCAGTAGCCGTTCCAGCCGCAGGTCCAGATTGCCGGACGCCTGGGCCGGGCCGAGAGGAAAAAAGCACGAAAGCGCGACCAGACAGAATGCGCAAATGGTGAACGGGATGATCCGCATGAGGCGCGCGCAGGTTTTACGTCCTGCTTCGGCCGAAGGTGCGGGAAAACGAATAATCCGGCAGGCTCGACCCACCATAGCTCATTCTCCGAGTGACTGCCCCGCAGACCGGGAACGGCTGTAGGCCAGAGCAAATTAGCTTGCTCAAGAGCCGATATCCATCAAAAGCTGGAAGCAGCACACGTCATTTTCAGCCCATCAATCCAAGGCCGGTCTGTCGCTGGAAAAACATGAGGTTGAGGATCTGCGGCTCGTAGCCCTGCATGCTGAGCAGAGCCTGAGCCTGTGCCCTATAGTGACTTTGATGGTGAAACAGCAAAATGATGGCGCCTCCCACCGGCTGTTCTATTGTCGCCGGATCAAGGACGGTCCTGAATTGAACCATGCGGGTCAGTCCGACCTCCGTGCTCTCCTGGCAGAAGCGGCTCAATTCCTCATCCGTCGTTTGCCGCCGGGCCTTGAGCTCTTTGAAAGTGTCGGTGATCGTCTCGTCAAACGAAGGATATTTGTCGCCCCTGCCTGCGAAACGCTCCAGCCACAGCAGATCAACCAGCAGGATGTGGTCCAGCGTCTTGTGGATCGAGCCGTATTCGGTTCTCAGATCGCGGTGGTAGATTTCTTCGGGTACCTGTTCACAATCGGCAAAAAGGCGCTCGTTCGCCCAGCGATTGTATTCCATCATCATATTCAACAAGGCTTTCACGAACACACTCCCTTATGCATCACGAAATGTATGCATTGTTCGCAGTGGTGTGATTTACGAGGATTCAACCGTATTTTGCAAGTGCGGCAATTGCATAATCTACCATTAGTTGAATATGAGCGGGTAAAAGTAGCATTACCGGTAAAAATGAGTATACCGCGACGGATAAAATGCCGGATTGCCTTACCGCTGGGTGACCAGCGGGCCGGAGTGAAACCGGCATGTGGCCGCATGACATGAAAATGTCATCGCCTGGCCCCCTTGCATGGAAAACGGCGCAAAGCTATTAGAGGCGCGATTTTCACAACCGGTGTCCGGCGCCATCCCGCGCAGGCCGGAAAAAGCTGTCAGCTGCAGCAGACAAACGAGAAAGACCGAACCTATGGCGATTGAACGCACCTTTTCGATGATCAAGCCGGATGCCACCAAGCGTAACCTGACGGGCGCCATTACCGCCAAGCTGGAAGAAGCAGGCCTGCGGGTTGTCGCCTCCCGGCGCGTGTGGATGTCCCCGCGTCAGGCCGAAGCCTTTTATGCGGTCCACAAGGAACGTCCGTTCTTCGGCGAACTGACCGAATTCATGTCGTCCGGCCCGACCGTCGTCCAGGTTCTCGAAGGCGAGAACGCCATCGCGAAGAACCGCGAAGTCATGGGCGCAACCAACCCGGCCGACGCCGCCGAGGGCACGATCCGCAAGCGCTTCGCCAACTCCATCGGCGAGAATTCCGTGCACGGCTCTGACGCCCCGGAAACCGCGGCGGAAGAAATCGCCTTCTGGTTCGCCGGCTGCGACGTCGTCGGCTAAGCCGCGTCCGCATTTCAGGATTTGGAAAACCGGGCCTTTGCGCCCGGTTTTTTCATGCGCTCTGCCTGAGCATCAGCGCTTCCAGCATCGCCCGCGCATGGTCGGGAAGGGGATGGGATTTCCGGGTTGCCGTATTCGTGCAGACGACGACGCCTTCTGCGGTCGCGCGGCATATATCGTCCTTGAAGATCGCATGGCGCATGCCGACCGAGGAACTGCCGATCCGCGTCACCGCGGTGCCGATGATCACGTCGCCCGGCCACGACATCTCCGCGAGGAAATCGATCGTGATGCGCACCAGCGAGAAGTGGCAGCCTTCCGGCGGCATGTTCTGTGTAGGATCGTAGAGCACAGCCACGCGTCCCGCTTCGAACATCGTCGCGTAGACCGCATTGTTCACATGGCCTTCCTGGTCGTGGTCCGCATAGCGCAGCGTGTGAACCGTCTGAACGGGGAATGCCTCGATCGGGAGGAGGGCGGCGGAATCGGCCATCATGCATCTCCGGTTTTCGTCCGCCGGGGTGTAGCCGATTGTGCGATGCGACAAAACGCCTTCATCAAGCTTTAACACACACCTGCTGCAATTTGCCGTGTAGGATTTGTCGAGGCTTGGCGAAAAAGTGAGATGACCTACCCGGACTATACACGAGCGGAACGGATCGCCGACGGGATCATCCACGTCGTTGGCATAACCGCGAGCGTGATAGCCGTCATCGCCGTCCTGATCGCCGCGATCCCGACGCTTGATGTCTTCTCCACCACAGCGCTCGCCATATACGGCGTCACGGTCGTGACGCTGTTCAGCGTTTCCGCCGCCTACCACATGATTTCCCATGCAGGCCTGAAACCGGTTCTGCGGAAATGCGATCAGGCCGCGATTTTCTTCAAGATCGCAGGCACTTACACGCCTTTGGTGATTCTGATTGGCAGCGCCTTTTCCTACGGCGTTCTGGCCTTCGTGTGGGCGGCCGCGATCTTCGGGGCCATCGGCAAGTTCGCCTTCGGCCATCGGCTGGAAGGTATCACCGTCGCGATCTTCCTCGTGCTCGGATGGGCGAGCGTCACGCTCGCCTGGCCGATCTTCGCGACCATGCCGGTCGCCGTCTCCATGCTGATCCTGGCCGGCGGACTGCTCTATTCGATTGGCGTCATCTTCCATGTCTGGAACGGTCTGAAATATCAGAACGCCATCTGGCACGGATTCGTGCTCGCGGCGTCCAGTTGTCATTTCATCGCTGTGACGACGGGAGCCTTCACGCTCGCCTGACCAGAATCGCGGCGTTGCAAGGCCACGGCCCACTGAGCCGATGATTCCTGCCGGAACCAGAAAATAGGGCCTTTATTCATGCGGCGAGCCTGTTATGCCCGCACCATTGGGGCAAGCAACAGGACGGCATTGGAAATGATCAGGTGGCCAGGGTCCCGCGCGCGCGGGGGAGAGGGCGAAAAGCCCGTCATCCTGTTCTACAACGATTTCTTCGGCGGCCCTCCGACCATCCCGTCTTCCCCTTGCATCGGCGATTGCGAGTTCACCACGGACCGCCGAGACCTTCCGAAAGCCGCAGCGGTCATCTTCCACATCCCCAACCGGCGCCCGCGCATGCCCGTTTTCAAGCGTCGCGGCCAGCTCTGGGTGGCGTGGTCGATGGAAAGCGAGGTCAACTATCCCAGACTGGCTGACCCGGCTTTCATGCGGCGCTTCGATCTGACGATGACCTACAAGCGGTCCTCCGACATCTGGTGTCCCTATCTTCCCCCCGCCGCCGAATTCGCACAGGCCATTTCGGGTCCGGTGCCCGCCAAGACCGCGGACGCACCGGTCGTGATGTTCCAGTCGGCGAAGATCGACCAAAGCGGGCGAAACGCCTATGCGCAGGAATTGATGGAGCACATCGGCGTCCACTCCTATGGCCGCGTCCTCAACAACCGGCAGCTGCCGGCCGAGGATCTTGGAAACGTGACCAAGCAGGCCATGATCGGCGCCTACAAGTTCTGTATCGGTTTCGAGAACTCTATCGATGTCGACTACGTGACCGAAAAATTCTTCCAGCCGCTCCTCGCGGGGTCCGTGCCGGTCTATCTCGGCGCGCCGAACGTGGCCGACTTCGCGCCTGGCGACCACGCCTATATCGACACGTCGGACTTCACCGGCCCGCGCGAACTCGCGGAATATCTCGTCTCGCTCGACCGGGACGACGAGGCTTATGCCCGCTACTTCGATTGGCGCAAGCGCGGGCTGAGCGCCGAGTTCGAGAAACTGCTGTCGGCCTCTTCGGAAGAGCCCTTCTGCCGGCTCTGCAAGATCGTCGCGGCCCATGTGGCCGCTATGGCGTGAGCACCCGCCACCCGGCGGCGGTTCCGCAAAAAATCGCTCCGCCCTCTGGACAAATCGGGCCGATTACAGCAGTGATCGTCACCGATTGTTGGGGCCGTAGCTCAGATGGGAGAGCGCGTCGTTCGCAATGACGAGGTCAGGGGTTCGATCCCCCTCGGCTCCACCAACACATCCCGGTAAAGCTTGGTGTCTGCCACGCGGACTATAGGTGACGATCCGTCACCATCGCTCTGCTGCCGCGTCGTCGGCGTCTTTCGCCTCCACCCAGCTGCCTTCGCTGCCGTCGGTGCGGTGTTCCTTCTTCCAGAAGGGCGCGCGCGTTTTCAGGAAATCCATCATGAAATCCGCCGCCTCGAAGGCGGCCTGCCGGTGCGGCGAGGACGCGGCGACGAGGACGATGTTTTCGCCCGGCGCGATCTTGCCGTGACGATGTATGACGGTCAGCCCCGTCACCGGCCAGCGCTCGATCGCCTGTCCGGCGATACGGGCGATCTCGGCCTCGGCCATGCCGGGGTAATGTTCCAGTTCGAGCGCGGAGAGGGTGCCGTTCTCGTCGCGGCAAAGCCCGGTAAAGGTCACGACCGCGCCGACGTCGCGCCGGCCCGCCGACAGCCGCGCGCTCTCGGCGGCGGCGTCGAAATCCTCCTTTTGCACGCGGATGACGGGCTCGACGGCCACCTCAGCCTCCGGTCATCGGCGGGAAGAGGGCGATTTCGCGCGGGCTCCCGAGCGTTTCGCCATGCTCGACATGTTCCTGGTCGACGGCGATGCGGATGGCGTTGTCCATCGCCAGCGCCGCCTCGTAGTTCTCGCCGCGCGTCTTCATCCACGAGAGCAAGTCTGCGCCGGTCTTCACGGTGGCGGGAAGCTCGACCTCTTCCTCGGCAACGCCGATACGCTCGCGCACCCAGGCGAAATAGACCAGTTTCGTCATAGCCGCTTACTCGTCCTCGATCACGTGTTTCAGCCCGGACCGGAAATAGTCCCAGCCCGTATAGAGCGTAACGATCGCCGAAATCCACAACAGCACGTGGCCCATCTCGGTCACATAGGGAACGATCTTGTCGCCGGCGGGGCCGGCCAGCAGGAAGCCGATCGCGACGAGCTGGATCGCCGTCTTCCACTTGGCGAGCCACGTCACCGGCACGCTCACCTCCAGCGAGGCCAGATATTCGCGCAGCCCGGAGACCAGGATCTCGCGGCACAATATGATGACGCCGGCCCACAGGCTCCAGCCGGCGATCGAGCCCTCGGCGGCGAGCAGCAACAGCACGACCGAGACGACCAGCTTGTCGGCGATCGGATCGAGCATGCGGCCGATATTCGATGTCTGCTTCCACTTGCGCGCCAGATAGCCGTCGAGAAAATCCGTCAGGCTGGCGACGACGAAGATCGCCAGCGACAGCCAGCGCGCGAAGTCGCTCGATTGCAGCCGGCCTTCCAGGAAGAAGCAGACGACGATCAGCGGCACCGCGAGAATGCGGGCATAGGTCAGGATATTCGGCAGATTATATGCGCTGCGGGCCATGATATGTGAGAACCACCGGAAGAACTGCCGGTCAAGTGCGACCTGTTGCTGCGCATTTCAACCTGCCTGGCGGAAATGGTCGTAGATTTGCCGCGCCATGGCTTCCGAAATGCCCTCGACCTTCTCCAGATCCTCCAGCGCGGCGCGTCCGACGCCCTTGGCTGTGCCGAAATGGTGCAGCAATGCGCGCTTGCGCGCCGGTCCGATCCCGTCGATCTCGTCGAGCGGGTTCTTGATCATTTCCTTCTTGCGGCGGGCGCGATGCGAACCGATGGCGAAACGGTGCGCCTCGTCGCGTAGCCGCTGGATGAAATAGAGCACCGGATCACGCGGCGGCAGCGTGAAATCCGCCTTGCCGGGAATGATGAAGCGCTCGCGGCCGGCGTCGCGGTCGACACCCTTGGCGACGCCGACGACATCGACGGCCTCGTCGACCCCGAGCTCCTTCAGGATCGTCATCACCGCATTGACCTGGCCGATGCCGCCGTCGATCAGCAGCAGGTCGGGCCATGCGGGCAGGGAGTCTGCGGCGGCGTCCGTATCCTCGTCACGGTTTTCGACCGAGCGGTCCGGAATGCCTTCCTCCTTCACCAGCCGCGAGAAGCGCCGCTCCATCACCTCGCGCATCATCGCGAAATCGTCGCCCGGCGTCGCCGTTTCCGACTTGATGTTGAACTTGCGGTACTGGTTCTTGGCAAACCCCTCCGGCCCGGCGACGATCATCGCGCCGACCGCGTTGGTGCCCATGATATGCGAGTTGTCATAGACCTCGACGCGCCGCGGCGCGCGCGACAACTGCAGCGCTTCCGCCATGCCGCCCAGGAGCTTCGCCTGCGAGGAGGTCTCGGCGAGCCGGCGTCCGAGCGCTTCCTTGGCGTTGGCGAGCGCATGGTCGACGAGATCGCGCCGTTCACCGCGCTGCGGCCGCGTGACGGTCACCTTGCGCGGCGCCTTCAGCGACAGGGCCTCGGACAGCAGGTCCGCCTCCGGCAGCGTCTCGGACGTCAGGATCAGTCGCGGCACCGGCTTGTTGTCGTAGAATTGAGAAATGAACGCGCCGAGCACGTCTTCCGGTTCCATCGCGGCGTCCGCCTTCGGAAAATAGGCGCGGTTGCCCCAGTTCTGGCCGGTGCGGAAGAAGAACACCTGGATGCAGGTCATGCCGCCTTGCTGCTGGATGGCGAAGACGTCGGCTTCCTCGACCGATTGCGGGTTGATGCCCTGGTGGCTCTGGATCGAGGTCAGCGCCGAAATCCGGTCGCGATAGACCGCAGCCCGTTCGAAATCGAGATCGTCTGCTGCCGCCTGCATGGTCTTGGAGAGATCCGCCTGCACCGCCTGGCTGCGCCCGGACAGGAAGGCTTTCGCTTCCCTGACCAGTTCGGCATAGCCGTCCACCGAGATTTCGCCGGTGCAGGGGCCGGAGCAGCGTTTGATCTGGTAGAGCAGGCAAGGCCGCGTGCGGCTCTCATAGACGCTGTCCGTGCAGGTTCGCAGCAGGAAGGCGCGCTGCAGTGCGTTGATCGTCCGCCCGACCGCCGTCGCCGAGGCGAAGGGGCCGAAATAGTCGCCCTTCTTCGTCTGCGCGCCGCGATGCTTGAAGATGCCGGGCGCCTCGTGGTCTCCGGTCAGCAGGATATAGGGAAACGACTTGTCGTCGCGCATCAGCACGTTGAAGCGCGGGCGCAGCCTTTTGATCAGGTTCGCCTCGAGCAGCAGCGCCTCGGTCTCGGTGCGCGTGGTGACGAATTCCATCGCCGCCGTCAGCGTGATCATCTTGGTGATCCGGTTGGAATGGCCGCGGCCCTGGGCGTAATTGGTCACCCGCTTCTTCAGGTTCGCCGCCTTGCCGACATAGAGCACGTCGCCGTCGCCATTGAACATGCGGTAGACGCCCGGCGCGTTCGGCAGCCGCTTCACATAGGCCTTGATAAGGTCCGCGCCCTGCAATTCCTTCGACAGATTGTCAGCCGTGTCCCAGGCGAGATTCTTGCCGAGCGCGGCCATGACGGGATCGTCGCCGCCATCCAGCTCGGTCTCGGCAATGCCGTTGTCGGGAATCGGTTTCGCGTTCATGTCTCAATTTCGGCGATGTCGCGCCGGGACATCAAGTGGGATCGCATCTCTGCTGACAGATGGGCCTATTCGGCGATGTCCGCAACGTCCGGCGTTTCCCAGGCGAGGTGCTGGCCGCCGTCGAGCGCGATCATCTGGCCGGTGATCGAGCGGTTTTCCCACAGATAGCGGATCGTCGCGCCGATTTCCGCCAGTTCGGCGCCATGCTGCAGGGGCACCGCCTGCGCCTGTTTGGCGAAATCTTCCTCGCTTTGCCGCGGGCTCTTCAGCGTCGGCCCGAGGCCGATGGCGTTGACGCGGATAGCCGGCGCGAGCGCCTGCGCCATGGTCTGCGTCGCGGTCCACAAGGTCGATTTCGACAGCGTGTAGGAAAAGAAGTTCGGGGTCAGCCGCCAGACGCGTTGGTCGATCATGTTGACGATCAGCCCCTCGCGGCCCTCGGGCAGGTTTGCCGCGACGGCCTCGGCGAGGAAGGCGGGCGCCTTGACATGCACGGCGAAGTGCCGGTCCCAGACGGCTTCGTCCAGCATGTCGACGGCGTCGTTTTCGAAGACGGACGCGTTGTTGACCAGCAGGTCGATCGGTTGTCCGGCCATCGCCGCCGCGTCCTTGGCAAGCCTGCGCGTGGCGTCCGTGTCGAAGAGATCGGCCTGGACCGGGTAGGCGGAATGGCCTCTACCTGTCAGCTCCGCCGCCAGCGCTTCCGCCGCCTCGAAGGAGCTGTTGGCATGGATGACCACGGCGAAACCATTGGCCGCGAGATCCTCCGCAATGGCGCGGCCGATCCGTTTGGCCGCGCCTGTCACCAGCGCCGCACCCTTCACTGTCATGTCCTGGCTCTCCCGAAACTCACAAGACGACCGCGACATAGACCAGATAGGCCGCGAACATGATCGCGCCGAGGATCTTGCCCGTCGCGATCCGGGCGAAACAGATCACCGTCAGCGCGACCGCCGCGGCCAGCATGATCCACATGTCGCGCTCGATCATGATGTGGGAGACCGGCACAGGAATGATCAGGCCGGTGACGCCCATGATCGCGCCGATATTGAAGATGTTGGAGCCGATGATGTTGCCCAGCGCCACATCGGCCTTCTTGTGCCACGCCGCGGCCATGGTCGTCGCCAGTTCCGGCAGCGATGTGCCGATGGCGACGATGGTCAGGCCGATGGCGGCCTGCGAAATGCCGAAGGCGTGGGCGATGCCCGATGCACCGGAGACCGTCAGATGCGCCGCGATCGGCAAGCCGATCAGCCCGCCGGCGAGATGAAACGCGATCCTGGAGGGCGCATGCGGCAATTCGCCGAGTTCGTCCCGATAGTCCCCGGTTTGCTCTTCCTCCAGATGCGCGCGCGCGCGCAGGATCTGCACCAGCACGAAGAGAAGCAGGCCGGCAAACAGGAAGCCCGCCTCTGTCCGCGAGAGCAGGTCGTCGCTGATCATCCACATGAACGCGACGGTGAAAACGAGCATCACGGCCACATTGCGCGCCAATCCCGGCTGTTTGGCGTGCACGATGGCGATGATGGCGGGGAGGCCAAGCACCAGCAGGACATTGGCGATATTCGATCCGACGACATTGCCGACGGCGATGTCGGGCACGCCGGAGAGCGCCGACTGCAGCGACACGACGAGTTCGGGCGCGGACGTTCCGAAGGCGACGATCGTCAGGCCGATGATCAGGGAAGGAATGCCGAGATTTTCCGCCAGTCCGGCTGCTCCCTTGACCAGATAGTCGCCGGCGAACACGAGCAGGACGAGACCGGCGGCAAGCATGAGAATGTCGAGGAACATGGAAACCTGTCGGAAAGAGGATTGATCCGTCTATATAGGCGCGCCGACCGGGAAAAAAGGGCTGCTCCCGCCCTTGTTGCTAAACCGACACACCCGTCCCCTGTCTTTTTTCGGCCACTGAATCTCCAAATTCCGGCAATGCATTCGCCGCATTCGGGAACGATTTGTCGAGGCGGGAGTTTGGGGCACAGGCGTGCCTGAAACACAGAGGTGATTTCGGCACGCGCAACAGACACTTGCAAGGAGAGTGACATGCGCATGTTTGCTAAACTGGCCGGCGGAATTGCCATTGCGGCCCTGGCCGGCAACGCGGCCCTGGCCGCCGACGCCGTCGAGGCGCCTCCGTCGCCGCCGATGGCCGCTCCGGTCAATATCGTCCCGGCTGACACGTGGTCCGGCGTCTATGTCGGTGCGTTTGGCGGCTATGACTGGGCGAGTTTCGACGTGGACGGCACCGACGTCGATGTCGACGATTGGAATGCCGGCGCCTTCGCGGGCTACAACTGGCAGAACGGTTCCGTCGTCTACGGTGCGGAAGCCGATCTCGGCTATGCCGCCGGTTCCGCCACGTCCGGAACGGACGGTCTCGATCGGGGCTTGTACGGGTCTCTGCGCGGCCGTGTCGGCTACGCGTTCGATCCGTTCCTGATCTACGGTACGGGCGGTCTCGCCCTGGCCAATGCCGAGCTTTCGGATGCGACGAGCTCCGACAGCAATACCCATGTGGGTTGGACGGTCGGCGCCGGCGCCGAAGCGCTTCTGACCGACAAGATCTTCAGCCGCCTGGAATATCGCTATTCCGATTTCGGTTCGAAGGACTACACGCTCGACACCGGCACGGTTTCGTCCGGCTTCAGCGAGCACAGCGTGACGGCCGGTATCGGCGTCAAGTTCTGACCGGACGCAATCCGGCAACACGAGGCCCGCGCGGAGCGATCCGCGCGGGTCTTTTCTTTTCCTTATCCCTGCGGCTTCAGGGTCGCATAATCCGGGAATGCTTCCGCGAAGCGGGTCTCGAAGCGCTTCAGCTTCGGCCGTCCGCGCCGCCAGTTCAGATCGCCGAAACGCAGGTCGAGATAGCCGAGCATGGCGGCGACGGCGAACTGCCCGCCGGTCAGTTTCGAGGTAACCCGGGGGGCATTCTCGTTCAGCCAGTCGAGCCCGCGCGTCATCTTGCGCGCCTGCGTGTCGAGCCAGGGCTGATGGACCTTCTCCTCCGGGCGGAAACGCTTCTCGTAGACCTGCGCGACAAGCGTGTCGCTGATCCCGTCGCCGACCGCTTCCAGGAACTCGACCTCGATGCGCTTTTTCGCGTTGCGCGGATAGAGCTTGTGCCCGCTCATGCGGTCGAATTCCTGCATGATCACGCGGCTGTCGAACAGCGCCGACCCGTCGTCGAGAACCAGCGTCGGAATCTTGCCGAGGGGATTGTTGCCGATCAGGTCAGTCGGCTCGTCGGTGGTGTTGACCGTGACCGCCTCGATCGGCAGCTCGAGCCAGGCCGCGGCCATGCGGACCTTGGCGCTGTAGGGGGAGGCGGGGGAATAGAGCAGGCGAGGCATGAGGATGGTTTCCCTGAGATGGTTCGACGGGACATCGCGGCCCGGCAGTCGATTGCGCGGGAAGCCGTCCGTCAAGGATGGAACGGAGCTCTCCTAAACACGTTTCTTCCCCAGTCGCAAAGCGGCGATGCGGATCGCCCGAACGAACAGCAAGGAGAAGGACGATGGAAGACCAGAAGCACGGCAAGACGATTGTCGACGGAAACCACGGCCGCGACAAGAAAACCGACGCCGAGAAAACCATCGAACGCCGCGAGGAAAAAGCCCGCGACGACGCCGGCCCTATCGTCGAGGAGAACGACGAGAACGGCGGTTAACGCAGCGGCGGCATGACGGCGCCCGCCTTCCGGCAGTCGCTCGCATCGACTTCCGGGCAGGATACGAAGCCGGAAAGATCGCGCGACAGGCAAATCCGGATATCCCGGATGTAACGCCGGTCGCAGGTCACCGCGATGGCGTCGTTGGGAAGTCCGGGATTGGCCGCGACGAAGGCGTCCTCGACGCTGTCCGGGTCGACGGTCCGTATCTGCTTGGCGTCTACCAGTGACCGCGGCATGGAGATCGTGTCGAACGCCATGCGCGTGGCCGTGAAATAGTCCTCCTGCGACAGACCGGAACAGGTTCCGTGTTCGCTCCATTCATGCCGGATCAGGCCGGTCGACGGCATGATGTCGAGCATCGCGTCCGACAGGGACCTCGGCACGCTCAGAGGCTGGTCGGTCGGACAGGCCGTCGGATATCCGCTCTCGAATTGCGGCCAGAGGCCGTGCACCACGAAGCCGAACGGTTCGTCCGCCTCGCATTGCTGCCGGTTGGCCCGATCTCCGTAAGAGGCGCAGTAGCTGGGGGACCAGGACAGCGCCAGCACATAGAAGTCGAAACCGCTCCCGACAGGCGGGGCGACCTGCTCTCCTGACGCGGAGGCGGATTGCGCCGTGTCATCGCAGCCGGCAAGCGCAAGCATCACGGCAAGCAGCGTTGCCGGGCGTCCGCGCCAAATCATTGCTTTGAGGGAGGCGATATTACCGCAGCACGCGGCAATAGCTGTCATAAACGTTCCAGCGATCCAGCCCCGAAAGGCAAAACTCGACGCTGTCACCGAAGATACCGGCAAAGCCCATATCGTATTCGACGAGGTACCAGAGAGTCCGCGTATGACCGTCGGACATCGCCGCGGTCGCCTTGCAGTAAAGTCGGTCGATGCCCATCGGCTCGACCATGGCCGGCTCGTAGCGATTCTCGCGAATATCGGAGATTGCGACGATGGACAGTTCGGGCCGGTGATGAACCTCGCGCGCCTGGATTCCGAAGCGGCGCTCGATGCTGCGGAGATAGCCTTCCTGAGCGCAGAAGGAATCCGGCTGGGCGGCGACATAAGGTCCCGGAGCAATCAGGTCCGCGGCATTCGCGACCGTCGCCGGAACCGACAACAGCGCTGCGGCCAATACCCCGCGAATGACAGAAGAAATCCGGCTGGACATCGCGTGCTCCTTTGCGCAATCCGTTGCAGCCTGATTAACCCATCAATTCGGTCCCGTCACCCCGTTTGCTATGGCTATGATGTCACAGTGAAAACCGAAACTGCGCGTTTATTCGCCGGCGAGCCAGTTGACCGCGTAGGAGCCCGAACCCTTCTTGAATTCCAGCACGGATGAAAGCCACGGAAGGATCGTCCGCAGCTCGCTTTCCAGCGTGTAGGGCGGATTGACCACGATCATGCCGGAACCGTCGAAGCGGACATCCGCGCCCGACGAACGCACCTCCAGCGAGGTGTCCAGGATGCGGGGAATCTTCAGCGCCCTCAGTTCCTCGCGAAACTCCGCGACGCCCTTGCGATGCTTGACCGGATACCACAGCAGGAAGGTGCCCGTCGCGAAACGCTTGTGGCCTTCCTTCAGCGCGGTCAGGATGTTGAAGAACTCGTGATAGACCTCGAAGGGCGGGTCGACCAGCACGATGCCGCGCCGTTCCTTCGGCGGCAGGTGCGACTTGATGCCGAGCCAGCCATCCAGTTTCGTCACCCGCGCCTGGACGTCGCCCTCGAACTGCGCATGCAGGACCTCGAAGTCCTCCGGATGCAGTTCGAGCGCCGTCAACCGGTCCTGTTTGCGGAATAGCTCGCGCGCGATCACAGGCGATCCCGGATACTGGGTAATGCCGCCATCGGGATTGCAGGCGCGCACCGCGTCGAGATAGGGCGCGATCAGGGCGAGGACATCGGCGGGGGCGCGGTCGGCTGCCTCCATGACCTTGCCGATGCCGGATTTCCATTCGCCGGTTTTCTGCGCCTGCTCCGAAGACAGGTCGTAGATCCCGAGCCCTGCATGGGTGTCGAGCACGCGGAAGGCGGCGTCCTTCTTTTGCATGTAGGCGATGACGCGGGCGAGCACGATGTGCTTGAACACATCGGCGAAGTTGCCGGCATGGAAAATATGGCGATAATTCATGTGCCGCTCCTATCGCGCCTCAAGGCTTCACGCTAGTCTCCGCCGCATGAATATAGCGCCGAAAATCGAGACATTCCGTTCAACCTGCCCGCATGACTGCCCGTCCTGCTGCGCGCTCGATGTCGAGCGTGTCGGGGGAACGCAGATCGGCCGGATCCGCGGGGCGAAGGACAACAGCTATACCGACGGCGTCATCTGCGCCAAGGTGGCCCGTTATGCGGAGCGCATTCACCATCCCGACCGGCTGCTCTATCCGCTGATCCGCAAGGGGCGCAAGGGCGAGGGCGCCTGGCGGCAGGCGTCGTGGGACGATGCGCTCGACCTCGTCGCCGAACGGTTCCTCGCCGCGGAGCAGACATACGGCTCCGAAGCCGTCTGGCCCTATTTCTTCGCCGGCACGATGGGCCAGGTTCAGCGCGACGGCCTTCACCGCCTGAAACACGCCAAGCGCTGGTCCAACCAGTTCGACACGATCTGCACAAACATGGCCTGGACAGGCTATGTCATGGGCACCGGAAAACTGGCGGGACCGGATCCGCGCGAAATGGCGAAATCCGATTGCGTCGTCATCTGGGGCACCAATCCCGTGTCCACCCAGGTCAACGTGATGACCCACGCCGTCAAGGCGCGCAAGGAACGCGGCGCGAAGATCGTCGCCATCGACATCTACGCGAACGACACCGTGGCACAGGCCGACATGGGGCTGATCCTCAAGCCCGGAACCGACGCGGCGCTCGCCTGTGCGGTGATGCATGTCGCTTTCCGCGACGGCTATGCCGACCGCGATTTCATGAACAAATACAGCGACAAGCCGGCGGAACTTGAATCGCATCTGGCGACGCGCACGCCCGAATGGGCCGCGTCGATCACCGGGCTGACGGTCGGCGAGATCGAGGCCTTCGCAAGGCTGGTCGGCACGACCAAGCGCACTTTCTTTCGCCTCGGCTACGGCTTCACCCGCAATCGCAACGGCGCGGTCTCCATGCATGCCGCGGCCTGCGTGCCGAGCGTGCTCGGCTCCTGGCAAGTTGAGGGCGGCGGCGCCTTCCACAACAATGGCGACATCTACAAGCTCGACAAGCGCGAACTCACCGGCGCTGCCTTCGCCGATCCGGATATCCGCTGGCTCGACCAGTCGAAGATCGGCCGGGTGCTGACCGGCGACATCGAGGCGCTCGCCGGCGGTCCGCCGGTGACGGCGATGCTGATCCAGAACACCAATCCCGCCAATGTCATGCCCGAACAGGAACTGGTGCGCGCCGGGCTCTCGCGCCTCGACCTGTTCACTGTCGTCCACGAGCAGTTCATGACCGAGACGGCCGAATTCGCGGACGTCGTCCTGCCGGCGACGATGTTCCTGGAGCATGACGACATCTACAAGGGCGGCGGCCATCAGCATATCATGCTCGGCCCGAAGCTGATCGACGGTCCGGGCGACACGCGGCCGAACCATTTCGTCTTCGAGGAACTGGCCAAGCGCCTCGGCGTCGCCGACAGGTCGGGTTTCGGCAAGACCGAGCGCGAACTCATCGACACGATCGTCGCGCCCTTCGGCGAGAGCTATGACAGCCTGCAGGAAAAGGGCTGGGCGGATGTCCAGCCGGATTTCGACGCCGCGCATTATGTCGGCGGTTTTGGCCACCCCGACGGCAAGTTCCGCTTCAGTCCCGACTGGCTGGCGGGGCCGTCACCGAACAAACCGCCGAAAGCGCTCGGTCCGCAAGGCCCGGCCGCGCGCCTGCCGGCCTTCCCTGATTATCTCGACCTGACCGAGGAGCCGGATGCCCGCCATCCGTTCCGCCTCGCAACGTCGCCGTCACGATCCTTCCTGAACTCGACCTTCGCCGAGACGCCCGGCTCGATAAAACGCGAGAAACGACCGGAAGTGATGATCCACCCCGACGACGCGGCCGCGCTCGGCCTCGAGGACGGCGTCCCCGTCGCGCTCGCCAACACGCGCGGCGAGGTGCATCTGCATCTGAAAGTCTCCGACCGCGCGCGGCGCGGCACGCTGATCGCCGAGGGCCTGTGGCCGAACAAGGCGCATCTCAACGGCTGCGGCATCAACACCCTGACCGGCGCCGACAGTGTCGCCCCCTATGGCGGCGCGGCGGTGCATGACGCGAAGGTGCGGGTGAGGGCGCTTTAGACCGCCGGTCGGCTCCCGCCGGCGAAACCGTGTCTGCCGGACGCCAGATGGCCGGCAAGCCCGACCACATAGCCAATCCAGATGACCAGCAGCGTCGCCATCAGCATCGGGTGCGGATTGGCGACGAAAAACAGCGACAGATCGACCGGGTAGACCAGTTCGAGCACGAAACGTGCGCCCCAGACGATCACCATCAGCCCGAGAAAGAGGGTTATGGCCCGGTTCGGCGCAGTCCGGTCGGCCATCAGTGTCATGACCGCGAAACTGATCAGGAAGAAGGCGATCGAATAGGTGCCGAGATAGACGAAATGCGCGCGTTGCGCCTCCGGGATCGCCGCGAGCGCATCCGGCGCATAGCCAAGCGTGGGCAGGATGAAATGGACGAGCCCGATGGCGAGAACCAGAAGGCCGGAAATCCGGGTGGCCGTATTCGTCAGTCCGTTGCTTGGCATCGTTTTTCTCCTCAAAGGGTTTCCAGTTGCGACAGCCGCGAGAGAAATCGGCGGACGATCGCTTCTTCCTGCGGATCCAGATCCCCGGCGAGCGTAGCGTCGAACCCGGCGACCATGGCGGCAACCTCGCCGGCCAGCGTCCGGCCTTTTTCCGTCAGTTCGAGAATGCTGGATCGCCCGTCCTTCGCGTCACCGGACCGGCGCACCAGCCCGGCCTTCTCCATGCGCGCGACCAGCGTGGTCGCCGCCGGCTTTCCGAGATCGAGATCGCGGGCGAGATCGACGATACGGCGCGCGCCGTGAAGCGATAGCATCAACAGGGCAGGCGCCTGCGCGCCGGGAAGCCCGGTTTTTTCCTGGGCCGCCACATGAGCGAGTTTCGAAAGCCGTGTGCAATTGAGTTTCAGCAGAAGAAAGAGACTGTCCATGCCGGACAGATATGGTTCGCATGCGAACCAATCAAGCCCGGTTTCGAAATCTTTCTGCTATCACCCGCTCGGGATCAGAGTTCGGAGGAGATTTTCGCCAGCGCCAGCGGATAGATACGGTGTTCTTCTTTCAGCACCTTCGCAGCCAGCGTGTCCGGCGTATCGTCCGGCAAGACCGGCACCTCGGCCTGCAGGATCACCGGGCCTTCATCCATCCCCGCTGTGACGTGATGCACCGAGCAGCCATGCACCGCATCGCCCGCCTCGATCGCGCGGGCGTGCGTGTCGAGGCCCTTGTGCTTCGGCAGCAGGGAAGGGTGGATATTGATGATTCGGCCCTTCCACGGTTCCAGAAATTCGCCTGATAATAGCCGCATGAAGCCGGCCAGGCAGACGATCTCGACGCCGGCCTCGTCCAGAGCCTGCTGGATCGCCTCCTCGTGGGCACGTTTCGAACCATGAGAGGAGCGCGCTACGGCGCGGGCGGGGATACCTTCGCTCCGCGCCGTCTCCAGCCCCTTGGCCTCCGGATTGTCGGAGAGGACCAGCACGATCTCGGCGGGAAAATCAGCCGCCTTCGTCGCCCGGATCAGCGCCTCCATGTTGGAGCCGCGCCCGGAAATGAGCACGGCGACGCGCTTGCGGTTCAAAGGTCCAGCTCGCCGCGATAGGTCACGCGCGCGACGTCCTGCGCTTTCATCACGCCGATCCGCGTGACCGTCTCGCCCTCGCGCTCGAGCACTTCGGCGACCGCTTCCGAGTCCTCCGGCGAGACGACGGCGATCATGCCGACGCCGCAATTGAAGGTGCGCAGCATCTCGTCGCGCGCCACGCCGCCCTGCGCGGCAAGCCATGCGAAGACATGCGGCACATGGATCGCCGACAGGTCGATCTCGGCGGCCATGCCTTCCGGCAGCACGCGCGGGATGTTTTCCGGAAAACCGCCGCCGGTGATATGGGCCAGCGCCTTGATCGCGCCGGTCTCGCGGATCGCCGCCAGGACGGATTTCACATAGATGCGCGTCGGATCGAGCAGCGCCGCGCCCAGCGTGCGCTCCCTGTCGAAGGGCGCCGAAGCGCCATAGGAAAGCCCCGACATATCGACGATATGGCGCACCAGCGAATAGCCGTTGGAATGGATGCCCGCCGAGGCGAGACCTAGGATCACGTCGCCCTCGGCGATATCCGTTTTCGGCAGCAACTGCCCGCGTTCCGCCGCACCCACGGCGAAGCCCGCGAGGTCGTAATCGCCTTGCGCATACATGCCGGGCATTTCCGCCGTCTCGCCGCCGAGCAGCGCGCAGCCGGCCTGCCGGCACCCCTCGGCAATTCCCGAAACGATATCGGAGCCCTGTTTGACGTCCAGCTTGCCGGTGGCGAAATAGTCGAGGAAGAAGACCGGCTCCGCGCCCTGGACGACGAGGTCGTTGACGCACATGGCGACGAGATCGATCCCGACCGTGTCGTGGATGCCCGCTTCGATGGCGACTTTCAGCTTCGTGCCGACGCCGTCATTGGCCGCGACGAGGATCGGATCGGAGAAACCGGCCGCCTTCAGGTCGAATAGCCCGCCAAAACCGCCGATCGTCCCGTCCGCGCCGGAGCGCCGGGTGGATTTCACCATCGGCTTGATCGCCTCGACCAGCGCGTTGCCGGCGTCGATATCGACGCCCGCATCGGCATAGGAGAGGCCGTTCTTTCCGTCCCGCGAAGTGTCCGACATGGCGCGTCTGCCCTGCAATGTCCCTGATTGGCCGCTCTATTGCACGGCGCAGACGCTGTTTCCAGTGCCGGGCGCGGCCCTGCCACAGCAATTTGCATCGGCGCGCGAGAAAGGCTTTTGCGCCGGCACGGACGCATATCTATATGACAGTCAAAAAGACGGGATATCGATGACCTCGCGATTCTGGACCATACCCAACGCGATCTCGCTTGCGCGCGTGGCGATGATTCCCTTCATCGTCCAGGCGATCCTGCGCGACGCGTGGATGACGGGTTTCGTCCTGTTCCTGGTCGCCGGCCTGTCGGACGGCGTCGACGGGTTCATCGCGCGCTATTTCCGGCAGAGTTCCCGCTTCGGAGCCTATATCGACCCCTTGGCCGACAAGGCGCTGACCATCGCGGTCTTCTGGGCTTTCGCCGCCGACGGCATCGTGCCGGTCTGGCTGCTGGTGCTGATCCTCGCGCGCGACATCGCCATCGTCGCCGGCGCCATGATGATGGCCACGCGGGGCGCCGCGTCGGCGATCCGGCCCTTGCCGATCTCGAAGGTCAATACGGCCATCCTGATCGTTTTCGCCGGCTGGCTGCTCGCCGCGAACGCCTTTGAGTGGTCGCTTCCCGGGGTAAATTATGCTCTGATCGCGCTTGTCGTTTTCCTGACCGCGGTATCGGCGGCGGCCTATGTCCGCTTGCTGATCGGCGGCCTTGGCGGGACCGCGGCGGAGCAAGTCGGACAACCGGACGAGACCTGATGAGCAAGCACATCACCACCGCCTATCTGAAACGCCAGGCCCTTTTCTGGCTGGGGGCGACGGCCGTCTTCATCCTGTTCGTCTATGTCTTCCGGTCCGTCCTGCTGCCTTTCGTGGCGGGCCTCGCACTTGCCTATTTCATGGATCCGGTCGCCGATTTCTTCGAGCGCCGCGGCCTGTCGCGCCTTGCCTCGACCATCGTCATCCTGCTGGGCTTCGTCATCGCGCTGGTCATCGCGCTTGCCGTCATCGTTCCGATCCTGGTGACGCAGGCGAACGACTTCTTCTCCAATTTCCCGCATTATATTTCGCAGCTCCAGGCGCTGTTCTCGCGGCTCAGCCTCGAGACCGGCTGGCTGGCGAACTATATCGGCATCAATGCGGAAGACCTTCAGGGCGGCTTCAACGAATTGCTGAAGCAGGGCGCCGGCTTCCTGACGACCCTGTTCCAGGGCCTGTGGTCGTCCGGCAAGGCCGTCATTGACGTCGCGGGCCTGCTGATCGTCACGCCGGTCGTCGCCTTCTACATGCTGCTCGACTGGGACAAGATGGTCGCCAAGGTTGATGCCTGGGTGCCGCGCGATCATGTCGACAGCGTCCGCCGGCTTGGCCGCGACATCAACAAGACCATCGCGGGCTTTGTCCGCGGGCAGGGCACGGTCTGCCTCATCCTCGGTACCTTCTACGCCATCGGCCTGACGGTGACGGGCCTGAATTTCGGATTGTTGATCGGCCTGTTCGCCGGCCTGATCAGCTTCATTCCCTATGTCGGCTCGCTGGTCGGGCTGGTGCTGTCGGTGGGTGTCGCCGTCGTCCAGTTCTGGCCGGACTGGATCTCGGTAGTGATGGTGGCCGCCGTCTTCTTCATCGGCCAGGCGATCGAGGGCAATATCCTGCAGCCCAAGCTGGTCGGCGACAGTGTCGGCCTTCATCCGGTCTGGCTGATGTTCGCGCTCTTCGCCTTCGGCGCTTTGTTCGGTTTCACCGGCCTGCTGATCGCGGTGCCCGCCGCATCGGCCATCGGCGTCCTCGTCCGCTTCGCGCTGGAGAAATATCTGGATTCCGATCTCTATGTCGGGCAATCGGAGGCCGGCGCCAAGATGCCGGCGAATGATGAATGATCCGGCCCGTTCGCCGGACCGCAACACCATGACGAATACCGATTCCCAGCTGCTTCTCGATATAGGCCTGTCGGGCTCCATGTCGCGCGACGACCTGATCGTCACGCGCGCCAATCGCGCGGCGGTGATGCTGGTCGAGCGCTGGCCGGACTGGCCGGGCCCCTTCGTCATCGTGGCGGGCCCGCCGGGCTCAGGAAAGACCCATCTGGCGACGATCTGGCGCGAAGAGGCGGGCGCACGCGCCTGCGATCCCGCCCATCTGGCGGAGGCCGACCTCGACGCCGCGCAGGCCGGCCAACCGATCCTGATCGATGGCGTCGAGCCCGGCGCCTTCGACGAGACGGCGCTGTTCCACATCATGAACGCGGTGCGGTCGGGCGGCGGCAGCCTGCTGATGACCTCGGCCCACTGGCCCGGCGCCTGGCAGGTGCGGACGCCGGATCTGCGCTCTCGCATCCAGGCGGCTACCACGGTCGAGATCGACGAGCCGGACGACGAGCTTCTCATCGGCGTCATGACGAAGCTCTTCGCCGATCGCCAGATTGCGGTCGACGCCTCCGTCATCCGCTATATCGCCAGCCGCATCGAACGGTCGCTGGCCAGCGCCCGGATGATCGTCGAGCGCCTCGACAAGGCCTCGCTGGCGCGCAAGGCGAAGATCACCCGGGCATTTGCCGCGGCATTCGTGCGCGAGTATGACGACAATCAGGGCGAGTTCGGCTTCTAGGATGCCTTGTTGGTCGCGATCATGTCATGCTTGCATGGCATTGCGCGCAAGGGCGCCTTGGGATCAAAATGCCAGAGCCCGGATGCAATCGGACCGGAAAAACTCGAAATGACGGATATTCTCCACACGACGAACGAAGAACCGCAAGACGGCGACGCCGACGCGGCCGCGCCCATCGCGACGAGGGATAGCGCCTCGCGTTTCGTCAATCGCGAATTTTCCTGGCTTCAGTTCAACTGGCGGGTTCTCGACGAGGCGCGCAATACCAAGCATCCGTTGCTCGAGCGGCTGCGTTTCCTCTCGATTTCGGCCGACAATCTCGACGAGTTCTTCATGGTGCGTGTCGCCGGTCTCGCCGGTCAGGTGCGCGAGGGCATCGCCGAAAAGTCTTCGGACGGCCTGACGCCGCAGGAACAGCTCGACGCGATCTTCGAGGAATCCGGCAAGCTGCAGACCGAACAGCAGATCGTCCTCGCCGAACTGCAGGAAGAACTGCAAGGTCAGGGCATCGAGATCGTCCGCAGCGAGCAACTGGAAACCCACGACCTCGAATGGCTCGAGGACCATTTTCTCGGGACGATCTTCCCGGTGCTGACGCCGCTCTCCATCGACCCGGCGCACCCGTTTCCTTTCATCCCCAATCTGGGCTTCTCGATCGCGCTGGAACTCGTTCACCGCCATCGGCGCGAGCAGATGAACGCGCTGTTGCGTTTCCCGGTTTCGCTGGACCGCTTCGTCTCCATTCCGACCGAGGGCGCGGGCCATCGCTTCATCAGCCTCGAAGACGTCATCGGCCTCCATATCGCCAAGCTCTATCCGGGCTACGAGGTGAAGGGGAAGGGCACGTTCCGTGTCATCCGCGACAGCGACATCGAGGTCGAGGAGGAGGCGGAGGATCTGGTTCGCCTGTTCGAGACCGCGCTCAAGCGCCGCCGCCGCGGCCAGGTCGTCCGTATCGAGTTCGACCATGAAATGCCGCAGGGCCTGCGCGAATTCGTGGCTCACGAACTGGAGGTGCCTGAGACGCGCGTCAGCGTGCAGCCCGGCATCCTTGCCCTCAACACCGTCTCGGAAATCGTCTCGATCGACCGCAACGACCTGAAATTCGAGCCCTATTCAGCCCGGTTCCCCGAACGCATCCGCGAGCATAGCGGCGACTGTTTCGCGGCGATCCGCGAGAAGGACATTATCGTCCACCACCCCTATGAATCCTTCGACGTGGTGGTCCAGTTCCTCCGCCAGGCGGCGATGGATCCGAACGTGCTCGCCGTCAAGCAGACGCTCTATCGCACCTCGGAGGACAGCCCGATCATCCGCGCCCTGATCGATGCGGCGGAAGCCGGCAAATCGGTCACCGCGCTGATCGAGCTGAAGGCGCGCTTCGACGAGGAGGCCAACATCCGCTGGGCGCGCGACCTCGAACGCGCCGGCGTGCAGGTCGTCTACGGCTTCTTCGAGATGAAGACGCATGCGAAAATGTCGCTTGTGGTCCGTCGCGAGGACAAACGCCTGCGCAATTACGTGCATCTGGGCACCGGCAACTATCACCCGGTCACGGCGAAGATTTACACCGATCTTTCCTTCTTCACCTGCGATCCCGTGATTGCCCATGACGTGGCGCAGGTCTTCAATTTCATCACCGGATATGCCGATCCCGGTTCCGACATGAAGCTGGCCGTGTCGCCGCGTTTCATGCGCAATCGCATCCTGCATCACATCGCGCAGGAGATCGAACATGCGAAGGCGGGACGCCCCGCCGAGATCTGGTTCAAGATGAATGCGCTGGTCGACGCCGACATCATCGATGCGCTCTACGACGCCAGCGCGGCCGGCGTTCAGGTCGACATGATCGTGCGCGGCATCTGCTGCCTGCGTCCGCAGGTTCCGGGCCTGTCGGAAAACATCCGCGTCAAGTCGATCGTCGGCCGTTTTCTCGAACACAGCCGCATCTATTGCTTCGGCAACGGCCACGGCCTGCCGTCCGACGAGGCGATCATCTATATCGGCTCGGCGGACCTGATGCCGCGCAATCTCGACCGGCGCGTCGAGACCCTGGTGCCGCTGCAGAACCCGACGGTGCACGAACAGGTGCTCGGCCAGATCATGCTGGCCAACCTTCTCGACAACCAGCAAAGTTTCGAGCTCCTGGCGGACGGACGGTCGCGCCGCATGACTGCCGGCAAGGATGAGCAGTTTTTCGATGCGCAGAAATACTTCATGACCAATCCGAGCCTGTCCGGACGCGGAAAGTCGTTGAAATCCTCCGCGCCCCGTTTGATTGCCCACAAAATACGGGCAGAGAACAAGCAGGCTTAGGGTCCGGCCCAAGCCTTCTGCCCTGCAATTCGGTGTTGGAACTGACGATTGATTGAAACCGAAGACGCCCAGGGACGCCTGCGAAACAGGCATCCGGTTGCCGTTATCGACATCGGATCGAACTCCGTCCGCCTTGTCATCTACGAAGGGCTGGTGCGCGCGCCCTCCATGCTGTTCAACGAGAAGGTCCAGTGCGGGCTCGGCCGCGGCATCGCCGAAACCGGCGACATGGATCCGGACGCCGTGAAGAGCGCTCTCGCGGCGCTGCAGCGCTTTCGCGGGCTCGCCGACCAGGCGGGCGTCGAGCGGCTGGCCATCCTCGCCACGGCGGCGGCGCGCGAGGCCGGAAACGGTCCGGCCTTCATCGAGGAAGCTGAACACATCCTGCGCCAGGAGGTGACAGTGCTGAGCGGGCGCGAGGAGGCGCTTTATTCGGCCTATGGCATTCAGTCGGCCTTCCGCGACATCGACGGCGTCACCGGAGACCTCGGAGGCGGCAGCCTCGAACTGGTCGAGATGAAGGATCAGGCGATCGGAGATGGCCGCACGCTGCCCATTGGCGTCATCCGGCTCTCCGAGCGCGCCGAGGGCGATTACGAGAAGGCGGTATTGATTGCCCGCGAGGAACTGAAGTCCGTGCCCTTCCTCAAGCAGGGGCAGGGCCGGAATTTCTACGCCGTCGGCGGCACCTGGCGAAATCTCGCCAAGCTCCACATGGCGGGCAAGACCTATCCGCTGCATGTCACCCATCACTACGAGATGGACGCGCCGGCAGCACTTCCCTTCCTGAAGAAGGTCGGCCGCAACAATGTCGAGAAGCTGAAAGGCATCGAGGACGTCTCGCGCTCGCGGCGCGCGCTTCTGCCCTATGGCGCGATCGTCCTGGCCGAGCTGATCCGCGCCATGAAGCCCGCCAGGGTGATCTTCTCCTCGGCCGGCGTGCGCGAAGGCTATCTCTACAGCCTGCTTAGCGAAGAGGACCGGCAACTCGACGCTCTCATGGAGGCGTCGGAGGAACTCTCGATCCTCCGCTCTCGCTCGCCGCAGCACGCGCGCGAACTGGCGGACTGGACGGGAAACGCCTTCAAGGCGTTCGGCATCGACGAGACCGAGGACGAGCGCCGCTATCGCGAGGCCGCCTGCCGGCTGGCGGATATTTCCTGGCGCGCGCATCCCGATTATCGCGGCGACCAGGCGATGAACGTCATCGCCTACGGTTCCTTCACACAGATCGACCATCCGGGCCGCGCCTATATCGCGCTCGCCAACTATTTCCGCCACGACGGACTGAAGAACGCGACGCTTGCGCCGGAAATCCGCAAGATCACCAGCGACCGGATCTGGGACCGGAGCCGCTATCTGGGCGCCTTCTTCCGTGTCGCCTATCTCTTCACCGCGGCCATGCCCGGCGTCATCGGCGATATCACCTGGCGCGCCAAAGACGACGGTTCGATGGAATTGGTGCTGCCGCCGCGTCTCGCGGACCTGTACGGCTCAAGGCCGCTCGGACGGGTCAACCAGTTGGCCAAGACAGTCGGGCGCGAGATTTCCCTCGTCGTTACCGTGTAGTCTTTCCGCCGCCATGGCGCTCGTGCTGATGACGCCGCCGCTGGCGAGAAGCCGCCGCCGGCCATAAAGCCGCCAGAGGATCTTGCCGGCCGTGCGCGTCATTTGCTTGCGAATTCGGCGCGGGAGCGGTGCCTTCGCCAACTTTTGACGAATGCGCGGATCGACGTTCCGTTCGCTTTGGGCGATCGTCTGTCTCGCATCCGCATAACGGTCCGCGAAATCGCGCGGAAGCATTGTCAACTGGCTGGCGACCACCGGTTCCGCCTGATAGGCGCGCCAGCCGGGGCGCGGCCTGAATGTGAAGTCATCGATATGGTCGCAATAGGGATCGGACCACGCCAGCAGCTTTTCGGCGGCGTGCCGTGTCAGCACATAGGCGCCGCAACTGGTCGAGTCCGCCAGGATTCGCCGCAAGGGCCACTGGCCGATCGTCAGTTCGGGCGCGGAAAGCGGAACCGGATAGAAGGCACTGTCGAGCTTGACGAGATCGAATTGCGGTCCCGCGGTCTCAAGCAGGCCTAATAAGTCCACCAGGTCCGGCAGGAAGAACATGTCGTCTTCGAACACGGCCGCCATGTCGAGGTTCTGTGCCACGACCATCTGCCAGATCCTGCGATGGCTTTCGAACACGCCGATCTGGCTCTTGAATATCTCCCAGCGCACCCCGGAGCCGGGCACGTAGCGGACATTGTCATAGTCTTCGATATGGAGCGCGTCGACGGCGGGAAATCGCTCGGCTTCAAGGCCGACCTTCGCGAATTCCCTTTCCATGTGGGCGCGGCGTTCGGGCACGCGGTCGAGATTGATGAAGAAGCACTTCATGACCCGCGCCCGCGCGTCAATTATCCGGAGCCGACGTCGATCACGTCGAGCCTGCGTTCCCGGAAGCGGATGGCCAGTTCGCCGCGGGTCGCGCGGAGCGCCTTGTCGCCGAAGACCTCGCGGCGCCAGCCCTTCAGCGCGCCGACATCGGCGTCTTCGCCATGGATGGCGATCTTTTCGAGATCGTCGGTCGTCGCGATGATCTTCTGGGCGACGCCATGTTCCTCGGCGGCGAGCTTGAGGAGCACGCGCAGCAGGTCGACCGCTGCGCTCGTTCCCTCGGGCGAGGCCGGCGGGCGAGGGATTGCCGGCAGGTCGGCCTTGTCCATCGCGAGCGCATCCGTCACCGCCTTGATCAGCGGCGTGGCCATGGAGGAGCGCTCGATGCCCTTGTTGAGCGAACGCAGCCGCCCGAGCGCTTCCGGCGATTGCGGCTGCTGCTGGGCGATCTCGTAGATGGCGTCGTCCTTGAGAATGCGGCGGCGCGGCTGGTTCCGGTTGCGCGCCTCGGTCTCGCGCCATGCGGCGATATTCTTCAGGATCTGCAGCTCGATCGGCTTGCGCACGCGCAGCTTCAGCCGTTGCCAGGCGTCCTCGGGCAGGATGTCGTAGGTGCCATGGGAGGTCAGCACGCCCATTTCCTCGGCGACCCAGTGTTCGCGGTTCTCGCTCTTCAGCCTTTCCGACAGGTCGGCATAGACATCGCGCAGATGCGTCACGTCGGCCAGCGCATAGGAAAGCTGTTTGTCGCTCAGCGGCCGCTGCCGCCAGTCGGTGAAGCGCGACGACTTGTCGATATGCGCGCCGGAAATCCGCTTGACGAGCTGGTCATAGGCGATGGCGTCGCCGAAACCGCAGACCATGGCGGCGACCTGCGTGTCGAAGATGGGCTCCGGCACTCTGCCGGTCAGGTTGAAGAAGATCTCGATATCCTGGCGCGCCGCGTGGAACACCTTCAGCACGGCCTTGTTCGCCAGCAGGTCGAACAGGGGCGCCAGGTCGATCCTCTTGGCGAGCGGATCGATCAGCAGCGCCTCGTCGGCGCTGGCGACCTGGACGAGGCAGAGCTCCGGCCAGAAGGTCGTTTCACGGATGAATTCCGTATCGATCGTTATGAACGGATGATGCGCGAGGCGCGCGCAGGCAGCGGAAAGTTCTTCCGTTGAATCAATAGGCTTCATGGCAAAGCTCTTTAGCCGTGTCGCCGTGGTTTGTCGATTGCCGCGCGACGCCTTGCGCTTGCCTTGACAAATCGCTTTGCCCATGCGCTTTTCCGCGCGATTTCCCGCACCACAGAAAATGCGGCGCGCCGACCGCGCCCGTGCACACAAAGGCGAATATTCATGCACCGTTATCGCAGCCACACATGCGGAGCCCTCCGCAAAACGGACGCCGGCTCGACCGTGCGCCTGTCGGGATGGGTTCACCGCGTGCGCGACCATGGCGGAGTTCTCTTCATCGACCTTCGCGACCACTACGGCGTCACCCAGGTCGTTGCCGATCCCGATTCTCCCTGTTTCGCAACGGCCGAAAAGGTTCGCGGCGAATGGGTCATCCGCATCGACGGCGAGGTCAAGCCGCGCACCGACGAGACCGTCAACGCCAGCCTGCCGACCGGCGAGATCGAGATCTTCGCGCGCGAGATGGAAATCCTCTCCGAGGCGAGCGAATTGCCGCTGCCCGTCTTCGGCGAGCCGGATTATCCCGAGGATATCCGCCTGAAATACCGCTTCCTCGATCTGCGCCGCGAGACGCTGCACAAGAACATCATCACCCGCACCAAGGTGGTTTCCTCCATGCGCAACCGCATGGTGCAGTCGGGCTTCACCGAATTCCAGACGCCGATCCTGACCGCGTCCTCGCCGGAAGGCGCGCGCGACTTCCTGGTGCCGTCGCGCATCCATCCGGGCGAGTTCTACGCGCTCCCGCAGGCGCCGCAGCAGTACAAGCAGCTGCTGATGGTCTCCGGCTTCGACCGCTATTTCCAGATCGCGCCCTGTTTCCGCGACGAGGACCCGCGCGCCGACCGCCTGCCGGGCGAGTTCTACCAGCTCGACCTCGAAATGAGCTTCGTCGAGCAGGACGACGTGTTCGAGGCGATGGAGCCGGTCATGCGCGGCGTCTTCGAGGAATTCGCCGAAGGCAAGCCGGTCACGCAGGAATTCCCGCGCATTCCCTATGACGAGGCGATCCTGAAATACGGCACCGACAAGCCGGACCTCAGAAACCCGATTATCATGCAAGACGTGTCGGAGCATTTCCGCGGCTCCGGTTTCAAGGTCTTCGCCAACATCCTCGCCAACGATCCGCGCGGCGCCGTTTGGGCGATTCCCGCGCCGACCGGCGGCTCGAGGGCGTTCTGCGACCGCATGAACTCCTGGGCGCAAGGCGAGGGCCAGCCGGGCCTCGGCTACATCTTCTGGCGCGAGGAAAACGGCAAGGTCGAGGGCGCCGGTCCGATCGCCAAGAACATCGGCGAGGAACGCACCGAGGCGATCCGCCTGCAGCTTGGCCTGAAGCCGGGCGACGCCTGCTTCTTCGCCGCCGGCGATCCGAAGAAATTCGCCGGTTTCGCCGGTGATGCCCGCACCCGCGCCGGCGAGGAACTGAACCTTGTCGACCGCGACCGCTTCGCGCTCGCCTGGATCGTCGACTTCCCGTTCTACGAATGGGACGAGGACGCTAAGAAGGTCGATTTCGGCCACAACCCCTTCACCATGCCGCGCGGCGGCCTGGGCGCGCTCGAAAACGAGGATCCGCTCAACATCAAGGCCTGGCAGTACGATCTCGTCTGCAACGGCTTCGAGATCGCGTCGGGCGGCATCCGCAACCACCTGCCCGAGGTGATGGTCAAGGCGTTCGGCATTGTCGGTCTCGACGCCAAGACGGTCGAGGAGCGCTTCGGCGGCCTGTTCCGCGCGTTCCACTACGGCGCCCCGCCGCATGGCGGCATGGCGGCCGGCGTGGACCGCATCATCATGCTGCTGGTCGGCGCGAAGAACCTGCGCGAGGTGACCCTGTTCCCGATGAACCAGCAGGCCGAAGACCTGCTGATGGGTGCGCCGGCTCCGGCGTCTCCGGCGCAATTGCGCGAACTCTATCTGCGCTCCGTCCCGCCCACGAAGGAATAAGCGGGAAGCAGGAATGATCGGAAAAGGGAAGGCGGCTGCGATATGACCATCCGCCTTCTCGTCACCGGTTTCACGCCCTTTCCGGGCGCTCCGCACAATCCGACCGAACATCTGATCCGCCATTTCGAAGCCAATCCGCCGCTGGACGGAATGGATGTGGACTGCCGTTTCGCCGTCCTGCCGGTGGATTACACGAATGCCATTCCGGCGCTGGAGGCGGTCGCTAACGGTTTCGAGCCGCATGTCGCCGTGCATTTCGGCCTCTCGAGGAAAGCCGAGGGCTTTCGCCTCGAACGGTTGGCGCGAAACGGGATCGCCTCCGGCGTGCCGGACAATGCCGGCAAGAACCCCGACGCATCGCCGATACGGGCCGGCACGGCCGATATCCCGTCATCCTTGCCCCTCGTGCGCATCGCCGAGGCGCTGGAAGAACGCGGCCACGCGGTGCAATGGTCGGACGATGCGGGCGGCTATCTATGCAACTACGTCTTCTTCCACTCCGCCGCCGGCCTGTGCCGGGGCCTTGCCGCGCCCGTGAGCGGCTTCGTCCATGTCGGCGCGGCAAGGGCGGCCGGGGACTTCAATAAACTGGTGGAAGGCGCGGAAACGATTCTGGAAATCTGCGTTTCCGAGGCGCGGGGGAGGTGAACCCGGCGGGTTTCCGCCGGGTTCCGTCCTTGAGCGGACTAGTCGTTGGCGGTGACCTTGATGTTCAGCACGCCGATGACCGACTGCGGCGCGGCCATCGCGGCGCCGACGATCTGGGCCACCGGCACGGGAGCGGCCGGCACCGCGGCGATCTTCAGCGAGCCCGGGCTGTCGAGGAACGCGCCGACCGCCGCCGTGACGGAGGCCGCGAATTCCGGGTTCTGCAGCTGCGCCAGCGCGAAGGGCAGGGTGCCCTTGGCCATCGCGACAACGCCCTCGCGGGTCGAACCCTGCTGCTTGGCGACGAAGTCGAGGATCTTGCCGGTCGCTGAATCGTCGATCAGCTCGATCGTGATATTGCCGATCTGCATCTGCTGCATCAGGCCCATCATGGCGAGCCCCTGGGCCTGGTCGCTCTGGCCCTGCATCTGCTTGTTCATTTCCTGCATCGCCGCGATCAGTTCGGGCGTGTAGCCGCCGACGGCGATGTCGATATTCAGCGCAGCCGCGTCATCGAGGATGATCGCCTGGCTCATCGAGGCGTCGCCGGTGCCGGCGTCCCACTGGCCGGTCGCGTTTACGCGGCCCGTCAGCGTCTGGTAGCCGAGTTCGCCCATCGTCGCCTTCGCCTTCGGATCGTCGACCTGCGTGAAGTCGACGGTGAAATCCTTGACCTTGACGTCGTATTCCATCGTCCCGCCGGCCTCGTAGGGGCTCATCGCGACGGATACGCCCTCGAGTTCAAAGACCGGCGTGCTGCTCTTGGCGACGGTCAGGCCGCCGACTTCGTAGTTCCGGCAGAAGCCGCCCTTGGCGATCGGATCGGTCTCGTTCGGTCCGGCGATGAAGCAGCCTTCGAGCACCGCGCCCTCAAAGGCCACGGTGTAGCCGTCCTTTTCATTGCTGAAGGCAGGCATCCCGGCGCGGCTGACCGTGAACGCACCGTTACCCGCGTCCTCGACGCCTTCGAGCAGGATCTGGTCGATCGTGAACTTGTTCTCGGCGGATGTCGGCGTAACCGTCACGCCGGACAGCACGACGTCATTGCCCCGAAGCTCGGCCGACGCCGCGTCAAAGTCCATGCCTTGCAGCTCGAGCTGGCGCTTCAGCCCGTCAACGACGGCTTCGGCGCTGACTTCGGCATTCGCGCCTGCGGTCAGGGAAAACAGCAGCGTGCTGGCGGCAGCGGTTGAGATCAGTAGGCGTTGAGCGATCATGAAATTCCTCATTGAAAAAAAGAAAACGCGTTCATCTACGCTGTAATCGGCGGCCATTGTGTGACAGATAGCACATCGGCCGGCACCGGCCTCCTCCACCAAATCAGCCGAAACCGGAGCGTTGCCATGAGCTTTCCCGAGATTGTGCAGTCCCGCAAGCTTTCAGGCGTGGTCGACGGGTTGTTTTCAGCTCTCGGTAAAGAATTCGTGACCGCGCCGGTGGACGAGCTTGAACTCACTTACGAAGGCATTCGCGGCGACCTCCATTCCGGGATCACGCGCAAATCCGGCAGCCGCGAGCCGTGGTACACGCGCGGCACGGAGATGCGCAACGAGCGCCAGGTGACGCTCCTCAGCCGCGCCGAGTTGGCCGAGTCCGCCGCCGAGATGGGCATCGACGGGATCGAGCCGGAATGGATCGGCGGCAACATCACGCTGGAGGGCATCCCGATGCTTTCCATGCTGCCCGCGGCGACGCTTCTGTTCTTCGAGGGCGGCGTGACGCTCAAGGTCGATTTTCAGAACGGCCCCTGCAGGATTTCCGGCGCGTCGATCGCCCGGCACCTCGGCAGGGGGGACGATGCCGGGCTGGCGCTGTCCTTCGTGCCCGCAGCCAAGCGCCGCCGCGGATTGCTGGCCTGGGTCGAAAGGCCGGGCACGATCAGGTCCGGCGAGAGCGTCCGCGCCCAGCTCCCCGAGCAGTGGATCTACCCGGCGGGCTAGTGTCCCCGTCCGCGCCCTCCACGGGATCGGGCAGGTTGGCGTCCGACTCGGCGCCGTCCAGTAGGCGCGTTGCCTGCCAGCGCTCCAGCACCGCATTGATGTCGTCCATGACGAAATGGCGTGCCGCGTCGCGGTCGTAACCGTCATCCATCAGCTCGTCATAATCCGTGTGGACGTGGCGGATATGGGCGACCAGCGACAGCCAGACCGAAACCGGCGCGGGCAGGGACCGCAGATGCGGCTGCGCGGCGAGCCGCTTCACGTCCTCCGCCTCGTTGAACGGAATCATCGGCGTCACGCTTCTGAGCGCCTTGGCGATTTCCGTCTGCCGTTTCGTTGCCATGGCTTTTCGTTTCCGAAGTCACGTGCATCAGGTCACTTGCATCGCTTCGAAAAATGACATAAACATATCTTTATATCTTTTCCGGAGTAGGTATGACCGCACCCGCTTTCCATCTCGATACGATTGTCGATGTCCTTAAGACAATAGCCGAGCCGACGCGCTTGCGTATCCTCAAGCTGCTTTCCGAGACCGATCTGACCGTCTCGGAACTGACCGGCGTTCTGGGTCAGTCGCAGCCGCGCGTATCCCGCCATCTGAAGCTGATGCTCGACGCACGCCTGATCAAGCGCCAGCAGGAAGGCTCCTGGGCGCTGTTCCGGCTCAGCCGCGACGCTGCAAGCGATGTCCTCGTTCAGGAACTGCTCGGCCGCATCGACGAGAGCGACGAGACCATCCGCCGCGACGAGGAGCGCCTGGAGGAGGTCAAGCAGAAGCGGCGCGAAAAGGCGTCCAGCTACTTCTCGAGGAACGCGGCAAGCTGGGACGAGATCCGTTCGCATCACGTGGCCGACAAGCTGGTCGAGGAGGCGCTGATCGCGCTCGTCGGCGACAAGCCGGTGCGCTACATGCTCGATCTGGGCACCGGCACCGGCCGCATGCTCGAGCTCTTTTCCGATCTCTACCAATACGGCATCGGCGTCGACGCCAACCGCGAGATGCTCAACGTGGCCCGCGCCAATCTCGATGCGGCCGGCGTGCGCAATGCCGAAGTGCGCCTCGGCGACGTCTACAACCTGCCGATTGTCCGCAACGGCTTCGATCTGGTGACGATCCACCAGGTCCTGCATTACCTCGATGACCCGGTCGCGGCGATCCGCCAGGCGGCTCGCGCGCTGCGCCCCGGCGGCCGGCTGGTCATCGTCGATTTCGCCCCGCACCACCTCGATTACCTCCGCGACGAGCACGCGCATCAGCGCCTCGGCTTCGCCGATACGGACATGGAGGGCTGGTTCCGGGAAGCCGAACTGGAGCCGGTTTCTTCGCGGGCGCTCGCCGCCGGCAAGAGCGCGGCCGATCAGCTCACGGTCAAGATCTGGGTCGCGCAGGATCCGCGCATCGAGATCGCCGACGAGGACGAAACAACTCAATCCCCCCTGGAGTATGTGGCATGAGACATTCCGTGAAACGGATCGCAGGCGCCCCCGGAACCGGAAAGGATATCCGCGTTTCCTTCGAATTCTTTCCGCCGAAAAATCCGCAGATGGAAGCGACGCTGACCGACACGATCAATCGGTTGAGCCCGCTTTCGCCGGAATTCGTTTCGGTCACCTACGGCGCGGGCGGCTCCACCAAGGACACCAGCCGCGCGACGCTGCAGACCGTGCTCGCCACCGGCAACACGCCTGCCGCCGCCCATATCACCTGTGTGGGCGCGACGCGCGACGAGGTCGATGCCGTCGTGCGCGATTTCGCGGCGCTCGGCATCCGCCGCTTCGTCGCGTTGCGCGGCGATCCCTCCGGCGGCGTTGGAAGCAGCTATCAGCCGCATCCCGACGGCTATCAGAATGCCGCGCATCTTGTGGCCGGGCTGAAAGCCTTCGGCGATTTCGACATCTCGGTCGCCGCCTATCCGGAGCGCCATCCGGAAAGCCCCGATCTTGCCACCGATCTCGACATGCTCAAGCGCAAGGTCGACAACGGCGCGACGCGCGCCATCACCCAGTTCTTTTTCGACAATGACGCCTATGAGCGTTACGTCGAACGGGTGCGCCGCGCCGGCATCTATGTCCCGATCGTTCCGGGCATCGTGCCGATCCACAATTTCTCGGCTGTGCGCAATTTCGCCTCGAAATGCGGCACGAGCATCCCGGCCTGGCTGGCGGACCGTTTCGACGGGCTCGACCAGGACCCGCACACGCATTCGCTGGTCGCCGCCGCCGTCGCCGCCGAGCAGGTCTTCGATCTCGTCGATCGCGGCGTCGACGATTTCCATTTCTACACGATGAACCGTCCGGACCTCGTCTTCGCGATCTGCCGCCTGATCGGCATCCGCGAGACAGGCGAGGCGGCCCGCCGCGAACTGCACGCGGCCTGACGCACCAGGTTCGAAAACAGGTCGCTGAACAAGTTAAACTGTTGAAAAACAAGAGCCCGGGCCGCCGACAGCGGCCCGGGCTTTTGCTTGATTGTTTTCAGGGGGCGGTCCTTACACCGCATCGAGCCCTGTCAGGGCAGGACTCCGAAAACAAGGGCGCCTAAGAATAAGAACGCGGCACAAATCATCATGAAGTTGAGTGAACGTGTCAGTCCCATAGCAAGCCTCCTTGCTTTACAGCCCTCGAATCTAAGCGCATCCGACGAAGGTACAAGAGAATTTCATGCTGCGTTGCGAAAGGCCTTGACTCGTTTTGCGAGCAACACCGCTCAAACATCCGATTGGCTTGCGCTTTTTGCAGTGCGCAATGATCGGAAAAAAAACTTCCACATCCCGCCCGGCGGGTGTGCATAAGCCGATTATGGCCGCAATCGGGCGGCGATTTCGCCTTCGAGCCAGTGCCCCGCCTGCAGTGTCTGCTTGTCGCGTCCGAACCGTCCGATGAGCTGGATGCCGAGCGGCATGCCCGCCGGATCGCCAAGCCCCGGCATGTTCACGCAGGGGTTTCCGGTCAGTGTCCAGACCTTGTTGAAGAGCGCCGATCCCGTCGTTCCGAGACTGCGCAAGGGCCCGGCGCCCGGGGCCGATGGCGCCAGCAGGATATCGACATCGTCGAATAGGCCCGTCGCCGCCTTGCGCGCATGACGCGCCACGCGCCGCGCCTCGTCATAGATATGCGGCGGGAGCGACCGGCCTTCCTCCAGCGTTTCGCGCAGGATGCCGCTCAGGTCGCCGGCGTGAAATGCAAGCTCATGCGCGAGCGAAATCGCCGCCTCATAGCCCTGCACGACCGCGTGCACCTCCCGGCCGCGCCGGATCGGGTCCGGTTCCGCGATTTCGACGACGGTCGCGCCCGCCTGTTCCGCGATTTCCGCGGCCCGCGTGACGGCGTCTCGCATCTCCGCCGAGGCTTCGCTGTCGATTGCGCTGCGATAGATCCCGATTCGCGGCGGCGCGGCGAGGGGATCGGCGGTCAGGTCGCGCCTGCCGAGCAAGGCCGCGAAAAGCGCCACATCCGCGACGCTCGCGGCAAAGAAGCCGGCCGTGTCCAGTGTCCAGGCGAATGTCTTCATGCCGCCGGTCGAAAACAGCCGGAAACTCGGCTTGTAGCCCGCGATCCCGCAAAAGGCCGCCGGGCGAATCACCGACCCGCCGGTCTGCGTGCCGATGGCGGCCGGAACCATCCCGGCGGCGACGGCCGCCGCCGATCCCGAAGACGATCCGCCCGGCGTATGCGCCGGATCGTGCGGGTTGACGGTCCGCGCCGGTTCGAGAAAGGCGAGTTCGGTCGTCACCGTCTTGCCGATGACATGCGCGCCGCGCGCCCGCGCCATGGCGACGATCGGCGCGTCCGCGCGCGGCCGGAAGCCGTCATAGATCGGCGATCCGTAACGCGTCGGCATGTCATGGGTGTCGAAAATGTCCTTCACCCCGACGGCGATGCCGGCAAGCGGCCCCGTGGCCGCGATCCCCGCGCCCTCTGCCGCCAGCGTCTCGAAGGCGTGTATCCCGCTATCCCGCTCGCCGATCGCGGCGCGGCTGCGCGCGACGGCGTCCGCCGGCGTGTCGCGCCCTGCGGCGATATCCGCGATGATTTTCGAAACCGACTGCAACGCTTCCCCCCTTTGCGCCGTTTGACGAACTCTGCTCTAACCACACATCACGGCCTGGCGGAAGAATCGCGGAAAGCCTTTCATGGAACGATTTGCCACAGCGCGCGACGCAGCCCTGAAACTCCGGCCGGACGTGCCGGTCTATTGCTTCCGTCCGCATGTGCTGCGCGAGGATGCGAAGAACTTCAAGGCGCTGTTTCCCGGCACGACGGCCTATGCGGTCAAGACCAATGGCGAGCCGATGGTCATCCGCACGCTGGTCGAGGCCGGCATCGACGTTTTCGACGTCGCGTCGCCCGCCGAGTTCCAGACCGTGCGCGACATCACCCCCGATGCCGAGCTTCTCTACATGCACCCGGTCAAGGCGCAGTCGGACATACGCCTTGCGCTGGAGCATTACGGCATCCGCGTCCTCGTCGTCGATCACGAGGACGAGGTCGCCAAGATTCTGCGCATCGCCCGGGCGCTCGACATCGACCATACGACCATGACGGTCTTCGTCCGCCTCGCGACTAAGGGCCATGCGGCCTATGAACTGTCGAAGAAATTCGGCGCCGCGCCGGGCCACGCCGTGGAATTGCTGCAGCGCCTGCACGGCATCGGCTTCAAGACGGGTCTCTGCTTCCATGTCGGCAGCCAGGTCGAGGAGTCGGACACATATGAGCGCGCGCTCGCATCCGCCGACTGGGTGCGCAACCGCGCCGCCGTGCCGCTTGCGGGGCTCGATGTCGGCGGCGGCTTCCCCGCCGAATACGGTCACGACCCGAAAAGCCGGGCTCCCAAACAGCCGCCGCTCGAAGAATTGATGGCGAATCTGCGCAGCTCCTTGGAGTACTGGGAATTCGACGATCTGCCGCTCGTCGCCGAGCCCGGCCGCGTCATCGTCGCCCGCGCCTTCTCGCTGATCGTCCGGGTGCTGCTGCGCAAGGGCAGGCGGCTCTACATCAATGACGGCATCTGGGCGTCCCTGTCGGACTCTTGGACCGGCAAGATCACCCTTCCGGCCCGCTTTATCCCCGATCCGAACATCCGCCGCCGCAACGGCGACGCGGAGAAGATCGTGCCCTTCAAGGTCTGCGGCGCGACCTGCGATTCCGTCGACATCCTGACCCGGCCCTTCTACCTGCCGGAAACGGTCGACACCGGCGACTGGATCGAGATCGGCCATATCGGCGCCTATTCCATGGCGCTGAGAACCCGCTTCAACGGTTTTTATCCGGACACCTTCGTCGAGGTCGACCAGCCCTTCGATGCGGGCGACGCGCCCGAAGGCTTCGCCAGCCTCGAGACAATGGCGGACTGACCCATGGTCGCCGGCAAATGGGCCTCGGTCGGCCTGCTGCTGGTTGCGGAATGCCTTGCCTTGTCGCTCTGGTTCGTATCGGCCGCCATTCTGCCCGGCATGATGGCGGAAACCGGGATCACGCCGTTCCGGCAGGCCGCCCTGTCGAGCGGCGTGCAGCTGGGCTTCGTCGCCGGCGCGCTGGTCTCGGCGGTGCTCGGATTGCCGGACCGTTTCGATCCAAGACGTGTCATGGGCATCGCGGCCGCTCTCGCGGCCTTCGCCAATCTGACGCTCGTCGTCCTTGTGCCCGGCAGCGCCGCCGCCATCGCCGCCCGCTTCGTCACCGGCGCCATGCTCGCCGGCGTCTATCCGGTCGGCATGAAGATCGCGGTCGGATGGGGCGAGAAGGATCGCGGTTTTCTCGTCGGCACGCTTCTCGGCGCGCTGATCCTTGGCAACGCCCTTCCACATCTCTTCGCCCTGACCGGCGGCGGCGACTGGCGGTCCACCGTGGTGATGGCCTCGGTCGCCGCGCTCATTGCCGCGGGAGCGGCCCAGCTGGCCTCCCTCGGTCCCCACCATGCGCGTGCGGCGCGCTTCGATCCGGGCGTCGTCATCACCGCCTGGACTAATCGGAAGATCCGGCTCGCCTATGCCGGCTATTTCGGCCACATGTGGGAGCTCTATTCCATGTGGGCCTGGATCGCCGTCATCGCGGCTTTGTCCTATGCCCGCCACATGCCCGAGGAGCGGGCCGCGACGCTCGCCTCGGTCACGGCCTTCGTCTCGATCGCCGCCGGCGCGGTCATGAGCGTCCTGGCCGGCTGGCGCGCCGACCGCGTCGGCAAGGCGAGGGTGGCGCTGCTCGCCATGGTGGTCAGCGGCGCCTGCGCGATCCTGACTGCTATCGCCTTCGGCGGCCCGGTCTGGATTTTCTTTCTCGTCGTTGTCCTTTGGGGCGCGTCGATCAGCCCGGATTCCGCGCAATTCTCCGCTCTGGTCGCCGACAATTCCCCGGCCCACCAGGCGGGCAGCCTGATGACGCTGCAAACCGCGCTTGGCTTCGCCATGACCTTCTTCACCGTGCAGGCGACCCCGGTACTCGCCGAATGGTGGGGCTGGCCGCCGGTCATCGCGATCATGGCGTTGGGACCGGCCTTCGGCATCTACGCCATGGCGCGGCTGAGTGCGACGCCATGACGCCAAGGAACTAAACCGGTCGCTTCAACTTGTCCCATTGTCTGCACCGTAGACAGGCATAGACTCGGCTGCATCAACACGGGAACCTTCCCCATGCCGAAACTCGTTCGTTTCGTCCTGATCAACAGCATTATCGGCATCGTTCTGGGCTGGCTGATCGCCGCCGCGATGGTGCATTTCAACATCGGCAATCTGGGCGACCTGATCAGCCATACCGACCACAAGGTGGCGGCAGTCGCGCTGCTCGGCCTGACCTTCGGCATCACCTTCGGCTTCGCCTATCTGGCGACCGCCGTCATGCTGATCCCGACCAGCAAGGACGATTTCGACAAGCTTTAGGCTGTTTGCAGCCCGCCCAGGCGTGAAATTCGGAAGGCCTAGAGCGCGTTCAGAAGCTTCGCCGTCGGCCAGGCATCGGCCGGCATGCCGAGCCGGCGTTGTTCCTCGCGCACCGCGTCGCGCGTGCCTGCGCCGAGAATGCCGTCGATCTCGCCGACATCGAATCCGTCCGCATTGAGCTTGGCCTGCAACTGCTTCATCTGCGCCTGGTTCAGTCCGGGCTCCGGATTGCCCTCGTTGAAGATCGGCGCGCCCCCGAGCCGGGTGGAAAAATAGGCCGCCGTCAGCACATAGGTCAGCGACTGGTTCCATTCGAGGAACACGCGGAAGTTCGGATATGCGAGGAAGGCCGGCCCCTTGCGGCCCATCGGGATCAGCAGATGCGTGTCGGCGCTGTCCGGCAGCGTGCCGTTGCGCGCGGTGACGCCGCGCGCCTTCCATTCGGACACGGGCAGGGCTTCATGCAGCCCGGTGTCGTACCATTCCATCTCCGCCGGCACCTTTACCTCGATCAGCCACGGTTCGTTCGCCCGCCAGCCGAGCGACTGCAGGAAATTGGCCGCCGTCATGATCGCGTCCGGCGCCGAGGTCTTCAGCTTGATGGCGCCGTCGCCGTCGCCGTCGCGCCCCTTGGTCAGATAGTCGTCCGGCAGCACCTGCACCTGGCCGATTTCGCCGGCCCATGCGCCGGTGATGTCGCGCGGTACGACGCCGAGATCGATCAGCCGGGCAAGCGAGATCAACTGCGGCCGGAAAAGTTCGGGGCGGCGGCAGTCATGCGCCAGCGTGGCGATCGAGTTGAGCGTGTTGAAATCGCCCTGATAGCCGCCGAAATCGGTCTCCAGCCCCCAAAAGGCGGTGATCACCTCCGGCGCGACGCCGTATTCGGAGCGCGCCCGGTCGAAGGTCGAGGCATATTGCCTCAGTTTCGAGGCCCCGACATCGAGACGGTTCTGCGAGATCAGCCGGCGCGCGAACGTGGCGAAATCCAGGGTGAACACGCCTTGCGCCCGGTCGCGTTTCAGCACCTCGGGATTGTTCCGCGCGGAGGCGATGGCGTTGAGGCCCGCCTGGCCGACCCCCGCCGCGCGCGCTTCCTCCACCATGGCGTTCCGCCACGCGCCGAAATCGCCGCCGCATGCCGCCTGCGCGAGCGCGCCGCCTGCCGGAAGCATGAGCGCGATCCCGGTCAGCAGCAGGCGTGCATGGGTTTTCACGGCATGGGTTCTCATGGGGGATGTCTCCTGGCGAAAGTCGATGAAATCAGATGGTGTTGGCGGACACCCAGTCGCGCCATTCGGATGCGCTGCCGGCGAATACGTTGATGTCGGTATCGCCCGCCACGCCCGGCACGACGCCGGTCCCCGTATATTGCCAGAACGCCCATTCCCGGCCGGGATAGATGACGCGCGGATGCGCCTTGACCGTCCGCAGCCAGAACGTCTCGCCGCGGAAATGGCCGGCGATATTGTGCTCGTAGAAATCCGGCGTCGTATAGATCACCGGCCGCTTGCCGTAATGCCGTTCCAGCGCGTCGAGGAAAATCTTCATCTCCGAACGGACGACGGCCGGGGCGGGGCGTTTCTTGCAGGTCGGCGACGCGTGGTTCCATTCCATGTCGAGAACGGGCGGCAGCATGCCGCGTTCCTTCGGCACATGGCGGATAAACCAGCGGGCCTGTTCGATCGCGGGGCGGCAGAAATAGTAGAAATGATAGGCGCCGCGCGGAATGCCGGCGGCCTTGGCCCCGCGCCAGTGGCTCTTGTAGCCGTCGTCGACGCGGTCGCCGCCCTCGGTCGCCTTGATGAAGGCGAAGGCCACGCCGCCGCGCCTGGCCTTCTTCCAGTCGATATCGCCCTGGTATTTCGACACGTCGATGCCGTGCACGGCATGGCCATGCGGCGCGCCGCCCTCGAAGGCGTGGACCGGGTCGTTGTCAGCGAATTTGGGCGCCGCCAGCGGCAGAACCGAGTCGGTAAAGTCGTAGGAAATCTGCGAGCAGCCCGAAAGGGTAAGCGCAACGGCGACTGCGAGAATGCGCCATATGTGCGAAAGCACCGATTCGTCCCTTTCTGCCCCAGGCTCTTCTAGCGTAAATTGTCTGTGTCGTCATGGCATCAAGGCAAGAATTATGGTTCTTCCGTGACGGCCCCCCGCGACATTTCGCGGGTCGGTCCGGAAGCGGTTGACGAACGCCGCTTGGCGCGACTTACTCCCCGCCAACAAGAATAATAATGGGGTGGCAGCACATGCGTATCGTCAAGGGAGTCGTCGCTTTGCTGGCGGCCGTCATTCTCGGATTTGCCGGATGGCTCTATTTCGCGCCGCCGGACCTGATCCGCGTCGGCTCGCACTATTCGGCGAAGATCGTCTGCTCCAACGTCTTCCTGGCCGGCCGCGATCCGCAAGCGACGCTCGAGACCGATGTCCAGGCGCCCGGCCACTGGCTCCTGCGGCTGATGGATGTCTCCGTTGACCGCACCGCCGGCGTCGTCCGCGCCGGCCTGCTGGGTGTTTTCGGCGGCGGTCTGTCGGTCTATCGCGAGGGGCAGGGCTGTGCGGCCGTCCCGGATGGCGACCTCGAGGCGGTCCGCGCGCAGCCGGCGCCGCCGCCCTCGGAACCGGCCGCGCCGGGCGAGGGCGTCTGGCCGGAAGGCGATACGGTCGAGCCGCTAGAGGATGCCGAACTCTATGCGGTGCTCAACGACGAGGCGCTGGTTGGCCCGGGCATGCGCGCCGTGGTGGTCGTCCGCGACGGCCGCATCGTCGGCGAGCGCTATGGCGAGGGCTTCGACGAGAACACGCGTCTGCTCGGTTGGTCGATGACCAAATCCGTCACCGGGACGTTGATCGGCCGGTTGCTGCGCGAAGGGCGCATCTCGGTCGACGAGACCGGCCTGTTCGAAAACTGGACCGACGCGCGAAGCGGGATTTCCGTCGCCGACATGCTCGGCATGGCGAGCGACCTGACCTGGAACGAGGATTACGGCGACGTCTCCGACGTCACCCGCATGCTCTATCTCGAACCCGACATGGCCGGCTTCGCCGCCTCCATGCCGCTCGATGCGGAAACGCAGGGCGGGATAGGCGAGGTATTCGAGTATTCCTCCGGAACCAGCGTGATGCTGTCGCGGATCTGGGAGAATGTCTTCGACAGCCCGGCCGAAGCGCTGGCCTTTCCGCGCGACGCCCTGTTCGGGCCGCTCGGCATGCGCTCCGCCGTCCTGGAAACGGATGCGCGCGGCACTTTCGTCGGCTCCTCCTACCTCTACGCGACGGCGCGCGACTGGGCGCGGATCGGCCAGTTCCTGTTGCAGCGCGGCGTCTGGGACGGCCGTTCGCTGTTGCCGGTCGGCTTTGTCGACTGGATGGTCGAGCCGCATCCGGCCTCGAATGGCGAATATGGCCGCGGCCATGTCTGGCGTCGCCCGTCCAACGCATGGTTGCCGGGCGAGAATCCGGAGCTGCCGAAGGACGCGTTTTTCATGTCCGGCCATGACGGCCAATCCGTCTCCATCGTCCCGTCGGAAAATCTGGTGGTCGTGCGCCTCGGCCTGACGCCGACCCGGCTGAACTACAAGCCGGCGTTCCTGGTTCAGGCGCTGATCGATACGCTGGATCGCGCGGAGTGATCAGGCCGGGCCTGTCGGGATTCACGGCTGAATGCGGCGAAAACTGCGTTTGTCGAGAACCGAAGCGCAGCGCACATCGAGATGCGTGAGTACCGGAAGAGCGGGAAGGCGCTGTTTGCAGCCCGTTCAGGCGAGACTATCGGTGGGCCTTATTCGGGGCGCAGGCCGGTCTCGACGAGCATGCCCCGGTTCTTCGCGACATAATAATATCCGGCGGAATAGAGCTGCACGGCGCGGTCATGCGAACCGTCCGCGAGCAGCCATGCGCCGCGCAGATACTTGACGCCATATTTGAGATTGGTCTCGGCGTCGTAGAGCCCCGCCGCGTTGCCGCGGTATCCCATCGTGCGCGCGGTTTCGGGCTTGATCTGCATCAGCCCGTAATGGCCGCCATTGCGCGCCTGAGGATTGTAGGTGCTCTCGCGCTTGACCACGCGATGCACCAGCGCCTCCGGCACGTCATATTCGCGCGAATAGCGGCTGATCATGGAATCGATCGGACGGCGCGTTTTCGGCCCGGACAAAGCGGCCGGCTGCGCATAGGCCATCCCGGTGAACTTCTCCACATCCTTCGCCTGCTCCTCGGCAAGCGACGGCGCGGCGACGGCGGCAGGCGCGATCGACAGCGTATCGACGACGCCGTTCGCCGTGCAGCCGGCGAGGCCCGTCATGCAGAGTACCGCGGCGATCGCGGGCAAGCGATTGGCAATGGGATTGGCAGTCGGCATACGCTGAACCTGAAAGTGTCCGTCTCGTGAGCCTGTCGGCCCTTTGGGGCTCTTTCAGGGCAAAAGGGGCGGAATCAGGGCAGGGCTCGTGGATTCCTCTACTCCGGCAGATATCCCCCCGGCGTCGGCGTCGTCACGATCACCGCTTCTCCGGCCTTCACTGACGTCTGGTCGCAATGCTTCAGTTTCTCCAGCGTCCCGTCGAGCCGGCGGATTTCGGTCTTGCCGCATTCGCCGTCGCCGCCGCCGTCGAGTCCCTTTGGCGGATTGATCCGATGCGATGACAGGATCGCACATTCCATGTCTTCGCGGAACCGCAGCACGCGCCGTGTTCCGTCGCCGCCATGGAACGTGCCGCCGCCGCCGGAGCCTTTCCGGATCGAGAATTCCTCGACCACGATCGGATAGCGCATCTCGAGGATTTCCGGATCGGTCATGCGGGTATTGGTCATATGCGTGTGCACGCCCGACGCGCCTGCGAAGCCGCGCCCCGAATTCATCTTGCCAGCCGGCGCACCGGAGCAGATCGTCTCGTAATTCTGGTAGCGCGCGTTGCCGTAGGTCAGGTTGTTCATCGTCCCCTGCGCGTTCGCCAGCGCGTCCAGCGCATAGAGCAGGCAGTTCGTTACATGCTGGCTCGTCTCCGTATTGCCGGCGACGACGGCCGCTGGATAGCTCGGCTTCAGCATGCAGCCGTCGGGAATGACGATGTTGAGCGGTCGCAGGCACCCGGCATTCATCGGGATATTGCCCTCGACCATCAGCCGGAACACATAGAGCGTCGCCGCCCGCGCCACCGGCTCCGGCGCGTTGAAATTGTTCTTCTCCATCGGCGACGTCCCGGTGAAGTCGACGGTCGCCTCGCGCTTTGCCTTGTCGACCGTGATCTTCACCTTGATCACCTGGCCGTTGTCGGTCGGATACTCCGCCTCGCAATCGGCCAGCGCGTCGATCACGCGGCGCACGCTTTCCTCGGCATTGTCCTGCACGTGGTTCATATAGGCCTGCACGACGGGCAAGGTGAAATGGCCGACCATCTTCCGAAGCTCGGCGACGCCCTTCTCGTTGGCGGCGATCTGGGCGCGCATGTCGGCGAGGTTCTGTTCCGGATTGCGCGCCGGCCAGGGGTGGTCGGTCAGGAGCTTGATGAAGGCCTCGCCGCGCAGCCGCCCGTCCTCGACCAGCTTGAAATTGTCGATCAGCACGCCTTCCTCGTCGACATGGGTCGCGCGCGGCGTCGCCGAGCCCGGCGCCATGCCGCCAATGTCCGCATGGTGGCCGCGCGAGGCGACGAAGAACAGGATCTCTTCGCCCGCTTCGTCGAAGACCGGCGTCACCACCGTGATGTCGGGCAGGTGGGTGCCGCCATTATAGGGCGCATTCAGCGCATAGACGTCGCCGGGCTTCATCTGAGGGTTCTGGCGGATGATCGATTCCACCGAGCGGTCCATCGAGCCCAGATGCACCGGCATATGCGGCGCGTTGGCGACCAGCGCACCGGTATGGTCGAATACCGCGCAGGAGAAGTCGAGCCGCTCCTTGATGTTCACCGACGAGGCGGTGTTCTGCAGCGTCACGCCCATCTGCTCGGCGATCGACATGAACAAATTGTTGAACACTTCCAGCATCACTGGATCGGCCTGCGTGCCAATCGGCGCAGCGCGGTCCTTCGCCTCGAAGCGCGTCAGCAGCAGCTGGTTGTTGCCGGTGACCTCCGCCTGCCAGCCCGGTTCGACCACGATGGTCTGGTTGTCCTCGACGATAATCGCGGGGCCCTTCACCCGGTCGCCGGGGATGAGGGGGTCTGCGGCGTCGGCCGTGCGCAAATAGAGGCCCGCATCGCACCATGCGCCGCCCATGTAAGCCTTCTGTCCGTGCCCGGCCTCGCACTCGCGCGCCTCCGGCGGCGTTTCGGCCTCGGTTTCCGCGTGTTCGGGAACCGCCTCCGACGCCTCGATGCCGACCGCCTCGACGATCAGCCCGCGTGACGGATCGGTGAAGCCGAACTGCGCCATATGCGCCGCCTCGAAATCCTTCGCCGCCTTGGTCAGGTCCTTGCCGTCATAGGGCACTTCGATGGTAGTGTCCGTGCCGGAATAGCGCAGATGCAGGACCGGCTGCGTCGTAATGCCGTCCGCCTCGATGCCCTGCGTCTCCAGTTCGCCGCTCGCATCCGCCGTCAAGTCCCCGATCAGCCCGTCGATCGCCGCCCGGCTCTTTTCCTCCAGCGGCTCGACCAGCGCATGCTGGCGCGAGGCGTAGGTCTTCGAAAGCCCGATGCCATAGGCCGACAGCAGGCCGGAATAGGGATGGATCAGCACCGCCTTCATGCCGAGCGCGTCGGCGACGAGGCAGGCATGCTGGCCGCCCGCGCCGCCGAAACAGTTGAGCGCATAGCCGGTCACGTCATAGCCGCGCTGAACCGAGATCTTCTTGATCGCGTTCGCCATATTCTCGACCGCAATGGTGATGAACCCCTCCGCGACTTCCTCCGGCGTCCGCCCGTCGCCGACCTTCTGCGCCAGCGCCCGGAACCGTTCGCGCACAGTCTCGGCGTCGAGACGCTCATTCTGCTCCGGCCCGAAGATCGCCGGGAAATGCATCGGATCGAGCTTGCCGGTCATCACGTTCGCGTCGGTGACGGTGAGCGGGCCGCCGCGCCGATAGGCGGCGGGTCCGGGATTGGCCCCGGCGGAATCCGGCCCCACCTGGAACCGCCCGGACTCGTAGTGCAGGATCGAGCCGCCGCCGGCCGCCACAGTGTGGATGCGCATCATCGGCGCGCGGATGCGCACTCCCGCCACCTCCGTGTCGAAGGCGCGCTCGTAGCTCCCTGCATAATGCGCCACATCCGTCGAGGTGCCGCCCATGTCGAAGCCGATCACGTCGTGATAGCCCTCGGCCTTCGCCGTCTCGACCATGCCGACCACACCGCCGGCAGGACCCGACAGGATCGCGTCCTTGCCCTGAAACAGATCGGCCGCCGTCAACCCGCCCGACGACATCATGAATTGCAGCCGCGTACCGCCCGGCGCGTCCGAGACCCCCAGTTCGCTCGCGACCTGGTCGACATAGCGCCTGAGGATCGGCGACAGATAGGCGTCGACCACCGTCGTGTCGCCGCGCCCGACCAGCTTCGCCAGCGGCGAGACCTTGTGGCTGACGGAGATCTGCGAGAATCCCATCATCTCCACCATCTCCTCCGCCGCCAGCTCATGCGCCGGATGCGCCCAGGCATGCATGAAGGCGATGGCGACGGCCTCGATGCCCTCGTCATAGGCCGTCCGAACCGCGATCTCGACGGAGGCGAGATCCACCGGCGTCTTCACCGTCCCGTCGGCGAGCACGCGTTCCGGCACTTCGATCACCCGCTCGTAGAGCTGTTCGGGCAGGATGATTTCCTTGGCGAAGATATCGGGCCGTGCCTGGTAGGCGATGCGCAGCGCATCCCGGAAACCCTTGGTGATCAGCAGCAGCGTCCGGTCGCCCTTGCGTTCCAGCAGCGCGTTGGTCGCGACCGTGGTGCCCATGCGCACCGTGCCGATCCGGACCGCGGGCACCGGCTGGCCCTTCGGCACGCCGAGCAGGTCGCGAATGCCCTGAACGGCGGCGTCGCGATAGGCTTCCGGGTTTTCCGACAGCAGCTTGTAGGGATGGATGGTGCCGGCCGGGTCCACGCCGAGGACATCGGTGAAAGTGCCGCCGCGGTCGATCCAGAAATCCCACCTGTCGCTCATTCGTCGCTCCTGTTGTGCTTGCGGTTTTGTGGAGGAGATTGCCGGCACGGGCAACCCTTGCCCGCGCACCGCGTGTACCCGTCCCTTTGTTACAGCCCGTGAGATTCATTGAACGCGCGGCAGGAACCCATCGCGCCGACCGCCGTTGGGTTGGCGACAACAACAAAACAGTGAGGTATGACACAATGCGTAAGCTGCTTCTCTCCACCGTTTCCGTCGCCGCCCTGATCGCGCTCGGCGCCTGCAGCGACGAAACCGCGCAGAACACCGACAACAACCCGGCCGCCGTCGAAGACACCGCCGGTGTCGACACCACCATCCCGTCCGCCGACGATCAGACGACCACGGCCGATAACGGCATGACCGGCGAGACCATGACCGATCAGACCATGTCCGGCGACGACACGCAGATGCAGGCGGATGCCGAGACCGGCAACGACACCATGCCGACGGGCGATACGTCCGCGACCGCTGACGCCTCCGCGACAGCCGATGTCGAGGAAGCCAAACAGGCCGTGGCCGATGCGCGCGACGCCATCCAGAGCCAATCGGAAGCCGCAGCCGTCCAGGCGCTGATCGAGGTCGAGCGCGCGATCGACAATCTCGCGGATCCGCGCGAGGCGCAGCAGGCCGTCGACGAGACCCGCAACCAGGTCATCGAGGGCAATTTCGAAGCCGCTCTCGCATCGCTCAGCGATGTCGAGATGGCGATCGACGCCAGCGCGCAGGCTTCCGCCGACACGTCGGTATCGGACGAAACGACGGCCAGCACCACAGAATAACAACAAGGCCGTTTGTTTGAGAAACGCCCGGGTCCGAAACCCGGGCGTTTTTGCGCTCCCGACCGACATCGCCGTGGCGCAAACGCCCTTACATCGCCATCGGCCATCGGCTATGAGAAGCCATGTCGATCTGGGTCCGAATCTCCGATTTCGTCTCCACGAAAGCGACCACCGCCCTGTCCGGGCTGGTGGAAACCGTGCGCACGGCCTTTGCCGGCGATCCGGCGACCCGCCGCCGAGTCGCTTTTTCCATCGCCATGATCGCCCTGTCCGCAAAGATGGCGAAGGCGGACGGCATCGTCACCAATTCCGAGGTCGACGCCTTCCGCGAGATCTTCGAAATCCCCGCCGATGACGCGAGACGCGTGGCCGGCCTCTACAATCTGGCCAAGCAGGATGTCGCCGGTTACCGCGCCTATGCCGAGCAGGTCGCGTCGCTGTGCGGCACAGGCTCGCCGGATTGTCCGCTGCTGATCGACGTTCTCGACGGCCTGTTCCACATCGCCAAGGCGGACGGCGTCATCCACTCCAAGGAACTGGAGTTTCTCACCGACGTCGCCGGCATTTTCGGCATCTCCGGAACGGCCTTCGAGCGGATCGTCGCCCGTCACGTGGACAAGGGGCATCGCGATCCCTGGCGTATTCTCGGCCTGGAGCCGGGCGTCGGCCATGCGGAAGCGCGGCGGCGCTACCTGCAGCTGGTGCGCGACAACCATCCGGACCAGCTCATGGCGCGCGGCTTGCCGGAAGAGTTCCTCAAGATCGCCAATGATCGCATCGCCGCCATCAACGACGCGTGGGAAGTTATCGAACCGGAGCTTAAACGCGGATGAATGACGCGCCCTTCGCGCCGGATTTCACCTCAGCCTCGGTCCGCTTTTCGCCCAATACCGGCGAGCGCGTGGGCGGCGGGCCGGTCGATATCCTGCTGCTGCACTATACCGAAATGGAAACGGGACGGATTGCCGAGAACTGGCTCTGTGACCCGCAAAGCGAGGTGTCCTGCCACTACATCGTCCATGAGGACGGGTGCGTGGTCCAGATGGTGCCGGAAGCGCTGCGGGCGTGGCACGCCGGTCGCAGCTACTGGAAGGGCGAAACAGACATCAATTCCCGCTCGGTCGGCATCGAGATCGTCAATGGCGGCCATCTATACGCGCTTCCGGCTTTTCCCGACGTGCAAATCGAAGCTGTGATCGCCCTGTCGCGCGACATTCTTGCCCGCAATGCGATCCCGCCGGAGCGGGTGCTGGCGCATTCGGACGTGGCGCCGGGCCGCAAGCGCGATCCGGGAGAATTGTTCCCGTGGGGCAGGCTCGCCGCCGCCGGCGTCGGCCATTGGGTGGAACCGTCGGCGCTTGGCGGCGGGCGCTTCTTTTCGACCGGCGATACCGGTCAGCCCGTCGAGGCGCTGCAATCCATGCTGGCGATGTATGGCTACAATGCCGAGATCACAGGCGCCTTCGACGAAAAGACGGCCGCGGTGGTCGCCGCGTTCCAGCGCCATTTTCGCCCGGCGCGCGTCGATGGTGTCGCGGACGCCTCGACCATCGAAACCCTGCACCGGCTGCTCAGCGCGCTTCCCGCCTTGTCGTGACCGCGTCGATCCTGCGGTTCAGGAAGGCGTCCATTTGGGCGAGGCTCGCCTTGCCCTGCGCCGTCGGCCAGCACTGGAAGACGTGGCAGCCGCCCGGATAAATCCCGAGTTCGACGCCGTTTCCGGCGGCGTGCCAGCGCTGCGCCATCATCATCGTGTCGTCGATCAGCAAATCCTTCGTTCCGCATGTGAAGAGCGCCGGCGGCATGCGGTCGAGCGTCGCATAGAGCGGCGAGATGTCCGGATCGCGCCGGTCCGGCGCATCTCCGAGGAGAAGGCCCGTACTGTGGACGACGTCCGCCGTTTCCAGCACGAGCGGCTCTTCGCCCCAGTTGCGCACGCTCGGCGTGCCGCCGAGATCGTAGCAGCCGCAAACGAGGTTGGCCGCATGGAAAGGCCACAGCCCGTGGCGGTCGCGCAGGCGCAGCAACGTCACGGCCGCGAGATGCCCGCCCGCCGATTCCCCGCCGATCGCGAGGAAGCCGTGCGGCAGGTCGTGACCGGTGTCCCTCAGCAGCCAGAGCGCCGCCGCCTCGCAGTCGTCCGGCGCGTCGGGCCAGGGGTGTTCCGGCGCCAGCCGGTAGTCGACGGAAACCGTGACCAATCCCGTATTCTCCGCGATCCGCCTCAGCCTCTCGTCGTTCTCGGAGGGCGAACCCATCGACCATCCGCCGCCGTGAATATGCAGATAGGTGCCGCGCGCCGGCCGGCCGCGCGGTCGCAGCACGCGGAGCGGAATGTCGCGCCCGTCCGGGCCGGCGGCGAGGAAGATCTCGGCGTAGGGATCGGGCGCACAAAGCGGAAAAATGCTCTGTCCGGCTGCCCGACGCGTGCGCACCACCGCCGGCGGCGTCGCCCGGCGGTCGGGAACGGCGGACAGCGTCTCGACGATGCGGGCGTTGAGCGCGCGCGCCTCCGCCGGGATGTTCTCCTCGGCGAACACCGCCGCCTCGGGCCATTTCGGATCGGCAAACTCGGTCATCGCGATATCTCCTCCGGCGCATACATGCCGATGAGGCACCAATAACGGTTTTTCCAAACGTTTCCCGCCTGTTTCGCTGAAATTTTCTCTCTCGATGCCCGAGATCGCGGCCCTTGCCTTGACAGCACATGTCCTGCCGCCGTCATAATCGGTTTAAATCGGCCGGAGGATTCCGGGCGATTCGGGGGAGCGTGGACGATGGCGGTACATATTCTGGTTGCGGATGATCATCCCTTGTTCAGGGACGCAATCAAGTCTGCCATCAGCATTCCGATGGGGGACGACCTCGAGCCGCCGGTGATAAGCGAAGCCGAGGATTTCGGGTCCGCCATGGCGGCCCTCAATGACAATCCCGACACCGATCTGGTCCTGCTCGATCTTTCCATGCCCGGTTCGAGCGGTCTCTCCGCTTTGGTTTCCGTGCGAGCGACCTATCCGGCGGTTCCGGTCGTCGTCATCTCCGGCACCGACGATGTCTCCACCGTACGCCGCTCGATCGACCTCGGCGCGTCGGGCTTCATCTCCAAATCCGCGCGCACCGATGTGATCCGCCAGGGCGTCACCGATGTGCTGGCCGGCGAGATCGCATTGCCCGAGGGCATGAATCTCGGGTCCGAGCACGATGCGGAAATCGAGGACCTGATCCGCCGCATCCGCACGCTGACGCCGCAGCAGGCGCGCGTGCTCGGCATGCTGGGCGAGGGGCTTTTGAACAAGCAGATCGCCTATGAACTCGGCGTCTCCGAGGCCACCATCAAGGCACATGTCTCGGCGGTGCTGCAGAAGCTGAATGTCGACAGCCGCACCCAGGCGGTCATCCTCCTGTCGAAGATCGGCTCCGACATGCTGCGCGACGACGCCGACGAAGCCTGACTATTCGGCCGCCGCGCGTTCCTGCGCGACACTCGAAAGCAACGCTCGCAGCGCCGCCGGCTTCAGCGGCTTGTTGAGAATATGGATCTCCGCATTGGCGGCGGCCGCGCGCAACGGCGCCGAGCGGTCGGCCGTGGCGAGGATCGCGAACATGTGCGGCGCGAGCCGGGAGCGAACGGCGGCGATGACATCGAGGCCGTTATGACCCTCGTCGAGATGGTAATCGGCAATGATCACGTCGGGCACCGTGGCCGCCTTGGAGATCTCCTTCAGCAGGCTCTTCTGCGTCGGCGCGGCGATGACCTTGGCGCCCCAGCCCTCCAGCAGCACGCGCATGCCCGACAGGATCGTCTCCTCGTTGTCGATGCACGCGACGACCATCCCGGCGAGAACCTGGCGCGACGCCGCGGTGCGGGTGACGCGCGCCGGCTTGGCGGTCAGTTCCGCTTCCGTGCGCGGGATGCGCACCGAGAACATCGTGCCCTTGTTCTGCCGCGACTTCATCTCGATGGTCAGGCCGAGCACGCGCGAGATGCGGTCGACGATCGAAAGACCCAGGCCCAGTCCGCTGGCGATGCGCGCGCCTTCCGACAGCCGCTCGAATTCGCGGAAGACGGTCTTCGCCTTCTTCGACGAGATGCCGATGCCGGTGTCGTGGACGCAGATCAGCGCGTCGTCGCCGTCGCTGCGCACACCGACCAGAACCTTGCCGGTCTTGGTGTATTTCAGCGCGTTGGAAACGAGGTTCTGCACCAGCCGGCGCAACAGGTTCCGGTCGGATTCGACCACCGCCGAGGACGGCACGACAACGAATTCCAGCCCCTTTTCGTCGGCGAGCGGCTGGAAGTCGGTCTTCACCTGCGCCAACACCTCGCCGAGCGAGAAGACCGACGGGTTCGGCGTCATCGCGCCGGCATCGAGCCGCGAGATGTCGAGCACCGCGCCGATGATGTTCTCCACTGCCTGCAGGGACGAGTCGATCTTCACGGCGATTTCGCGGTCCGGCGACCGCTTGCCGGTGGTCCGCTCCACCAGCGATGACGTGTAGAGGCGCGCGGCGTTGAGCGGCTGCGAGATATCGTGGCCGGCGGCGGCAAGGAAGCGCGTCTTGCCGAGATTGGCTTCCTCGGCCAGCGCCTGCGCGCGCGCCAGCTCGCGGTTGACCGTGGTCAGTTCGGCGGTGCGCGCCGCGACGCGGTGCTCCAGGCTTTCCTTGGCGCGCTGCAGCGCCTCGTCCGCCTCCACGCGGCCGGTGATGTCCGTATAGGTGACGACGATGCCGCCGTCCGGCATCGGGTTGGAGCGGATTTCGAGGATCCGCCCGCCGCGCCGCATCGGCAATTGCCACGCCCGCTTGAAGGAGGCGATGTTGTTGACCGCGTCGAGCGCCATCTGCTCGTCGATCTGCTCGTCGGCGACAAGGCGCTCCGTGATCAGCTTCAGCGGGTAGCCGAACTGGCCCATCGCGCTCGGCAGGCCGAGAAGCGCGCGGAACTGCGTGTTCCAGTTGGTCAGCCGCAGATTGTTGTCGAAGACCGAGATGCCCTGGTCCATCTGGTTGAGCGCCATCTGCAGCAGGTCGCGGTTCTGCTGCAAGGCCTCCGACGCGTCGTCGAGCAACTGCACGGTCTCGCGCGAGGAGGCGCCGTCCTTCTCGAACAGCAGCGACAGCACCAGCCGCGCCGAGGACGAACCGACGGCCGAGGCGAGGATCTGCTCGGCATAGCGCACGACGGTGATGTCGGTGGTCTGCCGTCCGTCGAGCAGCCGTCCCTCGCGCTCCTCGAAGGCGGCGAAGGCGCGTTCGGTGCGTTCCCGCCCGACATAGCGCGACAGCGTCGTCTTCAGGTCGCTGATCGTGATCGTGGTGCGGAAGCGGCGGATCTTCACGCCCTGCGGCTGGTCGTGCGGCACGAAGGTCAGCGCCTGCAGCCTTTCCAGCGGCGACTGGTCGCGCGTAAGCGAGCCGAAGAACAGCAGCACGACATTGACCAGCAGGCTCCAGAACACGCCATGGTCGAGCGGCGCCGCCTGCAGGCCGAACAGCGATTGCGGCCTGAGCGCGTCGACGCCGAAAATGCCGTTGCTGATGAAGGGATGCTCGCCGCCGAGCAGGGTCGGCAGCAGCAGCGTGTAGGTCCAAACGACGAAGCCCGCGCCCATGCCGAGCAGCGCACCGCGCGCATTCGCGCCCCGCCAGAACAGGCCGATCACCAGCGCCGGGGCGAATTGCGCCACCGCCGCGAACGACAAAAGGCCGATCGCGGCAAGCTGCGTCGAATCCGCCGCCGCCCGGTAATAGGCGAACGCCGCGATCAGCATGATGAAGATCGAGACGCGCCTTATGTTGAGGATCACCCGCGTCCAGTCGCCCGAATCCCGGCGCAGCCGGCCGCCGAAGCGCCACAGCATCAGCGGAATCACGAGGTCGTTGGAGATCATGATCGCCAGCGCCACCGAGGCGACGATCACCATCGCGGTGGCCGCCGACAGCCCGCCCGTGAAGGTCAGGAAGGCGAGGAAATCCTGTCCCGCCGACAGCGGCAGCGCCAGCACGTAGGAATCCGGCGACACCTCCGGCCCGAGATGCAGCATGCCGGCGACGGCCAGCGGCAGGACCAGCAGGTTGATGACGACGAGATAGAGCGGGAACAGCCAGATCGCCCGCCGCAATTCGGATTCCGAGCGGTTCTCGACCACGGTGACATGGAATTGCCGGGGCAGGGCGAGGATCGCCGAGGCGCTGAGCAGCGTCATCACGATCCAGGTCGCTGGCGAACTGCCGTTCGAGATCGCCGAGACGACGCGCTCGTCATGGCGGATCGCGTCGATGATCGGCCCCGGCCCGTCGAACATGAACAGCACCACCGCGCCGCCGACCATCAGGAAGACAGCGATCTTGACCAGCGATTCCAGCGCCACGGCGAGGATCAGCCCGTCCTGGTGCTCGGTTGCGTCGGCATGGCGCGTGCCGAACAGGATGGCGAAGACGGACAGAAACAGCGCGACGATCAGCGAGATGTCGACATGGAAGGTCTGCTGCGCGGAATCGAAGACGTCGTAATGGTGCGCCATCAGCGTCACCGAATCCGAGATCGCCTTCAATTGCAGCGCGATATAGGGAACCGTTCCGATCACCGCGATCACCGCCGCCAGCGCCGCCACCCAGGCGTTCTTGCCGTAACGCGACGCCAGGAAATCCGCGATCGAGGTGATCTTCTCGGATTTCGACAGGGTGATCATCCGCTCGATCAGCTTGTAGCCGAGCGTGAAGACGAGGATCGGCCCGAGATAGATCGTGAAGAACTGGAAGCCGGCCTGCGAGGCGACGCCCACCGAGCCGAAGAATGTCCAGGACGTACAGTAGACGGCGAGGCTGAACGCATAGATGTTCGGCCTCGGCAGGTTGCTCGGCCCGCCGCGCGATTTGCGGTCGCCATAGGCGGCTACGGCGAACAGGATCGCCAGATAGCCGAGCGCCACAATGATGATCAGGCCGCCTTGCATCGCCCCTCCCGGATGTCGCGCCATTCAATCAGAACGGCGGCGGGCAGTCTAACATCTTGCCGGTTTAAAACGATTAATTGTGGGTTAACAATAAGAGGACTTTCAAATGCACCTTCCGTTGCGCCATATGGAGGGCGCGATTTCGAGCGGGTGGCGCGGTTTAATCGCAACGAGCAAGGCGGAGGGAAGTTCATGCTCAACGAATTCAAGGAGTTTATCGCCAAGGGCAATGTCATGGACCTTGCCGTCGGCGTCATCATCGGCGGCGCCTTCGGAGGCATCGTCAAATCGCTGACGGATGACATCATCATGCCGATCGTCGGCGCCATCTTCGGCGGCTTCGACTTTACCAATTATTTCATCCCGCTCGCCTCCGGCGTCGACGCGACGACACTCGACGCGGCGCGTGAGCAGGGCGCGGTGCTCGCCTATGGCAGCTTCGCCACCCAGGTGATCAACTTCCTCATCCTCGCCTGGATCATCTTCATGATGGTCAAGGCCGTGAACAATCTGCGCCGCAAGGAAGAACCGGCCCCCGAGGCGCCGCCCGCGCCGCCGGCCGACGTTCAGCTGTTGACAGAAATACGCGATCTCTTGAAAAAGTAATCGCCGCGAAAATCGTGTCGCAAGCACCCCGGCCATTCGGCCGGGGTTTTCGTTTCAGCCCCTGGATAGGTCCATGACCAGTCACATGCCGTCGCTCGATGCCTTCAACCTGCGCGCCGAAGCCCGCGATGCGCCGGCAAGCGGCATCGTCGCGGTGTTCCAGCACGCGCGCGGCAAGGCGGGCCTGATCCCGCTCTGGGTCGGCGAGGGCGATCTCGGCACGCCGGATTTTATCGCGCGCCCGGCCGCGAACGCGCTGACCGGCGGAGAGACCTTCTACACCTGGCAGCAGGGCATTCCCGAACTGCGCGCCGCGCTCGCCCGCTATTACGGCCGCCACTTCGGCATCGACAGCGGGCCGAACGACTATATCGTCGTCGGCTCCGGCATGCAGGCGATCCAGCTTGCCCTTCAGGCGGTCGCCGGCGCGGGCGACGAATGCGTCTATCTTTCGCCCGCCTGGCCGAATTTCGCCGCCGCGCTGGAGATCGCCGGCGGCAAGGCCGTCCCGGTCACGCTCGATTTCTCCGAAAACGGCTGGACGCTCGATCTGGAGCGTTTCGAGGCGGCGATCACGCCGCGCACGCGGGCGCTGTTCATCAACACGCCGTCCAATCCGACCGGCTGGGCCGCCGACCGCGACACGCTCGCGGCGATCCTGGAAATCGCCCGCCGGCGCGGAATCTGGATCATCGCCGACGAGATTTACGCGAAATTCTGGTATGGCGAGGGCGAACGGGCGCCGTCCTTCCTGGATGTCCAGGCGCCGGAAGACCGGATCCTCTACGTCAATTCCTTTTCCAAGAACTGGGCCATGACCGGCTGGCGGGTCGGCTGGATCAAGGCCCCGCCGCCGCTGATGCCGGTGCTGGAGAACCTCGTCCAGTATTCGACCTCCGGCGTGCCGCAATTCCTGCAGCGCGGTGCCGTCGCGGCGCTCGACGAGGGCGACGATTTCATCGCGAGCCAGGTCGCTCGCGCGGCGGAAGCGCTTGATATCGTGACGAAAAGCCTCTCCGCGACCGGCAAGGTCCGCTTTGCCCGGCCGAGCGGCGCGTTCTACCTGTTCTTCGCCATCGACGGCGTGGCGGACTCGATGCAGAGCGCGATGCGCCTCGTCGATGAAACCGGTGTCGGCCTTGCCCCTGGCGTCGCTTTCGGGGCGGGCGGGGAAGGGTTCTTCCGGCTCTGCTTCAACCGCGATCTCGGCCAGATCGCCGAGGCCTCCCGGCTTTTGCAGGCTTATATTTCGGAATCTTTTTGAGGAAGCGTACCGAAACGTAACCAATTCCTGCTAGATTGCCCGCCGCAAGGAAGGCCAGAACGGGATTTAGGGGATGCAAGCCAGCCTGACGCAGGTCAAACGCGCGATTTTGGAAATCGGCGTTTTCTCGTTTCTCGTAAATGCGCTCATGCTGGTCATGCCGCTCTACATGCTGCAGGTCTATGACCGCGTCCTGCCGTCGTCGAGCCTCGAAACGCTGCTGTTCCTGTCGATCATCGCGGCCTTCGCGCTTGGCCTCCTGGCCGTGCTCGAATTCGTCCGCGCGGTCTACGCCAACCGCATCGCCGCGCGCCTCGACGTCTCGAAGAGCCGCGAAGCGATGATGGCGGCCATGGACTCGCCGCGCGCGCCGCTCGGCGACATCCAGACCCTGCGCGACCTGTCCACCGTGCGCGGCTTCATTGCCTCCCGGTCGGCCTTCGCGCTTTTCGACCTGCCGTTCTCGCCGCTCTTCATCGGCCTTCTCTACCTGATCCACCCGGTCCTGTTCGCGCTGACGCTCGGCGGCGCCGTCATCCTGGCCGGCGTTGCCTATGCCAACCAGTTGGCCAGCGCCGAAGCGGTTCGCCGGTCGTCGACCAACAACATCGCCGCCATGATGACCGCGCAGTCCTTCGTTCGGAACGCCGAGACCCTGCGCGCCATGGGCATGATGGGCAACGCGATCGCCGCCTGGGGCCGCCAGCACGCGCCGTCGCTCGCCGCAAGCGACGACGTTACCCGCATCAACGCATTGTTTGCGGGCTTGTCGCGCTTTCTGCGCCTCGGCCTGCAGATCGCCATCCTCGGCACCGGCGGCCTGCTTGTCCTGCGGGGCGAGATGACCGCCGGCATGATTTTCGCGTCCTCAATCATTTCGGGCCGCGGTTTGCAGCCGATCGACCAGGTGATCGGCGGCTGGCGCCAATTCGTCGAGGTCCGCGGCGCGTGGCAGCGTTTCGTCAAGGCCACCGCTGGCCGCAAGGCCGAGAAGCCGCGCACCGAATTGCCGTCGCCCAACGGCCGCATCGACGCCGAGGGGCTTGTCTATTTCGCGCCCAATGCCGGGCCGGACTCCAAGCCCATCATAAAGCGCCTCACATTCAAGATCCCGGCTGGCGGTGTCGTCGGCGTGATCGGTCCGAGCGGGGCCGGCAAGTCGACGCTGGCGCGGCTCCTGGTCGGCGCCATCCAGCCGCGCGCCGGCATCGTGCGCATGGATGGCGCGGACATCCGCAACTGGGATCCGGAAATCCTCGGCCGCCATGTCGGCTACCTGCCGCAGGACGTGGAGCTCTTGCCCGGCACGATCGGCGAGAACGTCGCCCGTTTCTCGCCGGACAGCAGCGACGAGAAGGTCGTCGCGGCGGCGCTTCGGGCCCATGTCCACGATCTCATCCAGGAACTGCCGGAAGGCTATGACACGGTCATCGGACCGCAGGGCCTCGTCCTGTCCGGCGGACAGCGCCAGCGCGTCGGTCTGGCGCGCGCCTTTTACGGAAAGCCGCGTTTCCTCGTGCTCGACGAACCCAACGCCAATCTGGATGCCGATGGCGACAGGGCGCTCGAAATGGCGCTTGAAGAGGCGAGGGACGCCGGAACCACCGTCTTCATCGTCACGCAGCGCCGTTCGATCATCGACAAGGTCGATGCCGTTTTGATGCTGCGGGACGGGGAAATAGAGGATTACGGCCCGCGCGACGAGGTGCTGGCCCGCCAGAACAAGAAAGCCGCCGAGGAAGCTGCGCGCCGCAACAGGGCCGCGAATGTCAATTCCGACGCCGATGCCGCCCAGAATCCCGCGGCCGAAAAGCAAAAATCTCCCTTTGCCGGATTCGGACCCGGACTGCGGCCGATCGCGGCGGAGCCTGCTGAAAGGAAGAAGGCCCGATGAGCGAACCCGTGGATCACAGCAACGACTGGACGCGTCTCGTCAAGACCGGCACCACCAAGGTGGCGCTGCTCGGCTATCTCGCCGTCATCACCTTCGTCGGCGTATTCGGCGTTTGGGCGGCGACCGCGCCGCTGAAGGGCGCGGCGATCGTCTCCGGCGTCATCGCCGCGGCGGGGCAGAACCAGATCATCCAGCATCTGGAAGGCGGCATCATCCGCGAGGTTCATATCCACGAGGGCGATCACGTCTCCGCCGGCGATCCGCTCTTCACCATGGACGACACCCGCGCCCGCGCCGCGCTGAACACCAATATGAAGCAATGGATCAACCTGCGCGCCCGCAAGACGCGGCTCGAAGCCGAGCGCGACAGCGCCCAGGCCGACGTCTTCTTCAACGACAAGTCGGCGGCGGCCGGGGATAACAGCGATCCCGACGAACTCAATGACGAACTGGTTTCGCTGTTGGTCGAGACGGTGGTCTTTCCCGACGATCTGAGATTGGCGGCAAGGACAAACGGCCTGTCCGAAGTTCTGGACGAGCAGCGCAACGAATTTCTGGCGCGGCTCGCCCGCAACAAGTCCGAGGTGGTTATCCTGCGGCAGCGCGTCACCGCCGGCCAGGATGCGATTTCGGGTTACGAGAGCCAGAAGAAGGCGCTCGAGGATCAGCTCGAAGTTGTCAGCGACGAGACGCAGCGCAAGAAGCTGCTTCTCGACCAGGGCCTGACCAATCGTTCCGAATATACGGCTCTCCTGCGTTCGCAGGCCGACCTTGTCGGCCAGATCGGCGCCATGGCGTCGCAGCTCGAACAGACCCGTACCCAGATCGCCGAGGCGAAGGAACAGCTCGTTCGCCAGGGCACCCAGCGTCTGGAACAGGCGCTAACAGAGCTCAACGACGTCAACGCCAAGCTCGCCGAGACCGAGGAACAGCTGAACGCCTCGCGCGATGTCCTGTCCCGCATCGATGTCCGCGCGCCCACCGACGGCCTTGTCGTCCGCATCAACAAGAACACGCCCGGCAGCGTCATCAGCCCCGGCGAGGAAATGGCTCTGTTGCTGCCGACCAGCACTGAGCTGATCGTCGAGGCGCAGCTGAGCCCGTCCGACATCGACATTGTCCGCCCCGGACAGGCCGCCGACCTGCGCTTCGTCGCGCTCAACATGCGCACGACGCCGAGCGTTGCCGGCAGCGTCAATTACGTCTCGCCCGACCGCCTGATCGATCAGTCGTCGGGACATCCCTATTTCGTCGCGCGGCTGCACATCACCGACGACCTGCCGCCGGAAGTCGACCGCGACCAGATCTACCCCGGCATGCCGGTCGAGGCGATGATCTCGACGGGCGAGCGCACCTTCTTCGAATATCTGACCCGGCCGCTGATGGATTCCTTCAACCGGGCCTTCCGCGAGGAATAGCGTCAGGCCTTGCGGCCGAACGCCTTGAACCGGGCGACGCCGCCATCCGGATGGATATTGACCCGCAGATGGGTCACAGCATCGTTATGCAGGATGTCGGTGAATGTGTGCTCGTGGTCGGGCGTCAGCTTGTGGTCGCCCATAAGCGGCTTCCAGTACATCGACGAGGTGATGAGCAACTGGTCGGCATCGGGGCCGGCCGCCAGTTCGTCCGGCAGGCAGGCCGCGTCGATCGTGCAGCTCACCGGGCAATTGCCCTTGTAGAAAGCGGTGTCGACGACGACGCGTTCGACGCGCCCGGCAGTCGCCAGCGCTATGATGATCCATTCATTGCCCGGCTCGCGGCGGCGATGCGTCTCCCAGCCGTCGCCCATGCTGATCGATTTCGTCGGCGTCAGCATGCGGTGGTAATTGCCGTAATGGGCGTCCGAATAGGCGACGATGCGCGCACCGTTGACCAGCGAGGCGAGATCGAGCTCGTCATCCGCGCCGAAGGCCGATGGCTGCGCCGTGCCGTAGACGCGCAGGCGCGCCACGCCCCCATCGGGATAGATATGCAGCCGCAGATGCGTCCAGACACCGTCGCCCTCATGCGCGATATAGTGATGCGCGCTCGGCCCGAGCGGCGAAATCGGCACGATGGCCTGCCACTCCGTGGCCTCGTCCGGCGTTGCGCCGGCGGGCAGGTTGCAGGCCTCGATCGAGCAGGCCGGCGGGTAATTGCCGGTGAAATGCGAGGTGTCGACGTCGAAGCCGCGGATCTTCGTCGGCGCGGCCAGCGCGACGACGGCATGGTCGTGGCCGAGTTCGCGCTTGCGGCGCGATTCCCACCCGTCCATCCACTTGCCGTTGTCGTCATACCGGTCGGGATAGAACACGGCTTCGTCGTCGGCCAGCATGCGCGGCGCCTCGGCGAAGAAGTCGTCCGTCACCGAGACGATGCTGGCTCCGAGACCGGCCGAGGCGAGGTTCGGATAGCGGATTGAGAATTCGGGGCGAGTTTCTGGCGTCTTGTCCATCGAGTATTAAGCCTTGGAGATTATTGTTCCGCGGGTCGCTGCGCCGCGACGGGGCGACCTGCCGGTCGAGGCCATATCACGGCATACCCGGCACGCATAGAAGGAGTTCACCGACATGACGGTTCTGGTTACGGGCGGCGCCGGTTACATCGGCAGTCACATGGTCTGGGCGTTGCTTGACGCGGGCGAGGACGTCGTCGTGGTCGACAGGCTGTCGACCGGCTTCGACTGGGCCGTCGCGCCCGAGGCGAAGCTCGTCGTCGGCGATGTCGCCGACAAGGAACTCGTCATGGCGACGATCCGCGACAATAATGTCGACGCCATCATCCATTTCGCCGGCTCCATCGTCGTGCCGGAATCGGTCTCCGATCCGCTGTCCTATTACGAGAACAACACGTCGAATTCCCGCACGCTGATCGAGGCGGCGGTGAAAACGGGCGTGCGCCATTTCATCTTCTCCTCCACCGCCGCCGTCTACGGCACGGTCGGCGCTGACCCGGTGACCGAGGACGTGCCCCGCAACCCCGATTCGCCCTATGGCATGTCCAAGCTGATGACCGAGATCATCCTGTCCGACGTCGCCAAGGCGCATGACTTCGACTTCACGGCGCTGCGCTATTTCAACGTCTCCGGCGCAGATCCCAAGGGCCGCACCGGCCAGTCGACGAAGGGCGCGACCCACCTCATCAAGGTCGCCTGCGAGACGGCGCTCGCCAAGCGCGAGATGATCGAGGTCTTCGGCACCGACTACGCGACGCCCGACGGCACCTGCATCCGCGACTATATACACGTCACCGATCTCGCCAACGCCCATCTGCTGGCGCTGAAGCGCCTGCGCGCGGGCGGCGGCAGCCTGATCGCCAATTGCGGCTACGGGCGCGGCTATTCGGTTCTGGAAGTTCTCGACACGGTCCAGCGCGTCACCGGCAGGCCGCTGCCCATCTGCTACGGCCCCCGCCGGCCGGGCGACGCGGTCGCCATCGTCGCCAATTCGGATCTCGCGCGCAGCGAATTCGGCTGGCAGCCGGCGCATGACAATCTGGAGGAAATCGTCTCCTCCGCGCTTGCGTGGGAAGACAGCCTCAGCCGCCGCAACACCCCTCGACCGTAGACGTGCAGTCGAGGCTGCCCGCCCGGGCGGCCCTGTCGAAGAGCGCGATCGTCGTTTCGGCCGGGGCAGGCCTGCCGAAATAGTAGCCCTGTCCGGCGCTGCAGCCCAGCTCCACCAGCTTGCTCGCCTGTTCGGCGGTCTCGATGCCCTCGGCGATCACGCTGAGGCTCAGCGCCTCGCACATGTTCACGATGGCGCGCACGATATGCGAGGCCTGTTCGTCCTCGTCCAGCGCCGCGACGAAGGAACGGTCGATCTTGACCTTGTCGAAGGAGAAATCGCGCAGCCGGCCGAGGCTCGACTGGCCGGTGCCGAAATCGTCGAGCAGCACGCGGATGCCGACGGCGCGCATGTCGTTGATGATCCGCTCGGCGGTCTGCGGGTCCGACATCATCGCCGTCTCGGTGATCTCGATCTCGATGCGGCGCGGATCGAACTCCATCTTTTCCAGCATCAGCAGCACCGCCAGCGCCGTGGTCGGATCGACCAGCTGCACCGAGGACAGGTTGAACGACAGGAACACGCTCTCCGGCCAGTGCCGCGCGCAGGCGATCGCCTTGGCGAAGAGCTGTTTCGTCAGCGCGTCGATGAAGCCGGCCTGTTCGGCGAGCGGAATGAACACCGCCGGCGAAACCTCGCCCAGTTCCGCGTCGGTCCAGCGCGCCAGGCACTCGAAGCCCATCACTTCCCTTGAGTGGAGGTTGACGATCGGCTGGAACGAGGCCTGGATATCCTCCGCCGCCACGGCCTTGCGCAGTGCCTGCTCGATCTGCGTGCGCTGGCGCATCTCCCGCGCCATTTCGTGCGTGTAGACCTGGATGCTCGCCGGGCCGCGCTTGCGCGCCTGGTAGAGCGCGGATTCGCACTTGTCGAACAATTCGTCGAATGTCGCGCCGGCAAAGGGATACTGGCAGAAGCCGAAGGTCGCCGAGACGCGCACGATGCGCTCGCCCAGATCGAAGGGCGCGGAAAAGACGTCGCGCAGCAACTCGCCGATCCTGGCGGCGTCCTTTTCGAAGAAGCAGGTCGGCAGCACCATGCCGAACATGTCGCCGCTGATGCGCACCAGCATGGCGTCCTCGGGCAGCGCGGCGGATATGCGCAGCGCCACCTGCGACAGGATCTCGTCGCCGGCCTTGCGGCCGAACAGGTCGTTGATCGGGCGGAACCGGTCGATATCGAACAGGCCGATGGAGAACGGCGCCGGGTCTTCCTCGCGCTGTTCGATAAGCTTGTCGGTCTTCAGTTTCATCCGGCGCAAATTGCCGAGCCCGGTCACCGGGTCGGTCAGCGATTTCGTTCCGTCTTCCTCGCTTCGGATAAGTCGATCGGAAATATCGATATATTGATCCGGAAGCAGACCGAGGCCAGAGCCGGGATAGGTCATTTCAATGCCTTTTTGAAACTGGAACAATTACTTAGCATCACACGATTAACGCTTGGTTTTCCGGTCTCGGCATAACTTAGCTATTCCTTCTTGCGCCGAAAGCGTCGAAAGCCGGGCGAAACCCCGGAATTCCGGGCTTTCGGCTTGCCGCGAATCATCCGTCCGGTTAACCAAAACCCATGTCAAAGCAAGTTACCCCGCCCGGATCCGGCGACGGCCCCGGCAAGGAAATCCAGCCGATCGACCTGAAATCGGCGCTCGAGGAACGCTATCTCGCCTACGCGCTGTCGACCATCATGCACCGCGCGCTGCCCGATGCGCGCGACGGCCTGAAGCCGGTCCACCGCCGCATCCTGCACGCCATGCGGCTGCTCCGGCTCGATCCGCAGCAGGCCTACAAGAAATGCGCCCGCATCGTCGGCGACGTCATGGGTAAGTTCCACCCCCATGGCGACCAGGCGATCTATGATGCGCTGGTGCGTCTCAGCCAGGATTTCGCCGTGCGTTATCCGCTGGTCGACGGGCAGGGCAATTTCGGCAATATCGACGGCGATAACGCGGCCGCCATGCGCTACACCGAGGCGCGCATGACCGAGGTCGCGACGCTGCTCCTCGAGGGCATCAACGAGGACGCGGTCGATTTCCGCCCGACCTATAACGAGGAGGACGAGGAACCGATCGTCCTGCCGGGCGCCTTCCCGAACCTCCTTGCGAATGGTTCGTCGGGCATCGCGGTCGGCATGGCGACCAACATTCCGCCGCACAACGCCGCCGAGCTCTGCGACGCCGCCCTGCATCTGATCAAGCATCCGAACGCTTCGATGGAAAAGCTGGTCGAGTTCGTTCCCGGTCCGGATTTCCCGACCGGCGGCATCATCGTCGAGCCGGCGGCCTCGATCCTCGAATCCTACAAGACCGGCCGCGGCTCCTTCCGGGTGCGCGCCCGCTGGGAAAAGGAGGAGACGGGCAGGGGCGGTTACGTCATCGTCGTCACCGAGATCCCCTATCAGGTGCAGAAATCGCGCCTGATCGAGAAGATCGCCGAATTGCTGCTGGCCCGGAAGATCCCGCTGCTCGAGGACATACGCGACGAGAGCGCCGAGGATATCCGCATCGTGCTGGAGCCGAAGTCACGCTCCGTCGATCCCGACATCCTGATGGAATCGCTGTTCCGTCTGACCGAGCTCGAAAGCCGCGTCCCGCTCAACATGAACGTGCTGTCCGGCGGCGTCGTGCCGAAGGTGATGGACCTGCGCGAGGTGCTGCGCGAATGGCTCGACCATCGCCGCGAAGTGCTGCTGCGCCGCTCCCGCAACCGCCTTGGCATCATCGAGAAGCGCCTCGAAGTCCTCGCCGGCTTCCTGGTCGCCTATCTCAACATTGACGAGGTGATCCGCATCGTCCGCTTCGAGGACGATCCGAAGGCGAAGCTGATCGAGCGCTTCGAACTGACCGAAGTCCAGGCCGACGCGATCCTCAACCTGCGCCTGCGTGCCCTGAACAAGCTCGAGGAAATCGAGATCAGGAAGGAGCATGACGAGCTCTCCGCCGAGAAGGAAGGCATCGAGAAGCTGCTCGCCTCCGAGGAACTGCAGTGGAAGACGATCTCCTGGGAAGTCGCCAATGTGAAGGAGAAGTTCGGCAAGGACACCGAGCTCGGCGCGCGCCGCTCGACCTTCGCCGAGGCCGGCGAGATCGACCTCGAAGCCGTCGCCCAGTCGATGATCGAGAAGGAGCCGGTCACCGTCGTCGTCTCCGAAAAGGGCTGGCTGCGCGCCATGAAAGGCCATCTGGCCGACTTCTCGACGCTGTCCTTCAAGGAGGGCGACAAGCTCAAGCTCGCCTTCCACGCCGTGACGACCGACAAGGTGCTCGTCTTCACCACCGGCGGCAAGGTCTACACGCTCGGCGTCGACCGCCTGCCGGGCGGCCGCGGCCATGGCGAGCCGATCCGCATCATGGTCGACATGGACAACGCCCAGGACATCGTCTCCGCATTCGTCCACCGTCCGAAAGGCCGCTTGCTCGTGGCGTCCGCCGCCGGCAACGGCTTCGTCGTGCCCGAGGCCGACATCACCGCCAACACCCGCAAGGGCAAGCAGGTGATGAACGTCAAGCTGCCGGACGAGGCGAAGCTCTGTCTCCAGCTTCCCATGGACGAGGCGGGCGAGGTCCAGGCCGACCACGTGGCCGCCGTCGGCGAAAACCGCAAGCTGCTGGTCTTCCCGCTGCTCCAGATCCCCGAGATGGCCCGCGGCAAGGGCGTCCGCCTGCAGAAATACAAGGATGGCGGCATCGCCGATCTGCGTGTCTTCAAGCTGGACGAGGGCCTGACCTGGCAGGATGCCTCCGGCCGCAACTTCACCAAGGGCAAGGACGAACTCGTCGAATGGATGGGCGTGCGCGCCGCCGCCGGCCGTCTGGTCCCGAAGGGCTTCCCGCGAAACGGGAAGTTCTCGTAGCCTCCCTCTCTCCCCTCGTGGGAGAGAAAGCAAAAGCTTGGGTTTAGCGCAGCTAAGCCCTTAGCTTTTGCAAGTGAGGGGGTCGGGATGCCCGCGATTGGTTGAGGACTTCAGCGACGCGACGATGCATCCTTGCGAGGCTGTTGTCCCCGAAGCATTTCCCGCACCTTCATCAAAATCCGCCCCAGCTTGTTCAGCCCGTTGCCGTCCGGCCCGCAGCCCCAATAGGCGTCCATCGGCGCGTTTTCCACGATCAACCGCTCGCCTGTCGAAAGCAGCAGCTGCGCCAGCTCTGCATGGGTTTCGAATTTCACGGTCACGGCCTCCATCATGATGCCGTCCTTCGCGTCCTCCCAGTCCGGGCGGAGCGGAATGGCGCGCGTCATGCCCAGCGCCTTGGCGTCCTTCGGCCTGTTGGAAAGCCGGATCCGCTCCCGATAGGCCGCGTCGTGGAATTTCTGCGCCTGGAAGTAATGCTCGACCGTCCGCCACCACGCACCGTCCATGGCGATCCCGTAGGGCGCGAAATTGGAGAACTCCGAATAGGCGTCGGTCTGGGCGTAGAAATAGACCGTGTCGGGCGGATAGAGGGGAGACATGAGAGATCTTAAGTCCCGTCTTCGCGCGAAGCGGAGCCTGCCGCTATGAGATCACGAAGGCCCTTGTTTTCCAGGCTTTTCTCCCTTGCTTCATCGGACAGCCGCGCGAAAACAAACTGCAGGAAAGCAGTGAATTCGGTCTCGTTCGCGAAAGCGCTGCGGGGAACCGGCACGATGGTGCCGTCATACATCACGCCGATCATGGCCGGGGTCGCGAACAGCCGGTCGATCTTCGCGTAGTCCAGCCACGCGCCGAAATCTTCGCCTTCCCATGTCAGCCGGTTGTCGGTCGCGGTGAACAAAACGGGCGCATAGGGAAATTCGCTTTCCAGCCACCGAATCCGGCGGCTGATGCCGCGGCGTAGCCACAGCGCGAAAATCGCGATCAGGACCAGCATCATCGCCAAAGGCGGAACTGCCTCCGCGAGCGACGGTCCCAGAAATGCCGCCAGCTTGTCTTGCAGGATGTCGTCGAAGAGGAAATCGCTTGCGAAATTCGCGGCGGCGACGAGCAGGACCAGAAACAGCAGCGCGAGGTATCGCCGTTGCGGTGGCCGAAAATAGCGGGCGGCATGGCGCTGGCAATCGAGGATGTCCTTGTGAAGGGGCGTGTATTCCGACCGGAAATGCGCACTCATGGGCCGTCCTTTTGTCGATATCGCGATCTCGGATATCCGTGTTTGCGCGTCTGTTTGCGGATACGGTCCGGCGGACCGGAAAGCGGGGCCCGCTTGCGGGCCTCCGGCGTCGATTGAAGGCGGGAACCGGGCCGGAGAACCGGCCCGGTTCGTTTCGCTTTAGCTGCGCTTTGGCACGCAGGCGAAGCGCTTCGGTCCGAGTTTCTTGGCGGTCTTCTTCTTGCCGCAGAGGCACTTGCCGCCGCGCGCCGTACCGCCCTTGCACACCAGGCTCTGCTTCTTTGTCTGCGGCGACACGCGCTTGGGCTGTACGGCCTTCTTTTTCGGCGTCGGGTTGGCGCGAACCGCCTGCTTCTTCTGGCAGGCAAAGGCGTTCTGGCCGAGCTTGACCCGCTTGGCGCTCGCGCCGCACAGGCACTTGCCGTTCGCCACCTTGCCGCCCTTGCAGACCAGTTTCACCTTCTTCTTCGGCGGGGGAGAGACCCGCAGCGGCTTCTTCTTTTCCGGCGGCTTGGCCACGGCCACGCACTGATAGGCCGCCGCGCCGATCTTCTTGCGAAGCTTGTTCGGACCGCATGCGCACGCGCCCTTGGAGATCTTGCCGCCATTGCAGACGAGCTTCGGCGCCGGCGGTTCCGGATTGACGCGAATGGGGGCGGTCTTCTTCGCCGGCACCGTCGGCGTATGCGTCGGCTTCGGCTCAGCCTTCAGCCCGCCCACGGCCGCGCCGACCGCCGGATTGACCTTCGGCTTGGGCGCGGGCGTCGGGATGCCGTTGTCGGGCGTCGGCTCCTCGACGGTCAGCCCGCCGATTTCGCTGCCGAACCCGGCCGTCTTGGCGCATTGGAACACATGCGCCGCAAAGGCGTGGTCGCGCGCATCGCCCGGAGACACGGTGCGCAGCGTGCAGCCCGCCTCGATCGTGTCGGTCACCTCGAAAGTGATCAGCTTGCCGGCGCGGTAATGCCCGCTGCCGATCTTCTCCGGCTGCAACACCCCCGAGAAATTCCCCAGCGCGCCGCAATCGAGCGAGTAGTGGATATTGTCCTGCTTCGGCGCATCGAACCAGACCAGCGCCTTGGCGTTGCGCGGGCAGGTGTTGTTTTGCGCCGCCGGGCCGTTGTCGATGAAGTGGAAATTGCCCTCGAACGCCGTATGCGCGACGCCGTCGTCGTCATCCGTCGGATTGACCAGCCCGCCGCCGCCGGCGCCCGTGCAGTGAAGCGTGATGTCCTTCCAGCCGGTCTCGTTGTAGAACGTCTCGTTGACGAGGTCGCGGGCGTTGAACTGGACATTGGTTGTCTCGTCGACCTCCACCCAGCGCTCATGCACCGCGTAGAAATGGCCCTCGTCGTGATGGGCCGTTGCGTTGACGACCTCGCTCCCGATCTGCCCGTCGCCGCGCTGCTTCCACAGCTTGAACGACACGGGGCCTTCCTGGTTGGTCTCCAGCGTGACCGCGAGCTTCGCCTTCTTGCACTTCGTGCCGGGGTTCGGTTCCGTGAAGGCGTTGGAATAGGTGGTCAGCGTCAGCCTGATGTCGTTGACCTTCATCGCGCCGTGATCGAAGCCGAGATCCTGCGTCCCGGGCGTCTTGGGCGTATCGAGCCCGCTCGTCCGCGGCACGCCGTCCGAGGGGCTCGGCGGTTTCGAGGTCGAGGGCGCGTCCTTGGCAGGCTTGCTGTTGCCGAGGCATTCCACATTGAGGGTCACGAAGCCGGTCGTCGCCGCACGGCCGAAATCGCCGAACCCCGCATATTCGTCGCCGTAAACCAGAGGAAAGCGCTTGCGCCGGTGCCGTCTCGCATCCGCGTGGATCGCCAGGGGCAGGGCGTAGGAAAAGGAGTGACCGGATTCGGTCTCGGTCCATTTCGAATTGCACTGATTGACGATTGCCTGCTCGTCGCTGGCGTTCAGCCTTGTATTCTCACCGATGAAGATATTCATCGGACCGGCCACCGACGTCCTCGAATCGATGCGGGTTTCGATCGGGATGCCGACGCTGGCGGATGAGCCTAAGAAATATGTGGAGAAGATGCCGCGCACGGCGCCGTCGGTCAGCGCGCGCCCGATGCGGTAGAACTCGATATAGCCCCGCGACATCTCGATATTCATGTAGATGGGGATCGTTCGCGGATGGTCGGTGATCCGCGTCCACATGCCGTCTTCCTGTTCGACGGTGATCGTCTCGACATTGAAACCGCCGCCGATTTCGATGTTCCGGAATACTGGAGAGTCGGCCAAAGCGGGTGTCGCCATCACGGCGGCGAGGCCGAACGACCATGCCGCCCGGGCCAGGTTTTTCCTGATGAGGGCCAGGGGGGACCGGACAACCGGTCGCCCGGCGGACAATCGCCATCCGGCGGGTGGACGCTTTCGCGCGGGACATTTTCTCGACATGACTGCTTCTCCTTTTCGGATCGGTTTGCGGAAGCTGTCCCTTCCGTGACGATTCCCGGCGGTGAGAAAGCGCCTGTTCGCGTGGGCTTTCGGGTCCTGCCGCGCTGGCGGAAATCCGTGCGAACTGTGTCAGCCCCCCGCCGCGCGCGGCATCCCCCGGGTGGGGGAGGGCGAAGCATCCGTGAAAAGGCCTAGTCTCGCGGGAAATCGAGATTGGAAGGATGTCGACGGATCATGCCGAAATGGATCGCCACCGCGCTTCTGCTGTCGCTGGCCGCCCTTGTCCGAGCTGACGCCGCCGCGAAGCCGGCCTGCGCCGCTGTCGATCTGCGCGCCGCCGGCGCGGCCACCTCGCGCGCTTTGGCCGAACGCAACGCCGTTCTGAAGCTGCAAAGCGCGGCGAGGCGCGAAAACAGAACTGTGCAGCCGGATCAAATCCGCATAGTTTGCCGCAACCAATTGCTCTGGAACTGTACGGCCTCCGTCAGGGCCGTAGAGTGCCCTGACTAGAACCCATCAGGGGCGAATGATGCTGCGGGAGAATGCCAGGCCGTTTCGCTGGCCCCAATATCTGACGAGCCATCTGGTCTCTTCGCTCGCCATTCTCGCCGTCGGCCTCGTGCTGGACAACATCCTGCGCGCCTTCGGCATCGGCATTTCGCCCTGGAAGGACGCCGTCTATTCGGCCCTGTCGGGCTTCATCATCGCCTCGCCATTGGTGCCACTCCTTTGGCGGGTCGGACTGGTCACCGGTCCGCAATATGTGCTGGGCGGCCTCAGCGTCTTCGTGCCCGCTACGCTGCTCTCGGTCCTGGTCATCTCGCAATTCGACAGCATTCTCGTCATGGTACCGGGCTTCGAGGGCCATGCCGACGACAGCCAGCTCTGGGCGACCACCGCCTATGTCCGCATCGCCCGCTCGGCGATCCTGTTCCCGGTCTATATCTTCGTCTTCTGGCTGGTCTTCCACCGCATGTTCGCCATGGCGCATCTCATCATCGGCAGGAAGCCGTGACCGGGGCGGGGCCGGAGACAAGAAGCGCCGTGCCGCCCGGAGAGGTCCTGGCCGTGTCGCAGGTCGCCGCGCCGTCGAAGGTCGGCCAGGCCCTGCTGATCTCGGCCGTCCGCGAGGGCTGGATCGTCCTGCTGGTCAATTTCAACGCCGCGATCTTCTTCGGCGTCATCCTGCTGGCCTCCGGCGTCGGCGCCTTCGAGACGATCGTCTTTCTCGGCGTCCAGATCGGCGCCACCTCGCTGACCATCTTCCTGTGGTTCTACCTGCTCGCCTTGACGGACGAACAGATCGTCGAGCGCGAAGCGTTGATGCGGGCGCTGGTCCAGCTGGGCGACGGCGTCATCATGGCCGGTTGGGGCGGCGCGATGCCGCTCCTCTATCAGGCCGTCGATTTCGAGCGCATCGCCACGCTGGTCATCCTGCTCATGGCCGCCGGCATCGCCTCGGCGGCCCTGTCGGCGAAATTGCTGCGCGTGCTGATCGTCGGCCGCGCCATCCTCTTCGCGCCGAGCCTCGTCTTCCTGCTCTGGCAGCAGCCGCCCCTGTGGGGCATTCATTCCGGCATCCTGATCTTCGGCTTCTGCATCTCGGTCGGCGTCGGCTATGCGGTCCACATCCAGCATCTGCGCGTCGCCAATCTGAACATGCATCTGCGCTCCATCGGCGACGCGCTGGCGCTCTCGCTCGAAAGCGAAAAGGCCAGCGCCGAGCGCAGCCTTGCCGATGCCGCCCTGCGCGAGCATTTCCTGCAATCGGTCACCCACGATCTGCGCCAGACGGTCGATGCGCTGCGCCTGTTTCTCGACGAATTGTCGCGCCGGATCACCGACACGGCGCAGCAGGGCATCGTCGCCTCGGCGGGCCGCTGCGTGCGCTCCGCCAACACGATCATCGAAAGCGTCGCCCAGCTTGCCTGGATCAGGGACCGCGTGCCGGAGCCCACGCTTGCCGACACGCCGGTCATGCCGCTCCTGAAGCAGATCGGCGACGAGATCGGCCCGCTGGCGCGCGAGAAGGGCCTGACCCTGCGGGTCGCCGGGACCAGCGCCTGGTGCCGCGCCGACGCCAATTTCCTCGAACGCGTCCTGCGCAATCTCGTCCACAACGCGCTCCAATACACCAACCGGGGCGGCGTGCTTATCGGCGTGCGAAACAGGATGGCCGGCTCGCTCGAAATATGGGTCTGCGACAGCGGCGACGGCATTCCGGCGGATCAAATGGACCGGATTTTCGAGGCCTATCATCAGGTGCCGGAGCACCGCGGCGCGAATATCGGCAATATCGGTCTCGGCCTGACGATCGTCCGCGATCTCGTCCATTCGATGGGCGGCGATGTTTCGGTGTGCAGCCGGCAAGGGCAGGGAAGCGTGTTCAAGGTCCGCCTGCCTTCGGCGGCGGCCCGGTCCGCGCGGCCGCAACCGCCCGCCTGCCGTGTCCTGCTCGTCGATGACGATCCGGGCTTCGTCGCCGGTCTCGCCGAAACGCTGGCTGCCGCCGGATATGCCGTCGAAAGCGTTTCCGATCCCGGCGGGATCGCCGCGCTGGCGTCCGGCTCCGCGCCGGCCCACGATATCGCGGTCTTGGACAACAATCTCGGCGCGGCCCTGACCGCCCGCGACCTGCTCGCCGCGCAAAACGGCATCGATCCCGCCAGAACGGTCGTCGTCTCCTCGGGCCGCGACATCGCCCGCACCGGCCTGTCCGGCTTCGCGGAGGTCCCCGTGCTGGCAAAACCGGTCCGGCCGGAAACACTGTTGGCGACGATCGCGCGGATCGCGGCGGGCAGGGCGCTCACCCCAACCCGTTCTGGCGGGTAAAATCGATCGCTTCCACCCGGTTGCGCAGTCCGAAACGCAGGAAGACCTCCTTCAGATGCGATTTCACCGTCTCCGGCGAGATGGCGAGAAACCGGGCGATCTCCTTGTTGGAAAATCCCTTGCCGACCAGCAACATGATTTCCACCTGCCGGGGCGTCAGGCCGGGGATCTCCGGCGTCTCGAAGCGCCCGTTATCGGCCGCCCCGGCGTCGGAGCGGCTCAGCACCCGCCGCAAGGTTTCCAGCAACTGGTCCGGCTCGGCATGTTTCTGCACGAATTCCGTCGCCCCGGCCGACAGCGCCGAACTGCGGTCGACCGGGCTCACGGAAGAGGAAAGCAGCACGATCGGCACGCTCTCGCTGCGGGCCCTGAGCGCCGCGATCGTGTCCAGCGCAGAATGGCCGGGAATGTAGAAATCGAGCACGATCAGATCGTAGTCATGCCCGGCGGCCAGGCAGTCGTCTGGCGATAGATAACAGTCGAGCAGGACGGTTTCCGCCAGGCGTTTGAGGATCAGCTCCAGCCCGGCCACGAACAGCCGGTGGTCGTCGATGATCGCAATCCTGTAAACCGCTTCTTGCACGCGGGTTCACACCATGTGTTGTCGGCAACAAATCCGTTGGACTTGCCTATAACACAGATGGACATGACAACGCCCCGGCAAAGATTTGCATTGCCGGGGCGGTTATCGGAGCGGGTAGGGCGCTGGTTTCGGCTGGTTTATGCCGTCAGGCCCCAACTCACCGGCACTGCTGGCGCGGCCCGCCGCCATAGGGCTGGAACGTGTTGTCGGAAACCCGGTAGGACCGGTAACGGTTCATGCAGTCGTTGATATGTGCGTCCGACAGGCCGGCGACATCGTTGGAGGCGTATTGCGCGTTCTCTTCGCTGCCCGACGAGCCGCCCATCCGTTCGTTCGAATAGGGGGAGATGCAGGGCTTCGAGCCGCCGCCATAGGGGGTGAAACTGTTGGTCTCGCGCCGGTAGGAACGGTAGTTCTGCTCGCACCACGCGACATGGGCGTTCGAGAGCGCCGAGTTTTCCTGGCCGGTCTTCGGGGTGGTGGTGTCCGCAATGCCCGCGGTGGAGGCCATGTCGATCCGCGCCGAGGGAGCCGCCGACGCGTCCGCCACCGGGACCTCGCCGCCCGAACTGTCGAGGATCGTGCTCTTGGCCCGGACGACACGCTGCGGCCTCGGTTCGCCAGTTGCATCGGTGGGTGTCGGGCTCCAAAGCGCCGCGACCTTGCCGGTCGGATCGAAATGCTCCGCCGGTTTCGTGATGAACAGATACATCGCAACGGCGCCGCCGCTGACGAAGATCATCGAGGTGGTGATAAAGCCGGCCAGGACCGCGAGAAAAGGCTTCATGTGACGTCTCCCTTTTCAAAATCAATGCATTGGCGCGGATTGGGTTCCGCACGGTCATTTCGCCGATGAAAGAATTTTTGTCGGCCCGCCGGGAACGAAGCGAATATGTGCGCGCCTCCCTTCCTCCCAAAGTGGGAGAAGGTGATGCGGCGGGTCCGTGAACCGGCGCAGACGAACGCCCGAAGCGAAAGCGCAGGGACGGTGGATACGGGGTGGGGGTCGGGATGTTGGAGATTAGCTGGCAAGTCAAACAAGGTCGTCATCCTCGGGCTTGACCCGAGGACCCATTCCGAGGTGTTCGTGATCTCCTCGGAACGTCAAGACGGGTTCCGTTCTTCCGGGCTTTTAGCCTGTGTCGGCGTCACGGAATGGGTCCTTGGGTCAAGCCCGAGGATGACGGCGCGTGGGATTGCCTTGCGGCAAATCGCCGGACTTCCGGCACTTCGCACCAATTTTGTCCACCGCGCCCCAAACCCGCCTCACAATCCCTGCACCAACGGAGGCAAGGCATGGAGTTCGACTGGCGCGGCGCGATCGATCGTAATTGCGAGATATTGTGCGACATCGCGTTCCGGCTGATCGTCATGGCCGGGATCGAGGCCGGAAGGACGGCCGAGACCCTGCCACGCCATCTCTACCTGCGCATCCTCTCCATCCTCCGCTCCGCCGAATTCGCCACCCGCCGTCTCATCGCCATGGCCGCGTGCGCGCTGGATTTCAGATTTCGCATGGCCGCGCCGAAAGCGGCCGAGCCGTCCTCGCCCTTTCGGGGAGAGGTCGATTTGCCCCGCGAAGCGAAGCTGAGCGGTTCGGCAAATCGGGTGAGGGGCAAGGAAGCGCCAACACCCCCTCACCAACTGCGGCTAGCTCGCTGCGCTCACAAGCCTTCGTATCCTCTCCCCGTCGGGGCGAGGACGCCAACTTGCCGC
>NZXU01000014.1 GCA_002698425.1 Ahrensia sp. | reverse complement strand
GCTGTGTGGTGCCCGGCTGCGGCGCGACCCGCGGCCTGCACGCCCACCACCTACGGCATTGGGAGAACGGCGGCCTGACCGAGCTGGACAAGCTTAGGTGCTAGTAAACTACCCTCATGGCGAAGGTAAAGAGTCCAGGTCAGCGCGTCGGGGTGCGGTCAGTGGCGATCTATGCCCGAATTTCGGCGGATGTGGAGGGCACCGGGCTCGGGGTGGCGCGGCAGTTGGAAGATTGCCGCAAGCTCGCCGCCGATCGGGGCTGGCCGATCGGCGATGAATATGTCGACAACGACGTTTCGGCCTACTCCGGTAAGCCGCGCCGCGAGTATGCCCGCATGTTGGCCGACCTGACATCCGGTGCCCGGGATGCGGTGATCGTGTACAACCTCGATCGGCTGCACCGCCGGCCAGTCGAACTGGAAGAATTCGTGACGCTGTGTGAATCGTCGGGCGTGCGCGATGTCGCTACCGTGACCGCCGACATTGACCTGGGTAATGATGACGGGCTGTTCATGGCCCGCATCTTTGCCGCGTTTGCTGCCAAAGAATCCGGGCGCAAATCCGCCCGCGTGCGTCGCAAGCTGTTGCAGAACGCCGAACAAGGACTGCCGCACGGCTCGGTACGCCCATTCGGGTACGAGTCCGACAAGATCACCCTGCGCGACGCTGAGGCCAAGGTCATTCGCGAGATGGTCGACCGCTACCTGGCCGGCGCCTCGATCCGGTCATTGACCATCTGGCTCAACGATGCCGGCATTGCCCCGGCCGTCGCGAAGTCGTGGCAGACCTCCGCGGTACGCCAAATCCTTACCTCCGGGCGTATCGCTGGCCTGCGCGAGCACCACGGCGAGGTGATCGGCCCCGCGACCTGGACAGCGATCATCACTCCGGCCGAACGCGACCGCATCTTGGCCCGCATGGCGACCCGGGCACTGACCAAAACCCGCGCCCCACGCACCTACCTTCTGTCGGGCATGTTGCGCTGCGGGCGCTGCGGGAATCGATTGTTTTCCCAAGCACGCCACAGCAATCCAGACAACCGGGTCCGCCGCTACGTGTGTTTGAAAGGCCCCGATCACGGCGGCTGCGGCCGTCTGACGGTGGTGGCGTCGCCGGTCGAGGAACTGCTCACTGATGCTGTGTTGACCCGGTTGGACTCCCCGCAGCTCGCGGAGGCATTGGCAGGTAAGTCCAGTGTGGATGCTGATGTCGCCGCATTGGCGACCCAGCTGGAAGCCGACCAGGCCCGCTTGGATGAGCTTGCCGGACTGTATGCCGCCGGCGCGGTGTCTGCGCGGGAATGGATTGCCGCCCGCGACCCCATCACCGAGCGGATCGCCCAGGCTCGCCGCGACATCGCGCACGCTACCGACACTAGCTCGGTGGTGGATCTGGCTGGCTGCGGCGAGGTGCTGCGCGGCCAATGGGACGACCTCGACATCGACCGCCAACAAGCCATCATCAAATCAGTGCTCGATCACGCCGTCATCGCACCCGGCAACCCCGGCTCGCGCAGCCTCGACATCAATCGCGTCCAGCCAGCGTGGCGCATCTAGATGTCGTTCGGCGTGCCGTTGGCTTCTCGGATTTGAGCCAGCGTCGGTCGATCGCCAGTTCGCCCGGGGACGCGCCCACCGAGCGAGCGGCTGGCCAGGTCGGCGACGATTGACACGTATCGACGCGCTTCTCGTGCGGCTTTGCTTGCGCCCCAGAAACACTCCACTGGGAACCCTCCGCTTGCCGAACGTTTCAGGTGTGTCGTGGATATTGGTACCCGTCGCGGAGATCGGGCCGAGAGTCGATGTGTGCCCACAACTTTGACGAGTACGTTTTGTCCCTGCGGATGGTGTCGACGAGGTCGGCGAGCATCACCAGCCATGCCCATGGTGAGGCTGTCTGATATAGCTGCGGCTCGACGTGCTTGAATTTGTTGAGTACTGGTGGCGGGACGTCGGGAACGCGATGCCATACACGTGAGTGGTGAGCGCAGATGTTGCGCAGGACGACCATCGATCTCATGAGTGATGCGGTAAATCCGGAGTGGGGAAACCCGAAGGTTTTGCACACGGCGGTGCGCACGGTGTGCTGATCGAGCAGTCCATACATCTTCGACAGTGTTCCGAAGCTGAACACCTCCACCGCTGCCCATACCGGCGGCGTCTCGTTCTTTGCGGTGTGATGCGCCACGAATTTCTCTTTTGAGCGGGTGAGTTCGTCGTGGATGTCGGCGATCAGCAAATCGCGAAGAACGTTGCCGTAGCGGTCTCGCCTGTCGATGTAGGACGCCGGTTCCAGATAGCTATCCACCGGCATATGCATTGCGATGTAGTAGGCAAAGCGCGAACGGAAGGTCACTTCCAGGATCGACAGTCCCTCCATCAGGATGCAGCGAAGTTCGTGGTCGAAAGTGTAGGTCGCAGTGATCTGTGCCACGGTGCCGCCGGCGGTGAACCGGTTGTCCCCGTGTCCGGGCCGGACCTGGAAGTATCTCCAGTAACCCGAGAGTCGGTAGTAGTTGTTGTCGATCAGCAGGCGTACCGCTGCGTGGTACTCGGCCTTGCGCTGCTCGTAATCGTCGTCCGGTGGCAGCGGGATGGGCAGTCCTCGTTGGACCAGCAGCTCGATCTGCTTGTCAATCGGCAGTGCGGGTTTGGCCATTCCGGGGATACTAGCCAATAAAAAGCCCCGCCTGGTTGGGGAAGCTTGCGCTCTAGCCCTGGCGGGGTCTGTTAACTACAACCTACACGACTTTGGCGACAATGAAAACTGCCCGTGCATCGCGATGTTCACCACTGTAGATCACAGTATGTCGGGGAGGTTACCCGCTGTTGACCGTTCGTATGCATCGAAATGCCTGATGAGGTCGGTGTTCCGATGCCCACCAGTTGAGCGTCGGGGCCGACGAACGTCGGGGGCAGATACGACGTCATCGCTCGGGTAACCGTGTGCCGACCGAGGGGTCTGCCCGGCCAGCGGCGGGACTAGCAATGGGGACGACCCCGTCTGCCCGAGCAGTCGCGACGTGGTCACAGCGAACGGTGCGTTGCTGGGCATCTTCACGCCGGAACGTGATCCGCCGAGACCGTTCTCAGACGCACGAGGCAAGCACGCGGCGGCCAGCGTGCCTAGCCGATAGACAGCCTGCGCGAGATGGTGGTGTGCGCCCCCGTTCGGGATCAGTATCCACGTAGATCTTTGATCTCCGGGGGAACGTTGGTTGCGTGCTGTTTTGTCCAGGTGCCGTCGTTGTCGGGCGCGACGTGGAAGGTTCCTACGTCGCTGGACAGGATCCACAGCTGATTAGGTTCTGTCGATAGCCAGGTGAACAGCACGCCGTGGCGGGTGCTGTAGGCGGCATCGTCGCGGTAGACCTCGTTGCCGTCTTTGTCGCGGATGACATCGACCAACGTTTTCACGGTGTTCTGAGGAGCGCCGTCCTCGGCGTAGGCGGTATAGAGCCCTGATGGCGAGGGTTTCGGTTCGCCGGGGCGCACGGCGCGCTCATCGGTCTCGCTGTCGCGACCGAAGAGGCCGCAGCCCACAACGGCCGCAGCTACGGCGAGTACCAGCGTCACAGTGGTGACGATTCGGAATGTCATTGGTACGGGTAGCCTTTCGCGGTGACCAAAGCTCCGCTTTGGTCGAGGACAAACTCGGTTTGACTGTGCCAGCCGATGTGAATCTGGTAAGGGTGCGCCTGACCGAGGGTGATGATCTCGGCGATTCGGTCTTTGAACGTGTCCGTCGCATACTGAGCGTTGGCATCGATGATGTCGTTCCACTGATAGCCGCCGTCGACCGTCACCTTGTACGTGCCGGCGGATAGCGGTTCCACGTGGGTTGTCCCGTTGATTCTGAAGCCGCCCGCGTCATCGTTGGTGCCGTTGAGGTACTGGTATCCGGTGATGGATTCGCCGTTCTGCGTTGTCGCCGCGAACTGCGCAGAGTAGTCACGCTGCGCCCCGTGGCCGGCCAAGTACTCGTTGAGTGACTGTTGCGCCTGGCCACGTACCTGGCCGTCGAGTTCTCGGGCCAGCCCGTTGTGGTCCATCATGTACTGCGACCATTCGGGGTTGTCCTGGATGGTCCAGTCACGGCCACCGCCAACCAGGTAGCGATCGAGGATGGCCCGTCCCGCCCAGTCGCTGTCGAGCCAGTCAGCGCCGCCGCTGTCTCCGCCTTCGGGTCGCCGGAACAAGCCATCGTCGCGCACCCGCCGCCCGTACTCGCCGTCGGGATCGCGTTCGCGTCCGTCGGGATGGCGGGCGTCCCGATCGCGGGTTTCGCTGTCGACGAGCTGGACGGTGCCGTCGTGGCCACCGTTCTCCTCGACGAAGGTGATTCCGTCGAGTTCGGTGGCTTTGGCGGTGATCCGCCGGCCGATTAGGGTGTCGGTGGCTACGAGTTGTTCAGTGTTCCACCGGATGTTCTCGGTGTGCTCGGCGGCGGCAGTGTGGCGGGCGGCGATGGTCGACAAATCGAGGCGCCGAGTATCGGTCACGCTCAAGTCGTCGCCGACCCGAAACCCGTCGGCTTCGGCTTCGGCGATCGCTTCCAGCGCAGCCCGCTGGGCCGCCCGCAGATCGTCGGCGCCGGCCTGCGCTAGGTCGGCAGCGGCGCGCACGGTGTCACCGGCCGCGCGTACGACGTTGGTGTCCTGTGTGACCCGGTCGAGTGCGGCGTCTTTGGCGGTGCCTTCCCAGTCGGTGCCACCGGGCGCGGCGATGTTGCGGCGGTGCTGTTCGAACAGTTCCTCAGATTCACTGGCTGATATTCGCCATCGCGCTGCCGCGTGCTCAAGGTGGGTCCTGTCCCAGGTTTCGATCTGTGAGCGCGTCAGTAGCGCACCTACTGGTGTTGTCACCGCGCTCATATAGTCCTCGTCACGTTCTCGGCGGCGGCCTCGTCGCTGTGGGTGTACACCGTCGCCGCGGTCCGCAGATCACTGCCCTGGCCCGCGACCCGTCGGGATTGGCCAACCCGCAGCGCGGCCAGCGCGCGGTCCAGCGCCGCCACACCAGCATGGCTTGGCTGGCTCCCTCCTGCGTTACCACCGGAGTCGGTGGCAAGTCCTTGCGCGATCTCCGCACTGCCGACCGCAGCCTTATCGAGCCCCGCCGCGTCAACGGCCAGCCGATCTGTCACCACATCCCCCTCGACCACAGATAGCTATCCAGCACAGTATCACCTGACCACCACACTGTTCGCCAGCGTCGACGGGTTTGCTGTCACTCGATATGGCCCGCATAGGACCGGGTCGGACAGCCATCCCGACCGAGGAAACGGTGCCGTGCTCGTGGGGGCAGGGTGAAGAAGGTGAACGGCACGCCTTCGCTGGGCCAGAGGGCGCCATGCCGCATCAGCCAAGCGGCTTCAGCACTCACTGATTGTCTGAAGCTCCCCCGGCAGTGGTCGGGCGTCGACCGGCCGCAGTTCTTCGACGATCGTCTCGACTGCGCCTTGTTGGCGCATCGCCTCCGCGCGGTGCTGACCGTTCATGAACCTCAAGGGCTCGCCCGGTTCGCGGATGAGGCTGATCGGGTCCCACCACAACGACCGCGCGGCCTCAGCGATATCTGCCGGCAGGTCCGCGGGCAGATCGTGTTCGCTGCTGCCCTGCAGGGCAGCGATGCTGGCTGCGGCCCAGTCGACGGCCAGGTAACGCCCCATGTCTCGGAACGGCTGGCTGCCGGGGAGTTCACGCACCGGGATACGCCGGAGCACGACGGCATGGGTGGGAGGCGGCGGGGTGTAAGGGACGTATCCCCCGCCATGATCCCACTGGGCGCCCAGACGGTGCAGTGTTGCCAGTTCCTCGGCGTCGACCTCCCGGCAATGCGCGAACCTACCCTGGGTGTCGTAGTCGATCGCGACGACGTTCGGCCAGCCCTTGTAGCGAAGACGCGGGTTGAGCAGGTTGAAGATGAGGGTCGGCGGCGCTGTGTGCTTGCCGAAGAACTCCGCCCAGATGGTGCGTCGGTAGGCTTCGGCGGCGTTAACGTGACTGGCGCCGCGGTCACCGTCGCGCAAGGTGATCAGTGCCAGGCCGTGTCCCCGTTCGTCGCGGAACGCCTGGACGCGGGAAGTGGCGACAGCGTCGAGATGCCACATGTGGATGTCGGCCGTGCGGCCGGGGCGCTGCCACAATCTGCGCAGCGTTGCTGCTGCGTGGCGATGCCAACCAGTCATGAGATCAATTCTGACGGTGCGGCGCCCACCGTGGGTGCGACGCGCCGTGTCCTGCCGTAGCGAAGGGACGCGTGGTCATGTTGTGGCGATCTTCGGACACCGTGAGCAGGGAATCCCACCAGCGACCGCCACACCAATGCGGTCGCCGGCGGGCCGTTGGCCGGGGGGTTTTCTGGCCGCGACTGATGGTGCGCGGCGGCCAGGGGCTGGCGTCAAGGCGCGAACCGGGGTTCGCCCGCGTTGCAGCTGTGGCCTGGACATCAGCCCCCGCCCACCGCAAAGTGTCGTGATGCGCCCAGAGACCGAAAACAATGCTTGACCGGGCAACCTATCGGTAGTGCTCGCCCACGTTCGGTCAGGTGCTGCGCAGCAGGGTGGCGATATCGGCGAGAACAGCCGGGTTGGTGATGGTGACCGCGAGCTGTTGCCGCTCACAAGACTGCACAAGCCAGGCGGTGAATTCTTCACGACTGTAGGACTTTTCACTTTGGTGGTTGCTCACGTGCGCCTGTGGGTTAGCCATCGGGCACCTCGCCCTGCATGTCACGACGCTGGTTCTGTAGCGCTTCGCACGCAGTGCGTCGTTGCTGGATGCGGTGTAGTGCGGCGGTGATGGTCAGGGTGCGCTCACCGAGGCTGGTGTGGCCGGCGCGGTCGAACTCCCACGCCACCAGTTCATCGCCGTCCCCGTCTTGGGTGACCGGGTTGTGCTGGTGTGCAGTATTTTTCGCGTTCTGTTCGCGGGTCCAGGTGGCGCGATGTTGGCGTAGTGCGGTCATTGTGGTCGAGTAGCGGCGGGATTTGCTGGTGATGTGACCTCGGAACCCGAGGGTGTGCAGCCAGCGCCTGACGCCGCTGAGTCCTCTGTCGGCGAGATCGCTGATGGTGGTCAGGATTGCGCGCACATGCTCGGACACGTCCAGGTCGGGTATGGCTTCGGTGGACAGGCGGCGGGCGCTGATGCCGAGGTCGGCTAGGGATTTGGTGACGTATTTGGCGAGGTAGCGCGCTACCCGCCGGCCAGACAGTGACCGACCGGTCGACGAATCCTGCTCTGGTGACACCTTCTTCACCGGATCGGTGGGTGTGATGGGGCGGGTGTCGATTTGGCCGCCGAAGAGGATCACCCGCACGCCATCGTCCGCGCAGGGGTCGTTGACGGTCAGGCTGACGCTGCGGGCGGCGTGCTGGATGATCGCGGCGAGCTCGGTTGCGCCCACGGGTGATTCCCAGTCACTCTGCTGACTGTCGTCGTGGGGGTCCAGCCGGATCAGGGTGTGGATGTGTGGGATGGCGCGGGCTTGCAGTTCAACGACTTTGAGGAAGCTCACCCGGATCCAGTCGGGGTCGACCCCGACGGCTTTTAGGTTCTTGCGGAGTGCGCGGCGCAGGGCGATGGTGAATCGTCGCCACAGTTCGGGCAGGTGCCAGGTGAACAGCACGTGCCCGACATAGTCATAGCATTCGGCACACAATGGCTGACCGACCTGGTCGTCATCATCGTCATGGACAGTGCTGCACCACAACGGTTTTCCGTGGCGGCAGCGCTGATAGCCACCGGTGCGATGGTGGTCCCGACACACCCGCTGCTTGTGCGCGCTATCGCCTGTGGTGTGGACGGGGCCGAAGCTGGGCGCGGTCAGCGTGAGGAACACTTGCGGGCGATCGGCCACCGTGATGGGCATGTCGTGGTGGCCGCCGGCGGCACCGGCGTGCACGAGTTGCCAGGTGTCGCGGGCGTAGAGGTCCGAGCAGGAGGGGCAGATGTGGGCGCGGCGGTTGTTGCACCGCGTCCATACCACCCGCTGCCGCCCGTATTCATCGGCGCCGACCAGTTGGATGGGGTGGGCGCAGAAGCCGACCGATTCCGCACGCCGCCACCATGATTCGTACCCCATCGAGGCCGCGCGGCGCACCATCTCATCGATCACTGTGGCGGTGTCGACCGTATCCGGAATGCCGGGCAGGGCGAGTTGTGGTGGTGTGGGGTTATTCACCAGTGCCCTCGTTCGGCGTCCGGCCGCTGTCGGTGCTGCGTGGCCGCTGGTTGTGTGTCGGCCGCCGAGCGGGGCGCGGGAACTGTGTGGCGAGGGTGGTGATGTCGTGGTCGGTGACGTGGAAGGCCCGTACCCGCACGGGTTGGGTGGTTCCGTCGATGAGCATGTAGCCCACGCCCGGGGTGGCGTCGGAGATGCGGTCGCATTCCGCCCCGGCATCGCGGGCGCCTTGTCCGAGGACCATGGTGGTTTGGGTGGCTTCGGTCAGCCGCAGCCCGATCCGGACGGTGAACAGCTGCCGCACCGGGAGAGTGTCTTTGGCGGGGTCTTGCACCGCGGCCACCACCGAAATCCCCACCGCCCGGCCTTGGGAGAGCAGTAGCCCGAGCAGTTGTTCGATTTCGGTGCGGATCTTGCGGTCGGTCACATAGGCGGTGAGTGCGGCGATCTCATCGATCACCACCACAAACAACGGCTCAGATGGGGTCGGGGTGTGCAGCCGGGTGTGGCCGCGCAGCCGATTGGCCCGCTCGTGCATCACCGTGACGAGCGTGCGCAGGAGTTCGAGGGTGGTGTCGGTGGCGTCGTGGCTGAATACCGTGAACATGGGTGCGCCGGCGCCCAGTTCCATGCCGCCTTTGGGGTCGATGACACACAACCGGACCAGGCCGGTCTTGATCCCGGGCGCGATCCCGGCGATCAGCGACCACAACACGCTGCCTTTACCCGCGCCGGTCGCGCCCGCGACCAGGAGGTGATGCCCCAACAGCGGCATGTGCCAGGGGTGGCGGGTTTCGGTGATCCCGACCCGCACTGACTCCAGATCCACCGGTGTGGCCGGGGTGGGCATCGGTAGGGCGATCGGGTCGGCCAGCACATCCCCGCGCATCAGCGTGATCCGCAGTTCGCCGGGCGCGGTGGCGGTGATGGTGATCCGGTCGGCGCGCCAGGCCGCGGCCAGCGCCTCGGATTGTTTGTGCCAATCTGTCGGGGAGTGGCCGGTGACGATCCGCACCGCCAGCACATCGGTGGTTCTTCCGATCGTTACGGTGCGCAGGGTTGGTGTGAGGGTGCGGTCACCGAGTTTTGCGGTCAGTCCGTGCAGGGTGCATGTCGATTCCCAGGCGCGGGTGTAGCGCGACCAGGTCAACCAGCGGCGCCGTACCGGTTCGGTCACCCACGAGCGAAACGACCGCGGGTCCAGCCACGCCCACCCCGCATACCCGGCGCAGAACACGATCGCACAGACGATCCCGCCGCGGGGTCCGTGGGTGATGCCGAGCGCCAGGCTGGCGATGATCGGGAGACTGATGGCGGGGAACAGCACCGCCCACCACAGCAAGTATCCCGCGGCGGTGAAGAGTGACATGACCAGATCCCCGAGCCAGTCGTCATTGTCAGATTGAGTGTTGTTGGTGTTCTTATTGTTTGAAGTCATTGCAGGTGCCCTTCGTGAGCGAAGTGGTCGACGACAGACCCGGGGCCGGGCGTGACACGCTCTTGGTGCCGCGCCTCGGCCGCGGGGTGTTATTTCTGGGTGCGCGACCCCTGCTCACCTGTCGTGGCGCCGGTGATGGCATCGGCGCGGAAGGCCACGCCGCTGCGATCACCTTGCGCCCAGGGGATGGCGACCAGGCTGGTCACCGACACCGGTTGGGTGACCGTGACGTTCGGGTCTCCGGCTACCGTCACGTTCAACACTTCGCCGCCGGTGTCGTCCAATGCCAGCAGCTGCACCGAATGCTGGGGCAGGCCGGTGGAGGTGTCGATTTTGGGGCTGCCCGTCTCGAAGTTGAGTCGCGGCTCGGCCGCCCGGGTGACGATGAACCGTGTCCCGGAGGTATCGATTCTCAAACGCATTGTTCTGCTGTCCTTTACTGGGTTGTGGTGTGCGGTCGTGTGTGCCGCGATCCCAGGACAGCCCTCGGGTGGTGGTCGCCGGAAGTGACAGCCAGTAACAGCCGGTAGCACCCCGACACGCGCACGGCAGTGCTGAGCTGCGCTGATGTGTCAGGCATGATCGAAAGATGGCCGCCGCCGATCCGAACCGTGCGCGCAACGCGCAGCGGCTTCGCGATGCGCGCGCCGAGTACGGGTTCAGCCTCAATGAGCTGGCTGTGGAGGTGCAGAACGTTCGCCGGCTACGCGGCGATACCGAGATCCCGCAGCGGGAATCGTTGCGTCAGATGATTCTGAGTATCGAGCGTGGCGGTGCGTTCGGCGACATGTGGCGCGCCGATTTGGCCGCGGTGTTTGGCCGCGAGCCTGATGAATTGTTCAGCGTGCCGATCGCCTCACCGCTGCCGCACCCGTTGTTGTTGCGGCTGCCTGTCGACGAGGACATCCTGGCGGTGATCACGGCGCAACGCTCGGCGCATATTGAGGCCGAACATGCTCTCGGCCCGCAGCACGCCCGCCCGTTGGTGGAACGTGATCTCGATACCGTCGAAGCCCTCATCAAAACGGCGCCGCGACGGCTCAAACGCGCGGTGACTGAGGCGGCCGGAACGATCGCCGAGGTGGCCGGCTGGATCGCCCAAGACCTCGGTGATCACGCCGCCGCCCAAACTTTGACGCATAAGGCGTTTCTGCACCTGCGGATGGCCAGCCCCGAGGTGCAGGCGATGATCTTGATGCGCCAATCCAACATTCTGGCCCACAGTGAGGCGAGTCTGGCCGTCGATCTGGCCGCCGACGCCGCCGAACTCGTCGAGGGCCGCGAAGCGGGGCGCTTGAAGGCCAGCATTGCCCGCCAGCAGGCCCTGGCCGCGCTGCACAATGGTGATGAACGCAGTTTCTACCGGCACGCTGCCGCCGCACTCGATCTCGGTGATATCGACCCGGTGCCTGGTGATCGGGCCCCCTATGCCCACGCCGCCTATGTGGCCAGCGACATCGCCGCCGGGCATCTACGGCTCGGCAACAACGACAAGGCGCTGGAACTGCTCACCGGTCATCACGCGCAGTGGACCTCCCAGCAGCATCGCGACCGCGCCGTGGCCGATATGCGGCTGCTGCACGCCTACATCGCTGTGCGCGAATACCGCCTCGCGCTGGTGTTGGCCGACACCGCGATCCCCGCCTACCAATCAGCACCCTCACAACGCGCGCACCGACATCTTGCCCGGGCACACACGCTCGTGCGTAACCGCCGCCGCAACGACGCCGACCCGCTGCTACAAGCACTCGGTGCACGCATCCGAAACGCCACCCAAGGAGACCCGTCGTGAGCCACGACATCATCCCCGACCTCACCACCACCGACCCCGCCGCGACCAGCGCGGTCGCGGTGCTGCCGGTGGGGGCCTTCGAGCAGCACGGCCCCCACCTACCGTTGGGCACCGACACCCTGATCGCCTGCGCGATCACCGCAGCCATCACCGAGCACCACCAGGTTCTAGCGCTGCCGCCGATCACGTTCGGCTGCTCACATGAACACGCTGCCTACCCCGGCACCATCAGTATCAGCGCCACCACCCTGGCCGCGATCATCGCCGATATCGGCCAGTCCCTGACCGGCCAGGGCATGCGTGGGTTGATTGTGGTGAACGCGCACGGCGGCAACGCCGTGCTCACCAATGTCGTGCAGCAAGCCAACCAGCCCGCCGGCCCGCTGAACGTGGGCCTGTATCCGAGTCGTGAAGACTGGACCGAGGCCCGCACTGCCGCCGCCATCACCAGCAGCAACCACGACGATATGCACGCCGGCGAACTCGAAACCTCCATCCTCCTCGCCAGCCACCCCGACTACCTGCGCGACGGCTGGGCACAGACCGATCACACCGCCACCGACCGGCGCCACCTGACCACCCTCGGCATCAGCGCCTACACCACCACCGGCGTCATCGGCTACCCCTCACTGGCGACCGAAGCCAAAGGGCACGCCGCCCTCGACCACCTCGGCTGCCACGCCGCCACCCTCATCGACCTCCTCACCATGGTGCGCCGAACCTAGGCACCGCAGCGCAGCAAGGCCCCCGCCACCTGCCGGAACACAGCACTGCCACGAACCGAAACAGCCCCTGGTGTATCCCGAAACGAGGCGTCGCCCCCAGCCTTAACGACAGGGGGCGACTTCAGACAAGCCTCAGACTAAAGCGGCCGAACACCGCTCCCGAGGATCGCGGCGCGCGCGTTTCTCGACAAACAGCGGAACGAAATCCCGGATCCGACTCGCATCGAACCGCGCATACGCCCGCCGCACCGCAGCATCAATGTCCACGCGGGTAGTGCCAGGAAAATCCTGCACCAGCGTGCCCGTGATCTCCATCAGTAGCGTCTGCTCGGCCACCGCACTCATCACCCACCAGCATCCCCACACCACGGCAGCGCCGTCAACACACCGCAGCCAGCGCACGGACCTGTGCCGACGACCTCACAGCCACCGACACCGGGCCGAATCACCGAACGCTCTCGGCAGTCGTGTCCACCACCGCACTGGCACGTCGTCGCCCACGCACGCCATCACCTCATCTCTGACCACGGTTCCGTCACTTTGGCGGCTCCCTGCGGGCTTCGCTTCGCTCCCTGTGCTCCCGTCCGCTGGCGCTCCCGTCCGCGCCGGTCGCTACGCTTCACCCTCCGTCCGCCGCCCGTACGACCAAGCAGCCAGGACAATCATCCGACGCCCGCAGATCAACAGCCACCGCGACGATCCACAGCCTCATCGCGTCCGCCAGCACGACAACCGCCACCGGCAACCCAGTCGACAGCCCGCCCGGCAGTGGCAACACGAGCCGACGCCAACCATCAAGTCGCGGATAAAAGAACGTCTCTGACCTGCAATGTGAGAACTTTCTTTACTGGTATCGAGGAAAGTCCGGACGTCACAGAGCAGTGTGCTTGTCAACGGCAATCCGGGGAAACCCGCGGGACAGTGCCACAGAAAGTAGACCGCCACCCGCAAGGGAGGTAAGGGTGAAACGGTGCGGTAAGAGCGCACCAGCATCCCGGGTGACCGGGATGGCTAGTGTCCTGAGTCATTAATTACGGCTCAGTTGTTAGACTGGGTCATGCCCACTCCTCAGGCTGCTGCGATCGTGTTGACCGATACTGAACGTGCCGAGTTGGAGGGGTGGGCGCGGCGTCGGAGCAGTGCGGCGGGGTTGGCACTGCGGTCGCGAATTGTGTTGGCGGCTGCCGACGGCGGGTCCAACACAGAGTTGGCGGCCAACCTGGGGGTCTCGCGGTCAACGGTGAAACGGTGGCGCAATCGGTTCGTGGAGTTGCGCTGTGACGGCCTGCTCGACGAACCGCGTCCAGGCCGGCCGCGGGTCGTGGGTGACGAGCAGATCAAGGCGTTGATCACCCAGACGCTGGAGTCTGCTCCCAAGGACGCTACGCACTGGTCGACGCGGTCGATGGCCGAGCATCTCGGGTTGAGTCAATCGATGGTCTCCCGTGTCTGGCGGGCGTTCGGATTGGCGCCGCACAAACAGGACTCGTGGAAGCTGTCGAAAGATCCCTTGTTCGTGGAGAAGGTCCGTGACGTCGTCGGGCTCTACCTCGACCCGCCCGAACGCGCGGTGGTGCTGTGTGTGGATGAGAAAACCCAGATCCAGGCACTCAATCGCACCGCGCCGGTGTTCCCGATGCTGCCAGGCACCCCGGCGCGTGCCAGCCACGACTACGTCCGTCACGGTACGTCGAGCCTGTACGCGGCGTTGGATCTGGCCACCGGCCAGGTCATCGGCTCGCTTCACGCCCGGCACCGTAGCCAGGAATTCCTGGCCTTCCTCAAAAAGATCGACGCCGAAGTCCCCGCCGATCTGGACTGCCACGTCGTCCTCGACAACGCCTCCACCCACAAGACGCCGGCGGTAAAGCGTTGGCTGACAAACCATCCCCGGTTCGTCCTGCACTTCACACCGACAAGCTCCAGCTGGCTCAACCTCGTCGAACGCTGGATCGCGGAACTGACTACCAAGAAACTGCGCCGCGGAACCCACACCTCGGTACGCCAACTCAACGCCGACATCCGCGCCTGGATCCAGCACTGGAACAACAACCCCCGGCCCTACGTCTGGACCAAGACCGCCGACCAAATCCTGGCCAACATCGCCAACTACTGCACCCGAATTAATGACTCAGGACACTAGGTAAACCCCACCCGAAGCAAGGCCAAGAAGGCCGCAACCTGGTTGTGGCTGCGCAAGCGTTCAAGGGCTGCTCGCCCGAGTTTGCGGGTAGGCCGCTTGAGGCACCCGGCGACGGTCCTGAGTTTGGACATTTCGCTTAGTACCCAGGATTGAGGCCCAGATCGGTGAGGATCTTGCGTTCGTTGTCGGGGATTTCTGGTGGGAAGGTCTGGGTGGCGCCGTTGATGGTGATGGTCGCCGAGCGCAGCGGTCGTAGGAGCTTGACGACCTTGGCGATCGACAGTCCGGTGCGCGATTGGATGGCGTGGGAGACCGCCAGTGCGGTGAACACGATGGTCAGGTGGGCTTCGATGGCGTCGCGCATGCGGTTGAACATGGGGCGCGCGTCGAGGTCGGACTTGGACATCCGAAACGATTTCTCGACGTGCCAGAGATCGTGGTACTTCGCGATGACTTCGGCGGCCGGCATCAGCGATACCGGCACGTTGGTCACGTAGCCCTTGAGGCCGACTAGAGATTGGGCACGGGTCAGACCGGCCTCGTCGATCGCGCGGTCGGCGCCTCTGGTCTTGACGAATCGTGCTGTCTTGGCGCTCTTCTCGCCGGCCACGATCGCTCGGGCCCGGGCTTCCTGAGCAGCGAGGGTCTTGTGGTCGCGGCGGGCCCGTTTGGCCGAGTACGCCCAGATCGCCCGCCACGCGCCTGGATGTGATTTGGGATCCCAGACCGGCTCGGCGCGCAGCTTGGTGGTGTTGACCTTGATGTTGCCGTGCCGCGGGGTCACAGTGTCGATAATCTGCCCGTCGGTGAACACATCACCGTTCCAGTGGAAATGCGATTCCAGGTCCCCGGGCGCCTTGGTAACGCGGGATCCGACGATGAACGACAGCTTGGCCGCATCGAGGGCTGCGAGGTTGGTTTGAGACAGCATGCCGGCATCAGCAGCGACCACCAGGGGCGTGTCGTCGAGGTTGTGGCGGGCCAGGAAGCTGGTGATGATCGGCACGATGGTGCTGGTCTCGGCGGTGTTGCCTTCGAAACAGCCGATCTCCAAAGGGAATCCGGTGCGGTCCACCAACAGCCCGACCACGATCTGTGGGTCGACACGACGCTCCTTCGAGTAGCCGACCTTGCGCAGCGCATCCTCAGATTCGGCTTCGAAATACAGGGTCGTCACGTCGTACAAGATCAGCGACAGCCCGCCGCAATCGGTGGCGTAGGCGAAGCATTTTTCGGCGATCACGTCGCGGTGACCGCCAGCGTCGATCTTGCGGACGTGGCGGTCGATGGTCTTATACGACACCCCCGCGGCGCCGAGATCAGCCAGCACCCGCGAAGCATCGAGCTTGCTGGTCGGCTCCACGATCCGGGCGATCACCAAATCGCGAAATACCGCATCGCCGACGGCATCGAAGCCCAGCCAGTCATAGACGTGGCCAAGGGTGTCGTAAAGCAGACGCGAGCTGGCCCCGACCGTGCGCCCTGGCGGTACCACCGGGGCCGCAACCGAGGGCCCAGAGAGCTCGCCGATCAACGACCGCTCACGGAAATCAGCGACGTCGGTCATTGATTGGGCCCGAACCGAGACCTCGAAATCCAGCGCCGCCTGCCCGCCGACTACGACCTGGCGGGCCTGTTCGAGCAGAATGCCCAGCTCAGCGTCGGTATGCGCCGAACCAAGGTGCGCCAGGATCACCACCCGGCCCCCATCCTTACGGGCGACCTGCACCGCCACCGCACCCGAAGCAGTGCGCACTTTCCGCACGTACGCCACCGCCCGAACCTACCGGTTTAGTACCCCAAAACACCTACCCGCTGCCGAATATCTGCAGGTCAAACCCTTACCAATCGAGAGAAACCCTCGAGGTGTCCAAACTCAGGCCCGAGTTTGCGGGTAGGCCGCTTGAGGCACCCGGCGACGGTGTGTCCAGATGGATGGTCGCCACCTCGCCGGAAGATCCCGGCGAGGTACAGAATCCGGCTTACAGGCCAACTCGTCCCACCGCTATTCACCACGCGATATATGGACGCTGAATCCCTCTGCTACGCAGCGACCACGCACGGCAGCTTACGATCCGGCTATGAAACATTCGGTGAGGTCAGGTGTCGAAGACCAGTGGCACCGGGCACGCCGCAAGCGGACGGGCAGGTGTTCTGCCCCGTAGCCAACTGGGGTTCCCCAGAAAAGTGCAGCGCGGCGGAACACGTGGAGAGTTGTTTACGACTCCACACCTATCCGGTGCCCGGGGTCAAACCCCGCCCTTCTCGCCACTCAACTCGCGGAAGAAGGCACTCGTGACACACTTCCTTCGCACGCCTTCAAAAATCTCTGTTGATAGCTGATGACATGGGGGCTGCTCGCCCAGCGCGCCAAATAGCGTGGATCAGTCGTGAGTAACACGCGATCCTGGAGATCGATGAACTCTGGCTCGACCAGCATCGACATCACCATCGGGAACAGCGTGTCTCCGTCGAGAGAACAGACGATCAATCGTGAATCAGGCAGATTTGATGCGCGCAGCCAGCGCACTGAGGCACGAGCGCTGTCCAAGCCATCGCTGCTTTCATTGTGGCGATAAGCCACCATCCGCTTGGCCTGAGACAGGGTTTCAAGGAGGTCGAGTTCAGCGTCGCCCTTACCCAAGTAGTGGTTCGCAATCAAGTACTGCCGAAGTTCTCTGATGAACCAGGAATCCTCAGTGGCTTCGAATGCGGCCAGCAACCCCGATATACGACGCGTGGCACTGAGCCGGTTACGTATGAAAGCGTTGATGAAATATGGCCGGATCTGCAATGCGAGAGGTGTCTGATACGGCTCGAACATAAGCGTGAAGTTGACGCGGTGACCCAACTCATGCAGCTTGTGCGCCAAGGAATGTCCGCGTAGGAGATCCTCGGGAGATCCGTCATAGTATCGGTTGTTCAGTAGACCATCGCCAGTCAGGAGCTGACTCGAAGCTGAGGGTGAGATCGCTCCTGTATGAGGGACTTTGACCACCAGGCGGTAGCGCGACAGGATATCCTCGTACATCTGAATCTCGTCGAGTATCTTGGCGAAGTCCTGTTCGTACGGATCGTGGAGTTCGACGGAGATGTCACACCCGGGGCCGACCTCGTCTCCTATTGCCTGTAACACTTCGTTGAGATCAGAGAATTGGCCGCCAACGTTGGCCTCCGGGTTGTTGAGAAAAAGGTCGTAGACGATCCCCGGATTGCAGGTCACATTGGCAATCAGATCGCGACATTCGGCGATTTCGTACGGGTTGGCAGAGTCTGCCGAGAACAGCAATGACGTCGGCCTACGTTGCCCATCCCGGGCATAGCCGATATCGCGAACGAGATCCAGGGTGACAGAGTGTGTCCCGGTGGTCTCCACACGGAAACCGGCTGGTGTGGATTCTCGCTTCGGCTCGAACAGATCAACAACCTCGCGGAAGCGAGCAGAGACATTCACCGCCGAACCAGTCTCGACCTGCGCCAGGATCGAGGGGTGAACTGCGTGAACGTATTCCGAGGCCCCCGACTCGACCCGCAACTGTCGTTCCCTGATCACTGTGGCGGAGTCGAGGTTTGGGTGAAGGGATGTTACGAGCACTGCACTTCCTTTATCTCAGTGGTGGCTTTTACCAGACTTAGGCTGTCTTGGAACGCTTTGCTGGCGGCGATGTCGTCCAGGCGCGTCATACAGGCGCGGCTATAGGCGGAATGGTCGAACTCGGTGAAGTGCGTGGTGCTGGCCGCCGCCGCCCATAGCGCCTCGCGCAAGCGGCTGTGGAAGCGATACATTCGCAGAGCCGCGAGCAGATATTCGAGTGAATCCCCCGTCGAGTTGTACTCGTCGGCGAATTGGCGTTCCTCGACGGCACTCAACTCCCACTTCTCGGCAAAATCACCACAATCGAAGAACCTGTCTCCGCCGCCCGCATACTCCCAATCGATGAGGCTTACGCCCGACTGCGAGACCAGCACGTTGCCAACCGAAAGGTCTGCGTGTAGCAAGCAGGGTTCGTACGTGCCTCGAGCCCGCTGGCAGCGCCTACTCAATTCGATCGCCCACGTGAAGGGAGCGGACGCCTGCGGGATCAATTCCTCGACCCTCCGGAATAGCCACTCAGCGCCATCGAACGGGTCCGAGATGTAGTTTCGCAACCGAGTCCCGCGGGTGTTCTTATGCAGTCGAGACAATGCGGCGGCAGCCAGGGTGATTACCCGCGAGCGGTCTTCGGGTCCGGATGCGCCGGCGTTCTCGAGGAAGTCAGTGATCAGAGCACATGGATCGCCTTGTCGCCATGCCACGAGTTTCGGGCCCAGCTTCAGTTCTTCGACAATCGGCATTACCTGCTTCTGAGTGTGGCGGTTGATTCCGATACGCGCTGCGAGCTCGTTGGAGAGCAACAGTTGAACGGCGAAATCCTCTTGTGCGCCACTGGAATCTGATTCGACGGTGACCCGCCAATTACGATTCGTCATGCCGCCGTCTAGCGCGACCGACTTCCAGGGTCGGCTCGGCCATTGCGCTCGAACGACGGTTTCCAAGTCACGCTGTGCGGTGGAATCTGAGTTAGTCATGGGTCGCCCTGGCCGCTACGCGTGTGTGCCGGAGTCGAGGAACGGTTCGTCCTTCTGAGCCAATCGCTCAGCGGTGGGTACCGCGATGTAGCGTGCCAGGACGATGGCGAGAATGGCCGCAGTCAGCTTTCCTACGAGCACAGCGCCGATCAAGTTTGGCTGGAAGTTGGCCGTGAATGACAGGTGATCGCCCAGCAAGAAGCCACCACATACCACGAACGCGATCGATATCACCTTATCCCGCGGCGACATGTTCTTGACGACGTGGAAGAGCGCGAGCGCATTTGCAGCACCGCCGAGCATTCCGGTGACTCCGGTTTCGCCGATTCCTACCCGATTCCCCAGGCGGCTCAGTGGCCCGGCGAGAAATTTGTTGATCGCGTAGACCATGGGAAACGCACCTGCGAGCATGATTCCGACCGCACCGACGACCTCGAGGGCACGGAAGTGGTCATCCGCCGTGGCAATGATCGGCTCGAATCCCCACGCTCCGAACATCTTCGTGAAGATACCGGTGAAGTACTCGACGATCGACAGTGCGAGGATTATCTTCACGGCCGCATCGATCAGGCGGCCAAAGATGATGAACGCCTTGATCATAAATCCCGGTGCGAACTTCAGTCCGGCGGCGATGGCTACGACGATCAGCAGCAGGGGGAGCAGATTGGCGAGTAGCTCTTGAATGTTGAGGCCGTCAATCACAGTCTCCGAAGGCCCGGTTGTTCGCACATCTCCACGGATGAGCGGACGCGTGATCATTATGATCACCATGGTCACCAAGACCCCGATCGGGATTGTGAGCACGCCCGACATGATGCCCAATGCCATGTATCGCTGGTCGGTCTTCTGTAGCATCGCGAGACCAACGGGGACGGTGAACACAATCGTCGCACCGGCCATGAACCCTGTCACCATTGCCGTGATCCACGCTCCGCTATCACCCGCCGTAGCGAAGGCAAGTTGATACCCGCCCATATCGGAAGCGATGAATGTGGTTGCCGCGATCGAAGGGTCGGCCCCCAATGCTTGCCAGATCGGCCCGGCGCCCTTCTCGACCGCGGTGGTCAGGTATGGGATGGACGCCATGATCCCCGCTACCGGGACGAACAAGTGGCCGATGGAATGAATACCTTGAAGAAATTCCTTCCCAATTCCGGAATCACTGTTACGTATCGCAAATGCAGCACCGATGAGGACGAACGCCATCATGGTGTAGAGAACTATGTTACTGACTATTTGCATGACCCCTCACTTCTGTATGCGGAGCCTTGACGTTCAGGAGTTCTAATAGATGTCTGTATTCGACTACTCCGTCAGTCATGCTCTCGTCCAAACCTTTCCCAGCGTTCTGTATCGGTTGGCCCGGGTCTCCGAGCTCGCTGACGACCACTGCTGCAGCGCTGAGATCTTCATGGATCGTGTAAGTGCTTGGTGTCGCGATTACAGCAGTGATGCCGGCTGTGAGCGCCGCCTGTACACCTATCGCGGAGTCCTCGACAACAACTGCGTCCCCGGCCTTGACGCCCAACCGATTGAGGGCAAGCAGATAAATGTCCGGTGCAGGCTTCTTCAGCTGAACATCATCGCCCGCGCACACAGTGAAGTGGCCGGCCAGGTCCGCTCCCATCACCTTGTTCAGGACCGCACGGACTGATTCGTGCGCAGAGGTCGACGCGACTGCGAGTAGCCAACCTTGTCGAAGCGCTTCGCGAGACAACCGTCGAACGCCGGAGCGAGCCTTAATTGCACCAGAGTCGAGCAATTCGACATATAGTTCGGTCTTTCGCCGATGCCATGTCGCGATCAGGGTTTCGAGTTCGATTCCATTGGTGAGTTCGTGTTGCTCGAGGAATTCTCGGGATAGGAGAGCGCGTAGCCGCTCCTTGCCGCCGCCGACCTGCAGAGCCTGCCGGTAAGTCTCGTCGGTCCACTGGAATGCGACTTTGTTTTCCGCAAAAACCCTATTGAACGCGACTCGATGGCCGTCCCGTTCGGTGTCGGCAAGAACACCATCGCAGTCGAGAATAAGCGCTTTCACGACGACACCGAGCCGGCACTGCCGAACTGTCGGATGTAGTGGACCACGATCTGTTGAAGGTCTTGCCGTACTTGCGCGATTACTGTCAGCGGTTCCGCGGCCGAGGGGTGCGCAGTGAGATAATTTCGGTATCCCTCGATAAAGGCACGCTTCAATGCGGTCGAAATGTTGACCTTTGCACACCCCGCGGCGATCAGTTCGCCGAATTGTTCTGCAGAGAGTCCCGATCCGCCGTGCAAGGCCATAGGGATGTTTGTGGCGGCGACGAGATCCCGGACCCGCTGGATATCCAGCTGGGGCTCTTGCTTATAGAGGCCGTGTGCGTTTCCGATGGCTGGTGCGAAACAGTCGATCCCGGTGACATTGATGAACTCGATGACCTTCTCGAGCGGGTACAGAGTAGGAGCGTCGTCGCTGCCGATGCCGTCCTCGACGCCTTGGATTCCCTCGACCTCGCCTTCGACGTTCACCCCGCGGGCGTGAGCTTCCTCCACCACCTCTTTGGTCTGGGCAGTCGCCTCGCCCAACGACAAGTGGGATGCATCGAACAACACCGAATCCCAGCCCTCGCGGATGCATTCTGAGATGACACCCCGGTCCGGGCAGTGGTCCAGGTGCAGTGACACCGGCGATCCGGAAGCTGAGGATACCAGCTTGAAATGATCCGATAGGCGCCTTGCGCCAATGGATTTCACTGTCTTCACAGATGTCTGGATGATGATCGGCGCTTTCTCTGCCTCTGCAGCCTCAACGGCGGTTCGCAATGTCAACTCATCAAAGACATTGAGCCCCAGGACGCCGTAGTGACCGGCCAGCGCCGCACTGACGATCTCGTTGAAAATGTTGCTTGCCAATTTATTTCGTCCGTTTCGAGGAGGTTGACCAGCGTCCGATACCGAAGGCGGCCAGCGGTACAACGCCCAGAACTGCCAGAACGACGGACACCAGTGGTAGATCGGATCTCTCTAGCGTGACCTCGGATCGCCACGCACCCAGCGAGGCCTTCACGACAATACGGCGGTCTTGGATATGGACACCGTCGACGGTTACGGGGAATCTCCCTACGGGCGACAAGACTTGCATGATCTTCTCCAGTGTTCGTGCCTCAGCGGAGGCGGCTGTCTATTTGACGGACGGTTTCGGTCGCCACAGCCAGCGACTCGTGATCTGTCTTTGGATCCGCCGTTGAAAAGCACTCGTAGACCGTCGGAGCGTCGGAGAACACGGCTCCCTCGATGTTGCGCATAGGAATTCGCCCGGCGGCCAGGATCACCGAGTCCGCGTGAAGCTCTACAGGACCGTCCGCAGTCTCGATCACGAGAGTGTGAAGGCGCGGAAAGCCAAGCACGGCTTTGGGAGTCGCCTGGTCGTATACCTGCACGCCTGCTTGCCATACACCTGTTCCCGGCCCGGCAGTCACCACGGTCACTCGCTCAGCACCCTTGCTCAGCAGCTTGCTGCTCAGGTGATGCGCCAACTCGCCGGCACCGATAACGACGGGTCGACGGCCAGGCAGTAAGCCGGCGTCCAGAAAGTGAAGGGCTGCTGATCCCGGCAACACGCCACTTCCTCGCTCACCACCGATGTTGAGCTCAGCTCGGGTTCGGGGTCGCGTTCCAGTCGCGAGAACGAGCGCTGTGATAGCGGTGCTGGTGGCGCCGTCGATACCCAGTGTCGACAGGCTTCCGTTACGGTATTCGACTGCCAGCGTGCCCAAGACCAGCTTGACACCCGCGGCTTGTGCCGCTTTGACCAGTGTCGCCGCATCGCGCTCAGGCTCCTGCCCCCCGGCCTGTGGGAGTCGTTCCACCAGAGTCACCGTCAACCCTCGTTCGGCCAGCATCCGGGACGCGTGAAGTCCACAGCGGCCACCGCCGGCCACCATCACGTCAGTCATTGGTGTTTCCCACCCCCAAGTCGGAGCCTTCTTCGTGATATGGGATCTGCCAGGGCTCATGGCCCGTGTAGAGCGAGGTGATGAACGAAACACCGGACAGACACGCTGAACCTTGGCACCGGCCCCATGTTGCGTGTGTTCGGCGGGCGACGCCGGCGATCGACGTCGCGGGCAAAGGCGATGACAGCGCTTGGTGAATATCAGCCGCAGTGACCTTCTCGCACGCGCAGATGACGGTGCGCCCGAGCGGGTCGGCGGCTGCGCGTGCACAATCCAGGTCCTGCCAGAGCGGGCTAGAGTAACTCAGGGTGCGAACAGGATTCGGCGCCGCATGGGTGCTAAGGCCTCGTTCCCAGAGCAGGGTGGTCACGTACGGGCCAATCCCCGGCGAAGCCGAGACGCCAGTGGAGCGAATTCCGGCGACTTGCAAGAGATTCTCGGCAGACTCCGACCATCCGATGCGATAGGTCGGATCGGAATTGGCGCGCACGCCGGCAAAACGTTTGGTCACATAGCTCAAGTCGATAGACGGCATCATGTCCATGCACCGACGCAGGACGGCGTCGAGCCCGTCCTCATCCGTTGACCGGTCGAGCTTGTCGTCTTGGTCTTCGGCTGTCGGTCCCAACAACACCGAGCCGTGCGCGGTGGGCAGCACCATCGGGCCGTGCCCAAGCTTCCCCGGGACCCCGGTCAGCATGCCCGGGACCTGGGCGCCGAATTCGCGGTCGAGCAACGCCCACTGTCCGCGTCGCGGCGTGACCGTGAACTCTTCGCCGCCGAGTGCGCGCGACACCTGGTCGGCACCGAGCCCGGCGGCGTTCACCACGAACCTGGGCCGGAAGGTTCGTCGTGAAGTCTCGACGGACAACACCCGGCCGTCGTCGTTCTTCGCGCTCTTGACCGGTTCCGAGAAGTAGAAACGGACACCGTTGAGCGCAGCCTGCTCGGCATAGGCCACCGATAGGCGCACCGAGTCGACCACGCCTTCGTCGGGGATGTGGAGGCCCGCGAGCGTTTTGGTGGACGCGTGCGGTGCCTCCTGAGACACCTCGTCCCCAGTCAGGAGATGGGCGTCGACCCCGTTTTTCTGGGCACGTTCGGCCCACTTCGGCAACTCTTTGACCTCGTCCTCGGTCAATGCGAGCATCGTGATTCCCACACGACGGAAGGCGACACCGAGATCTTCCGCGATCTTCTCCCACTGGGGCGCCGAAGCCAGGATCAGCTGCGCTTCCAGGCTGCCCGGGGCAGCCGACCATCCGCAGTTGGCCACACCACTATTGGCTTTGGACGTCTCTTCTCCGACGTCGTGCCATCGCTCAACCACGGCGACGTCGATGTCGAGGAGCGAGAGCTCCCGCGCGATCGATGTTCCCACCACCCCTGCGCCGATGATCAAGACGTCAACAGCGTTGTCTCGCAACGACAATCTGGCACCTCATTCGATTAAATCTTGGTCCACCCACTGCCCATTTGGACGTCCACCGAAGAATAGGATTAGCCGATATCAAAGGCCAAGGAAACGGCGTCGTATATATGCAAATGGCATATGACCGAGATCGGACCTCGGAATTACCAATAGGTGGACGGTAGCCAACGCGCACATTCACAGCGGGCAGGGTGAAGCGGTGGCCAGCTACGGGCTGGCGACGCCTCAGGTTCCAGATCCCTTGGCGATCGCTTCGGTGAGCAGCGCCTGGAAGTATCGATCAGCGGGTGCCTGGACTACGTTCCGCAATGTCACCGCACGGACATCCCGCTGGCCCCAATCGACCCCCGAGACCGTGAAGTCGACGAGCTCACCGCGCCGTCGCTCATCCGTAATGGCATAAATGGAAACGAACCCGATTCCGGTGCTCTGGCGAGCTACGCGCTTGATCGCGTCGATCGAGCCCATCTCCCACACCGCACCCCAACCCGGATCTGCCGTGTGCAGCCGCAGGGCTTGCGCACGGGTGCTCGAACCATGTTCCTGAACCAACAGTGTTCGAGACTTCAACTGGTCGAGGGAAACGCAGCCATCGGAGGAGATGTCGACTGCGCCGGGACTGCAGATGCCGACGATCTCGTCAGCGCCGATGCTCTCGGAGCGAAGACCGGGCAACTTGGACTCACTGCAGATGATGGCAAGAGTAATCCGCCCCTTGTGTAGCCACTCCATCACGGCTTCAGTCGAACCGACGGAGACCCTCACGGCGACGTCTGGGCAGCGGGCGATGAAAGACGCGACGACAGCGGGCAAGATGTAAGTACCTGGCACCGACGACGCGCCGACGGATAACACTCCCGATCGCAATCCGGCGCGCGCGGCCAGCGTTGATTCACCTGCAGCGAGGCTGGCCAGTGCCTGCGAAGCGCAGCGTGCCAGGATCTGGCCCGCGGGGGTCAGTACCAGTGACCGACCAGAACGTTCGGCTACGGGCTCGCCGGCTGCCGAGTTCAACAGACGTAAATGCTCGCTGGCCGAAGGCTGGCTGATTCCGATGGCAGCAGCCGCTGCGGAGAGGCTCGAAGCCCGATCCAGTTCGATCAGCAACCTCATCCGTGTGGAATCCCACACATCCATCAGTGTCGGCATGACGTCATAGTTCCCTAGTCGGGGCGACATGACCAGCCTGAATCGCTTTGAAGCGCCCGAACCGGCGCTGGCGTGAAGTCGATGAATCTCACGCTGCCTTATCACGCGCACGCCGTCGAAGCGGGCCGGGTCGGCGATCAGCACTCGCTGGCCTTCGGCCAGGACGGCGTTGTTGGCGGTGTTCCACGATACTGCCAAGGCTTCGGCGACGCCGGTGACGGTCAGGTGTTGGCAGACAATGGCTTTGAGCGCCCACTGCAGAGCGCTCCGGGATAGCTTGGCGCGTGGTTCGGCGGCGTTGCTGAGGTCTTGGCGCCACACACGGGCACAGCCGGCGCAGCGGTAGCAACGGATCGTGACCAGCAGTGTGGTGGGGCGCCCGAACGGCTCATGAGCCAGTTCTCGGGTGAGGCTGTCACGGGCACGGCCTTCCTCGCCGCAGCGGCGGACCAGCGGTCCTCGTCGGTGACTCGGCACGCCAGTACCGCGTGATCGGGGTGGACCTGCTGGCCGGTCACCTCCAACCCGAGGTCGTCGAGGCGGCAGAAAGTGGTCAGGTCAGCGCAGGCGAAGCCCGCTCGACCGGTAGCGTTGGGCACGTCGAGGTCTTTCGGATGAGGCGTGTAGGAACCTTCATCTTCGAGAGACCTCGACCCCTATCCGGCAGCGACGCGCCGATCACCTCTACACCCTCAACTGCGAAGAGCCCCTTTACCCGGCTAATCTTGAGCCTCCTGGCGACCGGTATCGCACCGCGCTCCTTCTATTCCGCCGAAAACGCAGAATCCAGGATTACCGCTCACTTTGACGGCCTGCCGGCAGATTTCGTCGCTGCGGCAGTTGCAGCACTTGGCTCACAGTTCGAAGAAGGGTTTCATTCGTACAACGTCGTCAACCCGCATGAAGACGCCGTATCGTTGGATGTCATCGTCGACTGGCTCATTGAAGCGGGCGAGCCGATCCGACGCATCGACCACTATGGTGATTGGTTTATGCGGTTCGATACTGCTGTCCGCGGACTGCCAGAATCATTACGGAAGTACTCCGTCTACACACTGATGGACGGCTACCGGCAACCGCAAACTGCGCTGAGCGGCTCAGCCGTCCCGGCGGATAAATTTGCCACAGCTCTCCGAGAATCGGGTAATGGCACCTCGTCCATCCCGCACATTACTCCGGGCCTCGTCGCGAAATACGATAGCGGACCTGAGGAAACTTGGCCTGGTGGGACTCGCGTGACCTACCGCTCGTTGTGGCAGTCACTGAGCTGATCATCCTGAGCGCCATCAACAAGTTGACACGGGCGAATAGAAGCAAGCCATTAGTTATATAAGGAGACGCAAATGATACGACCCGGAACTACTGCACTAATTACGGGAGCAAGCGGCGGCATAGGCGCAGAGTTCGCAGCACAGCTCGCTGATCGAGAGGTCGACCTCGTCTTGGTGGCACGTAATACCGATAGGCTCGCTGAAGTCCGCGACGTGCTCAACAAGCGCAAACCTCGCGTCCGTATTGATTTGATAGAAGCCGATTTGTCGACTCCTCAATCGGGAGCGGAGATTTCTCGGCAAGTAGCCTTACTCGACCGGCATATCGATGTTCTGATAAATAACGCGGGCGCAGGTATTCATGGTGATTTTTGACTCAGAATATTGAAACGCATTTAGCGCAAATTCAACTTAATAGTATAACTGTAGTAGACCTGACTGCGCGGTTCCTTCCGGGAATGGTGAAGGCAGGCCACGACCTTGTCATCAACATCGCTTCGACCGCCGCGTTCCAACCAACTCCCAGCATGGCGGTGTATGGAGCAACGAAGGCGTTTGTCCTCTCTTTCACCGAGGCTCTATGGCAGGAAACCCGCGAAGCCGGCGTCCGTGTGTTGACCGTATGCCCGGGACCAACCGAGACCGAGTTTTTCGCACGCTCGGGTGAGCAGTTCATGTCGGAAGCGCGACAGACGCCAAAACAAGTTGTAGACGCTGCCCTTAGTGCTGTTTCTAAGTCCACCCCTACCGTTGTATCGGGTGCACGGAACAGTTTACTTGCCTGCTGTTACCGCTTTATGCCAAGACGGGTCATGCTGAAGGTCACACAACGGATGATGAGGCCAGCAGCCGTTCACTAGTAACACAGGGGTGCGACCCGCGGCAACGAGTCGGGCAGGATTCCAATCAAGCCACCGAAGCAGGACCGGGCCGGCGTTGCCGCCCCCGATCGGATGGACAGATCCTCGGAAGAGCACCCTTCACGGGGGCCCGACGATTCACGAGTCACACCCAATCAGGAGGGCGACAGCGATCCTGTCAGCCAGCACAGGGCCAGCCATGCAAATACTTACAGACGGTTCACACTGCCCGAACACACCCCATAGCCAGGCCCGCAACACCAAAACACCGTGGGCTCCCGATGAAACCCCTTCAGTCCGAACGAACCCACGGGACTGGGACGTATTAACGACTTGTCACCAACCTCGTCCTCGTCTGCCCTTACCACCATCGGCTGCACCACGCCGGCGGGATCACCCTGACCGGGCCCGCGCACCAGCTCGTCGTCACCGACGCCGACGGCCAGCACCTGACCAACGCCTCCCTGGCTCGACCACCCACACAACCCCCACCAGCCGTCGCCCCCTGCAAGGGGCCGACCGGCGAACGCGCCGACTGGTGGTGGTACACCCCCTTCCGACCCCAACCACCACCAAGAAACTAGCTGCAGCAACACGGAACTGACCCGCTCCTTGCAGGCTGTGCCAACTAGAGACTGGACCCGGCTCCGTGTTCCACGGCGCAACCGTCGAGCAGACCCTTCGCGCGACGTCACGCTGGTCAATCCCTGCGCCGACATGCCGAATTAGGGGATTCCCCGATTCCCTCCCGAAGTCCCGCCCCATACGCTCGCGGGGCGGCTCAAGGGGGAGGACTGTCATGGAGTGGGAAAAGCATATTGGTCGGGTGGGCGCGTTGGCTGTCGCGTTGGGAATCGGTTCCGCCGTCGTGGCGATGCCAGCCGTTTCATGGGGGCAGACCGAAGAGTCAAGTTCAGCCGGCGTAGCGAAATCCGACGCACGTGATGCAGGCACGGATACCGACGGCGCAGGGGAGTCCACCAGTTCTGGGACCGATGACGGGGAAGCGAGCCCCTCGGCCACGCCGGACTTTGATTCACCTGCGGGCGACTCCGACGTGGCGGACTCGCCAAGCGAAGACCCAGAGGTCGACGCTCCCATCGACGATCCGGGATCGGAGAGCATCGACGAATCGGTAGACGTCCGTTCGCATTCCGATCACGAGGAGAGCGGCGACAGACCGACCACGGCCACTGACGAGCAGAGCTACCGCGAGGTCAACGCGAATGGAACAGACTATGCGGAGGTGGAAGTCTCTTCGCTGGACGACCTCGATACCGATGACACGGCGAAACCGTCTCCGACACAGCGGACCGCAGACACCGAGCAACCAGACTCGGCGGTCGAGCCTGGGGTGACGGATCCGGGGATCGTCGTCCCGGCCAGCCCTGCGCTGAACACGTCCAAGCCCACAACCGTCACGACGTCGCTGGCTGCGCCGGCGGCAACCGCCTCAGACCCTGATGAGCCACCGGCTCCCGCGGCCTCGCCGCTGTTGCTGACACTGCTGGCGTCGGCGTGGCGGTCTGTCACCGACCGCATCGACGCCGCGCAGTCGGC
>NZXU01000013.1 GCA_002698425.1 Ahrensia sp. | reverse complement strand
GTCCGGCCGGACAGGTCGGTGATCGTGCCGGAGATCATGATCGGCAGTTCGACGCCCTTTTCCTCGAAGATTTCGAAACAGGCGAAGATCGCGGCCTTGGCGTTGAGCGTGTCGAAGATGGTCTCGATCAAGATCAGGTCCGAGCCGCCGTCGATGAGGCCGCGCAGCTGTTCGCCATAGGCATGGCGCAGGTCGTCGAAGGTGACCGCCCGGTATCCCGGATTGTTGACGTCGGGCGAGATCGATGCCGTGCGGTTGGTCGGCCCGAGCGCGCCGGCGACGAAGCGCGGTTTGCCGTCTTGCTTCTCGGCGCGAAGCGCGGCGCGGCGGGCGAGCCGGGCGCCGTCGCGGTTCAGTTCGTAGACCATCCCCTCCATGCCGTAGTCGGCCTGCGCGATGCGCGTCGAGGAGAAGGTGTTCGTTTCGAGGATGTCCGCGCCCGCCATCGCATATTGGTAATGGATCTCTTCGATCGCGGCCGGCTGAGTCAGGATCAGGAGATCGTTGTTGCCCTGCAGATGGCAGGAACAGTCGCCGAAGCGCTCGCCGCGGAAATGATCCTCGCCGAGGCCCAGTCCCTGGATCTGGGTGCCCATGGCGCCGTCGAGGACTAGAATTCGCTCTCGCGCAGCTTTCTGAAGCTCATAGCGCGAGTCCGATCTTTTCGATGTTTCCAACGGGCCGAACAGCGCGTCCATGGGGACGTGCGAATGTGACTGCACCAATTTGCACCTCATGTTGACGGTGTTTTCGTCACATAAAGATATGTTTATGTCAACATGCGCTTTGGATGCGGCGGTGCCTGCAGATTAACAATACGACGGGGATGGAACGGCCAATGCCTCGTTCTTCGTGAAGATTCTGTGTATCCGGAAAAAGGGGAAGTCGCGGAGAAAGGGGCATGTCGAAATACACAGGCCAGGCGCCTGATTTGAACCCGATGATCGCGCGGCGTTGCCGGAGCGGCAGATGCTTTTTCTATCAGGGACACCAATCCCAGGGCCGACAGTCCGATGGTCACATCCGCACCGTCTGCCGATAATCAACGATCGATAAAAGGTCCCTGCCAGTCATATGCGGGGCGACCATTGTGATGCGCCACTGAATAAGCGATACGCCGCCAGCCGCACGGCCAGCAAGATCTTGGAATTGAATCGGGGGAGCGGTCGTTTCCGACACCCGAATTCCGCTCCACGCTTCGAATGGTATCGATCGGCTCTTCCGGTCGGAGTTGGGCGCGCCGATCTTTCTTTCCTTCATCGTGTTTTTCGCCTGCCTTTTCGGGATATTCACGCGACCCGTCGATTTTCTCGCCACCCTTTGGCCGGCGAATGCGATCATGCTCGGGCTGCACGTTCGTTTCCCGCGAATGGCCGGGCCAAGGAGGAGGGGGCGCGATCGCGTTCATATCTCGGATCGATCGTTATCCTGAAGAGGTGTGCCCGGTCCTTCGCGCTTTGCAGCGGCAGATGACGCAAAGAACAAGACGTACTTCGATGGTTCTAGCCGTTCACTGATGTCATCACGCTGATCGACGGGAATTTCTCTCCAGCCGGCCCAGCCACGCGCTCGTCCGATCGCAATATAGGCCGCCAAGCACGTCAGAGCGGAATCCGTTCATGCTGCATCGTATCCGGCAGCGGTGAAGTAGTTGGCGCAATGCTCTGCGGTGAAGGTTAGGATGAGGTTTCCGATCCTGTCCCACAGGCCGTCGATGGTGCGCTCGGCTGCCTTCCTGAGCATGGCCTTCAGCTTCGAGAAGGCGTTCTCGATCGGATTGAAGTGCGGGCTGTAGGGCGGAAGAAACAGCAGCGAGGCTCCGGCCGCCTCAATCATCTGGCGGGTCCGCGGTCCCTTGTGGCTGGACAGATAGATGCTTGATACCCAAGCTACGATTAGACAGCGCCATCAGTTCACGAAGACCGGGCAAGCTATTGAGAGCGTCAACCCTTGTAACCGAACGCTGCCGAGACTGAGCGCGCTGTCCGCGCGACGATGCGCGCCAAGGTTCCGTCCGGGCCGGTGTCAACCCTTCCGGTGCGGCCGAACACGGTCAAGGCCATGCGGAGGCGTCCAGTCACATCGAACACCGGAGCGCTGACAGCCCCGAAACCATCGCCGCCGCCATTGTTCATCACCGAGAAGCCGCGGTTGCGAGTCTCGGCGATCATCTCGGCCAGCGAGACACGATCACGCGGGGCATTCGGGCGGCCGGAGTTCCGATTCTGCTCCAGCTCGCGCTCGATCGCGACATTCGTACGCGCGGCGTCTTCGAAACTGGCGAAAAGGATGCCGGTCGCTGAAAAGGTCAGGGGGCAGTGGTGGGTCGGCGCGATCGTTGTGGCGAAATCGTGCCGCGCTTCGATGACGCGGATCATGGTCGGCCCCTTTTCGGCCCAGACGGCCAGGGCGGCGGTTTCGCCGACCATTTCGACCAAGTCACGCAACATTGCTTCCGCGGCCTTCAAGGGCTCGAATCTCGCGAACCCCTTGACTCCCAACTGGAAGGCCGTCGGTCCAAGATCGTATTTCGACGTGTCCCTGGACTGCATGGCCAAGCCGGTCCTGATAAGACTGACGAGGTAGCGATGCACCTTTGCCGAGGGCATGCCGACTTCGCTGGCGATCTCCGCCAGTTTAAGGGGGCCGTCGGCCTGAATCAGGGCTTCGAGGATTTTCCCCGCGACTTCAACCGACTGGACGCCAATTTGGTCCGGCTTGCCCCCGACTTCGGCCACGGTCGCATTTCTATCGAGCACAGTCCCGTTCTCCGTTATCGGGCGTTCGATGCGCCTCAGAATGACACTTGACATGATTTTATATCGTAAGCAATATTACGCTAAGTGTCATATATTATGTAATACATAATCTCTAGTTCGTAATGCGAAAACCGCTTCCTTTAGGTGGAGTAGCAGCGAACGAGACCGACTGGGAGGAAAATATGTCCGAAGCACTGTCCGGGCTTTTGGCCGGCGACGTTGCGGTGATCACTGGCGCCGCGCAGGGAAATGGCGCGGCAATTGCTTTGGGCCTGGCGGCCTCGGGTGCCTCAGTTATTTTATGCGACGTGAACGACGATGGCGTCCGCGAACAAGCCGAGCGGATCGGGGCGGCAGGCGGCCAGGCACGTGGCTTTGCCCTTGACGTAACCGACCGTCTTGCGTGCACAGAGATTGCGCGCGAGGCAGAGGCCGCGTTCGGCAAGGTCTCGATTCTTGTGAACAATGCGGGCATCACTCGCCGCACAGCTCCGCATGAGCCCGACTTTCTATCCCATCTCGACGCCCAGCTCGACGTCAATCTGCAGGGCATGGCGAACATGGTCGTGGCCTTTCTCGGCCAGCTGAAGGCAACCCGTGGACGTATCGTCAATCTGGGTTCGATCGCCTCCTTTGTCGGTTACCGGAATTCCGCCAGCTACGCCGCTTCGAAAGGCGGCGTGCTGCAACTGACGAAGGCGCTCGCCTGCGACCTTGCGGCAGATGGCGTGCGCGTCAACGGAATCGCGCCTGGCGTAATCGTCACCCCGATGACCGAGGGCACTCGCGCCAACCCCGATGCCATGGCGCGCTTCATGGGACACACCCCGATGGGCCGCGTGGGCAAACCCGAGGAACTGGTAGGCCCGGTGTTGTTCCTGGCTTCGAATCTGTCGAGCTACGTCACCGGCACCATGCTGCCAGTCGACGGCGGCTACCTGGCCAACTGACCTCCTTCACGATGGGCATGAAAGACCAACCATGACCGATACTACCGAACGTACCTTGCCCGCGATCAGCTGCGATCTTCTGGTGGCCGGGTCCGGCGCCAGCGGGATGACGGCGGCGATCGTCGCCGCGAGGAATGGGCTCAAAGTGGTTGTCGCCGAGAAAGAGCCCGTGTTCGGAGGCACGACAGCGCTTTCCGGCGGTTATCTCTGGGTTCCCAACAACCCGGTCAGCCGCGCGGTCGGCGTCGACGACAGCAAGGATGCCGCTCTGGCCTATATCCGGCATGAGGCCGGAAACCAGTTCGATTCCGCCCGGGCCGAGGCGTTTCTCGATGCAGGTCCGGCGATGATCGACTTCATGGAAAAGAACACGCATGTGCAGTTCGAGGCGTCGCCGGCCTTCTCCGACTATCACCCGGATGCTCCCGGCGGCACGCCGGGCGGGCGCTCTATCCTGGTCAAGCCCGCCAAGGTATCGATCCTGGGCGACGACATCGCGAAGTTGCGACCGCCCCGTAAGGAGCTGACATTGTTCGGACTGGCCATCGGCTCGGGCAAGGAGCTTTGGCATTTCTATCGTGCGTTCAAACGGCCGGAGTCCTTCCTCTACGTATCGCGGCGGCTGACGAAATTCGGGCTGGACCGGGCGTTCACGGGGCGCTCGCAATTGCTGACCAACGGCAACGCCCTGGCCGCGCGGCTCCATCGTTCCGCCCGGGACCTCGGCGTCGAGGTGATGCTGGAGAGCCCGGTCAAGTCGCTGGTCCGCGACAGTTCGGGCGCGGTGACGGGGGCGGTCGTGCTCACGCAGCAGGGCCTGCGGCAGGTGGTCGCCCGCAAGGGAGTGGTGCTCGCCTGCGGCGGCTTTCCGCAGGATGTCTCGCGGCGTCAAACCCTTTACAAGCACCCATCGGCCGAGGGCGAACATGTCTCGGCGGCAAGCCCCGGCAACACCGGCGACGGGCTGCGGATGGCGGAGGCCATCGGCGCGGCGACTCTGATGGATTACCCCAACGCGGCCGCTTGGGCGCCGACAAGCCTGGTTCCGCGCCTCGACGGCACGAAGGGGCCGTTCCCGCATTTCATCGACCGCGGCAAACCGGGCGTCATCGCTGTGCGCCGAAACGGCCGGCGGTTTGTCAACGAATCCAACAGCTATCACGATTTCATACAAGGCCTGGAATCGGCCACACCTGCGGGCGAGCCCGCCGAGGCTTTTCTGATTTGCGATCATCGCACGATCCGGTCCTACGGCTTGGGCCATGTGAAACCCGCACCGATGCCGCTGGGGCCGTCGATCAGATCGGGATACCTGATCAGGGGCGACACGCTGTCCGACCTTGCGTGCAACGCCGGAATCGATCCTTCGGCCTTCGAAGCGACCGTGGCACGACTCAATCAGGATGTACCGACCGGCGTCGACACGGAGTTCGGGCGCGGCAGCACGGCCTATAACCGCTTCCACGGAGATCCCGAGGTGAAGCCGAACCCCTGCCTCGCTCCGATAGCGACCGGGCCCTTCTACGCGATCCGGGTGATCCCGGGCAGCATCGGCACTTTCGCCGGCATTCGCACCGATCATCACACGCGCGTCCTGGACGATGCCGGCGAGGTCGTTCCCGGCCTCTATGCCGTCGGCAACGACATGGCGAGCGTGCTGGGCGGGAACTACTCGGGCGGCGGCATCACGCTGGGCCCGGGCATGACCTTCGGCTTCATCGCCGGCCTGCATGCGTCGGGTGCGCGCACCTGACGGCACGCCTCGCGGAAGGAGCGGGGCGCTTGCTGCATCTGTCCTCTGGCACAAGCAATGCCAGAAAACCAAGGGAGGAACGGACATCATGAAAATCTCGACATTCAAGACGGTGGGGATCGCGCTTGTAGTCGCGCTCACCGGCTCGGCGGCGCTGGCGGAGACGCAGGTACGGCTGTCCTACAACCAGCCCGAGACATCCGCTGCCTGGCAGCAGGTCATCGCCCCTTATGCGGACCGGCTGGAGAGCCTCAGCGGCGGCAAGCTGAAAGTCCAGCGTTATCCCGGCGAGGTGCTGCATCCGGTGGCGGACGGCTTTCGCGCTGCGGCGACCGGCGTCACCGATGTGACCTCGGCCTGGCCGCTTTACCAGGCCAGCAGCTTCAGCCTGTTCCACGGCCTGGGCTTGCCTGGCGCGATGCCGACGAGCGACATCGCCACCGTGCGCGTGATGGACGAGCTCTACGCAAAGTATCTACGCGGCGAATACGAAAACCTGCGGGTGAAGCTGGCCTTCGACGCTTCCACTCCCAGCTACGACATCTTGGCCTCGAAGCCGATCAATTCGCTTGAAGACCTGAAGGGCCTGAGCATTCGCGCCGGCGGCGCGACCGCGACAGAGATCGTCGAGCGGCTGGGGGCGATCCCGGTGACGATGTCGATCACCGACGCCTACACCGCCTTCCAGCAGGGCGTGGTCGACGGGATCATCCTTTCCAGCGCCGACATGGTCGCCTACCGGATGATCGAAGTCGGCAAGCATTACTACCAGATCGGTGTGGCGCGTATCGCCATCCCGCACGCGATCAGTACGCAATTCTACGACGGCCTGTCAGACGATCTGAAGGCGGTGTTTGCGGAGGCCGGCAACGAGGCCGGATACGATTACGCCCGGATGTACATGGGCCTGACTCAAGCCGCGCTGACCAAAATGGGTGAAGCAGGCGTCACCATCGTTCGTCCGAGCGAGGAAGACAAGCAGAAGATCTCCGAACTCCTGGCGCCGATGTGGGATGATTTCGTCGCCAAGAACGGCGGCGAAGGCTCGGCTGGGGCGCAGTTCGTCGCCGACATGCGCGCGCTGCGGGACAAATATGAAGGCATGAGCGACGAGGAGATCCTCGCGCTCCCGCCGGTAGAAGGTCTGCGCTGAACGAGCCCGTTCAAGTAACGCCCTGGCGCCGGCCCCGTTTCGGCGGGGCCGGGCCTTCCAACCCAAAAGGGCATTCATGCGCATTCTCACATTCGTCTCGCGGGGCCTGTTCGCACTCTCGGCCTATGTCTGCCTGCCGGCGATCCTGGTCCTGGTCGGCATCGACGTCGTGCGGCGCTACTTCTTTCATGCCCCCCTGATCTGGGCGCAGGAAGCCGCGACGCTGACCCTTTTCTTGGCCATTGTTTTCGCCCTTCCCGAAAGCTGGCGCAGGAACGTGCATATCAAGGCCGATTTCCTTACGGCGATCATGAGCCGTGGATTGAACGACCTGCTGGCGAGGGCGATCTGGCTCATGCTGCTGGGCGTTTCCATCCTGATCGCAATCCAGTGCTGGCGCGACATCGACCTGATGACGCTGTTCAACGAGCGATCGACCGATCTGGACCTGCCGCTCAGCTGGTTCCGTGCCGTCCTTGGTGTCGTCGCTGTCGTCTCCGGCCTCCTGGCGCTTTGGAAGCTCGTTTCGCGCGAGCCGGCAGAGCAGACACACGGAGAGTTGTCGTGATCACGCTCGGGGCAGCCGCTTTCGTCCTTCTGATTCTCCTCATCATCATCGGCGTGCCGATCGGCCTCAGTCTTGTGGCGGTTGGCATCGGCGGGTTGGCGATGGTCGGCTCCCTGTCCACAGCGATGACGCAGACGACCCTTGCCTTGTGGTCGGAAGGGACAAAGTTCGTCCTCATCGCAATCCCCTTCTACATCCTCATGGGAAACCTGATTTATCATACGGGGATAGCTAAGAACCTGTTCCGGGCGGCATCCTACTGGCTTGGCTGGCTTCCGGGCGGCCTGGCGATCGCGGCGGTATTTGCCTGTGCGGGCTTCGGCGCCGTCAGCGGATCGAGCACCGCGACCGCCCGCACGATGGGCGCCATCATCATTCCCGAGATGCGCCGCTACGGCTTCGGCTTGCCGCTCGCGACAGGGGTCATGTCGTCTTCGGGCACGCTGGGCATTCTCATCCCGCCCAGCATCATCATGATCTTCTACGGGCTGATGACCGAAACCTCGATCGGCCAGCTGTTCGTGGCCGGGGTCATCCCCGGCATCCTGATCGCGATCCTGTTTTCGGCAATCGTGGTCGTGATCGTCCGGCTCGATCCTGCCCAGGGCGGGCATACCATCGACATGCCGCCCCTGTCCGAGCGACTGCGCGCACTTGCGCATATATTGCCGGTGCTGGGCCTGTTCGGATTCCTGCTCGGCGGTCTTTACATGGGTGTGTTCACTCCGACCGAAGGCGCCGTCGTCGGTGTTTTCGCCGTTCTCGTGATGGGCGCGTTGCAGCGACGTCTGAGTCTGGCGGCGATCCGCCACGCCCTCGCGGACGCGGCCTTTCTGACGACGATGCTGTTCATGATCATCGTGGGCGGCACGCTGTTCACACGGTTCCTGGTGCAGACCGGGTTCATCGGCGCGCTCACCGGCTGGATGCTGTCGATGAACCTCGGCTATGCCCCGTTCATCATCGCCGTTACGATCCTGTACCTGATTCTCGGCTGCGTGCTGGACCTGTTCGGGATGCTGATCCTGACCGTGCCGATCCTGTTTCCGATCGCGACGTCGCTTGGCATCGATCCTGTCTGGTTCGGCATCTACATCATCATCGTCGCCGAAATCGGCTTGGTTACGCCGCCTCTTGGCGTCAACGTCTATGTCATAAAGACCGTTGCGCCCGATGTGCCTCTTACCAAGATCTTCCTTGGCTGCCTGCCCTTCGTCGCGGGCATGCTGGCATTCATCACCCTGATGGCCGTCTTCCCGCAGATAGCGCTAGTCATGGTGCGATAAGCGGAACGGCCTGGCGGGCCCGGCGAATAACTTTCTCGATAGCCTCTGCTGATACCACAAACCATCCGGGTCACTGACCTTGAGCCCAAACGAATCGGACAACCGCGGAGAAACG
>NZXU01000012.1 GCA_002698425.1 Ahrensia sp. | reverse complement strand
GCAACAGATGCGTAGCGGAGGATCCGGACGAGTTGCCTTGCGGGGCAAGCGTTACGGCGTCTGAAGTCGCAGAGTGCCGAGCGGGCGGTCGCAGGACCGCAGTATTTACATTAGACAGAGCGATCCGACGACCGCCCGTCTTCCAGTTTGTTTGAGCTCACGGCAGTTCCCGCTGCGCGGGAACGCCTCCGCATGGGCCTCGCAAAGGCTCGGACGGCCGGTCGGCCTTGCGGGCTAAGGGCCCGGGTTCTTTGAAATCGCCGATGTTGGAAATTAGGCGCGTGGCGAAGCGACGCGCGCCCACTCTCCACCCTTGTGGGGGAGAAAGCCTTTTCCTGCATTTACGCGGGCAAAGCCCGTGTAAGTGCTTGGAAAAGGCAAGAGGGGGGTCGCGATGTCAACTATCGGGCAAATGGGCCTCCTGTCAGCCCGGTTTCTGTGAAATCGCGGAGGTCGACGACTTGGAGCAAGGCGCGAGGCACGCCCCGCCCCTAAAGCGCCCTGATCAGCCGATCCGCCGCGTCCATTTCCGACCAGCGCCGGACGCGCCGGGCTTTCGCCTCGGCGTCCTCGCCCCATTGCGCGATGTTCCAGTCCTCGTCGACATGCGCCGCTTCCCAGGCCTGTTCGGCCGTGAGTTCGCCCTTCCAGACGGCAATCGCCAGCAGCGCCGAACCGGTCAGCGTGGTCATCGAGTGAAGCGCCGCCAGCACGACAGGGTCCGTGACCGTCTTCAGATGAATGCCGAGCCCGGCGATCGCCTCGCGCGGCTGGGCAACGTGGATGACGCCTTCGGCTAGGCTGAACCGCGCGCCCGCCAGGCTGTCCGCCCAGTCGACGACGGGATCCCAGATTTCGCGCTGCCGCGCCTCAAGCCCCTCGGGGCCATCGGCCCGATAGAAGAGGAGATCGGTGCCGCAATAGCGCAGGATATCCTCCAGCACCGCCTGCATGTCGCTCGCGACGCCGTCGATCGCGGTGTTGGCCAGCCGGTAGCAGGGCATGGTGTTCGGATCGATCTCCTCGCCCTGGCCGTCGAATTCGGCGGCGACGAGGCCGGCGGCCTCCGGCGTCGCGAAGGCCAGCGTGTTCTTGCCTGGCGTCTTCACTGCGCGCCCGTCCAGCAGCACGTGGTGCACCCCGTCGCGCTCGCCGGTTTCGACCTGCTTGTAGAAACGCTTCGGCAGCGCCGCGCGCATGCTCGCCTGGGCGCTCACCATCGGGTCGCGCGGTTCGTCGGCCTTCGGATCGGATAATGAAAGAATGTCGCGCACGAGAAAGTCCATCCGGCTCGTTTCAAACGGGCCGGATAGACCATGTCATTTGGGCCAATGCAAGGCGTCAGGCGTTGTTGGCGAGCTTCAGATTGCCTTCGATGACGACATTGTCGGGCGCCAGCGCGTGGGCGTTGGACAGCACCTTGCGGGCCTGTTTCATGTCGCCGCGCAGGATATAGGAATAGCCCTGGTTGTTCAGGATCGAGGCCTTGGCGCCTTCCAGCTCCAGCAGCTGCGCATAGGCGCGGTCGGCGAGATCGAACCGTCCGAGCTGGTCGTAGGACGCGGCGAGCCCGAGCCAGGCCGTGCCATTGTCCGGCGTCGCCTCGACGGCGGCGCGGAAATTCTTTTCGGCAAGGCCGTAATTGCCGGCCGCGAACTGCTTCTTGCCGGAGTCAATCTTGCGGTCGGCGAGACTTCCCTGCGCATTCGCCTGGAATGCGGAAGTCATCGTCGTGTCGATGGATCCTGTCTGGCAACCGCCGAGCGCACCGGCAAGAAGCCCGATGGCGATAAGGCGAACGATCCGAACCTTCATGACGCTGTCCCCATGTCCCCGCCCGGTTTTCCGGGTCTGTTGGCGTCATGGTATCGGAAACCGGTAAAGATGCGGTCGTCAAACGCGGCTAAAATTTGGCAAAGCGGCACGGTTAAGCAAGGCTCAACGCAAAACCTAAGTATTGAACCGCACGATGATCGGGATGATCGCGATCATCACCACCACCGGCAGGATGCAGACCGTGACCGGGATCGACATCTTGGCCGGCAGCGCATGCGCCTTTTCCTCGGCGGCGGACATGCGCTTGTGGCGCATCTCGTCGGAGAACACCTTGAGCGCGCCGGAAAGGCTGGTGCCCAGTTCCTTCGATTGCTGCAAAAGCGTCGCGAAGGCGCGGACCTCGTCGACGCCGAGCCGGTCGGCCAGCGCCTTCAGCGCCTCGTTGATCGAGCGCCCTGCCCTGAGTTCCAGCGAGACCAGCACGAGGTTCTGGCTGAGCAGCGGATAGGTCAGGCGGATTTCCTTCGAGACGCGCTCGATCGAGGCTTCCAGGCTCATGCCGGCGTCGGCGCAGACGATCATCAGGTCCATGAAGTCCGGGAAACCGTTGCGGTATTCGGTGACGCGCTGGTTCACCTTTTGCTTGAGCATGAAGGCCGGCAGGAAATAGCCGCCGACCGAGAGGCCCGCCAGGATGGTGATGCCGCGCTGCGACAGCGGCGCGACATGCATTGCGAAGAGGAGGATGACAGCCAAAACGAGGCCCGCGCCCATCGCCCCGAAACGCACCAGGAAGAATTTGCCCACCGCATCGGGATCGAGATAGCCGGCCCGCATCAGCGTCTGGCGCAGCCGGACGACATTGTCCGGATCGGCCGTGGCATAGAATTCCGCCGCGCGCCTCGCCGCCTTGTCGGCGATTTCCGCGTCGCGCCGCCGCTTGTCTTCCTCGACCGGCGCGCCGGTTTCCTCCGCATCCTCGCCGAAATTGACATGCAGCCGGTTGCGCACGCGGCTATGCTGCTTGCGATCCTGCGTCAGCGAATAGACGAGCCCGCCAAGGCCCAGCACGATGATGAAAACGGCGGCGGGAATGATGAGGGATGAAAGGTCCATTGCTCGCACCGCCTCAGAACTTGAAGGAGGCCATCTTGAACATGATGGCGTTGCCCAGAACCAGCCACAGGAACGAGGCGCCGACGAGGTACCAGGTCAGCGTCTCGCTGACGACATCGCCGTAATAGTTCGGCATCAGCACCATCACGGCGGCGACGAGCAGCACCGGAACAGCGGTCAGGATATAGGCCGACATGCGGCCTTCCACCGAGATCGCCTTGACCTTTCGGCGCAGCTTGCCGCGCTCGCGGATGACCCCCGAAAGGCCTTCGAGGATCTCGCGCAGATTGCCGCCCGTGGTCGACTGGATCGAGACCGCGGTGACGAAGAGCGGCAGGTCTTCGTGGCCGACCCGCTCGTAAAGATTGCGCAGCGCGGTCACCATGTCCGACCCGTAGGTGACCTCGTCGGAAACGATGCCGAACTCGGTGCCGATCGGGTCCGGCATCTCGCGCGACACCATCGAGACCGCGACCGGGACCGGGTGGCCCGCCTTCAGGCCGCGCGTGATCAGATCGAGCGCTTCGGGCAGCTGCATGCCGAAGCGCTTGTGCCTCTTCTTGCGCAGCCATTTCAGCAGGAGGAATGGCACTGCGGGGATCAGCGCCACCCCCAGCATCAGCCCGAATTTCAGCTCGTGGACGTAGAGCCCGCCGCCAATGCCGATCGCCAGCGAGATCAGTGTCGTGACCGACAGGAAGGTGGTCAGCGGCATCACCATACCGGACTGCATGCGCAACTCGCGCAGCGCGGCGATCGGCGAGAACCCGCCCTGCCCGTCGAGCCCACGTTCCTTGCGCAACTGCACCAGAACTTCCTTCTGGTTGACGTTGCGCTCCTTCAGCCGCATGCGCCGGTTGATCGCCTTGCGCGTTTCCGCACCGGACGAGAGCAGCATGTAGCCGGCCTCGGCAAGCATGATGCCCGCCCCGGCCGCGAAGGCGTAAACGATGTAGATCGTGACGTCGTCGAGCTCCATCATCCGGCCTTTTTGTTGGACGGATCGAAATAGTCGCCGGGGAACTCGACTCCCATGGCGAGCAACTCTTCCAGGAAGCGCGGCCGGATGCCCGTCGCCTCGAAATGACCGATGATATTGCCTTCCGCATCCATGCCGGTCCGCCGGAAGGTGAAGATTTCCTGCATCTGGATGACGTCGCCTTCCATGCCGGTGACTTCGGCGACGCTGGTGACCTTGCGCTTGCCGTCCGACAGGCGCGTCAGCTGCACGATCAGTCCGATGGCGCTCGAAATCTGGCTGCGGATCGAGGCGACGGTCATCGGCATGCCGGTCATGCCGAGCATCTGTTCCAGGCGCGAGATCGCGTCGCGCGGCGTATTGGCGTGAATGGTCGCCATCGAGCCTTCGTGACCCGTATTCATGGCCTGCAACATGTCGAAGGCTTCCTCGCCGCGGCACTCGCCAAGGATCACGCGGTCGGGACGCATGCGCAGCGCGTTCTTGACGAGGTCGCGCTGGCGCACTTCGCCGATGCCTTCCGAGTTCGCGGGGCGCGTCTCCATGCGCGCCACATGCGGCTGCTGAAGCTGAAGTTCGGCGGCGTCCTCGATGGTGATCAGGCGCTCATCCTCCGAGATAAAGGCCGAGAGCGCGTTCAGCATCGTCGTCTTGCCGGTACCAGTACCGCCCGAGATGATCGTGGTGATCCGGGCGAAGACGGCCGCCGCAAGCACCTCGGCCATCGGTTCGGTCAGCGCGCCGAACTCGACCAGCTTGTGAAGGCCGAGCTTGTTCTTGGAGAATTTCCGGATCGAAACCAGCGGCCCGTCGACGCCGATCGGGCGAATGGCTGCGTTGAAACGCGATCCGTCCAGCATGCGTGCGTCGCACATGGGCTGGGATTCGTCGATGCGACGACCGACGGCGGCGACGATCTTGTTGATCACGCGCAGCAGGTGCGCCTCGTCCTTGAACGGGATCTTTTCCTGTACCAGTTTGCCGCCGCGCTCCACGAAACAGTTCTCGTGGCCGTTGATCAGGATGTCGCTGACCGTCGGATCCTTGAGCAGCGGTTCGAGCGGCCCCAGCCCGACCATCTCGTCGACGAGATCGTCGATCAGCGATTCGACCTCGGCGACGTTGAGCGCGAGCCTTTCATTGCGGACATATTCCGTGACGAAGGTCTGCACCTCCTGGCGCATGCGGTCCGGCGGCAGCGCTTCCAGCGCAACGAGGTTGATTTCCTCGATCAGCTTGCGGTGCAGCTTGACGCGCGCATCGAGCGTGCGTTCCTGCGACTTCGGCGCCGCGCGCCCCTGCACCGGCTTGGAAGACCGCTTGTTGGGAATGACAATCGGCTTTTCTTCATAGACCGGCGGCGGAGCCGTCTTGGGAGAAGCCTCGCGCGTGGAAAGCTGCGTGAACCTGCTTGTCATTATCGCACCGATACCCTGTTTATTGGCGCCTCCGATCTGTCGCCGGATTGCGCGGTCGCCGGCTTACCCGGTTTTTTTCAGCAACCCTCTGCCAAGTCCCAGAAAGCCGCGCTTGCCGCCTGCCTCGAGCTGCATTTCCTCGGGAAGGATGATCCGCTTCAGGTCGCGCATGACATTGGCGTTCGGATCGACCTCATGCAGCGGCACGCCGCGGTCGACGGCTTCGCGAACCAGCTTGTAATTGTTGGAAATACCGCCGGCGAAGCGGTCGCCGAGCAGTTCCTCGACATCCGTCGCCTTCACCCCGCCTTCGAGGCCCTTCGGCGTGTAGCGGTTGATGATCACCCGCGACTTCACTTCCTTGCCGACTTCGGTCTCGATGGCGTTGATCAGCCGCTGCGTGTGGCGCAGGCAGGGCACGGTCATTTCGGCCGTGATGTAGACATGGTTCGAACCGCGCAGGACGGTCTCCGTCCAGGGGAACCAGATGCGCGGCAGGTCGATGACGACATTGTCGAAATAGGCCGAGACGAGATCGAGCACCTTGACGACGACATCGGTGTCGAAGGAGCGCATTTCCGTCGGCATGTTCGGGGCCGCGAGCACGGCAAGGCCGGACGGGTGCTTCGACAGCAGCGCGTCGAGGAGCTGTCGGTCGAGGCGTTCGACCTGGTTTTCAACCTCGGTGATGTCGAAGCGCGGTTCCAGGTCCAGATATTCCGCGCAGGAGCCGTTCTGGAAGTTCAGGTCGACCACGCAGGTCGAGGCCGCGCGGGTCGCCGAGCGATGCAGAAGGAATGCGGTCTGCAGCGCCAGCGTCGTGTTGCCCACGCCCCCGGCCGCCGGCATGAAGGCGCTGATATAGGCTTCGCCTGTATCGCTCTTGTCGACGCCCTTGAGCGCGCGAATGCAGGAGCGGACGAGATCGGCCGTCGTGACCGGCTTGACCAGGAAATCGGCGACATGCAGCTGAACGATGATGCGCACCATCGCCGGATCGAGACCTCGGCTGACAACAATGACCGGCACCCGGTCCGTAAGCCTGCGGGTCACGCGCTGCAGCGCTTCCAGGCGCTCCAGATTGGCATCGTCGATATCGATGATGACGGCGCCGGCTTCCGCGTCCTGGATTTCGCCATGCAGCTCGGTCACGGCCTTTTCGATCGTGACCAGATTGATCGCGTCGGAAACCGAAAACGCGGTGCGCGTCGTCGCAAGGAATTCCTTGTCGGTCGACACCAGCACGATGCGGTTGCTCTGTTCCTTGTCTTCAGCCATTTTCCACGTCGTTATAATTAGTTGTCAGGCTAAGCGGATTTGTTCCTAGAGCGCGGGCTGCGCCGTGACATCGGTCCCCACTGCCGCTGTGTCGCTGCTCTCGCGCTCGGCCGGGACGATGAGATCCGTGTCCTGCACGCCAGGAGGCCATGGATCGATGATCTGCAGCGCGCTGTTGTGGGCCACCGCGTTCCCGGCGCCGAGGGTCACCCCCTCATTGTGGGTCTCTTCCGGGCCGACGCAGCCGGCAAGGGAGATAGTCGCGAATGCGATGATGGCGGATGTGATCTCTTTGCGCATTTTGAAACTCCTATCCGCCGATATCGAGGCTCAGGATATGGCCCGATGTCTGCGGGACGAGCGTGGCGGCCCCTGCCCTGGTCGCCGAGGTGCGGACTTCATCGACCCCGAGGACCACGATTTCGCTGTTGGTTGCGGGGCGCGATCCGTCGAGCGGGGTCGCCATCGGCGTGCCGGGTTGCACCGGCCGAACGAGATGCGGCGTCACGAGCATGACAAGGTCGGTTTCCTTGCGCTGGAACTCCTTGCTGGCAAACAGCGCGCCGATCACTGGGAGCTTGCGCGTTCCGGGCAGATTGCTGCCGCTATTGTCGTTATCGGCCTGATACAATCCCGCCATCATGAAGCTCTGGCCGCTCTTCAGGTCCACGGAGGTCTTGGCGCGGCGCACCGACAGGATCGGGAACCCGGTCGACGAGACCTCGTCGATGCTGGAGACTTCCGGCTCGATCTCCAGCGAGATCAACCCATCCTTGAGAACCGTCGGAGTGAATTCGAGGCCAACGCCGAACTTCTTGTATTCAATCGAGACTTCGCCGTCCTTGCCGGTAACCGCGATCGGAAACTCGCCGCCGGCGAGGAAGCTGGCGGTTTCGCCGGACCGCGCGACGAGGTTCGGTTCGGCGAGACGCCGCGCAACACCGCGGTCTTCCATAGCCTTGATCGCGACGTCGACATTCAGGCCGCCGCTAACCAGGGTGCCCATGAAGTTGCCGACTGATGCATAGCCAATCGTGGCGAGGTCGGAATTGCGGGTTTCCGAATTGTAGCTCAGCTCGTTGATCTTGACCCCGAGTTCCTGACCCGCATTGCGGTTGATCTCGACGAAGCGGACATTGAGCTGCACCTGCTGGGAAGACGTGACGTCGACCGAGTTGATGATCTCGTCCTCGTTTCCGGCGAATTTGCCGGCGATCTTCTTGGCGCGGTCGGCGGAAACCTGGTCCGGCGCGGAGCCCGACAGGACAACCTGTCCGTTCGTCGTCGTGACCTTGATATTGGCGTCCGGCACGTTCTCACGGATCGCCGTCTTCAGGCGCGTCGTGTCGACGGACACCTCGACATCGACCGAGCCAATCAGGTTCTTCTGCTCGTCGAACAGCGCGATGCCGGTCGTGCCGGCATTGATGCCGAGCACGTAAAAGGACCGGTTGGTCAGCGGCTGCACATTGGCGATTTCCGGATCGCCGACGACGATCTCATAGAAGGAATTATGGGTGCGTATCGTCTTCGGCTTGCCCTTCTCGACGGTGATCAGGCTGGTCCGGCCCGTCGAAATCGTCAGTACGTCCTGGGCCTGCGCGCCGGATACCGGCATGGCGGTAAGCGCCAGCGCTCCCATGACGCAGGCAAGGATCGTATTTCGGCCGCGAGGGTTCATCGGTTCACTCCTTCGTCGCGGACATCATAGGTTTCCACCTCGGTCCGGCGGCGCACGGTCACCTTTGCCGTGGTTGCCACTATCGGTTGGATCGGCTCGATCTCCACGAAAGACGACGTCATTTCCTGGTCGATCCCGTGATCGGGCATCTTGAATTCATCGGTGGCGACATCGCCGGCCCGCCGCAGCTGCAGCGAGAGGCTGCCGGCGGATTGCGCCGCGGCGAGCGATTTCGCGCCGGCCGAGTCCACTTCCATCGTCACCGCACGCACGATGACCGGATCGGACTGGCGTTCGTCGGCGATCTGGTCGATCGACAGCACCTTGACATTGGCGAGGACGATCGTGGTCGCCACGAAACTGTCGGTCTCGCCGGTGAAGGTGCGGTCGCCGGCCGGCGAAATCTCGATGGGCGCGACGTCGTCAGCGCTTTCGCCGTCCTTCTTGTCGATCGTGAAGGTCCGGGTCAGCGCCACGTCGACCCGGTCGCCGGGGACGATGAAGCCGGCAACGCCGGTGATGTCGTCGACACGGATCGTCACAGCGCGCATCCCGTCCTCGATACGGCGCGACAGCGTTGCCTTGTCGTTCGGATCGGTGACCTTGGAGACGAGGATCGGCTCGTTGGCGTCGATAGCGGCAAGCGCGATGCGTTCACCGCCGCCGAGGAATTCGTCGATATGGGTGAAGGCGCCGGACGGCAAGGCGTCCTTCGGCCAGGGAAGTTCCTTTAGCATGCCGGCATCGATCACCGTGCCGTAGCGCATCGGCTCCGCTGCCGCGACAATGCTGGAGAACTCGACCGCCGGCGCGGCGGTGTCCGCAACCTCGACCGTCTCGACGACCGTCTTAACGTTGCTTTTGAGCCAGTAATCGGCGGCGATTATGGACAGGCCACCGAATACGATGGCGATGCCGCCCATGGTCAGAAGTTTCTTGTTCACTGTTGCCCAGCCTCAATCCGCAATGCGGATGCCCGTTTTCCCCGGTTTTATTGGGCAACGATGACCCGGAACCGTGAACAATCATGTAACGGGGCTGTTCAAACTGTCGGCTTTGGCGGATGTGGTTAAATCGCCGTAAACGCGCACTATGTCATGGCGGACCTGTTCGCGTTTGGCCCAAGCGCATGCATTATTGACGAGTGATTCGGTCTTCGGACCGCGACGACTAACGGATGGCAATGGACGACAACAGCAGCGATCTCTTCTCCGCTATTGACGATACGTCAAGAAACGCGCGCGACACCACGACCGCCAAGGATACTCCCGCACCCCGCCAGAAGGCGGCGGCAAGCAAGGCCGCGCCCGAAAAGTCGGGAGAATACGATGCGTCGGCCATCGAGATCCTAGAGGGCCTCGAGCCGGTGCGCCGCCGGCCCGGCATGTATATCGGCGGCACGGACGACAAGGCGCTGCACCATCTCTTCGCCGAGGTGATCGACAACTCCATGGACGAGGCCGTTGCCGGCCACGCGACCTTTATCGACGTGTCGCTCGACGCGCAGGGCTATGTCACGGTCACGGACAATGGCCGCGGCATCCCGGTCGACCCGCACCCGAAGCACAAGGACAAGTCTGCGCTGGAAGTCATCCTGACGACGCTGCATGCGGGCGGAAAGTTCGACTCCAAGGTCTACGAAACCTCCGGCGGCCTGCATGGCGTCGGCGTCTCGGTCGTCAACGCGCTGTCCGACGACCTCGAAGTCGAGGTGGCCCGCAACCGCAAGCTCTACCGCCAGCGCTTTTCGCGCGGCCATCCGCTGGGCGGGCTGGAGGAACTCGGCGAGGTCGCCAATCGCCGCGGCACTAAAACGCGTTTTCACCCGGATCCGGACATCTTCGGCAAGAACGCCAAGTTCGAGCCGGCACGACTCTACAAGATGGCGCGCTCGAAAGCCTACCTTTTCGGCGGCGTCGAGATCCGCTGGTCGTGCGACCCGGAGTTGCTCGGCGAAAAGGAACAGACGCCGCCCAAGGCGGTATTCCATTTCCCCGGCGGCCTGAAGGATTACCTCGAAGCGAGCCTCGGCGCCGAGCAACGCGTCACCGCCAATATCTTCGCCGGCAAGAGCGAACGTCCCGGCGGCCACGGCTCCGTCGAATGGGCCATCACCTGGCATGGCGGCGACGGCTTCGTGAACTCCTACTGCAACACGATCCCGACGCCCGAGGGCGGCACGCATGAAGCGGGCCTGCGAACGGTGATGACGCGCGGCCTCAAGGCCTATGCCGAACTGGTCGGCAACAAGCGCGGCTCGGTCATCACCACCGACGACGTGATGATCTCGGCCGCCGCGATGCTTTCCGTATTCGTGCGCGAACCGGAATTCGTCGGCCAGACCAAGGACCGGCTGGCGACCACCGAGGCGCAGCGGATCGTCGAGCAGGCCTTGCGCGATGCGTTTGATCACTGGCTCGCCGCCTCGCCGCAGGAAGCCAACGCGCTGCTCGACTGGGTGGTCGACCGCGCCGACGAACGGCTGAAGCGCCGACAGGAAAAGGAAGTCAACCGCAAGACCGCGGTGCGCAAGCTGCGCCTGCCCGGCAAGCTCGCCGACTGCAGCCAGAATTCCGCCGCGGGCGCAGAGATCTTCATCGTCGAGGGCGATTCGGCCGGCGGCTCCGCCAAGCAGGCGCGCGACCGCAAGGTCCAGGCCATCCTTCCTTTACGCGGCAAGATCCTCAACGTCGCCTCGGCCGGCCGTGACAAGCTGATGGCCAACCAGCAGATCGCCGACCTGATCCAGGCGCTCGGCTGCGGCACCCGCTCGAAATATCGCGACAGCGACCTGCGCTACGAGCGCGTCATCATCATGACTGACGCCGACGTCGACGGCGCCCATATCGCCTCGCTGCTGATCACCTTCTTCTATCAGGAGATGCCGGAGCTGATCCGCAACGGACATCTCTTCCTCGCGGTGCCGCCGCTCTACAAGCTGACGCAGGGCGGCAAGACGCTCTATGCCCGCGACGACACACACCGAAAGGAACTCACCGAGACGGAGTTCACCGGGCGCGGCAAGATCGAGGTCAGCCGCTTCAAGGGTCTCGGCGAGATGTCGGCAAACCAGTTGAAGGAAACGACCATGGATCCGCGCGTGCGCACGCTGTTGCGTGTGGAAACTCTGGAAGATCAGGACGAAGCGACGAAGACGGTCGTGGACGACCTGATGGGCACCAAAGCGGAAACCCGCTTCCGCTTCATCCAGGAAAACGCCGCCTTCGCCAAGGATCTGGATATCTAGGCGGCAGCAAGGTCCATCGCATGCTTCCGGGCGTTTTGCCGGATCATGTCGAGATAGATCGACCGCAACAGGGCGAGGATATCGTCATTGTCGTGGCTCGGGCGCGGGCCGGTTTCAGCCTCGAATTCCTCCATCACCATGCGGGTGACTTCCTGCGCGCCGATCTTCAGCCGGCCATTGGCGACATCGCGCCAGACACGGATGGCCGAGGAGAACAGGGCATGCACTGTCCGTGCAAGGCCTGCCGCGTCGAACAGGGCGCGAAGCTGCGTCTCGCGTTCGCTCACCAATATGGCGGTTACCCGCGCATAGGATTGGTCCGACAGGTCGGAAAGCACGCGGGCGACGAAGTCGATCTTGCCGGAACAGACCGCCCGGATCAGCAGCCGCGTCGTCAGCGCGCCGGACTGGCGCAATTCGCCGATCAATTCGTGGACGCCGTCATCGATCCGTCCAGACGCGAGCAGAACGAGCGCATTGGCGGCGGCGTCGCCGCTAACGCGCCGGGCACCGGCATCGCCGAGGATCCGGGTAACGAATGGCGCGGCAGCAAAAGCCTGTTTGGATGCCTCCAGGAGCCTAAACCGATGAACGGGCGAGAGGTCCGGATCGTTCAGCAATGCGCCGCGAACGGCCGCATCGCCGATATGCTTGTCGATGATTGTCTCGCGAACAGCATCGTCGACCCTTGCATTGGCGTTGGCGAGCAGCGTGGCGACGGCGCCCGGATGGCCGTGTTCGGCGACCGCCATGGCGAGGCCGGCGGAGACTTCCGGACGGTCCGCGATCAGTGTCTGCAGACGCGGTTCGGCGATCTCGACGCGGGCGATCAGATCGCCGTCGCGCAGCAAGGGAGACCGCGCGATCACGAGGCTGGCGATTTCATACTGGTCGCCGGCCAAAGCGGCGACGATCTGGGGCGGCGCAAAGCGGCTCGACGCGACCGCTTCCGCCAATGCCAGTCGCACTTTCGGCGACGGGTCGTCGAGCAGGAGGGTCATCGCCGCATCGGCCCCGCAGCGTTCGTCAAATCCCATGTCGGAGGTCAGATAGGCCCGCGCCAGCGCCGAGGCCGCAGTTGCCCGCTTCGACACGTCGGCCGACTGGCTCCATTTCAGGAAATGCTGAACGATCATCGCGCGTTACTCCCGGACTCGGCTTGTCGGGACTCACGCTATTGCGAAATGGTTTACGTTCCGTTCACCATGTTTGTTAGGGCCTTAGCCCTCGCCCGGCCTAAACATCTCGATCATCGGAGGCGTCAGGCCGAAATCGCGATAGCCGAGACGCGTGACCGGCTTCGCCTTGTCCAGATCGAAATGGCCGTCAGTGAGCATCGCATCGTCGATATGCACGCCGACGACCTCGCCGAAGACGATCCAGTTGCCGACCGGCTGCCGGTTGCGGTCCTTCAGTTTTATGATGTCGGCGACCACGCATTCAAGCGCTGCCGGCGCGGCGGCGACGCGCGGCGCCTTGACGATCATGCACCCGGCCTCCGAGAGCCCGGCCTCGGCGAACTCGGAAATGCTGCTCGCATAGGCGAAGGACGTCTGGTTCATGGCCTTCATCAGCGCCTCGCCGACGAAATTGCAAACGAACTCGCCCGTCGTCTCCGCATTCTGGACACTGTCCTTGTGACCGGATGACGAGAACAAGACCATGGGCGGCGTGTCGGCGATCGCGTTGTAGAAGGAATAGGGCGCCAGGTTCGGCGTTCCGTCCGGCGCCCGCGTCGAGATCCAGCCGATCGGCCGCGGTGCGACGATAGCCTTGAACGGATTGTGCGGCAGGCCATGCCCGTCGGCAGGCTGGTAGAACATCGCCCTACCCTTGGTACTCGCCGGAATAATCGGAAATCAGCGAATCGATATCGGGACGCGGGCGTTCCGCGATCTCCCGGTCGCAACTGCCGATATGCACGATGCCGGCCATGCGCTCCTCCGGCGAAAGGCCGAGGATCGCCCTGCCCTTCTCGTCGTCGCTATACCAGCCGGTCACCCAGTTCGCGTGAAATCCGAAGGCGTTCGCGGCATGGACGAGGTTCATCGCCACCGCACCCGCGGACAGGAATTGTTCCCATTCCGGAATACTTGCGCTCTCCTTGATCGCGGAGACCACGCCGATCGCCACCGGTGCGCGGCGGAGCCGGTTACGCTCCCGATTGAGCTGATCATCCGCCATCGGGCCGTTGATCTCCTCGGCGCGTTTCGCCAGTTTTTCACCGATCTCCCGGCCCGCCTCGTCGCGATAGACGATGAAACGCCACGGCTCGAGCCGGCCATGATCCGGCGAGCGCGCCGCGATTTCGAGCATGTCGCGCAACTCGCTTGCGCTCGGCCCCGGCACGGACATCATCGTCAGCGGAAGGGATTTGCGGGATTTCAAATAGTCTACGACTGCATCGGTCCTGGTCATGAAAAAGCTCGATTTTCCTTTTCTGGTCGCACCTCGATATGGCGCAGAAGGGTTGAATTTGCCAGCGCCATGGAGTTCATCTCCCGGGGAGAAACAGACGGCATAGAGATGCGCTCCAATTATCGCCTCCTGAAATATCTGCTCATTGCCGCAACGGCGAGTGTCTCCGTTGATGCGCGGGCGCAGGATGAGCCGTTTTCCGGCGACCTGAAATTGCCCGGCATCGTGAATTACGCGCCCGCCCGGCTGGAAAACGGTGCGAACTCGCAATTGTCCGGCGTCGATCTCTTCCTCGATGCGCTGCTGACCGAGGAATCCAATGTTATCAAGACCGGCCTGATCTGGCGTATCTTCGGTTCTGAGCCGGGACCGGACGGGAAACTGCCGCTGCTCGCATCCGCACAAGGCGGATCGACGAGGCTCCAGCTTCCGGCAGGCAGTTATCTCGTTCATGCCGCTTTCGGGCGCGCCGGCGCCACGACGCGCATCAAGCTTGGCGACCAGCCGCGCCACGAGACGATGGTGCTCAATGCCGGCGGACTACGCCTCGAAGGCGTTTTGCCGGACGGCATTCCGATGCGCGACCAGAAGCTGCGCTTCAACATCTACGAGGACGGCGAGAACGAGGAAGGCGAGCGGCAATTGATCCTTCCCAATGTCAGGCCCGGCCGCACCGTCCGCCTGAATGCCGGCACTTACCACATTGTCTCGAATTACGGCGACGTGAACGCCACGATCCGCGCGGATATCCAGGTCGAAGCGGGCAAGACCACGACCGCCAAGGTCGAACATCGCGCAGCCCAGGTCACGCTCAACCTCGTGCGCGGCAAGAACGGCTTTCCACTGGCCGATACCGCCTGGTCGGTCCTTGGCGCTTCTGGCGACATCATCGCCGAGAATGTCGGCGCGTTCCCGACCATGATCCTGGCCGCCGGCGACTACACGGTGATCGCCAAGAACAAGAACCGCGTCTTTCAGCGCGACATCACGATCCGGCCCGGCCGCGACATCGTCGTCAAGGTCGATACCGAGACCGCGGAACAGATCACTCAGTAGCGTTCGGAAATCGACGCCCTCGCCGGTCGGCGCGGACGCTGCGAGGGATCGAGCGAAAAGACGGCCGCCTGAACTGTATCGAGCAGAAGTTTCCGGTCGCCGATTTTCGACAGATCGTCCCATGGCATCGCCTTGCCGACCCACGCCCTGATCTGCCTGCCGGAAAGGCGCTGGAATTCCCGGATCAGCAGCGACGTGCGCAGCGTCAGCGAGAACTGGCTGACCAGGTGAAACAGGCGCCCGTTCTGGCCGTCGAAATAGACGGGGATCACCGAGGCGTTCGCGGCCTGGATCAGCCGCGCGGTGAACATCTTCCATGGCAGATCCTCGGCGCGTCCCAGCGCCTTTCGCGCCGTCGCCACGCCGCCCGCCGGGAAGATGACGATTGTCACGCCTTCCTTGAGCAGCCGGACCGCCTCCTTGCGCGTCTCCAGATTGAGTGCGACGGCTTGCTTCGTTTCCTCGAACGATATCGGCAGCGAATAGGGGCGGATTTCGGGGACTTTCAGGAGGTCGTTGTTGATGATGACGCGGAAGGGCCGGCCAAGCTGCTCGGCCAGCGACAGGAAGGCGATGCCGTCGCCGATGCCATAGGGGTGATTGGCGACCATGACGATCGGGGTCGCGGGAATGTCCGCCGGCGGCCACTGGCCATCGGCCTGCAGGCGCACCTCGATGAGGTTCAGCATTTCGGTGAAGACGCTGTCGCTCTTGCCGAAAATCTCGTGGCGCCAATAGTCGTAGAGATCGGCAAGGCGTTCCCGCCCCGACATGTTCTCGATCGTCCGGATCATCCACCGCTTGAAGGGCGGATCGTCCGGACGCGCATAGGTTAGTTCGGTAAAACGGACCGTTCTTGTCGTCATCCGCCAGTCATCTCCGCCCGCGGCCAATTTTACTAAGCTGTATTATCGAAGTCGAGTTGCAAGAAAAAAACCGGCGGCTTTCGCCACCGGTTTCGCGTATTTCGTCACGCGTCTGTCACATGCCGAGCTTGCGCTTGATGTCGGGCGGCGTCGCCTCCTCGACAAGCAGCTTCGTAATCTCGTCGACCGACTTCGATTCCTGGTCCCGCGAACCGAGCCGGCGCACATTGACCGTGCCTTCCTCCGCCTCGCGGCGTCCCACAACCAGAATGACAGGCACCTTGGCCAGGCTGTGCTCGCGCACCTTGTAATTGATCTTTTCGTTGCGGAGATCGGTTTCGACCTGCAGCCCGGCGGCCTTCAGTTTCTTCGCCACCTCGCTCGCATAACCGTCCGCCTCCTGCGTGATCGTCGCGACGACGACCTGCACCGGCGCGAACCAGAGCGGGAAATGGCCGGCATGGCTTTCGATCAGGATACCAAGGAAGCGTTCCAGCGAGCCGACGATGGCGCGGTGCACCATGACGGGCTGCTTCTTCTCCGAATCGCTGTCGATATAGAAAGCGCCGAACCGTTCCGGCAGGTTGAAGTCCACCTGCGTCGTGCCGCACTGCCATTCGCGGCCGATGGCGTCCCTCAGCGTATATTCGAATTTCGGGCCGTAGAAGGTGCCCTCGCCTTCGTTGATGCCGGTCTTGATGCGGCTGTCCTCGCGCGCCATCTTCTCGAGCGACCGCTTTAGAATATCCTCGGCGTGGTCCCAGGATTCGTCGCTGCCGACACGCTTTTCAGGGCGCGTAGCGAGCTTAACCAGCACCTCGTCGAAGCCGAAATCCTTGTAGACCGACATCATCAGGTCGTTGATCTTGAGGATCTCCGCCTCGAGCTGGTCCTCGGTGCAGAATACATGCGCGTCGTCCTGCGTGAAGCCGCGCACGCGCATCAGCCCGTGAAGCGCGCCGGACGGTTCGTAGCGGTGCACCGCGCCGAACTCGGCCAGCCGGATCGGCAGTTCGCGGTAGGATTTCAGCCCGTGCTTGAAGATCTGTACGTGGCCGGGACAGTTCATCGGCTTCAGCGCGAAGACGCGGTTGTCCTCCGCCTCCTCGTCGGCGCAGGTGACCGCGAACATGTTCTCGCGATACCAGCCCCAGTGGCCCGAGGTCTTCCACAGTGCGTTGTCGAGTACCTGCGGCGCGTTCACCTCGTCATAGTCGTCCGCGATGTTCCGGCGCATATAGGCGAGCAGGTTCTGGAACATGCGCCAGCCCTTGGCGTGCCAGAACACCGTGCCCGGCCCCTCTTCCTGGAAATGGAAAAGGTCCATCTCGCGGCCGAGCCGGCGATGGTCGCGCTTCTCCGCCTCTTCCAGCATGTGAAGATAGGCGTCGAGATCCTGCTGGTTGGCCCAGGCCGTGCCGTAGATACGCGTCAGCATCGGATTGTTGGAATCGCCGCGCCAATAGGCGCCGGCCACCTTCATCAGCTTGAAGGCGGCGCCGATGCGGCCGGTCGAATCCATATGCGGACCGCGGCACAGGTCGAACCAGTCGCCCTGCTTGTAGATGCGGATGTCCTGGTCCTCGGGGATCGCGTCGACCAGCTCCACCTTGTAGGCCTCGCCCATGTCGGCGAACTTGTCCTTGGCCTGGTCGCGGCTCCAGATCTCCTTGGTGAAGGGCGCGTTGCGCTGGATGATCTCGCGCATCTTCTTTTCGATCAGCGGCAGATCGTCCGGCGTGAACGGCCAATCTTCGCGCGTGTCCGGATGGACGCGCTTGAAATCGTAATAAAAGCCGTTCTCGATCACCGGACCAATGGTTACCTGCGTGCCGGGCCAGAGCTCCTGCACGGCTTCGGCCATCACATGGGCCGCGTCGTGGCGGATCAGTTCGAGCGCGCGCTGGTCATCGCGCGTCACGATCTCGATGGCGCCGTCGGTGACCGGGTCGGCGAGGTCGCGCAACTGCCCGTCGATCGCAACGGCGACAGCCTTCTTGGCGAGTGATTTGGAGATCGATTCCGCGACGTCGCGGCCGGTCGCACCGGCGTCGAACGCTTTCACAGAACCATCAGGAAATGTCAGGGAAACGGCCGCAGCCATGGTCAGGTCTCCTTTTCCAGTCCCGCCAACGAACGCGGGTGGTGAACAATGCGCGCGTCATAGGCAAAGCCCGTCGCCAAGTAAAGCCGGGTTTGGCACTCAGGCCGCGAACGCGATAAGCGCCGCGATGCCGGCGGCGGCCAGCAGCCACACCGGCCAGAACCGGGTGGCGCGCGACGGCGCCACAATTCCGTTGCGTGCACGATAACGCGAAAAGCGCTTCCTCAAACTCGCGGCGCGTTCATCGGGGTCGTAAGGCCGGTCCAGTTTCCACGGCGTCGGCTTGTCTCGCATCAATCCTTCCTCGAGCCCGTCCACTTCAGATATAGGAAGCATCTCCCTGATTACACGCAGAAATCCGCGGGCGCCCGCGCTGTGACCAAGATCACAGATGGGCGCAGCGCGACAGCTTAGGAGGACGGCTTCAATCGTCGGATCCCGGTCCAGGGGACGGACGCCAGACGGAAAAGGAAGACTTCATGAAACGCCTTCTCGGCCTTGCCATGGCCACCTTCGCTGCCGCCCTCGCCTTTGCGGCTCCATCCAACGCGGAAGATATCTATCTGCAATCGACCCACTCCGGACACTTTGTCGGCGAATCGGGCGGCTTGCTGGCCGCCAATGCGCGCAGCGCCTCCGGGGCGGTCAGGCTCGAGATCGTGCGGCTCCAGGCCAATCGCGTCGCGTTTCGCCTTGCCGGCGGCAACAGCTATGTGCGCGCGGGCGTCGGACAGCAGACCTATCTGCAGGCCGGAAGCCCGCATATCCGCGGCTGGGAAATGTTCCGGATGTCGCGCCTTCCCGGCGGCTCCGTCGCCATCCGCTCCGAGCAGAACGGCAAGCTGGTGCGCGCCGGTGTCGGACAGGGCTCCCTTCTCGCCGCCGTGTCGGACGGCAATCCGCAGGCCTGGGAAAAGTTCCGCATCGTGCCGGCCTCCGCCATCGCGCAGCCGCAAGGCGGCCCTTACGCCGTTTCGACCGCGATCACCGGCGTCTGGCGCGTCCGCCATGTGGCCGCCCACCAGACGGGCTATCTGACGCAGCTTTCCGGCAGTCTCGCGGCGGCATCGCGGGTCGAAATCCGCGGCGACGGCGATTTCCGCGCCACCTTCGGATGCAACACGATGCGTTCGCGCATTGCGCAGTCCGGGGCGACCTGGAACGGCGGCTCGGTCATGACGACGAAGATGGCCTGCCCCAACCTGTCGGTCACCTCGGCGGAACGCTCGCTCGCCAAGGCAACCGAGGACGCCGTACGGGTCGGCCTTGACGGCGACCAGCTGACACTCCGCGACAGCTCCGGAAATCGCGTTCTCGTGCTTGTACGATAATCCGGTTCAGGGGGCGGCCGGCGCCGCCTCCGCCCCGCCCTTGTCCAGCCTCGCGATGAAATCGAGGATATGGCCGGCGATCTCCGCCGCCGGTCCGGGCTCCATATGAAAATGATGATGCCCGTCGACCGACACGCTGGTCAGATCGCCGATGGCCGTTTCGGCAAGCGCCGCAATATCCAGATCCCAGTCGCGCGTCAGCAATCCCTCCCTGGCCCAGATTGTCAGGATCGGGACCGACAGGGCCCGCAACGCAGCCTCGATCTGGCGAGCGTTCAATTTGATGGCAGAGGGGCTGTGGAGACGCTGGTCATTGAGCAGCACGAAACCGTCCGCGGTCTCCTCCACCGCCCGTGACGCGAGCCGCGCCGCGATATCCCGGCTGACGCCGTAGCGTTGTCGCCGCTCTATGAAGTCCTCGAGAGAAGAGAATCGCCGCTGTGCCTGCCTTGCGATGCGCGCCGTGTAACGAAGGCTGTCATGCATCTGATGCACGAAATGCGCATCGTCCTGTGGCGATGGAACCAGTCCGTCCAGCGTGATCAATGCGTCCACATGGTCCGGCATCACCGCGGCCATGAGCGTTGCGATCATCGCGCCGCGCGAATGCCCGAGAAGCGTGCAGCGCGGCCAGCCCAGTTGCTCGATCACTTTGAGCAGTTGCGGAATATCGTCCCAGAGCAGATAGGCCGCGTCGTCAGAGCGGTGATCGCTGAGCCCGTGGCCCGTCAGATCGAGCGAGACAACGCGGCAGCCCTCAAGCATCGGCGCCAGCACCTCGAAACTCGCGGCGTTGTCGAGCCAGCCATGCAGCGCCAGGACCGGATGTCCGTCAGCGGGGCCCCACGCCATCCCCGCAACGGTCAGGCCATCGACGGTCCAGCGGAGTTGTTCGAAAGGAGATAATTCAACCCTTTCGCCCACGTCTTGTGCACTCTTGATATCCATCCGGTCGCGATATCCGAAGCGGCGCGGTTGCGCAATGAATGCGCGAGCCGGAGCAAGCCGCTCCACCGGTTAGTTCGAATACTCCGGCCATCGTTAAGTCTCCCTCCACGCTGACCAGCGTATATTTTTGCAATGGATCAGGGTGTCGTCGAATTCCTAAAGACCGACTTGTCGATCATCTTCATCGTTATCGGCGTCGCAATCGGTATGGGCATCGAGCGCTTCCGATCGGAAACGCGGCGGCGAGCATGGCGAGAACGCAATCGCTGGAAGACAGATTACCGGCGCAACGGCAGGACCAGTCAGGAGAGCGTGGTCCGGATGCCCCGCCCGGCAGCACCGAAGCCGCGCGATGCAGCGGATCAACTGCGCACCGTCATGAGTGCGGATTTCGAACCCCAGCCGATCCTCAACAAACGCGAGGGGCGTGTTTTCAGGGAGCTTGATGTCATGGTCATCGAGCGCAATCCGGGCTGGCAGGTCATGGCGCAGGTTTCGCTCGGCGAGATTCTCAGATGCAGGGACACGGAAGCCTATTCCTGCATCAACTCGAAGCGGGTCGATCTGGTGCTGATGGACGAGGACTGCCAGGCCCGCTTCGTGATCGAGTATCAGGGCGACGGACACCATCAAGGCACGGCTGCGGCGCGCGACGCCGTGAAAAAGGAAGCCTTGCGCCGTGCCGGGATCGGCTATCACGAGGTCGTCGCGGGCCACACAACCCCGTCGGAATTGCGACTGCTGGTGGAGAAGCTGGTTCCCTCACCCGCGGAGGTGCCGCATTTGGCTCAAGCCAGCCGCCCCTGAAAGGCAAGCGAATCCCGTCCCAGGCGCACCAAGATCGCGCCGCGAGATGCCGCTGAGCCGACAAAACTGAAAAAAGCCTGGAAAGAGTGTCTGGTGCGGTCGAGAAGACTCGAACTTCCACGGGTTGCCCCACAGCGACCTCAACGCTGCGCGTCTACCAATTCCGCCACGACCGCAAGCCAAAGACGAAAGCCGGTGAAACCGGCTGGGCGCGTTTAGCAAATCGCATATGGCCGCACAAGCCTGTCCCGATGTTTTTTGACAGGTCTTGAAGCCCCTGTGCGATCGCCGGGCCGCGGCAACAGCCGAGGCTTGCAACGCGGGCCTCGATGGCCCAAATCTGCTGCATGTCCGGCCCTGTGACCATCGAGACGTCAAATGCGCGCGGTGCGATCGCCGCTTCCAGCCTGTTCTTTCCCGCCGACGGGTCGCCGCCGGTCGAGTGGCGGATTGCCGACGGGCTGACGGACTATGACTTCGCCGTCGGCGAGATGGAGGCGCGCGCCGCCGCGATCCGCGAAGGCACGGCGCGCGAACTGGTCTGGTTGGTCGAACACCCGCCGCTTTATACCGCCGGTACCAGCGCCGATTCGAGAGACTTGGTCGCGCCCGACCGCTTCCCCGTCTTCCAGACCGGGCGCGGCGGCGAATACACCTATCACGGCCCCGGCCAGCGGGTCGCCTATGTCATGCTCGACCTGAAGCGGCGCAGGGAAGATGTGCGCGCCTTCGTGGCCGCGCTGGAGGAGTGGATCATCCGCACTCTCGACCGCTTCAACGTCAAGGGCGAGCGGCGCGAGGACCGGGTCGGCGTCTGGGTCGTCCGTCCGGAAAAACCGTCGACAGTTCCCGGCGAGCCCGCCGAGGACAAGATCGCGGCAATCGGCATCCGGCTGCGCAAATGGGTGTCGTTCCACGGCATCGCGATCAACCACGAGCCGGATTTGTCCCATTATGGCGGCATCGTGCCCTGTGGCATTGCCGATCACGGCGTCACTAGCCTTGTCGATCTCGGCCTGCCGGTGACCATGCACGATCTCGATCTGGCGCTACTGGAATCCTTCCGAGAGGTTTTCGGTCCTGCCGGAACCGCTCAGACGTAGAACAGCCGGTGAAGGCTCCAGGCCAGCGCGATCGCATGGATGGCCAGCACGGCGGCGAAGGCTAGGCCGAGCGCGATACGCTCATTGTTGGTCATCGGCCGCAATGCGGTCTTCGGAGCGACCCCCGTCTTCGATGTCAGCAGCGAAAGGACGGCGATCACGACGCCGCATATGATCAGCACTTGTGACGGCAGGCCCGCCGCGACGCCCGTGGCGGTCATGATGATCAGTGTCGCGAAGGAGGCGGCCGCCATGCTCCGGTCGGTTCGGAAGAGCTGGCGAAGCACCTGCCCGCCGTCGAATTTCCAGACCGGCATGAGGTTGCCGAGATTGAACAGCGACATGATCATCAGCACCACCGCCAAAGCGCCGCTGGCGACCGTGGGCATGTCGGAACCGAACGCGACCCATGTCAGGGCGGCGACCGGGAATGCGGAGAAACCGGCGCCCATAAGGGCCGCGAATCCGACCTCGAAATGCCGGTCATAGGGGCGTCCGCCGATGGCTATGCCGCCGAGCAGCGGCAGGAAGATCACCCGCGCCGTCTGGTGGCCCATGATCCGAAACGCGACAAGGTGACCGAGTTCGTGCATGCCGACGACGATCGTCAGCGTGACGGCGAGAAATGCGCCCTGGAGGTTCAGACCGAAGATCGGCCAAAGGACGAGAGCGGAGAACGCGGCCAAGGCGACCTGTGTCGCGGGATGCTCGAAAGTCCCGCCCGGCTTGAATTCACCGGTTTCGGCCCATCGCCGGAGTTTCATGGCCATACGCCGCAAGACGAAGAAACGGAAAAGGAGAAAGGCGATCCCGCGATACCGGTCGGTTTCGGCGACCTCGGCAACGGCCCTGCCCTCGCGATCCCGGCCGATCTCCACGCTCATCGCGTGATCGTCCCAGAAACTCTGCGCAAGCGACGTATCGTCGGTGTAGCGCATGGTGAAACGCTCACCGTCGACGCAGTCTTCTACGACGAATTCACGCTCAATGGGACGTCCGTCCCGGCCCATATGCGACGTCACCACACGGCCAGTCGCGTCTCCTGTTCGCCTCACCTCGGTGACCGCGCCGTTCCAGGTGAAATCACCGCCGAAGGGATAGAGAGCATCCCAGAGCCTTGCCGGTTCGGTGCGCGCAAGGATGCGCCGCCTGACCGTACGCTGTCCCACCGGCGCCGACATGACCAGCCACAACAGGATTACCGCGAATATCAGCAGTGCGATTACGTTTGCCAACGCCACCCCCGGTTTTCGTTCGGTTCAGATTGGCAGGAAGCGGTTTCGATTTGCTGAACCCGCGATCACGACTTCAGGTAATCGAGCAACCTGGCTTCGCCGATCCGCAGTTCGGAAACCTGCGACACGCCCTTGAGCTTCGCGGCGAATTCCAAGCCCTCGTCGAGACTCAATTCGGTCAGTTCGAAGACCTTGGGGTGGACATAGCTGCTGCGGCTGACGGCGGCGGTATTGTGCAAGACCGACGCCGACGCGCCAGCCATCGCCTTGATGCTGGCCTTCTCACCATTGTCGAAAGAACTCAGTCCGGCCTCGAAGGCTGCCAGCGTTCCCGCCCATGTTCGAAATGTCTTGAAACTGTGCCCTCCGCCCGAAGCATCCGCGAGATAGGCGTTGACCTGCCCCGATTCCACGGGCCGAAAAACGTCATTCTCGTCGCGCCACTGAAACAGCCTGCGGCCCGGTAGATCGGCGATCTTTTCGAGTATCTGATGCAGCCGCCGCCGCCTGAGTGACATTCGCACCCGCTTGCCGCCCTTGGCGCGGTAGTCGAGCCGAATCCCGTCATCTTCGAGTTTCACATGCCGTTTAAGGAGCGTGGTCGCGCCATAGGTCCTGTTTTCGCTCGTCGCGCTGCGACTGCCAGGACGAAGCGCGGCCGCGTCAGCGAGAGCAACGATCGCGGCCAGAGTGAATTCCAGATCGCCCGCCTCCGCGCGAAGGTCCGCGCGAACGCGCCGCCGGATGCGCGGCAACGCCTCTCCGAATTCCGCAAGACCGGCGAACTTCAATTGGTTGCGAAACTCGCTCCATTCCGGGTGATAGCGATACTGCTTTCGCGAGCGGTCATCCAGACCCGTCGCTTGCAGATGCCCGCGCTCGTCGCTGCAAATCCACACGTCTCGATAGGCGGGAGGAATGGCGAGCGCATTGATGCGGTTTTTCTGATCGGGATCGCGTAAAAGAGCGCCGTCAGGCAATCGATAGCAAAATCCGCGACCTGACCGCTGCCGACGGATGCCCGGCTCGCTGTCACTGACATAAACGAGCCCTTTCGGTCCGTTGCCGAAAATCTGGTCCATTGACGTCTCCGTAATGTCGAGGAGAAACGTCGGGTGCGCTGTCCGGTTCCAGCGACGACTATCGCTGCCGCCGTTCCCGCCAGAACACGTAAAGCCCGGACCCCACGATCATCGCGACGCCGATCCATTTGGACAGGCTCGGAAAATCCCCGAAAAGCAGGAAACCCGCCGCGGCGGCGCTGACGATCTCCAGATACTGGAACGGTGCGAGCAGCGAAGCCGGCGCGATCCGGAACGCCAAAACGATGATGTAATGGCCTGTCATCCCGATACCGCCCATCACCGCCATCAGAACCCAGACGAAAATCGGGAACTCAAATCCAAGGTCGAGGTTCCGGATCCCCAGGGCCGACCCCGCCGAGGTCGCCAGTGACAGCACAAGAACGCCGCCGATTCCGGCCGCGAATTGCATCACGACGGCGCTGTCGCGCACGCCGGCGGCGCGATTGAGCGTCAGATAGCTCGCAAACAGCGCCGCTGTTGCGAGGGGAAGCAGCGATACGACACCGAACAGAGCATAACTCGGCTGGATGACGATCAGCGCCCCGGCAAAGCCGACAAGGATTGCCAGGACCCTCCGCCAGCCGACCGTCTCGTGCAGAAAGACCACCGACAGGATCGTCAGGATCAGCGGTTCGACGAAAAAGACGGAGATCGCATCGGCGAGCGGCATGTATTTGAGCGCGAGGAAGAAAAGCAGGCTGGCCGTGCCGAGCATGGCACCACGGATCAGGTTCATCAGCGGCCGTTTTGGCCAAAGCGCGGCAACTCCGGCCGCGGCGACAACGATGGCTCCGGAGACAACCGCCTGGATGACGAAGCGCGCCAGTGTCAGTTGGCCCGGCGACACGCCCGCTTCGGTGGACAACCATTTGGCGATGGCGTCCATCAGCGGCAGCAAGAGCATCGCACCGGCGCAAAGCGCCATGCCGCGAACATGGTCGTCCGCCGCCGGAAAAGCGCCGATCTGGTCGGTTCCGCTCATTGTTTCACCGTGCCCCGGAAAGCCTGTCCGAAAATGCCGCCGCTGGCCGGTAACCGGCCGCTTGCGGGTTGAAAGATATGCCAAATCCTGAAAATGTCCTGCCGTCAACGGGAGAGGTTCCAAAATGAAGACTCGTGCAGCCGTCGCCTTCGAAGCGGGAAAACCGCTTGAAATCGTGGAAGTGGATCTCGAGGGCCCGAAGGCCGGCGAAGTCCTTGTCGAGATCAAGGCCACCGGCATTTGCCACACGGATGAATTCACCCTGTCGGGCGCCGATCCGGAAGGTCTGTTTCCGGCGATTCTCGGCCATGAAGGCGCGGGCGTCGTCGTCGATGTCGGTCCCGGCGTCACCACGGTGAAGAAGGGGGATCACGTGATCCCGCTCTACACGCCGGAATGCCGCGAATGCCCCTCCTGCCTGTCGCGCAAGACCAATCTGTGCACGGCGATCCGCTCAACCCAGGGCCAGGGCCTGATGCCCGACGGCACCTCCCGCTTCTCTCTCGACGGCAAGCCGATCCACCATTACATGGGCTGCTCGACCTTCTCGAACTTCACGGTCCTGCCCGAAATTGCGGTCGCCAAGGTCAATCCCGACGCCCCGTTCGACACGATCTGCTACATCGGCTGCGGCGTGACCACCGGCATCGGCGCGGTCATCAACACCGCGAAGGTCGAGATTGGCGCCACCGCGGCGGTTTTCGGCCTCGGCGGCATCGGCCTCAACGTCATCCAGGGCCTCAAGATGGCCGGCGCGGACATGATCATCGGCGTCGATATCAACAATTCCAAGAAGGAATGGGGCGAGCGCTTCGGCATGACCCATTTCGTCAACCCGAAGGAAGTCGACAACGTCGTCACCGAGATCGTCAACATGACGAAGCGCGGGGCCGACCAGATCGGCGGCGCCGACTACACGTTCGACTGCACCGGCAACACGACGGTCATGCGCCAAGCATTGGAATGTTCGCATCGCGGCTGGGGCGAATCGATCATCATCGGCGTCGCGGGCGCCGGCCAGGAAATCTCCACCCGCCCGTTCCAGCTGGTTACCGGCCGGTCCTGGAGAGGCACCGCATTCGGCGGCGCGCGCGGCCGTACCGACGTGCCGAAGATCGTCGACTGGTATGTCGAGGGCAAGATCGAGATCGACCCGATGATCACCCACAAGCTGAAGCTCGAGGACATCAACAAGGGCTTCGACCTCATGAATGAAGGCAAATCGATCCGCGCGGTCGTGGAGTTCTGATGCTCTTCCGCCCCACAGTCGCCGGCAGCCTGCCGAAACCATCCTGGTTGGCGGAGACCGAGAAGCTCTGGCCGAAATGGAAGCTGGAGGGGGCTGAACTCGACCAGGCGAAGCGCGACGCGGCACTCATCTGGATCAAGTTGCAGGAAGACGCCGGCATCGAGATCGTCTCGGACGGCGAGCAGTTCCGAACCCATTTCGTGCACGGCTTTCTCGAGACCGTCGAGGGGATCGACTGGGACCTGAAAACGAAGATGGGCATCCGCAACAACCGTTATGTCGTGGATGTTCCCACCGTGACGGGTCCGGTGAAACGCAGCCGCCCGGTCCATCGCGACGAGGCCGCTTTCTGCCGCGCGCATACGCAGAAGGGCCTGAAATGGACCCTGCCCGGCCCGATGACGATCTGCGACACTCTGGCCGATGGACATTACGGCAAGCGCGCCGACATGGCGATGGCCTTTGCCGACATACTCAACGCGGAAGCGCTTGAGCTCGAAGCGGCCGGGGTCGACACGATCCAGTTCGACGAACCCGCTTTCAATGTCTTCATGGAGGAAGTGAAGGACTGGGGCGTCGAGGCGCTGGACCGCGCCGCGCGCGGCCTGAAATGCACCACGGCGGTCCATATCTGCTACGGCTACGGCATCGAGGCCAATATCGAGTGGAAGAAGACGCTCGGCGGCGAATGGCGGCAATATGAGGAGACCTTCCCGGCCATCAACGGCTCGTCGATCGACCAGGTGTCGCTTGAATGCGCCAATTCGCACGTGCCGATTTCGCTGATCGGCCTGCTGCCCGACAAGGATGTGCTGGTCGGCTGCATCGATGTCGCCACCACCGAGATTGAAACGCCGGAGGCCGTCGCCGCCGTCATCGGCGAAGCGCTCGAATACGCCGATGCCGAGCGCATATACCCTTGCACCAATTGCGGACTGACCCCGCTCTCGCGCGATGTCGCGGTCGGCAAGCTGCAGGCGCTCGGCGCCGGCGCGGCGCTGGCCCGCGAGCGCCATTCCTGAGCAACGGTTCAAGCCCTGCCCCATGACGGATAGTTCCGACCCGGTCATCTATGTCGACGCCGACGCGTGTCCGGTGAAGGAGGAAATCATTCGCGTGGCGGACCGGCACGGGCTGGTTGTCACACTGGTTTCGAATGGCGGGCTTAGACCTTCGCGCGATCCCATGATACGTCATGTGGTGGTTTCCAAATCCGCCGACGCCGCCGATGACTGGATCGCGGCTGAGGTGAAAAAAGGCGACATCGTCGTCACGCAGGACATACCGCTGGCCGCGCGTTGCGTGGAAAAAGGCGCGCTGGTCCTGGGAAACAGCGGTCGCGAGCACACGCCGGAAACCATCGGCATGGCGGTCGCGATGCGCGACCTGAAGCAGCATCTTCGCGAGACGGGCGAGGATCGCGGATTTAACCGGGCGTTTTCGCGCGAGGACCGGTCGGCCTTTCTGCAGGCGCTCGACCGCATCTGCCGCCGCGCCAAGCGCCCGTAAGGCAACGAAAGGAAAGTTCGAATGAAGACCGTCTCCGAATCGAAAGCCCATGGCGGCGTCCAGGGCGTCTATTCCCACGACGCCGCGACAACAGGCTGCGAGATGACCTTCGCGGTCTTCGTGCCGCCCCAAGCAAGTGAAGGCCCCTGCCCGGTGGTCTGGTATCTCTCCGGTCTCACCTGTACGCACCAAAACGTCATGGACAAGGGCGAATACCGCCGCATGGCTGCCGAACTGGGTCTGGTCGTTGTCTGCCCGGACACGAGCCCGCGCGGAGAAGGCATTCACGACGAGGACGACTGGAAGATCGGAACCGGCGCCGGTTTCTATGTGGACGCGACGCAGGAACCGTGGGCGAAGAACTACCGTATGTATTCATACGTCACCGACGAATTGCCAAAACTCGTCGCCGGCCAGTTCCCGGTCGACATGGACCGCCAAGGCATTTTCGGCCATTCCATGGGCGGCCACGGCGCGCTGACCATCGCGCTGAACCTGCCGGACCGGTTCCGCTCGTGCTCGGCCTTCGCGCCGATCGTCTCGCCCTCCACCGCCGACTGGGCGAGCAATGCGCTTTCAGCCTATCTGGGCCCGGACGAATCCGTATGGCGCGCCCATGACGCCTGCGCGTTGGTCGAGGACGGCAAGCGCTTCGACGAGTTCCTGATCGATCAGGGAGACGCCGACCAGTTCCTGGATGAGGGGTTGAAACCCTGGCTGTTCGAGGAGGCATGCCGCAAATCGGGCATTCCACTGACGCTTCGCATGCAGCCAGGCTACGACCATTCCTATAATTTCATATCGACCTTCATGGACGATCACTTGCGCTGGCATGCTTCAAAGCTCGGCGCGCAAACGGGATAGAAATGAACATGGCAGAAGCTACGATTTTCAGTTCGCCGCCGGACACCGACACGCTTGGGGGTCGCCTGTCGCGAGCCCGCGATTCGAGCGGCATGTCCGCGGCGCAGTTCGCCCGCCGGCTAGGCGTCAAGACAGCGACCGTCCAGGCATGGGAAAGCGATCGATCGGAACCGCGCGCCAACCGCCTGTCGATGATCGCGGGGCTTCTCAATGTCGGGCTGCCATGGCTGCTCTACGGCGTTGGCGAGGCCCCGCCTGACGATCCGCGCAACGACGCGATCACCGTCCTGCGCGGCCAGGTCGAAAAAGCGCGCCAGCTTCACGAGGAAACCGGCGCGGTTCTTGCCCGTATCGAGGATGAATTGCTACGCCTGCAGCGCCGCTAGCGCGGCGTCCGATCCGATTGAAACAATCAGATCGGTAAACTTGCCGCGCCAGCTTAATGTGTGGACCGGTAACCTTTCCGATCATGTTTAATCATGATCGCGAACCGGTTTAGGCAGCCGCGTCAGGCGACCTTTTCGAGCAGCGGTTGCAAAGCCGGATGGATATGCGGCGATTCGCGCTTCAGGAATTCGAGCAATTCGCGCTCGTTTTCATGCATCACGCCGTCGCGCCCGATCCGGTCGACCAGCCACTTGGCTTCCGAAACGTCGATCTTCTCCGCTGAAGTGCGCATTTCGGCCTGTTCGGCATTGCGGCGGCCGTAATAGGTCTCTGAACCTGTTTCGAGGCGCACGGCCTCGAGGTGGGCGTCCAGGCTGCCGGCAAACATCTTCGAGAAGAAACGGCCCAGATTGACCGATGTGTCGCCGAGCCATTCCTCGCGGTGCAGCGCTTCCTCGCGGCTCGGGGCTTCGTAACCGGAGGCGGCCATCACAGAATAGGCTATCGCCTTGGTGAACAGCTCGGTCCAGGACAGGTGGTTGTCGGCCTCGCTGGTGTTGTCGTTGATCCGGAACAGCACTTCGGCCTCGTTGCGGGTGATGGCGACATGGCCGTCCCCGCCGGCCGCGTAGAGGATCCGGCGCAGGAGGTTGACCTCGTCCTCGCCGATCCTGCCGGGCGTCAGCGTGCGGCCGCGGGTCAGCGCGCCCTTGCCCTCGACGACCGCAATGGCGACCTGGTCAAGCGCGAAGGCCGCAAGGAACGGCGGAACGCTCGTCGCGCGCTCCATTGCCTTGATCAGCAGTTCGAGTTCGGTGCGATAGTCCACCACGCCATCATGCGAAATAGCCTTGATCAGCCATTCCGCGTTGGCGCTGGAGATATATCCGCGCGGCGCTTCCCGCTCGACCAGATAGTCGGCGATCGCCTCGACGAAGAATTCACGCCAGCTTTCGGGCTTGTCCGCCACGAGATGATCCAGCGCGAAGATATCGCGCGCTTCCTCGCGGTTGACGACGCCATCGCCGTAGACGTCGCGGCGCAGCCGCAGGACATCGGCGTCGGTGACACGTTTCTTTTCGATCAGTTCGGCGATCGGCCGCGCATGTTCGTAGTCGTCCATAGCCAGTCCCCTTCGGTTAGAGCAGGCCCCCATTCGCGGAAATCATACGCCTTGCGCTTTGACATTTGGCTAAATGCCATGGTTAAGCAGCCCCTCTCGCAACTGGTTAAGAAAGTCCCCCATGCTGTCCGGAAAGCAAATGGAGCGGCTGACCTCCGCCTATAACGATGCACTGGCGGCGGAGAAGGCAGGCGACCCCGACAAGGCCGCCGCGCTCTACCGCACTTGCCTGGAGCTCGATCCGGCGGATACGTGCGGCGCATCGGTCCGGCTCGCATCGATGGGCCTCGGCGACGCCCCGGACAAGGCGCCGGACGCCTATGTCGCGACGCTGTTCGACCAGCATGCCGAGGTGTTCGATGACATCCTGACCGGCGATCTCGGCTATGCCGTTCCGATGCAGCTTGCCGAGATCCTGCATGGCGATCCGGAACGCCATTTTGCCCGCATGCTCGATCTCGGCTGCGGCACCGGCCTGTCAGGCATGACGCTCGGCGACCTCTGCGACCACGCCACCGGCGTCGATATTTCCGAAAACATGGTCGACATGGCCGACGAACGCGCCGTCTACGATGCGCTCTTCGTCAACGAGGCCGTCCATTTCCTCGAGGAATGGCAGAAGGCCGAAGGCGAAGACTACGCGCCTTTCGATCTGATCGTGGCGACGGATGTCCTGCCCTATATAGGCGCGCTCGAGCCGCTCTTTGCCGGCGTCGCCGCGAACACCAATCCGGGCGCCTGCTTCGCGTTCTCGGCGGAGACCCTCGCCGACGAGGATTTCGGCGGCAAATCCTGGCGGGTGACCCCGAACCATCGCTTCGCTCACACCGACGCCTATCTCAAATCGCTTTTGAAGGAACACGGTTTCAGCCGCGTGACCAGTTTCGATCCAATCACCGTGCGAAGCGAACAGGGCGCGCCGATCCCCGGCTGGCTGGTCGTGGCTTGGAAGACCTAGGCGTTTTTCACGCCACGGATCATCTCCCGCTTGCCGACGTGTCCGGGCCGCTTCTCCATCGAGAACCCGGCTGCCTGTAGATTTCGGCGCACCCATCCGGCCGCCGTGTAGCTTGCGAATGTTCCGCACGGTGGCGTCCTGTCGGCGACAGCCTGCATGAGTTCCGCCGACCACATGTCGGGGTTCTTCGAAGGTGCGAAGCCGTCGAGATACCAGGCGTCCGCGGTGCCGCGCCAGTTACGCACCCCGTCGAGGGCGTCGCCCACGATGACGGCGAGCGTCGTCCGCTCGTCCATCGCCCAATCCGTCGGCGTCCCGTTCAATGAAGGCCAATGTGCGAGCAGCTTCTCGGCAAGGTCGGACAGTTCCGGCCATTGCGCCAGCGCCCGTTCGATCTGTTCTGCCGTCATCGGGAAGGCCTCGAATGAAACAAAGGAGAGCGTCCCGTCTGCGCCGCATTCGCGCCAGTTTCGCCAGGTTTCCAGAAAATTGAGGCCGGTCCCGAATCCGAGTTCGCCGATGGTGAAGTCGCCGGCCTTCTCCCACCGCTCAGGCAGTCCGTTGCCGCGGAGGAAGACATGGCGGCATTCGGCGCGCCCGTCGGACTGCGAATAGAAGTAATCGCCAAATCGCCGCGAATACGGCATATCCCCTTCGGACCAAGTCAGATCGTCCCGTTCGAAGTTAGCCATAGCCGATGCAGTCCCTTTCCGCCGCCTCCCATGACATCGCTGTGATCGGCGGCGGCATTGTCGGCCTTTGGACGGCATTTGAGGCCGCGCGGCAAGGCCGAAGCGTCGTCCTTATGGAAAAACGCCATATCGGCGCAGGCGCCAGCGGCGGCTTGCTCGGTGCCCTGATGCCGCATCAGGCGACGTCATGGAACGCGAAGAAGCAGTTCCAGCTCGACGGCCTGCTGACGCTGGAAGATGAAATTGCCGCGCTGGAACACCTGACCGGCATGACCACCGGCTACCGCCGCTGCGGCCGCCTTATGCCGATCCGCAATGCCGAAAAACGCCGGCAAAGCGATGAATGGGCAGAGGCCTCGCATGATGCCTGGCCTTATCCCTACCGATGGATGGTGGCCGAGGCCACGATCTATTCTGGCTGGCTGTCGCCAACAGAAATGCCGCTCGGCACGAACGCCGACAATCTGTCGGCGCGGGTCGATCCGCGAAGCCTCATTGCCGCGCTGAAGAAAGCGCTGGAACTCTCGGGCGTCGCGATCCGGGAAGAAACCGGGGTCCGGTTCGATGAAAACCGCAAACCGGTGCTCCCTGACGGCACGCCGGTCGCTGCCGGCAAAGCAATCATCTCGGCAGGCTGGGAAACATTCGGCCTTGTCGATCCGGGCTTCGGCGAACCGACTGGCCGGGGCGTCAAGGGCCAGGCGGCTTTGTTGCGGCCCGCCAAACCGGTCGATACCGTTCAACCGATCCTCTATGACAACGGCGTCTATGTGATCGCCCATGACAACGGATTGATCGCGGTCGGATCAACCTCGGAAGACAATTTCGAAGATCCGGCTTCGGTCGATGATAAGCTCGACGCGGTGATCGAGCGCGCCCGCCTCCTCTGCCCGGCGCTTGTCGGCGCCGAGGTCGTGGAAAGATGGGCCGGCATCCGGCCGAGGGCATCGGGCCGCGAGCCGCTGGTCGGGACCCTGCCCGGCTATGCCAATACGTTAATCGCAGCCGGCGGCTTCAAGATTTCGTTCGCGATCGCGCATCTGATGGCAAAGGCAGTTCTGGCGCAGGCGGATGGCGCAAAGCCCGGATTACTGCCGGAAATCTTCCTGCCGGAAAACCGGCTCAAACCTCGCCGCGACTGAGCGCCCGGAAGAACCGTTCACTGTCCTCCCGGACTGCGGCCATCTTCTCGTCGCCCATCCGATCGAGCGTCTTGTAGATCATCCTCATGCGATGGTTGTCGCGGAACCGGTCGCGGTTCTCGATCAGGAAATTCCAGTAGAGGTAGTTGAACGGACAGGCCTTTGCCCCGTTCTTTTTCGTCACCGCATAGCGGCATGATCCGCAATAATCGGACATGCGGTTGATATAGGCGCCGGATGCCGCATAGGGCTTAGACGCCACCACGCCGCCGTCGGCATGCAGGATCATGCCGACGACATTGGGCATCTCCACCCACTCATAGGCGTCGTGATAGATCTCCAGATACCAGTCCTGCACCTGCTTCGGCTCGAAACCGGCCAGCAGTGCGAAATTTCCGATCACCATCAGCCGCTGGATGTGATGCGCATAAGCGTTTTCGAGCGTCTCGGCGATGGATTGGCGCAGGCAGTTCATCTGCGTGTCGGCGGTCCAGAAGAAATCGGGCAGTTCGCGCTCGGCGCCCAGCGCGTTCGCGTCACGGTAGTCCGGCATCTTCAGCCAGTAGACGCCTCTCACATATTCCCGCCATCCGATGATCTGGCGGATGAAACCCTCGGCCGCGTTGAGCGGCACGCTCCCCTCGCGCCATGCCGCCTCGGCCTTCTCGCAGCATTCTGCCGGATCGAGAAGCCCGCAATTGATCAACGCGGAGAGATGAGAGTGAAAAAGCAGCGGCTCACCCTGCTTCATCGCATCCTGAAAATCGCCGAAAGAGGGCAAGGCTTCCTCGATGAACCAGTTCAGGTAGTAAGTCGCCTGACGGCGGGTAACCGGGTAGTTGAACGGCTCGAGTTTGCCCGGATGATCGGCGAACCGCTTTGCGACGAGATCGATGACGTCCCCGGTGATCCTGTCGATCGAGAAGTCGGGCCGCTTCGGCACTTTCGCATTGTCCGGAAGCGGGTCGCGATTGTCCTTGTCGTAATTCCACTGGCCGCCCTCGGGACCGCCATTTGCGTCCATCAGGTAGCCGGTCTTGCGGCGCATCTCGCGATAGAAGAATTCCATCCGCAATTCCTTGCGGCCTTTCGCCCACTCCGCGAATTCCTGCTTCGTTGCGATAAACCGGTCGTCGGGCCTGATCTCGACATTGATGCCAAGCGTTTCCGACCAGCCCCGCTGCATCTCGAGCACGCGCCATTCGGACGCTTCCGTGACGATGACATGCTCGGCATCGTGCCTTCGCGCGGCATCGCGCAGCGCCTCCGTGAAGGATCCAGAGCTGGCCTCAAGACGCACATAGTCGAGGGTGTGACCGGCGTCGCCGAGTTCCTCGGCGAAATGACGCATGGCCGAGAACAGGAAGGCGATCTTCTTCTTGTGATGGCGCACATAGGTCGTCTCCTCGGCGACTTCGCACATCAGCACGACATCGCCCGGGCCAATCCCGCGCAGACAGGATATGTCCGCCGAAAGCTGGTCTCCCAGTATGAAGCGCAGTGTCTTTGCCATTCGCCCTGCCAAGCTTTACTCTCCCTCTTACGCAGAGGGGCGCGAGCGGTTCACAGCACGGCGACGATATCCTGAGAGCGCACATGAAAAAGCCGCCGGAAACGACTGTTATCCGGCGGCTTTTCGCATGTTATTTGAGCGAAATTATTCGCTGGCTTCCTCGGCCTTTTTCTTCTTCGGCGCGGCCTTCTTGGCAGGCTTTTCGGCGTCGTCCTTTTTGGCCGCAGCCTTTTTCGGGGCCGCCTTCTTCTTCGCCGGCTTGGCTTCGGCCGCCTCTTCCTCGTCATCGGCCATCAGCTCTTCCTTGCTGACGGTCTTGTCGGTGACGGAGACCTGCTCGAGCAGGTGATCGACGGTCTTCTCCTCGAAGATCGGCGCGCGCAGATTGGCGACCGCGTCCGGGTTTTTCTTGAAGAACTCGAAGACCTGCTGTTCCTGGCCCGGATACTGACGAACCTGGTTCATCACAGCCTGCTGCAGTTCCTGCTCGCTGACGGAAATGCCGGCCTGCTCGCCGATCTCCGACAGGACGAGACCGAGCCGCACGCGACGTTCGGCGAGGCGCATATATTCCTCGCGCGCTTCGTCCTCGGTCGTGTCCTCGTCCTCGAAGGTCTTGCCGGCCTGTTCGAGATCGTTGGTGATCTGCGCCCAGATATTGTTGAACTCGGCGTCGACAAGCTTTGACGGCGTATCGAGCTTGTATTCCTCGTCGAGAGCGTCGAGAAGCTGGCGCTTGACCTTCTGACGGGTCACCGAGCCGTACTGGCTCTCGATCTGCTCGCGGACGACCTCACGCAGACGCTCGGCGCTTTCGAGACCCAGCTTGGTGGCCAGTTCGTCGTCGATGGTGATTTCGCCGGCGCTCGCCACTTCCTTGACGGTCACGTCGAAGACGGCGTCCTTGCCGGCCAGATGCGCTGCGCCGTAATCCTCGGGGAACGTCACCTTGACCTGCGTCTCGTCGCCGGCCTTCGTGCCGATGAGCTGCTCTTCGAAACCCGGGATAAACTGACCGGAGCCGAGCACGAGATTGGCGTCGGTGTCGGTTCCGCCCTCGAAGGCTTCGCCGTCGACCTTGCCGACATAGTCCATCGTGACGCGGTCGCCATCGGCGGCCTTGCCCGACTTGGTTTCGTATTCGACAGCCGACTGGGCGATCCGCTTGACCTGCTCTTCGACTTCTTCGTCCGGGATCTCGACCACTTCGCGGGTGACCTTGATCGCCGAGAAGTCCTTGACCTCGATCGGCGGGATGACTTCGTATTTAAGCGAGAATTCGAAATCGGCGTCGCCGGAAAGCACCTTCTGCGCTTCCGCCTCGTCTTCCGTCATGTCGATTTCAGGCTGCGTCGCGGACTTCTCGCCACGATCGGCCAGGACGGAACGGGGCGTCTCGCTCAAGATTTCGTTGACGATCTCCGCCATGAAGGACTTGCCGTACATCTTGCGAAGGTGCTGGACCGGAACCTTGCCGGGACGAAAGCCCTTGAGCTGCACCTTGCCCTTGGCGTCTTCCAGGCGGTCACCCAGTCTGGACTGAAGGTCCGCCTTGGGGACGACAACCTTGATCTCGCGTTTCAGCCCTTCATTGAGGGTTTCGCTTACCTGCATTGTTCAACCTTCGTTTTCTTGCCGCCTGCGTCCCGTAACGCAGCGCGTCGTTTGCCTATCCCGGCGGGTTGGTGGTGCGGATAGAGGGAGTCGAACCCCCACGCCTCGCGGCGCTGGAACCTAAATCCAGTGCGTCTACCAGTTCCGCCATATCCGCATTGTCCGTGGACATGACGAGCATGCCGCTTGATCGGGCGTCTATACCACCGCTTGCGCGCCGATCAATGAAAAAATGCCCGTAAAAGCGCCATGCGGGAGGCGATCGGCGTCAATATAGGCGCTCGGTATAGATCGTGTTTCCGGCCTGACGCAGCGCCTTGATTTGCGCCCGACCGTCCGCCGCGACTGCAACGACGACTTCGGTCACCTCGCCCTCGCGCATGCGTTTCTCGATTTCCGGGGCCTGCGCTTCGGGCGCATAGAAGCGCTCGATGCCGTAACGGACATTGGCCGGATTGTCGGTCGACGCCATGCGGAAATATGTTTCTCCGCGGATCCAGACGCTGGCGCCATCATCGGGTCGCGGCCCGACGCGCGCCTCCGCGGCCTGCCAGAACCCGTCCGCGCCCTCTTCAAGTCGTACGAAGATCGCCGTCCCGCTATCGAAATAGTCGGGCTTTTCTCCGGTGAAGGTGACCGGCGGCACGCGCGAGATGGAATAGTTCAGCCTTACATAGCGGCCGCGCAGCAGGTCGCGCGGGTCGATCGGCTCGGTTTTCAGGACGACTTCGCGTCCGTCGCGCAGGATCGCGGCGCGGTCCGCGATCATCCAGACCATGATGGCGCATAGCACAACCGCGGAAACGAGCGCGGCGATGACGAGGAAAGGTTTCTTATGCATCGGCCTTCCTCCCCTTGCCGCGAGCCTTCCAGCGCCGTTCCAGCCGGTAGACCGCGAAAGCGACAATCGCCAGCACCACGCCCAACGCCAGGAAGAAACCGGACGTCCCCAGCATCGAATAGACCGTCTCGCCATAGACGACGAGTATCTCGCCGGCGAAGACCACATAGGAAATGTAGCGGATGGCCTGACGGTCGCGGCCATAACAGTAGAGCGCGACCAGCACATAAAGGACCGCAAGGCTGGACACGACGATCAAGCCCGCATCGTCGTTCAGTTCGCCATGGAGAAAGGCGATCGCCAGCAGCCCCAGAGCGAATTGACGGCCGGCGCTCTTGGACGAAAAGACCGGTAGTCCTTCCAAAAGGGTCGGCCTGAAGCGGCCCACAATCAGTGCAAGTGCCGCGAACAGCAAAACGATCAGCCAGGCGGAAATGCGCAGCGTGACGGGGATGGCGTCATAGGTGTCCACGAGCCATTCCAGCGCCTCGAGGAGGTATTGCCCGACGATCGGCAACACCCCGATCGCACCCGCCACATACCAGATCCGGCGCAGCCAGGCCGACTTCATCAGAGTTGCAAATCCGATCCCCGCCCCGATCGAGAGCGCGAAGACCACGAATTGCAGCGACAGGATCGTATCGGCGTTCGGGCCATCGACCTGCCAATAAACCATCCATCCGGCCGCCACGGCGACCAGCGCAAGCGAGCGGACGGCAAAGCCGGACAGTCCGAGCCCCGCGGCATAGAGCAGCGCTGCGTCCCGCTCGTCTCCCGAGATGTGGTACATCTGTCCGATCAGCGCCACACCGCCGATAAAAGCCGCGCCGCCGACAAGGTAGCACGCCTCCTCGATGATCCGCCGGCGCAGCCCGTATCTGGCGTGGACGAGCGCGCCACCCAGATAGCCGGCTACGATGACAGCCATGACGCCGCCGGCGCGCGCAATGCGCGGAACATAGTCCCAATTCGCGGCGATGAAGATCAGGATCGCGGCGGCAATGGAGATCGCGGCGAAGAATGCGACAACCTGGAAGAAGGAAAAGCGCCGGGCCGCCTTTTGGGTGCCTTTCCTTGCGCCAGCCTCCAGCGTGGCGCCGATATCGCCGCGCAGGGCCGACGCGACCTCCGCATCGATCACACCGCGCTTTTCCCAGTCGTCGATCTGTCGCTCGATCAGCGTCGCCATGAGATAAATTGACCTGTTTTTCAGATGGTTACCACGAGCGTGGCATTTCACCTACCGTGAAATCGGGACTGTTTCGCTGCAATGCAAAAAACGCATATCTCCCATGCGAAACGAGCGCTTATTTTTTCAGCACGAAATGCCTATCTACGCGCCATCGCAAGAACAAGAACATAGAATTCATCCAAGGAACGATCATGAACCTCGCAAATTCCTATTTCGCATGGCGCCGCTACCGGGCGACCTGCAACGAACTCAACAAGCTGACCGCACGCGAACTTAACGATCTCGGCATCAATCGTGGCGACATTCCGTTCGTCGCCCGCAAAGCCGCCGGCTTCTCGCACGTATAACAATATTTCGCCGGGATTTCCTCCCTGGTACCGGCGCAATAAGGAGCGCGGCCCCTCCCTCCTCTTGAGGCCGCCGCTCCAAACTTCAACACCCGTCGCCCAACCGGCTGCGGGTGTTTTCTTTTTTTGGGCGAATCGCGAACTCAATCACAACCCCACGATTTGTGCATTGCACAATTTGCATAGCTGCATTGCAGCATCGACACTTATCAAATCGCCTCGATCGATTATCTTCGGGTCGTGAACAAAATGACGCGTTCACAACAGACCCCGAAGCCACGACACGAAGTGGATAAGTAAATGAAACTGGTACGCTCTTTCAACGAATGGCGCCGCTACCGCGAGACGACACTCGAGTTGAACCGCCTGACCGGTCGCGAACTGGCAGATATCGGTTTTGTCCGCGGAGACATTCCGCACATCGCCCGCAAGGCCGCTCGCGCCTGACCTATTCAGTTTCCGCCAGGATCTATCCTCCTCCCAGATCCTGACGGTTTAAGGAACATCGCCCTATCCTCCTCCCAGGGTGGATGTTCCGACAGTAAAGCACCCGCCGCACCTCCTCCCGCGGCGGGTGTTTTCATTTCTTGAAGCGCTCCCCGCGACGCGCTATCTCCCGGCAATGACACCACGTCCCATTCACATCGTCGGCGGCGGCCTGGCCGGTTCCGAGGCGGCTTGGCAGATCGCCAGCCGCGGCATTCCCGTTGTCCTGCATGAAATGCGCGGCGTGCGCGGCACGGATGCGCACAAGACGGACGGCCTGGCCGAGCTGGTTTGTTCAAACTCGTTCCGCTCGGACGATTCCGAGCATAATGCCGTCGGGCTCATCCATGCCGAAATGCGCATGGCAGATTCGCTGATCATGCGGTCGGGCGATGCCCATCAGGTTCCGGCCGGCGGCGCGCTCGCGGTCGATCGGGACGGTTTCTCGGTCGCCGTCAGCCAGGCGCTCGAAAGTCATCCGCTGGTCGACATCGTCCGCGAAGAGGTGACCGGACTTCCGCCCGAGGACTGGGATCTCGCAATCATCGCCACGGGACCGCTGACCGCGCCGTCGCTGGCAGATGCGATTGCCCGCGAAACCGGCGCGGATGCGCTCGCCTTCTTCGACGCGATCGCCCCGATCGTCCATTTCGACACGATCGACATGGATGTCGCCTGGTTCCAGTCGCGCTACGACAAGGTCGGGCCCGGCGGAACCGGCAAGGATTACATCAATTGCCCGATGAACCGCGATCAGTACGAGGCTTTCGTCGATGCGCTGATCGCCGGCGACAAGACCGAGTTCCGGGAATGGGAAGGCACGCCCTATTTCGACGGCTGCCTGCCGATCGAGGTAATGGCGGAACGCGGTCGGGAGACCCTGCGCCACGGTCCGATGAAGCCAATGGGCCTGACCAATGCGCACAAGCCCGACGAGAAGGCCTATGCCGTGGTTCAGCTGCGCCAGGACAATGCTCTCGGCACGCTCTACAACATGGTCGGCTTCCAGACGAAACTGCGCTACGGTCCGCAGGCCGAAATTTTCCGGATGATCCCGGGCCTCGAAAACGCCGAGTTCGCGCGCCTCGGCGGCCTGCACCGCAACACCTATCTCAACTCGCCGGTCCTGCTCGGAGAGGACCTGCAGTTGAAAAGCAGGCCGGGCTTGCGCTTCGCCGGCCAGATCACCGGCTGCGAGGGTTATGTAGAATCGGCTGCGATGGGCCTGCTTGCCGGGCGTTTCGCCGCTGCCGACCGTCTCGGAGAACCTGTCAGCCTGCCGCCCCGGACCACCGCCTTCGGCGCACTTTTAAATCACATCACTGGAGGTCACATCGTTTCCGAGGACGAAAAGAAGCGCTCCTTCCAGCCGATGAATGTCAATTTCGGCCTTTTCCCGCCGCCCGACGAAGGCGCATTGAAGAAGCCGGAAGGCTATGAAGGCCGCTGGCGCGGCAAGGACAAGGCGATCGCCAAGAAGCGGGCGCTGACCGACCGCGCGAAGCGCGACATGACCGCCTGGCTGGAAACAAACAGACCGCGCGCAGCCGCCGAATAGGTTTTCCACGTCATCTTCGAAAAATACTGACGCAGGGCTCTTTTACTGGGAGCGATCCCGCTCCTATAGTTGGGCATGACCGATAAGGACGGACCCCGCGTCCGTCGTCGTCAGCGCCAGCATTTCCAGATCGCAAAGGCACTCAGCGCGGCCCCCAAGGTTCAGCACGGTGCCCTGCCCTGGCGGTGGGTCGACGGTACGCTGGAAATCATGCTGGTGACCAGCCGCGAAACAGGCCGCTGGGTGATCCCGAAAGGATGGCCCCATGACGGCATGTCTTCGGCGCGCTCAGCGGCGCAAGAAGCCTTCGAGGAAGCCGGCATAACCGGAGCGATTACGAAAAAGGCGATCGGGCGGTTCCACTACCTCAAATTCATCGGTACGGACGATGCGATTGAGTGCATCGTTCACCTGCATGCGATGGAGGTGGAGGAAGAACTGTCGCGATGGCCCGAAAAAGCACAACGCACGAGAAAGTGGTTTCTGCGCCCGGACGCCGCGGACGCGGTCGATGAGCCGGAACTGCGCGAACTGATCCTTTCCTTTACGCCGTAAGGCTCAATTGCGCAGCCGAAATAGTCGGCTGACGCGAACTGTGCTTCGTAATTTCCGCGAATCGCACCATATCCTTGGTCATGCAGGCGAAAGACGCAAAGACATCGCTGTTCAGACGCGCCGCCGACAAGGTCCTTAACTTCCCGACCTTGATGGCGTTGCCGCCGCGTGTCCAATACGCCGCGCTTCCATGGCGCATGAGCGACGGAACTCTTGAGGTGATGCTTCTGACCAGCCGGGGTACCGGCCGCTGGGTCATTCCCAAGGGCTGGCCGCACGACACGCTGTCATCCGCCGGTTCCGCCGCTCAAGAGGCGTGGGAGGAAGCGGGCATTCGCGGTCCGATCACCGAGGAGCCGATCGGTTCCTATCACTACGAAAAAGTCCGCGACGAAGGCGGCTCCGTCATGTGCGTCGTCTATGTGCATGCCTTGCAGGTGACCGAACAGGCGGAAGACTGGCCGGAAAAGGAGCAGCGGGACTGCGAGTGGTTTCCCCGCCAGACAGCGGCCCGCCAGGTCCATGAAACGGAGCTGCACGACCTTATCCTCTCCTTCGCACCATCCCTGCCGTACACCTGAGTCTGGTTATTTTTCCGGGGATTGTCGGCAATCGCGCGCTGGCTTTTCCTCGTTGTCGATTGTGGAAACCGTCATGAAACTGTTACAGGGCCCGCAAGAGGACCCATATGACCGACACGCGCGACACGGCCCGCAAGCAAACGCTCGACAAGGATCTCGACAAGTTCGTTCGTCTCGAAGAGGCGGCGGGCTCGGTTTCGCGTGACTTTGCCCGCCCCGGCTTTGCCATCCTGTTCATCGCTGCTGCGGCGCTGTTCGCGTCGCTCTATGTCATCGGCGAACAAAACGGGGCACTGATTGTCGCCGCCGCGATGCTCGGCGGCTACATGGCGCTCAATATCGGCGCCAACGACGTCGCCAACAATGTTGGACCGGCCGTCGGGTCGAAGGCCCTGTCGATGTTCGGCGCGCTGGTGATTGCCGCCGTGTTCGAGAGCGCGGGCGCGCTAATCGCGGGCGGCGATGTCGTCGGCACGATCTCCAAGGGCATCATCGACCCCGCCACGGTTGCCGATTCCGGCACCTTCATCTGGGCCATGATGGCCGCGCTGATCTCGTCGGCACTCTGGGTCAATCTGGCGACGGTGCTCGGGGCGCCGGTCTCGACCACGCATTCCGTGGTCGGCGGCGTCATGGGCGCAGGCATCGCGGCCGCAGGCTTTTCCGCCGTCAACTGGCCGACGATGGGCGCGATCGCCGCAAGCTGGGTCATCTCGCCGGTTCTTGGAGGTGTCATCGGCGCCGCCTTTCTCGCCTTCATAAAGATCAACATCATCTATCAGGACGACAAGATCGCTGCAGCAAGGCGTTGGGTGCCTGTTCTGCTCGCGGTCATGGCGGCCGCTTTCACCGGCTATCTCGCCATGAAGGGCCTGAAGAAGATCATCCATCTCGATGGTCTGGCGATCATGGCGATTGGCCTGGCCTGCGGCGTCCTGACCTATTTTCTCACGCGGCCGCTAATCCGTCGCCAATCGGAAGGTATGGAGAACCGCAACCAGTCGGTGCGCAAGCTCTTCAACATCCCGCTGATCTGCTCGGCCGCGCTGCTGTCCTTTGCCCATGGCGCCAACGATGTCGCCAACGCTGTCGGTCCGCTCGCAGCCGTCGTTCACACCGCCGAGGCGGGCGAAGTCCTGACCAAGGTCTCGATCCCGTTCTGGGTCATGCTGATCGGTGCGGCAGGGATTTCCTTCGGCCTGCTGCTGTTCGGCCCGAAGCTCATTCGCATGGTCGGCGAGCAGATCACCAAGCTCAATCCGATGCGCGCCTATTGTGTCGCCCTGTCCGCGGCCGTCACCGTCATCATCGCCTCATGGCTCGGCTTGCCGGTTTCCTCGACACATATCGCCGTTGGCGCGGTGTTCGGTGTCGGCTTCTTCCGCGAGTGGTACACCACGCGCTCGAAGCGCCGCCGTGACTATATGGCGCGCAAATACAACAGCCGCCGCAGGCAGGCGGAAAGCCAGCCGGAACCCGCCAAGAGCGCCGCACAGCCCGAGGAGGCTCGCCGCCGCATGCTGGTGCGCCGTGCGCATTTTACCACCATCGTCGCCGCATGGGTGATCACCGTTCCTGCCGCCGCCGTTTTGTCGGCGGTGATCTTCCTGCTTCTGGATGCGGCCTTCTGATCGGTCTATAGGGCACCATATGCGCCCGCTTACCGCCATCGCCTTCGACGCCGACGATACGCTCTGGCACAATGAGCGTTTCTTCCAGGACAGCCAGCAGCGATTCACGATGCTGCTCGAACCATTCGCGGATCCCGGGAGGATCGACGCTGAACTTCTCGCGGCCGAACGGCGCAATATCGGCTTCTACGGGTTCGGTATCAAAGGCTTTACGCTTTCCATGCTGGAAACCGCGACAACGCTCTGCGGCGACGATCTTCCCCCCGCCATCGTGCGCGAAATCCTGAGCCTCGGCAAAGCGATGCTCGATCATCCGGTCGAATTGCTTCCCGGCGTCGTCGAGACATTGCAGGCTCTGGGCGACCATTACACGCTGCTCGTCATCACCAAGGGCGATCTCTTCGATCAGGAGCGCAAGCTCGTCCAGTCGGGGCTCGCGGACCATTTCGACCATGTAGAGATCGTCTCGGACAAGACGCCGGAGGTCTATCGCCGCGTCTTCGACCGGCACGGCCAGGGACCGGCCCGTGCCATGATGATCGGCAATTCGCTGAAATCCGATGTCCTGCCGGCGCTCGAGGCGGGATGCTGGGCGGTTCACGTCCCGCATGACCTGACATGGGCGCTTGAACATTCCGACGAACCGACAGGCCATCCGCGCTATCGTAGCGTTTCCGGCCTTTCCGTCATCCCCGCGCTGATCGCGGAACTGCAGCCGGATTAGCGCGTCCTATTCGCCGGGGACGAGTACATCGCTCTTCGTTCCGGTCGCCGGTCCGCCCGGCAGCCCCGGCATGCCGGCCTGATCGGGATGGAGCCGCACATAATCCGCCTTCAGTTGCCCGGAGCCCTTGCGGCTGCCGTCGTGGCTCCAGCCCGGCGGCATGAACAGATATCCGAGCCGCTGGCGGAACGTCAGGTCGCGCTGAAAGGCGTCGCGCAGCATGTTGATCCATTCATGGAAGGCGACTTTGAAGGGATTGAACGTGCCGATATTCTTGACGATGCCATAGCGCGGCCTGTCCTCCTCCAGTTCCTCGACGAAGGTTCCGAACATGCGATCCCAGACGATCAGCACGCCGGCGTAATTAGCGTCGAGATAGCGTGGATTGGTCGCGTGGTGAACGCGGTGATGCGACGGCGTGTTGAATATCGCCTCGAACCAGCGCGGCATCTTGCCGATCGCCTCGGTGTGGATCCAGAACTGGTAGATCAGGTTGAAGCCGAAGGTGAACGCGATCACGGCCGGATGCAGGCCTAGCAGAACCAGCGGCGCCTGCAGTACGAACATGCCGGTAAACAGCCCCGTCCATGACTGCCTGAGCGCGGTCGAAAGGTTGTAGTGTTGGGAGGTGTGGTGATTGACATGCTCAGCCCAAACCCACCGCACCCTGTGCGCAATGCGGTGGTACCAGTAATAGCGCAGGTCATCGAGCAGGAAGGCGCCAAGGAAGACCCACCAATGCAGGCCGAGATCGAAAAAGCGGAACTGCCAAAGCCAGACCAGCGCCGCGTAGGAAACGATGCCGAAGATCATTCCGGCAACGACATTGCCGGTCCCCATGAGCAAGGAGGTCAACGTGTCGCGCGTTTCGAAACCCGCCTTGTTCCCGGCGCCCGAGAGCTTCAGCCAAGCGAGTTCGACGATCATCGCAAGAATGAAGAACGGGATTGCGAACTGCGTCACATCCGGAAATTTCGGCATTACCTGACTAAAATCCATTACGCTGCCCGCTGTTGCACGGGGCCGGCCAGCTCGGAAGCGAACAGGCTGGCGACCTCGCGCGCCGTTTCATCGTCATCGAAAATCATATGTGCGCGCGGCCACGTCAGATCGCGGGTCATGAGATTGACGGCACCGGTATCGGTATCACTGGCTTGCGCAGTCATCTCGCCGCGCGACACGAAACGTGTGAGGTAGTTGGAGCCAATCGCGTGAACGAGGCCGACATGGCCGTCGGCCAGTTCCAGCACCGCATCGCGCCGATCCGCGGACAGAATGCATCGCACCGTTTCGACTTCGGGATAGTCGATGGCGAAACGATCCTGCGCTTGCTCTTCGCCTTCGATCGCAGCCACGCGAGAACCGCCGGTCAGGTGCACCAGCAGTACGACCAGAGCGATACCGCCGGCGACGATGGCCACGAGCATGGGTAGCGGCAAAACGCGGGTCCTCCTCTTCCTCCGCATGGATCGTAGCGAAATTGACTTTAACGTCAAAGTCAATTGTGACGAACGTCGGCGGTGAATGAAGCGGAGCGGTCGCGGTTGCTTTCCCTGAGCTTGTCGCGCAGGTCGTCCGAGAACAAGCGGCGGAGATAAACGCCGATTTCGGCGTTGCGCCTTGCGAGCGCAGCGAGCTTTGCCCCGTCGATCGAAAAATATCGGCCGTCGCCGCTCAGCGTCACCGTCGCGGTGGCGTCTTCGCCGGCAAGCGCCCCGCCCTCGCCGACCAGGGAACCGGGCGCGCACAACGCGACCTCGGCGCCCCGGTATGTAACTCGGGCATGTACGTCGAGCAGATAGGACAAGGCATCGACCGGCTCGCCCTCGACGGTCAGGACATCGCCTTGCTTCCCGTCATGCCACTGCCCGGCATCCAGGAACTGCCGGAATTGCGCCGGCTCGAGGCCGGCGAATTTGCCGTCCTTCAGCATCAGTTCATGCGCAGCGAATTGCCGGGGACGCTTGATCCAGTAGAGCCTCACGATGCCGGCAATGCTGATCACGATCCAGGCAATCTGAATCAGCGCCGAAGAAAGGTTGAACGCGCCAACGAGGCCGACGAGCGTACAAGCCGCCGCCAGCAGGTTGAGCGAGGGATAGGCATAGCCCCGGGCGCGCAAAAATCCGAGCTGAAGCGCAGCGTAGGCAGCGAGGTAGAGTACCACGCCCAACAGGCCTACCGCCGTCAATGCGGTTGCCGGCACCAATTCGCTAAGCAATGAATCCCACTCCAAGTCTCGACCGACCGAATGGCGGAGGCTAACTGCGAATGGCGCGCGTGACCAGCCTCAGATATGACGCCACGGGAGATGGCGATATCGGCTTTTCCCAGGGTGTCACGGAAGTCTTGGTCGACTTGTTGAAAGCGGGCGCGCATTCGCAAAGCGGCAGAAAAGCCGAGCGTACCATCTTGTCTGTTTTCGACAATGCCGCCTCGGCCTTTTCCAGATGCTCGCGGCCGACCTCGACAAGGATGTTCACCGCGCGCGCCATGGCCGCAGCGTCGGACCCCGCAACCCAGCCGGCCGGATCGATGCCTGCGGCGGCCAGGATATCTGTCGGGATCATTACACGCCCTCGCGCGCGATCGAGCGGCATCCGCCTTATGATCGAAACGATACCGAGCGCTACACCCGCGTGACCGGCCGCGTCGGCGGTGCGGGGATCGGCACCGTCGGCCAGCACTTGCGCCGACAACTGGAACAGCGCCGATACGGTCTCGCCGAGATAGCCCTCGAGGGTCACCCGATCAGGCATCGGATCGTCATAGAGATCGAAAACCCGCGCATCGACGAGACCGGTCAGAGCGGCACGGGGAAGGTTGAACGCTTCAATTGCCACAAGGAGCTCGCCTGCAATAGGGTTCTGGCGGGCTTCTCCGTCGCGTGAGCCCTCAACCACCTCGCGCCACCATTGCAGGCGGATCTCGCCCGGCATCGGCTCCGAAACGAGATCGCGAATGCGGGCTGTTTCAAGGTTGAAGGCATGGAGCGCGGCCAGGGCCCGGCGCTTGTCCTCCGGCGCGAACAGCACCGACAGATAAAGCTCCCGGTCTCCCGTGCGCAGCAGGTCCATGCAATGACGGAAGGCGTCGCTCATAATCGGCAATATAGCGGGATCAGGCCCGTTTTCCCGGGTCTTCGACCGCGATCAGCGCGGCAGCCACAGCGCGGTCCTCGGCCAGCAGGACATTGAAGGTCCTCACGGCCGAGCCGGTATTCATCGAATCGGTCACGATGCCGTTCTCGCGCAGCAGCGCCTGCATGTCCTTCGGCATTCGGAGAAAATCCATTCCCATGCCGACCAGCAACACCTCTATGCCGCCGGCCTCCGCCAGAACCGGCTGCAGCGCCGCCTGGGTGATCTCCTCGGGATCACGCACATCCCAGCCGTAAACGCCCGACGGCAGACACAGGATCGAGCCGCGATGCGACATGTCGGCAAAACGGAAGCCGCCGGCCCCGTAGGCGTCGATGGGCGCGCGCCCCGGATAATGCGCTTCGCGGATTTCGATCCCTTTCGCCATCAGCGATCAGGATGAACCGAGGTCGACCGGCTGCGTATTCGCCGTCGCCTGCTTTTCCTTGTCTTCCGCCTTGTCCAGAGCGCCGGGGCGCAACCGGAACAGGATCAGAAGCGGCGCGGCGATGAAGATCGACGAATAAGTGCCGACCACGACACCGAAGATCATCGCGGCCACGAAGGACTGCAGAACCTCGCCACCGAAGAAGAACAGCGCCAGAAGAGCCAGAACCGTCGTCAGCGACGTCTGGATCGTACGCGGCAAGGTCTGGTTCATCGACAGATCGAGCAATTCCGGCAACGACATCTTCTTGTAGCGCCGCAAATTCTCGCGCACGCGGTCATAAACGACTACGGTATCGTTCAGCGAATAACCGACGATCGTCAGGATCGCCGCGATACTGGACAGGTTGAACTCAAGTCCTGTCACCACGAACATACCGATCGTCAAAAGGACGTCATGCGTGGTCGCGATGATAGCGCCGACGGCGAACTGCCATTCGAAACGCAGCCAGATATAGACCAGGATGGCGAACAGAGCAGCAACCACGGCGATCGTTCCCGCGCGCGCCAGTTCGCCGGAAACCGTCGGACCGACCACTTCGACGCGGCGGAAGTCATAATCCGACTCAAGCTCGCCGCGCACCTTGGTGATGACCGTCTGCTCGGCATTCTCGCCGCCGCCCTGCGCCTCGATACGGATCAGTACGTCCTTTTCCGAACCGAAGCCCTGAACCTGGACATCGCCAAGGTTCATATCGGACAGACGGCCACGGATGTCGCCGATATCAGCGGCGTCGCCCTTCGCCTGCACCTCGATCAGCGAACCGCCCTTGAAGTCGATGCCGAGATTCATGTTTACCGTGGCGAAAAGCACCATGGACAGGATGACGATCGCCGCCGAACCGGTGAAGGTTAGGCGCCTCAGCCACATGAAGCCGATCTTGGTACCCTCGGGAACAAAGGTGATCGGACCTCGCGGCAATTCCTTCGGCTTGGACCGGCGTACCCAGAAGGCGATCAGCCAGCGCGTCAGCACGAAGGCGGTGAAGACGGTGGTGATGATACCGATGGCAAGCGTCACCGCGAATCCGCGGATCGGGCCGGAGCCCAGATAGAACAGGATCACCGCGGCGATCAGCGTCGTCAGGTTGGCGTCAACGATCGTCGCCAAGGCTTTCTGGAAGCCGGTATCGATCGCCTGGATGACGGATCGTCCCGCCGCCCTCTCCTCGCGTATTCGCTCGAAGATCAGCACGTTCGAGTCGACCGCCATGCCGACTGTGAGCACGATGCCGGCAATACCCGGCAGCGTCAGCGTTGCACCAAGTCCGGACAGCGCTGCGATGACCAGTATGACGTTGAAGATAAGCGCGACATTGGCGATCAGGCCGAACAGGCCATAGGCGAGGATCATGAAGACGACGACAAGAGCCGATCCGATAATGCCGGCGACTTCGCCTGCCTCGACCGAGTCCGCGCCAAGGCTTGGACCGACGGTGCGTTCTTCGACGAAGGTCGGCGTGAGCGGCAGCGCGCCCGCGCGCAGCAGGATCGCCAGATTGTTGGCGCCCTCGACGGTGAAATTGCCGGAGATCTGGCCCGATCCGCCAAGGATCGGCTCCCGGATCACCGGCGCGGAGATGACCTGATTATCGAGGACGATGGCGAAGGGCCGGCCGACATTTTCCTGCGTCGCGCGGCCGAAACGCTGTGCGCCCGTGCCGTTGAAGCGGAAGGAAACAATCGGCTCGTTGGTGCGCTGATCGAATCCGGCCTGCGCATCCTCGAGATCCTCTCCCGTGACGATCTCACGCGTTTCCAGGAGATAGGGTACAGGCGGGTCGTCCTGCGAATAGAGCACTTCCGTGCCCGCCGGAGGGCGCGTGTTGATCGCATCCTCGACGGGCGTCGATGTGTCGACCATCTGGAAAGTCAGTCGCGCCGTCGTGCCGATAATGTCTTTCAGGCGCTGCGGATCGTCGAGCCCCGGGACCTGCACGATGATGCGATCCGTGCCCTGCCGCTGGATCACCGGCTCCGTCGTACCGAGTTCGTCGATACGGCCGCGCAGGACTTCAACCGTCTGAGACACCGCCTGGGTCATGCGGAAGTCGAGACCCTCGTCGGTGATATTCAGCCGGAAGAGACCGGGTTCCGGTTCATCGAGTGTGACTTCCTGGAGGATACCGCCAGAAAGAAGGCCACCCGACTCAGCCTGCGTAAGCGGCGCAAGCGCCTCTTTCGCCTTGTCGATATCGGCCTGGTCGCGAATACGCACGGTGACCGTCTGGTCGCGACCGCTCAGCCCAGTATAGCCTATGCCTTCCGCGCGGAGCAGGCGGCGGGCCTCGTCGCGCACCGATTCGAGCCGGTTTTCGACCAATTCGTTGCGATCCAGCTTCAACTGCAGATGCACGCCGCCCTGCAGGTCGAGGCCGAGTGCAAGCTGGCTTTTCGGCAGGAAACCCGGAAATGACTGCAGTGTCGCGGGCGAGAACAGGTTCGGAATGGCGAACAGGATGCCGACGATCACCGCCAGCCAGATCAACGCCGTTTTCCAGGGGGAGAAATAGAGCATGTCGCCTGCGTCTCGCTATCCGTGACTTACAACCGGGTTCGGGCACCGCCTCGAAACGATGCCGACCCTTTTCCGCTAGTGCCGCGTCCAATACGCCCGAAAGAAGGCGTGGACCCGACGCCCGGACTTATTTTTTCGCGGCGTCGTTAGCCGGTACGGGCTCGCCCTTGACGCGAACTTCCGACAACATGGCGCGCGCGACGCGGATCTTCACATTCTGCGCGATTTCGACTTCCAGTTCGTTGTCGTCGATAACCTTGCTGACCTTGCCGATGATACCGCCGCCGGTGACGACAGTGTCGTTGCGGCGGACTGCACTGAGCATTTCCTGGCGCTTCTTCATCTGCGTGCGCTGCGGGCGAATGATGAGAAAATACATCACCACGAAAATCAGCAGGAACGGCAAGATGCTCATGATGACGTCTGCGCCGCCGGCGGAACCGCCGGCCGCCTGCGCATAAGCGGGGGTTACGAACATGAATTACTCCGTGAACGGGTGCCGAGGCACGCCTTGAAAATTTGTCGCGAATATAGTCAGCAAAAGCCCCATTGCAACCAAAAGCGGGACGGGCCGGACATGACCGGCCAGAAGCCGCCGGGGAACTGACCATGTCCGATGCCGTCGCCACGCTGAACGAAAAACTCGACCGGCTGATTGCCGCTATGGATCGACTCGCCCCGCCGGAGCCCCCCGCTCCGGACTTCGACGCCGCCGATTGCTTCATCTGGGACGCGAGTATCGGTTCATTGGCGCCGGTTCCCGTCGTCAACCGCGTCGATATCGGCCTCATTCAAGGCGTCGACCGCGTCCGCGACATCCTGATCGACAACACACGGCGCTTCGCGGAGGGCCTGCCCGCAAACAACGTGCTGCTTTGGGGCGCACGCGGGATGGGAAAATCCTCGCTGGTGAAGGCGTCTCATGCCGAAATCGGCCGCACGACAGGCGCGACGCTCAAACTGATCGAGATCCATCGCGAGGATATCGACGCCCTGCCCCGACTGATGCAGTTACTAAAGGGGGCGGCCGGGCGTTTCATCGTCTTTTGCGACGATTTGTCCTTCGATCAGGACGACACGTCCTACAAATCGCTGAAGGCCGCTCTCGACGGCGGCGTCGAAGGCCGTCCGGACAATGTCATTTTCTACGCCACATCTAACCGCCGCCATCTTCTGCCGCGCGACATGATCGAGAACGAGCGATCCACGGCGATCAATCCTTCAGAAGCAGTGGAGGAAAAGGTCTCGCTGTCCGACCGATTCGGCCTTTGGCTCGGCTTCCACAAATGCAGCCAGGACGACTATCTGGACATGGTGCGCGGCTATGCGAACCATTTCGGCCTCGATGTCGATGAGGAAGAGTTGCGGCGCGACAGCCTGGAATGGGCGACAACGCGCGGGGCGCGTTCGGGCCGTGTCGCCTGGCAATATATCAACGATCTCGCCGGACGGCTTGGTAAAAAGCTCGAACCCGCCGGATAACCCGCGGCAGTAAAAACATAAAGAAAAGCATGCCGCCTGCACCAAGGCAGGCGACATTGATTGGACTTCGGAAGTTTCTTACTCCGCCGGCGTCGTGACCGTCACGTCCGGCACTTCTATCGACACGCTCTTGTCGCCACCCGTTATAGAGCCGCCGAAGATCCAGAACAGCACGCCAACGACAAGCACCGCCGCGATGATACCTCCAACGATACCGGCGCTTCCACCGCCACCGCTGGTCACCACCGTTTCACGTTCCACCGGACGCTCAACCACTGTTTCGCGTTCCACAACCATCTTGTTCTCCTTTATCGTCAGCAACACGAGATCAGCACGTCCGCGCAACGCATCGGACTTTTCGCAGAAATCTCAGCCGGATAACGATTTCGGCAAGCGGTCGTTCCAATGCGGCCGCGAACTACAGGGGCTCGTAGCCATGAAAAAGCCGATCCGGCGATATCACCGGATCGGCTGGAGATGAGAAATGCCGCTTCGATCTACTGCAGGTAGCCCGACGGGTTGATCGGCTTGGAGTTCTTGCGAACCTCGAAGTGAAGCTGCGGCTGTTTCGCGGCGCCGGACATGCCCGACGAAGCGATCTGCTGGCCGCGCTTGATGTCGTCGCCGCGCTTGACGTCGATCTTCGAGACGTGGCCGTAAACCGTCACAAGGCCGTCGGCATGGCGTACCAGGATAGTCTTTCCGAGTTCCTTGAGCCCATCACCGGCATAGATGACGACGCCGTTCTCGGCAGCCTTCACCGGCGTGCCCTGCGGCACGGAGATGTCGATACCGTCATTCGGACGGCCGCCATCGTTGGAGCCGAAGGCGTTGATGACGCGGCCCTGAACCGGCCAGCGCATCGTGTTCACACCGGTCGAGTCGGGCGCCTTCGCGGTGACCTCGGCCTCGATCTTGCGGATCGCGCCGGTTTCGGTCGGCTGCTTCGGCGGCGTATATTCTTTGACCTCGGCCTTCTTGACCTCAGCCTTTCTTGCCGGCGCGGTCTGGACGCTACTCGTCCTGATCGGATCCAGCGGCTTTGCGGATGCCGTCGTGACCTTTTCGTCGCTCAATCCGGGAATAATCAGCTTCTGGCCGAGGCGAACGGTGTCGCCGGACATGTTATTGACCCGCTTGATCGCGTCGACACTCGCCCCGGTCTTGAGCGAGATGCCGTAAAGCGTGTCGCCCGAGACGACCGTATAACGGCCGCCATCGGCGATCGCGGCGCTGCGCGCGGGCGCATTCGGCTTCTGTAGCGAAGCTGCTTGAGCCGCCGGGCGGCCGGACGGCGCCGCCGTCAGCGTCTGGGGAGCGGCGACGGTGGCGCTGGCCTTCGCAACGGCCGGATTGCTGTCGGGCGCCGACACACCGACTCCCTGCGAATAGGAGTAGGTCGGGATCGTGATCCTCTGACCGGCGCGCACGGCGGTCGCGTCGGAAATCCCGTTCGCCTCCATGATGGACTTGGCCGGAACGCCGTAACGGCGGGACAGGTTATAGATCGTTTCGCCTTCGCGCATCGTCACCTGCGTGCCGCCGCTCGTCGACCAGCCGGTGCTGTTCGTGCTGGCAGGCGCGGCCGGCGCGCCGTATCGCTCGGCGGAGGGTTGGACAGAAGCAGGCGCAACCGAAGCCGTTGTCATGGGCGACACATTCGCCGGAGCCGCCGGATACTGGTTCGTAGCCTGCGGCGGATAGGTCGGCGCGGCCAATCCTACCGATCCGGAGGGCTGAGGCGCGCCTACCTGCGAATCGGACGGCCTCGGCAACGCCGCGCGCCCGACCTGCCCCGACTGAATGCTGCCGGTCATCGACGGATCGACGCCTGGATTGTAGTTCGGCTGACCGTAGGAATCCGGGGCCGCCGCGACGGCCTGCTTGGGCACCGCGCCGGTATAGAAGCCGTCATTGAAACGAACGACGTCCGAACTGCACCCGGCCGTTACCCCGCCGATGGAGAGGATCGTCGCTGCCTTGAGAAGTCGCAGAAGCTGCGAGCTTGTGAAATTGTTACGCATCACGCCACTCATATCCCTTCGGATCACGGCATGATTAAAACGCGTTAATGTTACTGCACGGTTAAGCCCCTGTCAGGCTTTTGGAGTCCTGTGTCGATTCTGCACGGAAAAGCCGGATTTACAGGACCGACGGTAGCCCGTGCGCGATCGGCTGGAAACGGACCGTACCGATATCCTCGCGCTCGAAGCGGCTACCGACCTTGGACATGCGCACCAAAGTCTGCGCCTGGTCGGCTTCGCCGATCGCGCAGATCATGATTCCACCGGAGTTCAACTGCTCGACGAAATTGCGCGGGGTCGCCTCGAACGCCGCCCAGCAGACGATCCGCTCGAACGGTCCGTCGCCTGAGCCGGACGACCCGTCGGCATGGTCGGCGATGACGTTGGTCAGGCCGAGGTGACGCATGCGCTGCACCGCACTGGCATGCAGCGTCCGGTAGCGCTCCATCGTGTGGACGCGCTTGGCCAGCCTCGACATCACCGACGCCGAATAGCCGGTCCCGGTGCCGATCTCCAGCACGCGCTGCGTGCCGTCGAGTTGCAGGGCGTGGAGAATGCGCGCCTGCAGGTCGATGCCTTCCAGCGCTTCGCCGCACGGGATGGGAATGGTTCCGGCGCCCATGGCGACATGGTGATATTCGGCGTGGACGAAGCCGCGGCGCGGCACCGATTCGAACGCCGTCATCAGCGGCTTGTCGTCAAGGCCGATCCCGCGCATGCGCAGAACGAACGCCGCGAAATCCTCCCGCTCGGCCTCCGACAGCGCGCGCTTCTCGTTCACGCCAGCGCCTCCTCCAGCCGCGCGGCGACCTCATGCGCGGTCAGGTCCAGCTTCAGCGGCGTGACGGAGACATAGTGGTTGCGCAGGGCGGTGATGTCGCTGCCCTCCGGCGCCTCGATCGGCGAACGGCCGAAACGGATCCAGAAATAGGGAATGCCGCGCCCGTCCTTGCGTTCCTCCATGAACAGGCCGTGCAGCAGCTTGCCCTGATGAGTCACTAAGGTGCCCTTCACCTGCTCGGCCGGGCATTGCGGGAAATTGACGTTCAGGAAAGTGCCCGGATCTATGTCGACCGCGACCAGCTTCTTCAAAAGGTCAGGCGCAAGGGTTTCGACGACATCCCAGGGAACGACGCGACGCTGGTCCTCGAAATTATAGGCCTGCGACAGCGCAATCGAGCGTATGCCAAGCAGCGTGCCCTCCATCGCGCCCGCCACGGTGCCCGAATAGGTCACGTCATCGGCGAGATTCTGGCCGGAATTGACGCCGGAAAGCACGAGGTCCGGCTTTTCCGGCATCACATGGGTCGCCGCCATGATCACGCAATCGGTCGGCGTCCCGCGCAAGGCGAACCGCTTCTCGCCGATCTGGCGCAGCCTCAGCGGATCGTTGAGGGTCAGCGAATGGGCGAGCCCGCTCTGGTCGGTCTCGGGCGCGACCACCCAGACGTCTTCGGACAGGGTTGCGGCGATGCGCTCGAGGACCGCAAGGCCCTCGGCATGAATACCGTCATCATTGGTAATCAGGATGCGCATCGTTTTCCCTTCATACTGCTTCAGGCGCCGATGACGTCGAGGCCGCCCATATAGGGCTTCAGCGCATCCGGCACGCGAATCGACCCGTCAGCATTCTGGTAGTTCTCCATGACCGCAATGAGGGCGCGGCCAACTGCGACGCCGGAGCCATTCAGCGTGTGGACAAAGCGCGTGTCCTTCTCGCCCTCCGCGCGATAGCGCGTATTCATGCGCCGCGCCTGGAAGTCGCCGCAGACCGAGCAAGACGAGATTTCGCGATAGGCGTCCTGACCGGGCAACCAGACCTCGATGTCGTAGGTCTTGCGCGCGCCGAACCCCATGTCGCCGGTGCACAGCACAACGGTGCGGAAGTGCAGTCCGAGTTTTTCAAGGATCGTCTCGGCGCATTTCGTCATGCGTTCATGCTCGTCGATCGACGTGTCGGCCGCGGTGATCGAGACGAGTTCAACCTTGTAGAACTGGTGCTGGCGCAGATAGCCGCGCGTGTCGCGCCCGGCAGAGCCTGCCTCCGAGCGGAAACAGGGCGTCAGCGCGGTGTAGCGGCGCGGCAGCGTGGCGGCATCAAGGATCTCCTCGCGCACGAGGTTGGTCAGCGAAACCTCGGCGGTCGGGATCAGCCAGAAACCTTCCCGGGTCTGGAAAAGATCCTCGGAAAATTTCGGCAGCTGCCCGGTGCCGTACATGGCGTCGTCGCGCACCAGCAAGGGCACATTGACTTCCGTGTAACCGTGCGCCTGCGTATGCATGTCCAGCATGAACTGGCCGAGCGCGCGTTCCAGCCGTGCGATGCCGCCCTGGACGACGGTGAAGCGCGACCCCGACAATTTGGCCGCCGTTTCGAAATCCATCTGGCCAAGGGCTTCGCCGAGTTCGAAATGCTCTTTCGGCGTGAAGTCGAAGGCCGGTTTTTGTCCGCTCATACGCACTTCAACATTGTCGTTCTCGTCCGCGCCGACAGGCACATCGTCGAGCGGTACATTCGGAATGCGAGACAGCGCGTCGTTCAACTTCGCGGTCAGTTCGCGCTCGGTTTCCTCGCCGGACTGGATGAAGGACTTGATCTCGGCGACTTCCGCTTTCAGCGCCTCGGCCTTGTCGGCATCCTTGGCAGCCATGGCTGCACCGATCTCCTTGGAGGCGGCATTGCGGCGCTGCTGCGCTTCCTGCAGCTTGGTGATATGCGCCCGGCGCATCTCGTCGAGTTCGATGAGGGCGGCGCTTTCGGGTGCGGCGCCACGTTTCTTCAGCGCTTCATCCAGCGCCTGCGGATTGTCACGGATCCAGCGGATATCAAGCATGACTCACGTCCTGTGAGAAAAGGGGATTCTGAAATCGGGTGGGGTGTCGCCTAGAAGCCGGCAACGGTCAAGAGCAGCGCGCGCCGCGCCGCCCTCAGGACGACTTCGAGTCCGTCTCGTCGTCGTCTTCGCTTGCCGCCGTTTCCTCGCCGTCACCGTCGTCGCCATCCGCGGCCGCTGCCGCTTCGCGTTTCTGCTTTTCGATATAGCGGGCCGAGATGATCGATATCTCGTAGAGAAGGACTGTCGGCAGTGCGAGGCCGATCTGGGTCAGCGGATCAGGAGGCGTTAGGATCGCAGCCGCGACGAATGCGAAGACAATGGCGTATTTCCGCTTGTCGGCCAGCCCCTCTGTCGTCACGAGGCCGGCGCGGGCAAGAAGCGTGATCGCGACCGGCAACTGGAACACCAGCCCGAACGCAAAGATCAGCGTCATGATCAGGCTGAGATATTCGGAAACCTTCGGCAAATGCTGGATAGACGCGATCCCCTGGCCGCCCGTCTGCTCCATCGACAGGAAGAACCACATGGCCATCGGAATGACCATGAAATAGACGAGGCAGGAACCGAGGAGGAAAAGGATCGGCGTGGCGATCAGATATGGCAGGAACGCCTGCCGCTCATTCGAATAGAGACCTGGCGCGATAAAGCGATAGATCTGCGACGCGATCATCGGGAACGCCAGGATCATGCCGCCGAAGGCGGCGATCTTGATGCGGGTGAAGAAGAATTCCTGCGGCGCGGTATAGATGAACCGGACCTGATCCTCCGGCAGATTTTGCCATTCGACAGCCCATTGGAAGGGCACAACCAGCAAATTGAAAATCTGCGCTGAAAAGGCGTAGCAGAGGATGAATGCGACAAAGAACGCTGCCACGCTCCACATCAGCCGTGTGCGCAACTCGATGAGATGGGACATCAGCGGCGCGGCCGATGCTTCCATCGCCTGTTCTTCGTTGGACCTGTCGCTCACGATTGATCCTTAGCGGCTGATTTTGTGGTCTTGGTCGCAGCCTTCGGCTTCGCCGCGGCTTTGGTTTGCGCGGTCGATGTCCGGGACTTGGGCGCAGCAGCAGACCGGCTTTTCGCGGCCGCCGGACTGGATTTCGCAGATTCCGGCTTGGACTTCGCAGCGGAGGTCTTGGCTGCAGCCGGCTTTGTCGAAGCCGTCTTGCCGGCAGGCGCCTTTGCGGCGGCGGTCCTGCTCGCGGATGCCGACTTTGCAGTCGGCTTCGCCGCTGCCTTTGGCTTTGCCGCGGTCTTCCGGCTGGTCTTGCCGGTCGTCTTGGCTTTGGCTGCCGGTTTCAGATCATCGGCCCATTCTGAAGCGGCCTCGATCGCCTTGGAGCTGTCGGCGGAAACCGACGGCTTGGTCGTATCGGTTTTAGCCTTGGCCGCCTCGGAATTGGCGCTGCTCGACTTGTCGGACTTCTCGATTTCCGAAGCCGCCTTCTTCAGCTCGCCGCTGATGTCCTGGCCGACCTTGCCGAGCGGGCTGAGCGTCTCCTTGATCTGGCGGCGCGGATCGAGCCCTTTCAGATCGTTGGCGATCTGCCGCACATCGTCCAGTTCGGCCTCTTTCAAGGCATCGTCGAACTGGCGCCGGAAGTCGCCCGCCATCTTGCGCAGGCTCGTCGTCGTTTTGCCGAAGGTGCGCAGCATCTTCGGCAAGTCCTTCGGGCCGACGATAACGATCAGCACGATGGCAATGACGAGCAGTTCACTCCAGCCGAAATCCGGCAACATGGCGGCTATCCATCCGCGCCATGGCGCAGCCGGCCGAGTTGGCCGGGCACATGGCGCTTAAAGGCTGTTCAGCTTTTTTTCTTGGCGGCGGCTGCGGTGTCGACAGCCTCTTCGGACTTGTGCTCAACCGTTTTCGTGCCGTCTTCCTTCGCATCGGAATCATCCGAGAGACCGCTGCGGAAATTCTTGATCCCTTTGGCAACGTCACCCATCAATTCCGGAATCTTGCCGCGGCCGAAAAGCAGCAACACGATTACCAAAACGATGAGCCACTGCCACCATCCAAACACACCCATGAGAAAGAACTCCTCGAACCTCTGTTGTCGTGTGACACTTAGGCGTTTTCGTTTTCAGATTCAAACAGCATTATGTCCCCCGGACGTACATAAATGGTCACATCCCTAATGCCGGGCGGAAGTTCGTCCGCGCGAATGCGCGCCCTGACCACCTCGTCGGCGCCGGGGACGGCCAGGACGAGGCTCTCGGTAACACCGAGAAACCGCCGGCTTACGATACGCCCGGGTATGCCGCCGGCCATATCGGACCGATCGGGAGGCCGGACGTCGAGGCCGACCGTGCGCACGGCGACGGTCACAGGCTCGCCCTCCCCGCCGCGTTCGCAGGCAAAGGATCCGAGCGGCGTGTCCGCCCGGCCGTCGCGACGCACCGAGGAAAACAGGTTCAGTTCGGCAAAGAAGCCCGCGACGAAGAGGTTGCGCGGCGCGTGGTAGATCTCCTGCGCGGTGCCGGCCTGGACGATCTCTCCCTTGTCGAGAAGCGCGATCCTGTCGCCCATCCGCATCGCTTCCTCGGCATCATGCGTCACGACAATCGCCGTCGCGCGCGTTTCGCGCAGTATCGCCAGCGTTTCCGCGCGCACACTGTCCTTCAGACGCGTATCGAGCCCCGAAAACGGTTCGTCCATCAGGATGACGGAAGGCCGCGGCGCCAGCGCCCTCGCCAGCGCCACGCGCTGCTGTTCGCCGCCCGACAGGACGTGCGGATAGGAATTGACATGGTGTTCGAGGCCGACGCGCCGTATCGCAGCCAGCGCCTCGCGGTTGGTATCGGCGGCGCTCATCTTGCGTAGCCCGAACTTGACGTTGTCCAGAATCGTCATGTGCGGAAACAGCGCGAAATCCTGGAACATCAGCCCGACCGAGCGTTTTTCCGGCGGCGTGAAGACGGTATCGCTCGCAACCTCGCGCCCGTTCGTGAGAACCCGGCCGGAGGATTGCTGTTCCAGCCCCGCGGCAAGCCGCAGCAGCGATGTCTTGCCGGAACCGGACGGACCGAGAAGGCACAGGATCTCGCCCGGGCTCGCCTTCAGCGTGATGCCTTTCAGCGTGTGAACGTCACCGTAATGGAGATGGATGTCCTCGAACGACAGTTCCGCCGCGAAGGTGACGCCCGTGCGCTGATGGGAGTGCTGTGGATTTTGAACCATCGGGTGCGATCGAGGGTGAAACTGATCGGACGGCGAACGCCCGCTCCGTCTCAATCATCGCCGCCCTTGGGTGTCAACAGACCGAGTTCCTCCAAATCGATGTCCGTAAGCTCGTCTTCTTCCTCGGTCAGTTCGTCCGGATCGAGGTTCGGGAGCGGCATCGAGAAACCCGCCGGCATGCGCGAGGACAACAGCCCGGCGCCCTTCAATTCCTCCATTCCGGGCAGATCACGGATTTCCGACAGGCCGAAATGATCGAGGAATTCCGTCGTCGTGCCGTAGGTCACAGGACGTCCCGGCGTCTTGCGCCGGCCGCGCATCTTCACCCAGCCGGTCTCCATCAGCACGTCGATCGTGCCCTTCGAGGTCTCCACGCCGCGGATCTCTTCCATCTCGGCGCGGGTGATCGGCTGGTGATAGGCGATAATCGCGAGCACTTCGAGCGCGGCGCGCGACAGTTTGCGCTGCTGCACCTCTTCGCGTTGCATCAGGAAGCCGAGATCGCCAGCGGTCCGGAACGCCCAGGCATTTTCGATGCGAACGAGATTGACGCCGCGCTTGTCGTAGAAGTCCCGCAATTCCTCCATCAGCGCGCGCACGTCGACACCGTCCGGCAGCCGCGCGGCGAGCGCCTTCTCGCTGACGGGTTCGCTCGACGCGAAGACCAGGGCCTCGGCCATGCGCATGGCCTCGGCTTCCATCAGCCGGGCGGCCGGATTATCCGCCGCGATATCGACATAGGCTTCGCCGACAGCGCCGGGCTGGTCCTCGAAATAGCCGCCCAGGGCTTCCGCGCCGCCGGTTTCGTCGATCGTGTCAGTCATTGCTCCGTCCCCGCCACGGGCACATCCCGCATGTAGAGTGTCGAAAAAGGTGCGTCCTGGCGGATCTCGACCACCCTTTCGCGCACCAGTTCAAGACTTGCCGCAAAAGCGCTCGCGATCGCCGTGCGCCGCAATTGCGGCGTGGGCGCATAGGCGGCGATATAGCTGTCGAGCGCGGTCCAGTCGCTCATGTCCCCGACCAGCTTGCGCAGGAGCTCGCGCGCCTCGGTGAGCGACCAGACAGCGCGCTTTGCGATCTCGACATGGTCGATCGCGACGCGCTGGCGCTGCTGTGCATAGGCGGTGAGAAGATCGTAGAGGGAGGCGTGATACTCGGACTTCTTGTCGACGATCACCATCTCAGGCATGCCGCGCGCGAAGACATCGCGCCCTAACCGGTTGCGGTTGATCAGCCGCGCGGCCGCATCGCGCATCGCCTCCAGCCGTTTCAGCCGGAATTGCAGGATCGCCGCCATCTCCTCGCCGGTCTGCTCGCCCTCGACCTTCGGCTCCGGGATCAGCAGCTTCGATTTCAGGAAGGCGAGCCACGCCGCCATGACCAGATAGTCTGCGGCCAGTTCAAGCCGCAGCGCCCGGGCACGTTCTATGAAGACGAGATATTGGCGGGCCAGTTCGAGGACCGAAATCTGCGTCAGGTCGACTTTCTGGTTGCGCGCGAGGTGCAACAGCAGATCCAGCGGCCCTTCGAAGCCGTCGACATCGACAACCAGCTCCGGTTCGGAGGTGGTGCGATCCGGCCCGTTGTCCTGCCAGACCGCTTCCATCGGCGCGGGTTTTACCGCGCCGCCCTTTCCGCCTGCCTGCTGCTCCGTCGCACCCAAGGGCTCCGCTCCATCTGCACCGCGTATCCGGCGCCTTCGGATGCCGCCCGGTTCAGACGACAGCCGTGAAAAATCCGTTCAATTCGTCCCGCAAACCGGCGACATGGGCCGTATCGTCGAGCCGTCCGTCATGGTCGTCGAGCCGCTTCAGCGCCTTCTCGGCCCGGTCCAGCGCCCTGCCCCGAAGGATTGGCGTGTTCGCGGCGACGGCCAGCATCTCGTCCATGACGCCGTTGCAATGTAGGACAACATCGAGGCCCGCGCCAAAGATGCTTTCGGTCCGCGCAGCGAAATCCCCAGAAAGTGCATTCATCGAGACATCGTCGCTCATCAACAGGCCGTCGAAGCCCAGTTCGCCGCGAATGATGTCCTGAACGACCACATGTGATGTGGTCGCGGGACGTTTCGGGTTGGGCGAGCAACGGCGGCCGAAACGGAGGCGGCGTGGCATCGGCTTATAGGGTCAAACGTACCTCGCGACAATACCAGCGACGACAGCGCCTCGGGCACCACCCATGGCTGCGACGGCTCTGGCTTC
>NZXU01000011.1 GCA_002698425.1 Ahrensia sp. | reverse complement strand
GGTAGCGAGTGATCGGTGCCGTCCGGCCAGGTAGCTCAGTTGGTACGAGCGTCCGCCTGAAAAGCGGAAGGTCGCCGGTTCGATCCCGGCCCTGGCCACCATTCTTTACCTGCATCGACACGGGTCTTGCACTCGGTTGTCAGTTTTCTTTGTCCGGTTCTTGTCCGGTCTTCGGTGTGTGAATCTCGGTCGCATGAAGTTGATCGAGGTTCGTTGCAACCTGGTCCAGCTCATCGGCATAGAGGTCGCTGTAGATGTTCGCGGTCACGGTTGGCGTGGAGTGGCCCATGGTCTTCTGGACATATCTGAGGTCGGCGCCGGATTTGCGGGCCAGGCTGGCATAGGTGTGGCGTAGATCATGGATGGTCAGCGGAGCCAGGTCGGTCTTCTTGAGGGCTTTGTTCCAGTGGGTGTGTCGACGCCAGTTGTTGGAGCGCAGCATCGCGCCATTGGGTGAGGTGACGGCGGGCTCGTCAGGAGCCCGTCCGCCGATCCGCGTCTTGAAGATGTCGACGACGACTTGGGGGAGCGGGACCGTTCGAATGCCGGCGCGGGTCTTGGGCGGCCCGATGACGATGCGGCCTTCGACTTCGGGCGCGGCCCGTCTCACATAGAGTCGACGAGCCGCGAGGTCGATGTCCTTGACGCGGAGGCCGACGAGTTCGGACCAACGCAGACCGGTGTAAGCGAGGATGGTCACGACGTCGCCTTGGTCGCCGCACGCAGTGGCAAGTGTGTGGACTTCAGGAGCCGTCAGGTAGCGGTGACGTTCTCGCTCGGGAATGCGGCCCGCCGAAACACCGAGGGCGGGGTTGCGGTGAATTCGGCCGTCCTGGTGTGCCACGTCGAGGATCGAGCGTAGGAGGCGTAGCGTCGACACCTTCGCCCACGGCCCCACGGTCAAGTGGTCAACGAACGTTTGAACTTCAGCGCGGGTGATCTCGTCGACTGGCACGTGGCCGAACCGCGGTTTGATGCGCAGTTCCCAGTGCTGGGTGTAGCCGCTCCAGGTCTTCGGCGACACCGCTGGCTTCTTGGATTCGGAGAATTGCGTCCAGATCCGCTGCAGCGGCGTGCGACCGAGGCGGGGATCGAACCGACGTGCGCCGAGCGCGGCCTCGTTGTCACGTTCGGACTTGAAGGCCTTCGCCTCGCGCAGCGTCGGGAACGTCGCGGACGTTTCCACCCAGCCGGATGGGGCGTCGGGGTCCCGGATCAGGTAGCGGACTTGGTAGCGGGGTTCTCCGGCGGCGCTGAGGCGTTTCCGGATGCCGCGCGGGGTGTTGCCAGCCATTACCGACGCACCTGCTTCAACCAGGACCGGACTTCGGCCGCGTCCCACCGACGGACCCGCTCCGACAGCGTGTAGCACGGTGGTCCGATTTGTTCGCCGGTCGTCTCGCGGAGAGCAGCCCAGCGGTTGATTGTCGCGGCTGAGACGCCGAGGAGCGCCGAAACCTGATCGGCGGTCAGCAGCTCAGGGAAGCTGCCGGTGGACACGAGCGCTTCCCGGAGACCGTGAATCACCATAGAGTCACCTCGTTGCTTGGATCGAGTCGAAGCGGGCTTGGGCGCGCGGCAACTCTTCCGGCAATCCAAAGATGGACCAGTCATTCACTGCTCTGCCCTCCGGTGGTCCTCGATATTCCGTATTGCCTTGCAGTGGAGCGGATTTGCTCATCGGACCAGAAGTCGGATCGCACCTTGGTCACTTGGCCGTCCTCGGCGATGACGTAGCCGGTGCCCGGTCTGTCAGGGCTGATCCGGTGTGCGGGTGCAGCATCTCCCATCCCGTCGCCGAGGACCATCGTGACCTCCTCACGGGAACGCAGTCGGAGCGCGATGGTCTGCGTGAACAGCCCCCGCATCGGCAGGACTTCTTTTCGTGGGTCTTGTAGGAACGCCGCCACCACGATTCCCAGCGCACGGCCCTTGGTCAGGATTCGCGACAACGATGCAGCGGCTTCTTTGCGCAAGGTTGTATCGCTCATGTAGGCGGTCACTCCGGCCAGCTCGTCGATCAGGACCACGACGAGGGGGGACGCCTTGGTCGCGCTGTGCTCACGCGTTCGACCTGCCATCGCGTTGCCACGCTCGTTCATCAACTTTTCCAGCGCGGCAAGGGTTTCCACGGCATCCACTTCTGTCGTAGCGATCGTGGAGAACAGGCCCGAGCCGACCGACAGTTCGATGCCGTACTTCAGATCGATTCCCACCAGGTGGACAACACCGGCGGCGACAGCGGGACTCAGTCCCCCCGCAATGCCCCAGAAAACGGAACCTTTGCCTGCACCGGAGCAGCCCACGGTGAGGGTGTGCCGGCCACTCAACGGCAGGGTCCAGGCTGATCCGTTCTCGCATCGCCCGAGGGTGACCTGCGTTGTCACTACCTCTGACGGCGCCGCGTGGCCGACTGTCGACAGTTGTTCCCGCATGACCAGCTCGATCCGAACTGTCCCGGGCGCGACGACGACCGTTCGCGCCGAATGTGCGCCTGCGGCGTCGCGGATGGCAGGGACGGCGCGCTCCAAGTCTTCGACGGTCTGTCCCATCCTTGCTCGTACTGTGAGGCGCAGGGTGGTTTGAGACACGTCTGTTCCCAACAGCTTTGGATGCAACCAGCGGGTGGAGGTGACCTGCTGGCCTTCTATTTTGCGGCGAGTGACCTGTTCGGAGGCGGCCAAGCCGCAGCGCTTGCAGAGCCTGCGCCAGGAGGCGTAAGCCCACAGTCGCCAGCGCAGGAGTCGGGCCGGTGTTGCGAACCTTTCCTCGTACGTCTCGGGTGAGTGCAGTCGCCAGGAGATGAGGGCGACGCCGATGACTCCCACGATGATCGCCACGCACAGGCCGAGAGCGGTGAGGAAATTCAGGACGTGATCGAGCCGGAACGGGGTATCGGGATCGAGCGGTGCGTACGGATCGGGATTCATGCCGATTCCCGGCTGGTCGTTGCGCCGGCGGATGGTTTGCCCGGCGCCCTCATGTCGGAGGCTCGAAAGGACCAGGCAATCCTAGAGAAATCGCCCGACCGCTCAACATACGGCAGCGCCATCAGCCCGTCGAAAACCACTGGTGTGAAGGGTGTTCCGCTGGAATTGGTGGGTGCAGACGGCTGCGTTGGTGCGGCGAACTTGACCGTCACCGTTCGGCTGCGCTTCGGCGCGGCCGGATCACCGTCAAGCACCTCGACCTGCCACAGCGGCAAACCAGTGTCACGGTCCCTCGCCTGCACACGGTTCTCGCCGGAGGACTTGTCGAAGTCGATCATTGGCGTCACCTCGGATACGAGGAACGCGCCGAGGGAGAACACCTGGTCGTGGCCGATTTGGAGCCATTTAGGGATGGCCATGTTTCACTCCTTCTCTGTACGTTTCGGGCCTTCACCGAGCTGGTGTCGTACCACAATGACTAGACAACGACTAGTCATAAACTAGACAATAGCAGTCGGATTGACTAGGTGCACGCAATTCCGCAGATAAGAGGAATAACGCCACTATGTCCAGTGAAACTGTCACTGGGATGGCTGTGAGCAGCGGGAATGCACTTCCGCCAAAATGCGAGGCGAGGCGTCTTGGATGCTGAGATCAGAGCGGCGGTAGTATGTAGCACGGTCTAGCTTTTGACTAGCCCAGTGCTGGTCCGAGGAGGGCTTATGTTGCAGTTCGGTCAGATTGACCGCCAGAAGGATGCGGCTCCGTACGAACAGATCGCGCAGATGTTGCGACATGCGATTACGTCGCGCCAACTGGCGCCTGGTGAGCGACTGCCTACAGAGACGAAACTCGCTGAACAATTTGGCGTCGCGAGGATGACGGTCAGGCGAGCAGTGCGGGAACTTCGCGATGAGGGCCTTCTAGTGCCGGCCTCGGGCCGTGGACTCGCTGTCAGGTCGGTGCCTTCGATCAGAGAACCGTGGCCTCAGGAGCCTGGTTACCCAACCGAAGTGACAGTGCCAAATTTCAATCTCTGGGGAGATGTCGCACCGCTGATCGCCCAGGCCGAGAATATCCGTACGCGGATGTATGTCTTGTCCGGTGATCTCCACACCGAAGTTGGATGGCAGGCGGGTGAACCGCTTGTCGTGGCCACGCTCCTCCGAACTCTTGCCGGTATCGGATTGGCAGAAGCCGACGTGCTAGGTGCTTTAGCGACACGCCTCCACTTGCGTATCCCCGATCTCGATCAGGCTAACGAGCTCGTTAGCTCAGTGCAGGCTGCCGGGCAAGCGTTTGCAGAGGCTTGCGGTGCTGCGCAATCTGCGGCGGACGCAATACGGCGCTACGTGGCGGCAAATTCAGACTTGTCGACTGCGAAAACAGGTGAACCGTCGACGCCCGTCGATGACTAGCGTAACCAGCGGTGAGGATTAGTCGAAGTCTTCGCCTACGACTCGCGTGCAACGACGGTGTCATACAGGCCGAAGTGGCTAAGCCCTTCGTGGCTGTCGATTCCGGTGTACGAAAGCGACGCATCCTCGTACCGACGGAAGGCGAACACGGCTTGGTTCGTATGCGTGCTGTTGAAGACATTGAGGGACACCAGCATGGCTCGAAGCTATTGCGGTGGACCGACAACAAATCGCAATCCGACACATAGCCGAGTCGTCGGGTCCTATCCGCTTTCGGCGAGCCCGTCGACGATCTTCATCGTCTCGACCGCGACAGTAGTGACCTTCGCGATGAGGTCAATTATGTACCGCGGGTCGTCGTGTTCGTCGCACCAGTCGTTCGGGTCATTCACGATCCCGGACGCCTTGTCGGTCTTGACCTGGTAGCGGTCGATGATCCAGGCCAGCGCGGACCGGGAGCCGAGCATGTACCTCTCGGCGTCGTCGGGGATGGCGGTGATCGTGACCTTCGGGTTGTAGATCAGCTTCGTGTGGTCATCGACGTTCTTGCCGGTCTCGGGGTCCTTTTTCTTGCCCCACTTCAGCTTCGTCCCCCGCCACGTCTCGCGATCAGCCGGATCAGCGCCGGGCTTGAGCTGCACGTCGACCGGATAGGGTTGAACTTCTTCGTACCCGACGTGGAGGTCAGACAGAGCCCGGCCGGCAGTCGCGAGTTGCTCGAACCGCTCCAGCGTCTCCGGAGTCGGAATGTGCGGCAGCATCTTCTTGAGGTCCGCTGCGTACGTCGACCGGTATGCCGGGTTATGCAGCAGGCCGTAGACGTAGAAGAAGATGTCGTCTTTGGTGATCTGGTCGCCGATCGCCTCCTGGTATAGCGCGAGGATGCCGTCGGTGATGTTGTCGATTCGGCGGTAGCCGTACTCGTCGACTTCGCCCTTTCCCGCGTCGAGATCCAGCGTGCCGTGGTCGGATTCGACTTTCTGGTAGGTCCAGCGGGGGAAGAACTGGCCTCCTTCGGAGCCATAGAAATTGAGATCCGGAATACTGTCTGTCATCGTCACCGCGAACGGCTTTACGGCGCCGGTGCCCACGATGTAGAAGCCCAAATTGTGGTGGCGCGGAGTCGGGAAAATCATCGGCATCCGGTAGACACGGTGATTTAGATCACGCTGGAAGTACACGAATTGGGTATGAAACGGACGGTAGCGTCCGAAAACGATCGATGAATCGTCGAAGTGAATGCGTTTGCCTGATGCCGCGTCGACTTTTAGGGTGCCTCCCCAGCTGATCTTTCGCGGATCTGCGTCGATGAACTCATCGATCGCCGCCTTGCGGTCGATAACTTGGTGCTCATCGCACCATGCAGCGTAGCCATCGACCTGCGAATCGTAGAAGTCGATCATTCGGCGGACATTCGATGCGACCGCGAGCCTGCTGAAGTTGTAACACCAGACGTCTCGGTTCGTCCCTAGTCCCAATGAATGGTTTGCAAAGATCGTCAAACCGCCGGCTTTGTCACCGATCACGGGCCATGTGGCGAACTCATCGCTCCGCTGGCTGGCCCAGTCACCTTGCTTGTTCGGCGTAATCAGCTGCCAGTCAACAGTTTCGAGTGCCCCATCCCGCAGAATCTCCAGTTTCCGTTCGCGCGTGAGGTAATCGCCAATATCGCGATAGAAGATTTCGCAGGGGCCACCCTGTACAGGATTGCGGATCCCAATGAAGATTGCGACAGTGTTGCGACTACCGGAGCCGAACACCTTGCCCCCCTCGCGTTTCGACTGCTCTCCAGCCGTTCGCTGGTTGCCCCGAAGGTTATAGACATAGATTCGCGAATATTCATTCGCGAGCGACAAGCGGATTCCGTCAGCGGAATTTGCGTCAATCCAACCGCCGTTCGATACGAACGCGACAACACCGTGGTCACCGATCCGGTCGCTGGCCCAGCGGAACGCCCGGATATACGAGTCGTACAGCGTTCGTTGGGTGGTCGCAGTTGACCGCTCCGCGTAGGTCGCGGCAATACGCTTATCTAGGGTCGGATACGAGAGGTTTGCATTTAGATCATTGGCCGAACCCTGTCCGACGCTGTATGGCGGTTCCGTGCAGGGTTTCAGCGTGTTGCAAAACTCCTCGTGGCAGCCTGGGCGACGGCCATGATCCGCTAGACAGCTACATGAAGACGTCCGGCCACGGACGGTCATAACTTCCTGCCGCGGTGGGCCAGCCGAGGCGTTCCCCCACCGGTTTTGGTGCGACCAGTTTCCAAACGCCACGCGCCAGCAGAGACCGTGCAGCCCAATCAGTGGAGTTGAGCCTGCCGAGGCAAATATCAAGAAGCTCGGATGCGTCGGGGTCGTTGAGGACGTCCTGGAGCTTCGGCATGTTGATCAGGGTTGGTTCCACAACAGGCCATAAATCGCCCGCGTCTGTTCGGACCAATTGAAGTCTGTTGCATTCGGATAGTGCTTCGTCTACCAGTGTGGCCTCTGGAAGTGCTTCGTGCTCAAGCCACTCCGCTAGATGAGGGCGCAGCAATGAGGAAAAAGTGATCTTCTCGCCGACTCCGCGGTAGATCCACATGTCGACGGATCGCTGCACTTCCTCGGTTGTGTAGCTCCCCGGAATCCGTGAACTGAACGATCCGTGTTTGATCAGCGCCAAGGCCACTGCTCGGTGGACTGACCCTTGCTCAAGGGCCTTCGCCATTGCGTTTCTGATGATCGCAAGGTGTTTGGTATTCGCGGCACCCGCTACTGTGAGACCGAGTGCTAGAGCGGCGATCTCCTCGGGCATCGGCCCCGCTAGACAACGTAACGCCACCTCGATCAGTTGTTTCTGAACGATTGGGCGGTTCGCTGCGAGTCCGTCGTCGAGCATGTGCGCAGCGAGCTCAGGGCCTGCGGGATACAGCCAGCCCGGCCACAGGCCCGCCAAGTCACACTGTTCGACGACTTCGATCACCAATCGGCTCCGGTGGTCGGAATCGGCAAACAGCCGTCCGGCGGCGAACAACCATGCGTTGCGCCATGCGGGGCTGCAGGCCGAGGCGGTTAAGTTGCGTTTTATCGACTCATCGTCACCCATGACGAGTGCGCGGCCAGCCATCAGTTCTTGGAGACTGCGGACATCAAAGGAAACAGTGTCATCCTTATCTGCAACGAGGAGAACAAGTCTCTGGGTCGCGACCTCTAGGAGCCGGTCGGTGATCGCCGTGGCTTGACTGTCGTCATAGTCGAGCTCAAGCATCCGCTGATGCGCCAGACGGTGCAGATCTGACAACGGAAGCCGGGCCCTGGCCTCACCAGTGATATCGGACTGGATCTGTAGCAGCAGGCCGACACGTTGATGTAGTTCGGTGATGTCTTGTTCGTGTTCGCCCAAAAACGTTCGGTGTGTGGTGAGCTTCGCGGCCTCGCGCTTCAGGACCGTTTCGTAGTAGTTCCAAAACAGCAGGTAGCGATTGGCCGGCAGTGCACCAGAGTTGCTCAGAATGATGGTGAAGATCAGTACCTGCAACGGCGTCTTGAGAAGGCGCTCGGCCGAGGCGTTTGACAGGGCAGACTCGAAGCGGGACAAGACTTGTGCACCAAAAGATGGATCGTCGTAGAACCGCTGTGTGGTGATATGGCGGCCGTAATCAGCAGCTTCGGTGGGGTCAAAGTAGTCCAGATCGAGCTGATCGAAGTGCTCGGGCAACAGGCGCTCGGTGTAACCAGTTGGGCGAGTGGTGACTACGAGGAGAACGTCTGCGTCTGCCGCGTCGAGATGTTCGAAGAAGCCGGTGATCTCGCCGAGAACGCGTTGACGCAACCATGGAGACGTGACTTCGTCGAGTCCGTCGAAGAAGACCACGCAGGGCCAAGCCTTCATCCAGTGGTCTAACGTCACGGGTTGGATGTTGATGGACGCATTTTCGGTGATGCGGTCGCACAGCCAACGCCGCAATGTTGGCCCACCTGCTGGGCCCATCTCGGCTGCCATTTGGGCGAGTTCCACCCGTAGCGGCCAACGCCGGCTCGACGGGGTCGGGACGCCGATTCGAAGCAGGGATTCCCTGGTATTGGCGCACAATTCGGTGATTGTCGGCTGGTTCGTCTCATCTTCAATGAACTGCGAACGATAGACCTGAGTCAAATATCTGGTCAGCGTGCTCTTGCCGTTGCCGGGTGCGCCGGTGATAACGAGGTGACGTGGACCAGTCGACAGCCAACTGCTTCTCCGAAGCACACTGTCGCCGCGTTCGATGCAGTGTCGCAGCACCGATAGACGTTCGGTGCCGTCGTGGGCAGGTAGGTCCACGATCACTCGATCAACGGGTCTGCGGGTAGACGCGGAATCTCCAGCCTCATCGAAACGCACCCATTGCTCGTGACGCAGCGTTGTTTGGGCGTGGTCAACCAGAACGGGAGCGAACTGCTGTGCCTCGACGAATCCTGGCAATGCAGTTGCCCGGGTGAGTATGTCGCCAACTGTGAGCAGCATGGGAAACGCCGCCCGGACGTCGGCGTCATTGGAGATTGCCGCGTTCAGATAGTCTCGATGCCAGATCTTCACGTCGCGAAGGCCACGTCCGCGGAGCGTCCTCGGCAGGTCGCCATCGGAGCTGTGTTCGTGATCCAGTTGGGCCTGCACATATCGATGAATCTGATCAACACCTCCCCTGCCAGCTTCAGCAGACAGTCGCGCATTAGTCACGAAGAGGACGTACTCGGGGAATCTGCCTCGTTTGCTCTCGGGCTTCATCCACCTGGCGAACTCATTCCTGATCTCGATCTTGAGCCAGTTCAAGTTGTCAGCGGGCGAAGCTACATGTTCGCGCTGTTTCGCCTGGATCACGGTGTAGCCGTCCCACCGGCTGTCAGGGTTGGTCTTCGACCATTGAATCGGACCGTCGAATGTTGCTTCTCGGCCCCCGTCCTTACCTGAACCATAAACTTCGATGCCGGGGCCGATTACTGTCCTCGCCAACGCAACCGTCAGTTGCTCGAAGGCGCGGGGCCCGAGCTCTTCCAACGCGTAATCACTGGCCACGATCAGCGAACCTTGCCGTCTTCTTATTGGAGGATTGTGTTGGCAATTACTCAGCTTCGAATGCCGACTGTTCGAACTTGAGGGTTTGGGAGTTCTCCCTAATAGTGCGAACCTTCGATTCGTCGAAGCCGCGGTCGGCGACGGCGGTGATGTCGAGTCGGACTTCCAGGTGGACCCCGTCGACGGCAGCCAGGTGCTGGATGACTTCGCTGGTGATCTTGCCGAAGTCGCGTGCGTAGAAGTCGGGGTTGAGTTTCACCGTGCCGAAATACCGCGTCAGTTCCGGCCTCGGTGGTGACGGTGGAACCGGCGGTGACGTCGGGCCGGGCCGCTGAGGGCCGGGACCCGGACCAGGAGGTGCTGGCCCCGGCGGTTCGGGCGGCGGTACGTCGCGCTCGCGCTGCCGCTCAGCTCGCCGTGGTTGCACAAGGAGGAGTCCATCGACGGTAGCGGGGATAGCGCCGTCTGGGTCAGTCGGCAGTACCAAACCGTTGTAGCGCGATCCGTCCCAACCGTCGGCTAGGGCGAAACCTTGGTTCTGCCAGTCGATTGGCGTATCAAGCACCGATAGGATTCCGTCTTCCAGGACTTTCCGATCGCGGAGTCTTGCGAGATAGGGGTAAGTGGTGAAGTAGTCCCACAGGGTTCCCAAGCTGATGTGGCCGTCGCGGTCGAAGACCGACGCCAATGTGGTGTCGAGATCGAGTCGGATCGCAGCTGATGCCCGCTGCAAAACTAGCTCGGACTTCTCCATGAGCCGGGCGGCTGTTCGAAGTGCCAGATTGTCTGGGCTACCTTCGGCTTTGATCGCTTCGAGTTGCAGCGGACGGGTTGGGTCGGGTTGCGCGGGCACCAATGCCCAGTGGTAGGCGCCCAGCAGCCTGTCTTTGGCGGTGCGGTTCGAACGCTCAAGGCGCTCGACAGCCTGCTGACGCTGTTGGGAGGTGAGGTTGAGAACGCCATCGGCGTTGTCGCGGACGTACTTCCAGGCCAGGTAATCGCGGATCGAGGCCTGCAGTTCCTCGTATCGTGCCGCATCAGCGGCAAGAAAGACCAGCATGTTGCGGTTGGTGCGGACGCCGGTGCCGCGCCGTTCCAATACCTCGTGCGACCACTGGTAGGCCGGTGAGTCGGTTCCCTGCCGGCGTTCGTGGACGTGGGCTGGAGGCACGATCACGAGCCGTGCTTCCTGTCCGTCGGGAACATCGGCCGAGGAATCAGGGGCGACGTGCACCGCAGCGAAGCCGTTGGCCGCTGGAGTCCGGTGGTCCTGTAGACGACGCACGACTTCAGCCCACACCTCTTCGGGGTGAAGGCGTTCGGCGTAGTCGCGGGCGGTGCGGGTGGTGTTGGCCTGGGTGTCGAACCAGTACTGCTCGGCGGACGAGTAAAAGTACGTTGCTCGGTCGGCGAGCTGGTTGAGCGCGGAGTAGAAGTTGCCCGGTATGTCACCGGGCAAGGCGGTGCCGAGGAATACCCGCTGCTTGTTAACGCCTTTGTGGGCGCTGTTGAGTGTCGGTGTGGCGCCGACGAACACGGTACGGGCCAGCCGTTGGGTGATGAACCGCTTACCCAGTAGATCGGGATTGTCCCGATCCACTTGGGAAGGAATGGCATTGGCCCCATCGACATCGGTGTCGATAATGACTTTCCACTGGTCTTCCAGATATTGGGTGATTTCGGTCATAACTTCTGAATCGCGCAGCGGTACCGAGCCGGGCATGATCAGCGGCGCGGTGTCGTTGCTGCGCCACAGCGACCCAACGATGGTGTTCATCAGCCGCAGCACACCGCGGGTGCGTTGGAAGCGTTCCAGGGTGGACCACTCCTGGTAGAGCCGATCGAACAATTCGGGGTGGATCGGGTAGGTACTGCGGACGCGGTCTATGTAGGCGTTTTCGGTGACCTCGTTGGGGAATTCGGCGTGGTGCTGGCGGTAGAACTTGACCACCGCGTTAGCGGTGGCGTTGATCTGGGCCAGGTCCTCCCCATCGGGGGCAATAAATAGTCGGCGCTTGACGATCTCGAAGGACTCTTCCGGGTTTGCCGCCTTCCACTGGTCAGCCACCCGGCGCACGATGTTCTGCAAGCGGCGTAGCGCTTCGCGTCCATTCTCGCCGCCGACCTCTTCCTCGCTGATGAGACCGTCCCCGTCAGTGTCCCGCGCTGAGGCGGGGATGGAGATGACGACAAGCGCCCCCGGAACGGCTTTGGCAGTCTCAGTGAGAGTTTGGGCGAAGGTGAACTGGGTGTCGAAGGTGCCGCCGGGTAAGTCGTCGCGTCCGTAGAGTTGGCGTGCATAGGCTACCCATTCGTCGATCAGGATGACCGCGGGGGCATATTGCGCGAGCAGTTGACGCAGGCTGTCGCCGGGATTGGTGGAGGTGCGGTCGGCTTCGGCGACGACCTCATAGGCTTCGCTGCCGCCCAGCTGCCAGGCCAGCTCACCCCAGAGGGTGTTGATCCTAGTCCCGTCCGGTTTGGGTTTGAGCCCGGACGGTTCGAGATGATTTCCAACCAAAGCGACGCGGCGGATAGTGCGGTCAAGTCGGATCGGGCCGAGCAGGTCCTGAATCTCCTGCGGGTAGTCGGTAACCGGCCGACCCGACGCGAGGTGCCACAGCGCAAGCATGGAGTGGGTTTTGCCGCCGCCGAAGTTGGTCTGCAGGTTGATCACTGGAGAGGCGTTCATGTCGCTGGAGAGCCGACCAACGGCACGGGTAATCAAATCACGCAAGCCCCCTGTGAGGAACGTGCGACGGAAGAACTCGACGGGGTCGGTGTACTCAGGATCGCCCTCGCCACGGGACACCATCGCCAGGTCGGCGGCAAATTCAGCGGCCCGGAAATTTCCCCTGGCCACGTCGTCATGGGGGCGCAGTACCTCTCGCCACGGTAGAAGGCCAGTAGAGCCGACCTCCGTCGCGCCGGCGGCCTTGACTACGCGACGGTCCTCCTGCTCCGAGGAAACGCGGCGCAGGTCGACGCGAGACCGCTTGACCTCATCTGCAGCATCGGGCGCCCCGATGGCCCGCAGGAGACGCTCGGCGGTATCCAGTGCGCGATAGGCGTCGTCGGTGGAGAAGGGCTCGTGGTGTGCCTCGCGGTCACGAACTTCCCGCATCTCGCTGGCCAAGCTCTGCTCTGCGCGAGATAGTCTGTCCCCGAAAGGATACCAACCCGGAATAGCCTTGCCGGTGATGTTCTCGGTCAGCATTCGTAACCCGTTCTGCGGGTCGACGGGGTTGTACTTCTTGTCGGCATTGGCCCCTTTGCCGGCGTCTTTGGCCGCTAGCAGCAGCGTCCAGTTTTTGTCCGGCGGAATCTTGTCTCGCGTCGCCCCGGTAATGAATGTGTCCAGCGCCTGGCCGAGCAGTTCAAGTGCCAGCCGGATACGTTCACGGTTACTCGTAGCCACTTACGCCCCCTCGAAATCCATGGTTGATTGAACCGGCTGCGAGACCGCTATCGTTGCGCCCGAGGAAATTTCGTTCCACGCAGTGCCCAAGGCGTTGAAGTCAACCGCCAACTTCGTCTCCTTGCGAACTTCCGCAATTGAGAAGAGCAGAAATGCCAACTCCTTACAGAGATCTCGTTCGATCGATGCCGGCACCATAGCCAAGAACGTCGAGGCAGCAGGGATTCCGTCTGAAGCAAGCAACCGCGTGAGGTGCATGACCGCTTCCCAAGTACTAATGGACGGGTCTGTCGCGGGATCATATGCAGGGTCCAGCCTGTCCGGGGCGACAAGAGAAACCTTGCCGGCCCGACTGGTCAGGATGCCCGCGTGGTCCAGATGATCAATCGAGGCATTTCGAGCGCGGGCAATGTTGTCCGCGTCCCCGTAGGGGCCCCCGCTGAATCCGTACTGGCGGAACCAAGCAATGGCGAAACGGGTATCAGCGTCGAAGTCACCCTCCTGGGCCATGAGGACCTCGTCCAGGACCTCATTGATCCGCGCAAGCGCAGACCGGACGGGCATTTTTGACCCATCATCTTCAAGAACGGCTGAGTATCTCGAAAACACGGCCATGCCGGGCCCAATCGCCGCTTGCGGCAAATCGACCGGCGCTATTGCTCCTTGCTGCAATTCCTTCAATGTGCCAGGAAGTTCGGCCTTCAGCGTTGCGATGAATCGGCGACGATCCGTACGGGGAGCATCAAGCGGCCGGGGTCGAAGTGCCAACAAGATTGAGGAGGCCAGAGCGTTTGTTCCGACGCTGAGCAAACGCACACCCCGCTCACTCCGGACCGGCCATGTCGCCGTCACCGCCCAGCCAGATTGGATCATTCCTTCGAGGAGGGTCTCCCATCCGGTGGAAGCTTGACCGCCCTCGGTGGTCTCAGATTGTTTGAACGCGTAGTAGACGGTAATCGGGAAATCAGGCAAAGCCGTCTCACGTGCCCGACGGAAAACCTCACGGAATCCTTGTTCGAAGAAATCACGCGCACCATCCTTGCCGTTGTGCCTGAATGGGTTGGCGACGAGCTCCTGCACCTTTGGAACCAGCAAGGTACTGAACAAGTCCGGGTGAATGTTTCGGAGTGAGCGGCGCAACCAAACGTAGAAGTAATCAGAAAGGTCCGAATAGCCAATGTTGTCGTAGTACGGCGGGTCCGTCGATATGAGACAGCCCTCCGAGTCGACGGACTGGGCGTCGCGCTGGGTGGCGGTTCCGGTGCTTGTTGCCGGGACGCAGGCGACGACGCGCGCCGCCGCTTCGGTCATGCGAAGGTGTGTGCCGGCTGATTCTGCGAACATGTTTCCCTCGGCGAAATCCCATATCATCGGGAGTGCTTGACGGCCGAACACTGAAACCACTATCTCCATCTGGGGATTACTTGCCCACCTAGCGAGTGAAGAGTGGTATTCCGTGAGACGCGACACAATTAGTCCGAGGTAGGTAGCGACAGCGTCGGCGTAGGCGGCCGCTCCGCTTCCTCCGGCCTCAAGTCGGTCGCCCTCAGCCATGCCGGCGTCAAGGGCATCTTCGAGAACGTGTTGCCGCGCCTCGCCGACGAGATCACTGAAGGTCGTCAGGGCGGCCAACTGCCGTCCAGTAAAGAGGTCAGAGTAGTTCTTGAAACCATAGGCCTGCACCCTGAAACTCGGGGCCTGTGGCGGGATCTCGCCATCGGGCGCATCATGAGGGCGGCCAACCTGCGCTGCAGCTGTTTGGTCGGGAGACGGTGGCAAGTAGATGCGGTTACGGTTTCCCTCGGCAACCGTTGCCATCAATTGCTCGCCTAAACGACCCGCCCGGCTCTCGCTGCGAACATAGCCAAGTTCCACGACGGCTCTACAGCCAATACACGTTGCCCCGGTTCGGTCTACGGTGCCGTCGTTCTGGGCGGTCGGCGCATTATCGGGATCTTTTCCGATTGTGAAGTGGACTGTGCCGTTAACCACGGATGGCACGACGTACGCCTCCTTACCCTTCTTCTTGCCGAGCCACCAAGAGCGGACCAACGGCATGGAGATGCCGCATGCAGGGTTGGGGCATGTGACCGTGCGTGCCCATATCCAGGCGATCACAGTGGCGTCTGAGCCGTCGGGCAAGGCGGCTTTCGGATATAGGTGGCCGATGCGTTTTTCGGCCTCATCGCGCATCCACTGGCCGTAGCAGCGGATATCCTCGGCTAACCCTGTGGCTTTTGGCCAAGGGTGCGTGAGCTGATCGCGGGCAACGTCGGGTGAGACCGGTGGGCGGCCCGCGAACTTGGGTGGAATCTCGATCAGCGCTTTGGTGATGAGGATCGCCACTGGATTTAGGTCGGAGCCATTTGCTTTAAGTCCAAGCCGTTCGGCTTCCAACGGAATTGTTCCGCCACCCGCGAAGGGATCGAGTATTGGGGGCGGGTGGCCGCCTGTGGAGTCCAAGATTTCCTGATGTGCCTTTGCCAGGATTTCCGCGTTATTTGAGTTCTCCCAGACTACGAGCTGCTCTATCAGATCATGCAGACGTTTGCGCTCGAGCGCAACATCTTCGTCAGTAGGAAATCTGTCGGGATTCGACGATGGGTCATCGACCAGTTGAGCAAACAAGACTGCTCGGGCGGCGGCAAGGGGACGTCTTGCCCACCAGAGGTGCAGGGTCGAAGGATGGCCGTGGTGGATGTACTTTTCCCGCGCAGACGCCTCGTTGATGGTCTTGAGCGGAATACCGACCTCGATCAGCTTGCGTTTGGGGGTGGCAGTCACCGGTGGTGTCCTTTGGGTGGTCGGTTTGTCGGGATTTGGGTGGTCAGCATGGCGGTGTTCCTTTGGCCCAGGTCTTGGCCCAGTTGAGCCTTACGTCGGTGGCGGCGAGGTCGCCGAGGTTGATGCTGCGGAAGTGTTCGGCGATGTAGCGGAGTCTGTCGTGTTCGGTGCCGTCGGGGCTGACCTCGACGAGGACGAGTCGGTGGGCGGCGGGCACGTTCTTGCCGAGGAGGACTTCGTTGAGGGTGATGGTGACATCTTCGGCGCCGGCGATGCGGCCTTTTACTTCGATGAAGACGGACTCGCCTTCGGGTGTGGTGGAGTGGATGTCGTAGCCGGTGTTGTTGTGGGGCATTTCGATTGGTTCGCGGCCGAGGGCGCGTTCGGCGGCCAGAGCAGCGTCGACGGCGCGACGTTCGATGCCCGCGGTTTCTTTGGCGTACGTCGCGATTGGGCCGGCGACGAGGCCAGCGGGAATGACGAGTGCGGCGCCGACGACACTAGGTGGTCGTGCAGCCAGTTGGGCTTCGGCATCGAGTTGGGCCGTGCGGCGTTCCAGTCGGGCTTCAAGGTCGCGAGCACGGACTTCGAGACGGTCGGGGCTTTGTCGGTTCTTACGGGATCGTCCTGTCTTGCCGGAACTTTGGGCATCACGGAGCCGGGCGGCCTCAGCATCAAGGAAATTGATCTGCTGCACTAGCCGTTGCCGTACCGCAGCCCTTGTTTTCTCGATCAGGGGAAGCAGTTGTTCGCGGACTTCTTCGAGGTGCTGTGGCTGGGCGTTGGTTACGGCCCACGATGTCGCCAGCTGTTCGACACCGGTTTTGAGCCAGTCACCGGTGAGGGCGGATTGGGCTGCGGGGCGGGCTTGTGCTGGCAGCGGCTGCAGGTCCAGGTAGGGGGCAGCGCCCGCGAGCATTGCGCCGCCGGTGCCGGCGAGGGTGACGAACTCGAAGCGTTTGGACACCACCGTCCCTGTGCCGTCGACGATCTCGGCAGTCAGCGCCACAATGAGGCGTGGTTCGGTGCCGGGGTCCGTCGGGTCGAACAGCAGCGTCCCGGACTCCAGGGCATTGCGGTGGCTTTCGATCGTGGCGTCCAAAACGGTGTCCATCAACGGATGCCCGGGGGCCAAGAGTTCGGCGCGACGAGCATCATCGGCGTCGACGCAGTCCGGTTCGAAGGTGGTCCGTTCGTAGCGGGTGGCTATGGGAATTACCGCCCCGGGGCGCTGGCGCGTACGGATGGTGGCCGGCACGTTGGGTATCTCGTAGCGGCCCTGTTCGCGACGACTTATGCGGCCCCCGAACCGTTTGAATGCATCGCGAAAGAACAACTCGATGTAGTAGGGCTGCAGCCGCCGGGCGCGGGCCTCGTCCATCTGTCGGCGCAACAGGTTGAGCTGATGAGGAGTTAGCGACTCACGGGCCAGGGCGCGTTCCCGCAGAAGGTCTTCGGTGCCTTTGGCGATTTCGGCGTCGACGACCCGCTCCAACTCGGCGCGGCGGGCGGGGTCATCGCCGTAGCGGATGGCTTCCATGAGCAGCTTGCTCAGCGGCTGATCGTTGAAGGCATCCCCGAGTACGTCGAACAGTCGGCCCCCGTAGGCTGTGCGTTGCGCTTCCATCTTCTCCAGTAGCCGGGTGAAGACCTGGCCCTCGCGGGTGTCGTCGGCGACTAGGTTCCATAGTCGGCAGGTTTGCTTCTGGCCGATGCGGTGAATGCGTCCGAATCGCTGCTCGATGCGGTTCGGGTTCCACGGCAAGTCGTAATTGATCATCAGATGTGCCGCTTGAAGATTCAAACCCTCTCCAGCGGCATCGGTGGCCACTAGGACACGGACGTCAGGGTCGTGGGTGAAGGCCTCGCGGACTACGCGGCGTTCATCGCGTCGGGTGCCGCCGTGGATCGTGACCACTGCATCGGCGCGGCCTAAGACGTTGCGGATCTGGTGGGTCAGATAGTTGAGGGTGTCGCGGTGTTCGGTGAAGATGATCAGCTTGCGCGGCCCGTTATCGCTGTGTAGTAGTGGCTCATCGAGCAGCAGGGACCGCAACTCGGTCCACTTGCGGTCCTCGCCGCTGTCGCTGACCGATTTGGCGAGGTTGACCAGGGCGGACAGTTGAGCGATCTCAATGTCGAGTTCGGCGACCGTCTGCGCTGCGGTCGCGGCGTCGACGACGGCCTCTTCCAGGTTCTCGGTTTCCTCGGCGTCGAGTTCGTCGGGGTCTTCCAGCCGTGTCCACGGCAGGAGGGACATCTCGTCTTCCATCTGCGAGAAGCGTGGGTTGAGCATCTCCTGGCGTTTGGCTTCCAGCCGTTCACGTCGGCGCTGCAGCGAGCGCAGGATCGCATGGGTACTGGAGGCCAGCCGGCGCTGGAGCACGGTCAGGGCGAAGCCGACGGTGCGGGCGCGAGGGTTGTCGGTGCCGAGCCGCTCAGCCCGGTTCATTTCCTCTCGCACGTAGTGGGTGACTTCGTCGTAGAGGTGCTTTTCCCCAGGGGAAAGTTGGTAGGGCACGGTCTCGGCGATGCGCTCGGGGAACAAGGGCTTGCCCTCAAATGTGAGCAGCTCTTCTTTGACCATCCGGCGCATTAGGCCAGCGGTGTCAGTGGTGTGTGCTCCGGAGCGGTATTCGCCTTCGAATCGGTCGGGGTCGAGCAGGGCCATGAATGCTTGGAAGCTGGACTCGCTTCCCGCGTGTGGCGTGGCGGTCATGAGCAGAAGGTGCCGAGTGATCGCGCCCAGCCGCTGGCCCAGCTGGTAGCGGCGAGTGGTGTCGAGCTCTCCGCTGTAATAATTCGCCGACATGCGGTGGGCTTCGTCGACCACGATCAGATCCCAGTCGCTGGCGTCCAGCAGCGTTAGCAGGTCGTCGTTACGGGCAAGCTGGTCCATTCGGGCGATCAGAATCGGATAGCGGGTGAATGGGTTGCTGTCGACCAGGCTGGTGATCATTTCGCGGGACAGCAGTTCGGCGGTGATCCCGAATTTCGCGGCAAGCTCGTCCTGCCACTGCTCGACTAGGCTGCCCGGGGCGATGATGAGCATCCGGCTCAGATCTCCCCGCAGCAGCAGCTCCTTGGCGTACAGTCCGGCCATGATCGTCTTGCCGGCCCCAGGGTCATCGGCGAGGAGGAACCTCAGCGGGATCCGCGGCAAGAGCTCGCCGTAGACGGCGCGAATCTGGTGCGGCAGGGGGTCGACCGCGCTGGAGGACACGGCCACCATCGGGTCGTGCAAGCCGGCCATCCGGATCCGCAGCGCCTCGGCCACCAGACGAAACTCGACCGGGTCAGCGTCGAACTGCCAGCGGCTGGCTGGGGTCTCGATCGACAGGGATGGTTCGTCAGCCCGATACAGCAGGCGCTGGCCCAGGCCGCCATCGGCGTCCTGGTAGGTCACGGTAATGGCGTCAGCGCCATGGGACAGCACCGCCACGATCAACACCGGCTGCGGCAACAGTCCTGATAGCCGTAGGCCGGCTTGAAGGTCTTCCAAGCGTGTGCCCACGTTTATTTCGCCCCTGTCCCGCCGCTGCGTACCCAACCGTCGACCTCGCTCGCCTGGAACTTCCATAGGCGGCCGACCTTGTGGGCGGGCATCGCTTTGTCGGAGATCCACGAGTAGACGGTGTCCTTGGTGACTCCGAGGTGGGCAGCGATCTCCTCAGCCGACAACCAAGGCTCCGACATCGCTACCTCCGCTCCGGCGATAACCCGGTGTAATCGGGTTTGAGCGAGCTTAACGGAGGATGGTGCCGGTTTAAGGTGTATCGGCACGTCGCCGCGGACGCCGTAGATTTCAGTTGCGCTGACCGTTGAAGTCCTGTGATTCGTGGTGAATTGCTGTCCCGTTGTCATCCTGAAATGTCCGTGCTGTGTAGAGGGACGACTTTGCCTACGCCAGATCCACCAGGCGCGAGTTTGTGGTTCTCTAGTGCCAGCACCTGGATGACTCGTTCGAGTTGGTGGATCGTCGCTTTGAGGGCGGTGATATCGGCGGTCAGTGCCTTCACCGTCTTAGCGGCCGCGACCATTTCTTCCTGCAGTGCCCGTATCGCCGGCGGTTCCACAGAGCGCTTCGTGATGCGTGCCCGGAATTCGTCCTGCAGGTCGGTGTGCCGGTGAGTGAGGAGCCATCGCTTGACGCGGGCCTCCTCGGCGAGTGACTTCACGGTGAGTTTGCCGTCGGAGTGCAGCGGCTTGCCGGCGATGAGGCGGTCCATGGCGTCGCGGATCGCGCGGCGCACATCATCGTCAGCCCGATCGGTCATGACAACTCCTTAGCGTCATGGTGCTCGTCGACAATGGCTTGGAGGGCAGTGATGCGTTGTTCAAGCCGGCCTCGCAGCGGTATCGGCGTTGTGGGCGAGGCGATCTCGGCCTGGTGCTGAGTGACTGTGTCGACGATCTGGGCGATGTTCTGGTCGGTTCGGGCGATGTTGCCGCATCCGGGTTGGCAGTGTGAGACATCAGGTGATCGGTGCTGGCTTGTCGTGACCTGGCGGTCGGGGTGGCATAGGGCCTTGGACTGGTCATAGCAGCAGGTGACGAACTGTTGCGGGTTGTCGTAGATGCGCAGTTGGGGGTTGGCGCGCAGGGCAGCTGCCTGCTTGTTGCTCATGTAGCGCCCGCGGAACTGCCGGTCGAAGAGATGGATGGCCTGGGTGTAGCGGCCTGCGGCCGGGCCGCTGACCTGTTCACCGTCTTCGAGGCGTTGATGTGCGTCTTCGAGGTAGTCGGCTCGGGCGAGCGCTTCCTCCATCGGGAAGACGTCTCGGAGGCCGCTGGCGACCCGTGATCCGTAGCCGTCGGTGGTGTAGCCGCGCAGGTGTCCGTACTGCACGCCGAGGGCCACTCGGCCGCCTGGTTTGCGGTAGATGAACCAGGCCAGTGTGCGCCTGAACCGCTTGACGGTCACTGCTTCCTCGGGATCGGCGGGGATCACCTCGTGAGGACGTTCGAGTCTTACGGCGGCGCGATTGCTCCAATCGATCAAGTCCTGGATACGGTCGCGCACCATGCGGGCGTGCACGGCCTTTCCCGCGTTCACATCGCAGGGCCATAGCGAGAACGCATCGATCGGAAACAGAAGGTCGGTGGTGGGGTTCAGTGCTTCCATCGCGGCGACGGCTTTCGCCACGGGTGCGATGGCCAGCCACGGCTGTTCCCTCTCGACGCCGGCGGGTACTGCGTTGCCCGACTTATCAAGTGCGCCTTTGAAGGTTCTTCCGTGAATGCGGTAATGGAGTTGCCCGGTCGTGGGGTCAGTGTGAGTTCGGCAGCAGCCACGCTCCAATGCGCGGCACTCCTCCCCGCGCATCCCGGTCAAATACGCGACGACGACGAACGCGGCGGTGGCCAGGTGACGGCAGAGCTCCTCAACTTCATAGAAGTTGATCGCCGGGGCCCAGTCCTTCGCGTCGACGGAGCCTGTGATCGGCATCGGTAGGTGCGCTTCGTCGCTGGCACTCAGGCCGGCTATCGGCCAGTGCGGGTTCATCGCCATTGTTTCTTCGGGAGACAGACCGAGCTGCCAGCCGATGAATCCCTTTGCCAGAGAACGCATATGCGGCCGGTTAGAAGCCACCCAACCAGGCACCGTCTGTGAATCCTGACGCCGCTCTTCAACATACGCGCGAAACCGTTGATAGGGCGTCAGGGCCTGGAGGCACGCCGGGACGTCACGGGGTGTGGCTTTCAGTGACTTTGCGGTAAGGATGTCGTCGCTGAAGTCGGTGACGAAGCGCAGTGCCCAAACGAGAAGGCCCGCCATCGTCTGCGGGTGGATTGGGGTGGTCTTGTTCTCGCTCGACCAGTTCGCAGGACCAAGAATCGATGTGCGCCCGATGTGACTGTTTTCCCACGGTGGGCGTGCGAGGCGGTCGGCGTCGGGGAGGTAGGGAGCGTAGAGCCAGGTACGGGTGACAGCGAAGAGTATGTTGCCCACGTTCTCGCGGGAGCCGCGGTGTCGTTTGAGGTGCTCGGCGTATTCGTCGTAGATGGCGTCGGTGACCGCACTGAATTTGTGAATGTCCTTCTCTGCCAGCCACGTCATCCACTGCCGCAGGAAGCGCGCGAACGTGCACACCGTTGCCGGAGCGAGTTGACTACGCGCCGCAGACGAGCGCTCCAAATCTTCTAGCGGTGTCGGCTTGTTGATGCTCGCCCAGATCAGTCGCTTGGCCGTGGCTACATAGCGCGGCGGGAAGGTGTCGAAGGCGATGCTCAACGCGCCCGACACGGTCTGCTTCTGTACCAACGGTGTGAGATCCCACCGGTTGTCGCCCACGGTGGAGAGATCTCCTCGCCGTGCTTCAGGCACGCGTTCGATGTCGGCGATGACCGGTTCGGCGTCGTCAAGTTCGAGCTGACCAGTCTGTTGTGGCCACGAGTTGGGTGCTGCGGTGCTCACGCGTCGAGATTCCTTGCGATGAGCGCGGTGACGACTTCGCGGTCAGCGTCGGTGACGTGGCGGCGGGCATCGCCGATCTCGGCGTTGGTTGCGTTCTGGTCGAGAATCGCTTGCAGTCGGCCGTAGTGGTCTCGGTAGTCGGACTCCCACCGGGCTGGGGCAACGAGGGTGGCGACGTTGTCGAGGGCATCCAGCAGTGTGACCAGCCGCGGCAGATGATCAGGGGTGATGACGGCGTTTGTACAGGTAAAGCAGGCGAAGAATGAGGCCGGACATGGCTCGCCTGGGTGGGCGGAGAATGGGCTGTTCAAGAAGTCGGTGCACGCGGTGGCGGCGGTGTCGAGGCTTCCAGCGAGCAGTAGCTTCAGTGTCGGCACCGGGATGCCAAGCTGTGTCGCGGAGGTTTCCGGGTCGGTGCGGGCGGCGGCCACTTCAGCGGCATTCAGCGAGCGGATCGTGACCGTGGCTTTGGCGTGAGCCACAGCATCGGCTTGTCCGTCAATGATGGTGTCGGCGGCCCCTTCTGCGGTGGCCGGGTCTGGGCTGCGGTAGGTGTCTTCGCTGACGGATTCGCTGTTCTGCCGGGCATGTTGGTTCAACACCTGCTCGGACAACCGCAGCCTTCGCAGACTCACCCGCAACGCTGTCCCGCCGTCTGTCAATAGGCCCGCATCGGCCATGTAGTGATCGCCGATGCCCGCGGTCAACCATTCCTGCCGGAACGGACCATCGCCGGTGAGGTTCTTGTGCCGGTGGGCGATGAGCAACTTCTCCGACGGGGTTCCGAGCACTTCCAGTGCCGTGCGGCATGGCTCGGTCAAGCGGACGGCGTTCTCCCACAGCTTGCCGGCCTCGCCGGCAAGGATTTCGGCGCTGAAGCGCTTGATCCCTCTTCTCGGTTTGTCGGTGTTGACGGTATATACCGAGTCTTCACCAGCACCGTCGGATGCCCTGAACGACGTGACCGTGAGGTTGTCCATGACCGAGAGGTTGAATCCTCGCTCACACACGAGAAGTACCATCAAGAAATAGATTTCCCGTATAGACGGGAACAGCGCCTGCGCCGGATTCGACACACCGGCCAGGTCGAAGCAGCCCTTCAGGACCACCCGGTTCGCGAGGTACTGAGAGGGAAGCATCCCGTTTCGCGACAGATACTCCAGAAGGGATCCTGTGTTCCAACGAGTCCCGCCGACATTGAACGTGATTCCGTCCCCGACGTCGCCAACCTCGCGGTACTGGTGCAGCCTCTCGGTGTTGGTCCGGATTCTTCGGAGCGCTTGACGGACCTCGCCCTTGGCGGCATTGCGGATCCGTCCGAACTCGTCGCGGCTGTAGGAATCATTCTCCGGCAAGCGTTTCCGAGGCTTGACCGCCTTCGCTCGCATCGCCTTCCGTGTGGTTTCAGGAAGGCGCGGGGACTCCGACAGCACGGCCCGCATGAGGTTCACTTGCCCCGGCCAACGGGCCTGGCTTTCCTTGACAGTCCTCCACGCCCACCACACCTCGGGCCCGAAGTCAGCAATCGTGTGGACCTCAGGAAACTCCGTACCCAGGTAGGTGATGAGTTGCCGCGCGGCACTTACCGCCGCATCAACGGTCGCCAGTGTGCGCCAACGACCACCGGATTGGGATCCGTTCGCCAGTGCGGTGACCAGGTCGTCGATCAGTTCGGCGGGCCCGTGGACGTCATCGAATGAGAATGTCCTCGTGCGTCCCGCCTCGTCGGTGAAGCAGAGCTGCCGAAGCTCAGGGTCTACCGGGCTGGGTCGGGCGTACTTGCCTGCCGGGAGTGCCGCTGTTCTACGCGAGGCCACCGCTCACTGCTCCTCGGTGTCGACGATTCCGGGAGCCGCTGCCGCGATGTGCGTGATGAAGTCGGCGATCGATGCGTCCTCGGCCATGTCGTCATTGAGGAAGAGGTCGACCTGCAGTCCCGACACGGGTTCGAGATAGCAGTTGCGTGTGGTTTCCAAGTTTGCGTGGCCCAGTAACGTTTGAACTAAAACCCAAGGGTCACCGAAGATGTGGCGATACTCGCGGCGTTCGGCAGGGGTGATGCCCATCTTGCGTTCGTGTGCGTAGATCAACGTGACCAACATCCTCAGGGCGAACGAGTGGCGCAGCATATGCGGGTGACAATGGATGTCTACCCCAAGGGTCTGACACCGATCGTTGGCCGTGGAGAAGATCGCCTCCCAGGTGCGGTACGGCAACGGCAAACCGGCTTCGGATAGCCACACCATCCATGGTTCAAGCCCGCGATCGGTGGTGATGTAGAAGTTGAGCCGATCATCCGCGTCGAGGCTGTCCAGCGGGATCGTCCCCTTGCTGCCGTCCCGGTTGGTGAAGTGGACACGGCGGTGATGGTCCACCGTGTCGACGATCTTGATGTCGGTCAGTGCGTCGTAGCGACCTTCGGAATGGGCCCGGACAACAGCCGCCGCTCGGGTTGAAATACGGTAATTGTCAATGTGTTTCAGTGCTGCGGTACTGATCCAGAAATCGCGGCCGCGACCTTTCGCGACGGCTTGACCGACTCGGGCCTTGGCGTAGCGCACTTGGCTGTCAGCGTTGGGGATTTCTCCCAGGACCAGTGTTCCGGCTTCCCGCAGTCGCAGTCCGCTTGACCATAGAGCTTCGGCGAACGCGACGTTGCGGCCGTCGTTGCGGCCTCGCCAGGTCGCATCCCGTCGTCCGTCGCCGCGGTAGCCGCCGAGGCCGACGTCGCGCCAGCGTTTGTAGGCTCGGGGCGTCAGCCACTTCAATTGGACCGAGCGGACAGCGTTCGGCTGCAGCCGCGTGGAGTCCGAGTCCCCAGTCGAGCTGGACTGGTGCCGGCTGACAGGAGAAACAGCCACGTTGCCGCGCCACTGCTGCCAGTCGTAGAACTTCTTGATTGCCGCCAGATCTCGTGAAAATGTAGCCGCACCAACACGATCCGGGTTCTTCTGGTCGCGTCGCCGCCAGAACTCATAGTCGGCAAGATGCTCGAACGTCGCTGTTCTCCAGTCGATGCCTTGAACGGACAGGAAGGAGAGAAACAGCTGGATGTCCGGGGCGTAGGACTCCTGCGACCCGGCCGCCAACGATTGGAACGCCGCCGACCGGAAGAATTCCAGGACCTCAACGTCCGGACGGCCATCGGCCATCAGGAGAAACGGCTGCCCGGGGCGAATTCCGAGCGCAGCCTCACGCTCGGCTAGATCCGGGAAGTCTGCAAGGACATCGGACCTCGCGGTGTACGACCGGCTAGGCTGGCGCGCCCAACACAACCTCCAGCGGGAGCCGTCGTCGTGTTGTTCCACAGCAACAGAACCTGCCACAACACACCGACATTCTACGGAAAGGCGGGTTACCGACAATGACATGAATTGGTGCGGAGAGTTGCTTCACGATCCGAGAGTTATTCTGCGGGAACATCTCCGTGTCCATCGAGTCGTCGTCTTCGGTCATCTGGAACGTGTCCGTGAGGACGATTCCCTCGAACGGGCTGTACTCGGCTTTGGTGAGTGCATGGTAGGTGGTCTCGATGTTTACCGCGGCGATGTAGTACGCGAGCAGCATGATCTCGTTGGCGTGCAGCTCGTTGGCGTACTTGCGAGCGAGGTCCTCTGGACGAACCAAACCCGATTGCATAAGCCGCGTGATGAACGTGCCGGTGCCGGTGAATGGGTCGAGGACGTGTACGGCGTCGTCGGTGAGGCCCCGGCCGAAGGCTTCGCGGGAGGCGTGGTCGGCGGCGCGGAGGATGAAGTCGACGATTTCGACCGGGGTGTAGACGATGCCCAGTGCCTCAGCCTGTTTGGCGAAGCCGACTTTGAAGAACTTCTCGTAGAGTTCGGCGATCACCTGCTGCTTGCCGTCGGCGGTGGTGACCTCCGAGGCGCGGATCCGCACCGAGTCGTAGAAGCCTTCGAGGTGCTCGGTCTCGGCTTCCAGACCAGCCCCGCCGAGCTGATCGACCATCGCCTGCATCGTCTTCGACACCGGGTTGTGCGCCGCGAACTCGTGGCCAGCGAACAGAGCGTCGAAGACCGGCGCCGTGATCAGGTGCTGCGAGAGCATCGAGATCGCGTCGTCACGGGTGATGGAGTCGTTGAGGTTGTCCTGCAAGCCTTTATGGAACTTCGCGAACGCCTCATTCACCGCTGGGTCGGCCCCGTCGATCAGAACTTTGATCCGGGCGATCAGGGCAGCGGCGATGTCAGCGACGTCCTTGGCCCAGTCCTCCCAGTAGGTGCGGGTGCCGACCTTGTCGACGATGCGGGTGTAGATGGCCTCCTGCCACTCCGACAGCGAGAACAACGCCATCTGCGACGCCAACTGTCCACCATCGGTGCTGTTCCCGTCCGCGACACCCGCGGCGGGATCGAAACTTGTCTCCCTACTGCCAGTAGGGCCGGCGCTCTCGCGGCTACCGATGCTCTCCGGGTTGTCCGCCGTCGGGCCGATGTGGCCCCCGAGGAGTTGATCGGAACCCTTTCCGGTGGCTTGAAGTTGCGAGGTGGTGTTCAGTGCGATCGAGTTGACCATCGCGTTGAACCGGTCGTCGTGGGCGCGCAGAGCGTTGAGGACCTGCCACACCACCTTGAAACGGCGGTTATCCGAAAGTGCTTGCGCCGGTGAGATACCGGCGGGAACGGCGACTGGCAGGATGATGTACCCGTAGTCCTTACCCTCGGCCTTGCGCATCACGCGGCCCACCGACTGCACGACGTCGACGACGCTGTTGCGGGGGTGCAGGAACATCACCGCGTCCAGCGCTGGGACGTCGACGCCCTCGGACAGGCACCGCGCATTGGACAGGATGCGGCACTCGTTCTCGGGCAAAGGTGCCTTGAGCCACTGCAACTCTCGGTTGCGTTCCAGGGCGTTGTAGGTGCCGTCAACGTGGTGGACCTGCACGGCGAGATCGAGGTTGGTGGTGTTGACATCGTGGCCGTCGTCGATGCTGTCGGTGAGCATCTCGCGGTAGGTCTCCACGACTCGGGGGAACAAGTCCGCGACTTTCTTTGACGCGGCAATGTCCTTCGCGAATGCGACCGCCCGGCGCATCGGTGCCTCACCGGGAGCGAATCCCTGACCGTCCGGGGTCTTGCCGGCACGTTTGGCGAGACCGTTCCAGGCACCGACGATCTTCGTCGCATCATCGAGGCGCAAGTCCCCATCGGGGCCAGCAAGCTGGGCCTGCAACGGCGCGGCGACCATCTCCTCGTCCACGGTGAGCACCAGCACCTTGTAGTCGGTGAGCAGGCCCCGTTCCACGGCCTCCCCGAACGACAGACGGTGGAACTCAGGACCGTACTTCGTCTCGTCATCCATCGAGGTGATCTCGGCGGAGTGCTCATCAGCCTTCGCCTTCACTGTTTCGTCGTAGATCCGCGGCGTCGCCGTCATGTACAAGCGGCGGGTCGCATGAAGGTAGTCCTCATCGTGGACCCGCACGAAGTTCGACTCGTCGACCCCCTCCAGCGTGACGCCGGTGGTGCGGTGCGCCTCATCGCAGATCACCAGATCGAACGGCGCTACGCCCAGTTTCTGTGCGTCGGCGATGACCGGCAGCGATTGGTAGGTCGTGAACACCACCGTCATGCCCTTGGCGCGCTTGCGGTGCTCCATCTCGTGTGCCAGCCTCGCCGCGTTCGTGGTCACCGGAATCGCCACGTCGTACGTGTTGATGTCCTCCGCCGCGCGGGACACCTTTGTGTCCGAGCAGACAGCGAACGCACGCAGGTCCAGCTGCGTCTGCGCCGTCCACTCCCGCAGCGTCTGGCTCAGCAGGGAGATCGAGGGGACTGCGAACAGAATCCGTGCGCTGCCACCGTTCTCAGTTGCGGTGCGCTCGGCGATCTTGAGCGCGGTGAACGTCTTGCCCGTGCCGCACGCCATGATCAGCTTGCCGCGGTCGTTGCCGGCGGCGAAACCTGCGAACACCTTCTCTATCGCGGTGTCCTGATGCTGACGCGGCTCGTGACGGGTCGCCTCGGAGACGTCGATCTGTAGGTCGCCGTCTACCCAGGCGATGTCCCAATCGATCGGCGAGTCAGCGATCTCCGCTAGCCCGATTCGCTGCACAGGAATCGTCTGATCGTCGAGGGCGTCCTCGGCGTTCTTTCCCCACCGGTCGGTTGTCGAGATGATGATTCGGTTCGTGAACGGGTTCTTGCCCGACGCGGTGAAGAACGAGTCGATGTCCTCCTTGCGGAGCTGGTGCGTCGGCTCGTAGAACTTGCACTGGATCGCCGTGTACTCACCACTGTCGCGCTCGCGGGCGACGAGGTCGATTCCGGTGTCGGGCTTGCCTTTACGCCCAGGCCAGTCGATCCACCGCCACACTTCGCCGTACTGCTGCGACAGCAGCGGATCAAGGTCGAAGTAGCGGACCATGAGCTTCTCGAACTTGGTCCCGCGTTCCGAGTTCGACGGCGCTTCGCGGAATGCGTCCATCACCTCGTGGATCGAACCCATAACCCTGCTGCCTCCATGCTCGACGTCCTGCAGGAATGAGAGTAGGTTGCCGCGACGGTCACAACTGAGAGTTCACGATGCGTGCGTGTCGCGGTGCCGGCGCTCCGCTATGAGCGGTTCAGGAACATCGACTGATTGGCATGCACGATCTTCGTCGTGGCAGCGAGGTCTGTTCCCCAGAACAAGCCGATCGCCGTCGCTACGTCGTCTAACCGGTCTGGACGTGCCGGCCGCCCGTGGTCCTTGGCGTATGGGCCGTCTGTCTCCAGCAGGATCCGATCTTGGGGTATCTCCCGCATCAGCGTGGGAAACTTCCGGGAGCGCGTCATCGCGACGTTGATCGAGAAGTACAAGCCTGCTTGAAGTGCCTCGCCGATGAGGTTCACCGGGCCGCTGTACCAGTGCAGGACAGCCGGCAGTCCGGCGTCAGCGAGGCGACGAACGACGTCCTTCTCTGCGCCCCGGCTATGAACAGTCAAGGGATGTCTCCCAGGCTGAGCTTCTGTCAGTACGACGTCGAAAACGCGTTGCTGCGCCTTGGCGGTAGCTGCGCCGGCACGCGAGTAGTCGAGGCCCACTTCGCCGATCCAATTCGTCTGCGGCACAAGCCGAAAGAACCGAGCGAGTTCGGTCGGGCCGAACGCCGCTGCCCGCAGCGGGTGCAACCCGAGCGCTACCTCGACGTGCTCACGCCTGCCAAGTCGGGTACGGAGCCGTCGATACTCGTCGGGGTCCTCTGTGACCGCGACGACCCCGACTCCCGCCTCGTCAGCTTCGCGCAGGATCGCCACTGGGTCCGTATAAGCGGACACGTGACAGTGCGTGTCGAGCAGTCGAACAGCACTCACTTCAACCTCTCGACGATTTCGGCGGTGGCGCCCGAAGCGCCGTTGAACCAGGACCGTAATTCTTCTGTGCCCGTGCGCCACACTCGCAGGAACTCACGATGCTCGCCATTCGGGATCGGTCCGTTGCGGAGAACGTCACGATCCGGCCTGTCCGAGTACACCGAGTTGATGACGGCTCGGAGGTCCGCGGCCCGCTGCGTCTCACGGTCGAGCAGGCCCTCACCAGTGAGTGCGTCCCATGCATAGCCCTGCGAAGTGTCCCAGCCGACAGTGGCCATCGAGGACCGACGGATGAGGCAGGGAAAGCAGTACCCGCAGTTGCCCTGCTCTCGTTCGGCGTAGCGGGCCGCCTCTGGGTGGGAACAGGAGATGCTGTGCGGCGCGAGGACCCGAAGAAGTTCAGGGTTTCGAGAACCCGCGAGGATCTCACCCTTGGTCTTTAGGCGGAACGGGTTGAGGATCGGGTTGCGTACGCCGACAGCGTCAACTGCCATGCGTAGCAGATGCATGAAATGGGGGTGGGTCGTACGTGTGCTGTAGCTACCCGACCGTGCACGAGTGAGCGGAACGTTGATGCCGATGAAACCGTTCTCCGGTATGTAGACGGGAACTTCAGGCCCTACCGACGCAGCGAGGGCGAGCCCCGCTGTGAGAAACAGCAACGACCGCGCGCGAGTCGTGGTTTCCCTTTCTCTCGGAAGTGGCCGCGCTTGCCCCGCGGCGGTGGGTGCCGGGCGAAGGAAGATGCTCCGCAGTTCCAGACGGTCTTCCCCGTAGTGCTCGCACAAGGCATCGGTGAGCTTCTTCTGCGCCGTAGACGCCTGATCGCCCTCGTTGTGCGAGATGAGGCACAAGCGTCGGCTCGGGTCTTCTTCGAGAAGGTCAATCACCCCGGTCAACGAGTCCAGACCACCGGAGAAGAGACTGACAGCGTCGACTGCGGCTACCGGCGTGATGTCTTCGGGCACTCTCCCGACGCCGTCCAGTGGAGAGGCGTCGTCGCGATAGGGCTTCAGGGCCCAATTGTCGCCGGTGAGGAAGTCCAGAGTCTCCTTCCACGGCGCAGCTGCCCACGCGTCTGAATCCGCGACAGGAAGCTCCACTGAGAGGTCGCGAGTCCACACGTCAGCCGCGGCGGCGCGGGGGGTGGCCTTGTCGACGCAGTAGACGCTGGCCCCCAGAAGGAAAAGGTCGAGGGTCGCTCGCGGTGCCCGCCATCCGGCTAGGAATCGAGACCCTGCCCGGTTACCCAGTTGGATAGTCGACGCCGCGCTCCCTGGCGCCCAATCGAGCAGTCGAAGGTCCTCCGGCCCGGTCGGAGTTGTTGGGGCTGGGCGGATACGAACCCGGTAATCGGTCACGTGTGGCCCTCGCCTTCGAGAGCGGAGAGCAGTTCGTAGGCAGATGTGACCGCGCGCGCAGCGATGTCCCGGCCCTGCTGGCCACTCCAATCGACGGAAAGCGGGTCCGCCGGCAACTCGATCACCACAAGGTCAGCGATGATCTGACGCATCTGCTGGTCTGCCCGCCGCATCGCGACAGGGTCGGTCAACCGACTCAGGCGCTCAGCGACGACCGGAACCCTGTTATAGACGTACAGCGCCAAGAAATGTTCGAGGATTTCCCCAAGCTGATCGCGGTCAACGCTGACCTCATTCAACTCATCCCATGAGTCAGCATCGCCGAATACCTCGTCGAGAACATCACACGCGGCGTCACGAGCCGCACCGGAGTCGAGGTCGTTTCCTACGCCAGCTATGTAGCTGACGAGTTCGTCGAGAACGGTGAATCGATCCTGGCCAACTAGATGAGCCAGACCGATCGCCGCCAGTGCCTGTGCAGCGGTACCCGTTCCCAAGCCGGTGAGCAGTCCACCCAGTCTTGTGATTCCAGATCGACCTGCCCGAGCTCCGGCGGCAGCCTCGCCTGTACCCCCGAGAAGTGGGACGTGGCGTGCTAAGACACGGTTGGCGCGCTCGTTGGAGTTAGATCTTCCGAGACCCCGGACGTAGGCATTCGTCGCGTGTTTGAGGGGTGTCCAGTTACCGCCGGTTCCCGCTGCTCTATCGGCTGATGTCCCCACTCGACTAGTTCCTCTTTCTGGCGGCAGCTTCGCGTGCGCCCTTCACCAGAGTCCGCAGCTGGGCGTTGTCGCCGTCCTCCCAGCGCTGCAGGAGCTGAGCCACAGCATCGTCGTCGAGTGGCAGACGGCGAACAGCGGCGGTCCCGGCGGTAGGTGGGATGGATGAGGGTGGCAGCGGTAGAAGTGCCGCGCATACCGCGCTGACGATGTCGGCGTTCTTCTCCGCGAGTTCCAGCGCTGCCGTCAACGCTGTACCAGCGGGGTTGCGCTGGACCCGTTCAAGAAGTGCGTCGACGAACTGCATCCGCTCACTCGGTTCAAGATCCTTGACGGCCGGGTAGTGACTGCGTCGGTTAGCCTCGATATCGGACTGGACGTCGGTGACCAGTCGTTGCAGATGCGGCGCAAGCCTTGAGGCCGAGACCCCGAACGACAACCTGTCACGTGAATACATGAAGTAGGGACGTAGGTCCGTGCCCGCGAACGACGGGTCAGCCCGAAGCCATTCCGCGATATACGTCTTCGCAGCCCAGACTTCGGCGTCGGACTGCGCAACGGGGCGCGCGACCTGAGCGGCGGGAGCGGGCTTCCTCTTCGCTGATCCGGTTACCTGTGCGTCACCGGACTCTTCGTCCTCGGCCAGTTCAGGGTCATCGCCGCCTCCCCGAGCAAGGGCCTCCGCGGCGGCGAGCTCGCTGGATGCGCCGGCTGCCGCCATCTCCCAGTCGAAGAGTTTCTGGAAGTCGGGGTTGTACTGGTCCTCCAATACCATCAGCTTCGCGAGGATGGGCAACTCGATGTTCGCATCGCGCCGTTTTGCACTTCGGTGCTTCAACAGCAGATTGTTGAGGAACCGTTTCAGCTGCCGCGGGTTTCCACGTAGCGACGACCCAAGGATCGGTGAAATCTCTGCTGCCCACTTCAGGTCCTCGGCGAGGCCAGCGGGGATGTCCTGGAGGACCGAACCTGCGATCCCGGTGTTGAACGCGACCGCCAGGCCGTTCTCACGTCGAATCTTGGTGGCGTTGTCGAGTACCGTATCGAAATCCTCGCTGGGCAAGTGCAGCTCTGCGAAGAGCAGATTGATGTAGGTCTCGGCTTCTGGCGCGGACAGCGGGGGAATTGCGACCTTGAGTTGGAGCATCTTCTCCAAGTAGTCCCGTCCGATGCCGAAGCCGTCGGACTTCTTGAGTTCCGGGTAGCGCGAGTCGATCGCGGACTCAACAACGTTTTGATTCAACGCAAGAACGTATGCGGTGTTCGGCGTGTTCAGAAACAGCCGTATCGCTTCGAAAGTATCGACAACAGTGTCCGGGAGGCACCGGTCCAGGTCGTCGATGAAAACCACGATCGCCCTACAGTCGGGGATGTCGCCAACGAGCTTGGAGAACTCGTCGCGGAACGCATCGACATCACCGAGAGGTGACGAAGCGTCCGCAGGAGGCGTAGTCGATCCTTCCTCGGGCTCTTTCAAAGCTGCCTCGGTCTGCTTCGCTGCGGCGCCCGTGAGAGCCGTCGCCGCGGCCAGTGTGGAGGGGTCGAGATCGACACCAGCGCCCTGCAGAATGACCGGAAGCAGCGCTGGCGCGGCGGCGGCTCCTGTTCTGCCTAGCTTCCGACCCCAACGACGCAGGCCGGCGGCGATCTTCCGGAGGCGTCCCACTTGGTCGACGGTGCCTGGTGCGCGTTTCACGATCGCGTCCAGCACCGCCGTCATCAGGGCAATCTTCACGTCGTCGTGGTCCTCGTACTGCCACGGACTGAATTGCACCGTTAGGTAGGGCGAGACCTGATCCTCTTCGGGCTCGTTGTCGGCATCCTCATTCCGGATGGCATCGAGCTCACGAGCTGCGATCTGCATCAGACTGCTCTTGCCCGAGCCCCAGTCACCCAGGACGCCAATCGTCAACGGGAGCAGGCGCGGCTCCGTCAGGGCGACGACGAGGCCATCGACGAGAAACTCGAAGCCTAGAAGGTCGATGTCCGCTTCGTTGTCAGCCCACACAGGCGTGCCTCCAATAGTTCGACAGGCCAGCAAAGGGGCTGAACCTGAAGACAACGCCGGGAGTGGCGCCGATCTGGTGCCTCGTAAGTAGAGATCGTACGGCTGTGGATAGAGCCAATCTGGTAATTGACGGGCGGTTCTTTGTTTCGGTCTTGTCCCTTGGTAGCGAATCAACACCGAAGTAATGGGACGATCGGAACGCAGCTCCCACCGTTGCATCCCCTGGTGCCGCGGCGGATGCAACGGCATCGGGAGCGACCTCGTGGTGCATGCCGGCTCCGGCCTACGGTCACCGCATGGAACCAGGCCACGATGAGCTGTTGACGATCCCCCAGGCGATCGAGAGGTTGCGCATCAGCAGAACCCATTTCTTACGCGTGAAACGTGAGGGCCACCCTCAAATTGAGTCGGTCAGTCCATCGGCTCGGCGTTGTAGAAGTCGTCGAGCGTCCACGCTGCCGCCGCGACCGTCACCTGCTCGGTCTTCGTCTGGGTGCCGCGGCGGTCCATCGCGCTGGCGGTTATCTCCACAGCGATCTCCTCGGGTGTCTTGGTACCGGCGACGATGGTCAGGGTGAAGTCACCGGACTGCTCGCGCGGCCGGAGCTCACCGACGTTCCACGTGACCTCGAAAACGTCACCCTTGTCGGAGACGGACCCGGCGTGCGGGAAGAAGTCGGGGACCTGCGCCCTGGTCATCCCGGCGAGAGCGTTCGCACGCATCTGGTCCAGCGGTTCCGGCCACTTCGGCAGCGGGGGAAGGTCACGGACACTCGGCGGGTAGGTGCGGACCAGAACCCCGCCCTTGCGGATGCGGACCGTCAGCTGCACACCGGAGACCGGGTCGTCGGTGTCGTTGCCGACCTGGAAGCACACGGTGTTCGCGTCATCGTCATCGACGATCTGACGGAGCACGTGATCCATCAGCCGGCTGCGCAGCTTGGTGAGGTACTTGGCGACCCGGCGGTCGAACTCCTCGGCGTCCTTTGGGTCGGCGTACCCGAGCATCCCCAGCGGTCCGGTGATGTCACCGAGTGAGCTGAACGTGTCGTACGCGGCCCAGGCCGGACGGGCCGGATTGGGCTGCGGCTTGGGGCGTGGCGATGGCCGATCCGGGGGCTTGCCGCTGTGGGCCCGGACGTACATTTCATGCCGACGCAGCCAGTCCTCAAGGTTCTCCCGCTCGATGCTGAGCCGGATGAGCGGGTCCGCGGTGGCCGTCAGCGTCAGGTCCAGTTCTGGCCGCTGCGCGCCCTGCAGGAGACGGCGGCCCAGCATCTCAACCTCCTTGGGACCCGCCGGCGCCGTGCGCCCTGCCCCGCGGTGGAAGACGATCCCGGCGTGGAACTTGTCGTACTGCTTCTGCAGGGTGTGTTGCGGGTCGCCGGGCTCAGGCGCTTCGACGACCACGACGAGCACCTCGACGCCTTCGAACCGGATCGTGCGCGGCGTGAACCGAGGGGTGGATGCGTACGTCTTGATCCCCGGCGTGAGGTCGGCGTGGTCGATGGCAGGGATTCCAGCCGCGGCGCCGGGTTCAACGCCGACGACCATGTAGGCGACGCCGCCGCAGTGGGGCCTAGCATCGTCGATGGACCGGTTGGCGAACCCGAGGACCGCCTTGGCTACCGCGAACTTGCCCGCAGCGACGCTGAGGTCGAGGGTGCTCTTCCACTCCAGCCAGTTCGTCTCCTGGGCCTCGGGCCGGGAGCCGTGGATCGCCGCGACGAGGCGAAGAAGCTCGTCGTCGGTGCGAAGCGCACGGGTCGTGTCTATGTCGCTCAGCGTGATCGGCCGCGGATCCACCGGATCAGCGTATTGCTCAGTTGTGACAACTCCGGGCGGCACGCGGCGTGATTCCGCCGGGTGGATAGTTTGATTCGTCCGGTTCTTCTCCGGTCTTCGGTGGGTGAATTTTGGTCGCTGAAGTTGATCGAGGTTGGTCAGCCGGGATACCGGGTGTCTTCCGCCAGCAGCGGCAACAGGATCTCGGCGACCTCGGTCATGTTGTGCCGCGACACCAGCAGCTCAAGGATCTGTTCCGGGGTCTGCGGCGGGTTGGTCCGGCGATTCGACATTTCTCGCAAGGCACGCACTCCTGCATGCGGGTGCGCTGACACCGTGTTGGCGGCGAACTGATGTGGGTGCACGGTCTCGATATCGGCTTCCACGAGCACGGTTGCGGTGCTGAACCCGGCCCGGCGATCGTCAGTCACGATGGCGTCGGCTTTGCCGATGATCGCAGCGTAGGCGACGTGGCCGTCGTCGGGATCGTTGAGCCCGTAGCTGTAATCGCGGTCCTTGGGTGCGTGAACCTCTGAGCCCGGAAACGCCTGTTTCAGCCGATCGAAGAGGTGCTGACGGCGGCTGGCGCTATCGCCGATCCCGCGCTTGTCGTGCAGGCCGGCCAGTACGTAGTCCAGCTCGAAGAGGATCCCGGACCCCCACACGGGTGCGTACGCCTCCTCAGTGGCCAGCTGCAAGAGGAAGTCGCGCTGAAGACTCGGTACAAGGGCACAGGTGTCGAGGACAGCGCGGTACACGTAGGCGAGTCTTTCAGGCGCCGCGGACGGTCAACGCTTGCGTTTCGCCTCGGCTAGTAACTCGGCGACCTCGTCGGCGTCAGCGTCCGCGAACTCCGCCGAGCTCTCGGAGATGAACTGGTTGCGCCGGGCGTGAAGCTCTTCGCGGTAGGCGAGGACATCGGCAAGCCGCAGCTTGCGTCGGACCGTGCCGGGTACGTGGGCGTCTAACTCGCCGTCATCGATTAGGCGAACCACCGTGGGACGGCTCAAGCCGAGGATCTCGGCGGCCTGCTGGGTGGAGATTTCCTGGTCGCGGGTCAGAATGCTGATCGACTGGCCGTGGCTAAGGGCGTGGGCGGCACGCTTGAGGACCTCGTGAAGCTGCTCGGTCAGTTCGACGCGGTCGTGTTCGCTCGCACCAGACAGGAAGAAAGCAGGCTCAGGAGAGGTCCCGTGACGGGCCTCGTGCGCCTCGATGAAGCTGAGGACGTCGGCAAGCCCATTGGCATCGGCCGGAACCGGGTTAACAATCTCCGCGGAGGCGCTGCTCATGGGTCTCACTTCCTTTCATCTCACCGCTGGAACTCGACCAAGAGTAGCAGAGTTACGAAAGTTACGAAAGGATGAGGTGTCGGGCTATGTCCGGTCGGCCTGCAACGCAGCGGCAAGCTGCACGGCAAACTCCGGCCCGTTGTTGACGAGTGCGTACCCGCCGGCCAGCCCACCTTGGTTGCAGAGCGTTCGTCGTCGCCGAACACGCCGATGCACGACAGCTCCGGTTTTATAGTCGACGCGCGGAACCAGGCGAACCGCCGTGCGCGGCACCACGGCAGTAGGGAACCGACCGGATGAGTCGCCGTACACCGCTTGGCTACGTGACCACCGCCGCACGATCCGGCGGGCAGCGATGTACGCGTCCTGGGCGACCTCGACCACCGCGGTAGCCTTCTTGAGTCCGTACACGCCCCAGAATCTGCCGGGTCCATGTCCAGGCTGCCGCCACAATTCTGGAACGATGTGCTGGTATTCCTTGTCGCCGTGCATGTTTGGTGATGAGTGCTTGGTGAAGTAGATAGCCAGTCGCTTCGGATCGCAGGCTTTCAGCCCGTCGCGTATGTCGATGGCAGTGCCGGCAAGCTGGTGCCGCACCTTCTGCTCAGCGTCGGGATGATCGACAACCTCAGCCCACGTCTCGGACAACCACTGCGCGAAGCCGCGACCCGAACGCCCCGGCGACATCGGGGGCGCCATCCACAAGTGAATGTGCGGAGCACCTCGACGCTGGAACTCCAGCTTCCAGATGTAGCGGGCCGGTTCACCGTACTCACGGTGAAAGCGTTTGCGCCACAAAACCATATGTCGCTTCACGCTGGCCCCGTTGGGGGCAACGGCTTCCCAGTCTCCGGGGTAGGTGAGCGTGACCATCGCCGGGACGCGGCAGGACTCCACCAACGGGGTGTAGTCGAGTTCAGCGAAGGTGCGGCACATCGACGACCGTGATTTCCGGGACCACTCGGTGATGACGCTGCCAGTACTGCATGGGTCGGCTTCCGTAAGACTCCGTCGCGTCGAAGACCCGACGGCCTGATCGCCGTGCCCGGCATCGCGTTCGAGGTCATTCCTGACATGAAACTTCGCGTCATCAACATCCCTTTGGTGATAGCCGACTGCCCGTTCGGTGGTCTTCTCGGCCCGGACAGGGTTGGTCCACCCGAGCCGTACGACACCGGGACCGATGGAGATGCGAAACCGCCCGGACTCCGGCTCGACCCCGCGACGCTCAGCGCCACACGCCCACGGTGGCGCCGGTTCGAACAATGCTGCGGCCGCGGTGACCATCTCGGGGCTCGGGAACCGCAGCTCCAGCGCGTCGATCGCCCGCAGCTCGCCGGCCGCGACACCGTCGGCGAGTGAGTCGCGGACATTTTCGGCACATATAACAAGCCCGCCGGCGAAAGCCGGGTCGAGGCCGGGTGCCTCGGTCGACGTCCGGCCGACCGCTGCCGCTCTCCCGCCCTGCGGCCTGGCGGCCTCGGTCGCTCGCGACCTCCCGTCGACCGAGGCCCGGGCAGAGCCGGGCTCAAAAGGCGGCTGTTCGGATGCCGATGTCGCGCCGTTCGTCGACGGTGTCGAGTCGGTGGCTGATGATGCGATGCTGCACATCGGGGTGCCTGCTCCCCGGAGACCCGACGCCGACCACAACGCAAGCGGCGACGCCGAAGCTCCTGGACGGGAGCGCAAGCACCGTGTCCGGTTTATGTCCGGTCGCCGGACAGACTGAAGACGTCAGCGCAGCTCAATGCACCGCATACGACGCACAGAATCAGATAAACCGCAGGTCAGCGGCTATCCCGTCCGCCTGAAAAGCGGAAGGTCGCCGGTTCGATCCCGGCCCTGGCCACTCGATGAGTCCTCGGATCGTCTCCACCCTTGCCAGCCTGGCCCTCGGCC
>NZXU01000010.1 GCA_002698425.1 Ahrensia sp. | reverse complement strand
GGAAAGATGGCCAGAAAGCGAAGGAACGAACGTATGAGCACCGTGCCACTGGCGGTCCTCATGGTCGCGATCCTGACACTATTGTCTGCCTGCTCGAACGCGGGAACTGGTGCGCAAGCTGGGAACTTCGACTTCGTATCGCCTGGCGGCAAGACAGTCCTCTACTACGATCCAGCGGACTCGCGAAGCACTATCGGAGCGTTGAGCGGTCCGGATCTGATGACAGACGAAACCGTCAGCCTGTCCGACTTCACCGGCAAGATCGTCGTCATCAACGTTTGGGGATCATGGTGTGCCCCGTGCCGCACCGAGACTCCCGAACTCGAACTGGCCTTTAATGAATACCGTTCCCGCGGCGTCCAGTTCCTTGGCATCGACGTTCGCGACGATCTCCAGGCAGCACGTGACTTCAAGACCGACCGCAACGTCAGCTACCCATCCATCTTCGACCCCGAGATGCGCACCCTCATCGCCCTGGGCCGCAACTATCCCACCAGTGTGGTTCCCACCACCATGGTGCTTGATCGCCAACACCGAGTGGCAGCGGTCTACCTGATGGCTTTACTCGCCGACGACCTAAGACCGCTGCTGAATCGCCTTCTGTCGGAATCCTAGTGTTGGCGAGGTTCTTTAGCTCTGAAGTTGCCGGGCTGGGATGCGGCACAGACCAACCGAAGAGCGTACCTGCCCAGTGCCGACCAGATGTTTCCGCAGTTGACGATGTCTCACTTTCTGTCATGTCGGTCGACATGATGGGTTGACTCGACAGCTGTCGACTGGGCGAGTGAACACCCGGCCCGTGGCGACGCAACGACACCCCCGCCGTCATCCGCGGAACCGTGCTGTGCGGGCTGAGCAATGGGCGCCCGCGCGTGGTGTGGACTGACGACGCAGAACGGCTCATCGCCGACGTGCAGTCTGATGGCCCCAACGACCCTCGGCTCGACCAGCTCTACGCCTGGTGGGGCACGCACTCGTAATCAGACGGCCACCGCGCCGGCATCACGCGGCAAACACACCCCCGACACGGCCGCGGAACGCAGCCCCTTCCACGATGCGTGGCGCAGACCTTTGCCCGCGTGGTACTCGCGGTAGGCAACCTCACCGACATACCGCGGCTTGAACCACTGGACCCCCGGCATCGACGCACCCTCCGCCACCGGCGGCGCGGCGACCTCGGTCCCAGCCAAGAGTGTGGCCAGGCATATGGGGTCCAAGGACGAGAAAAGTCGCGCTAAGCGGTGTTCGACCTTGGTCGGGGGTTGATTCGGCCGAACAGTGAGCGCGGTTGCGCTGCTGGTGGTTTCATGTGCGGCTGTGCGTGATGAGGGGGCCGTGGAATACGGCCGGTTCGGTGTGCTGTCGCAGGTCGACCTGGAGCGGTTCTTCTACCTGGATGATGCCGATCGCAAGCTGATCGCCGAGCGTCGCCGTAACAGCAATCGCCTTGGCTTCGCCCTTCAGCTGGTGACTGTGCGTTACCTCGGCATGTTCCTGCCGGATCCGCTCGACGTACCGGCCGAAGTGGTTGCCTACCTGGCCGAGCAGCTGGATATCGCCGATCCGACGTGTGTGAAGTCCTATACCGAGCGCAAGCAGACACGCTACGACCATCAGGACGAGATCGTCCGCGCCGACGGACTGACCGAGTTCGCGCAGGTCGAGGGCGAGCTCGTGGCGTGGATCGCCGATCAGGCGTGGATGACCGGAGACGGCCCGAAGGCGCTGACCGCGGGCGCGGTGCGCTGGCTACGTGAACGGTCCGCCCTGCTGCCGGGTGTGACCACCCTGGAACGCCTCGTCTCCGAGGGCAAGCAGGCCGCCGATCAGCGGTTGTGGACGCATCTGGCCTCCCAGCTCACCGGCCGGGAGGCGGGAATCCTGTTGGGGCTGCTGGAAACCCGTGAGGAGGGCCGCCGCAAGGTGGTTGAGCTGGAACGGTTACGCAAGGGCGTGTTCACCCCGTCGACGACGGGAATGAAGCACGCGCTGGCTCGGGTGCGGGACCTGAATGCGGTGGTCCCGGCGGCGGTGGATATCACCGAGGTGCCGCCGCGCCGGTTGATCGCCCTGGCCGCGCATGGGATCACCGGCAAGACCTCGCATCTGCGGCGGATGCGCTCGCAGCGGGAGCGGTTGCTGGCGTTGTTGACGGCGACGGCTCACACGTTGCGGTCGAAAGCGGTCGACGACGTGCTCGAACTGTTCGACCTGCTCATGGTCACCGACCTGATGGCCAAGGCCGAACGCCAGTCCAAAGACGAAAAGCTGCGCCGATATCCCCGAGTGACCCGCAACGCCGGCAAGCTCGCCCGCGCCGTGCGGGTACTGCTGGAGATGAGCGAGGCCGACCCGCAGCTGTCCCTGGAACTGGTGTGGGACCTGATCGAGAACACCGTCTCCAAATCCGAGCTACGCGCGGCGCTGGCCGCGATCGACGAGCTTGTCCCGCAAGCGGATCCAGAGTTCGACGAGCAGCGCCTCGAGGAGCTGGCCGGCCGATTCGCCACGGTCCGCTCATTCCTGCCCGCGATGATGCGCACCATCGACTTCGGCGCCACCGGCGACGCCGGGCCGGTCCTCAAGGCTATGCACACCCTGGCCGAGCTGATCTCCCCGCAACGGAGCCGTGGGCTCCCGGCCCGCTGGCTCGATGCCCGCCGTGTCGATCACGACCTGGTGAGCGGCGGCTGGCAGCGACTGGTGTACCCCGTGGAGCGGCCGGAGGAGACGGTGGATCGGGCCGCGTACACACTGTGTGTGCTCGAACAGTTCCATCGGCATCTGCGCTACCGCAACATTTTCGCCGAGGATTCCTCGAAATGGCGTGACCCGCGCACGCATCTGCTGTCGGGGATGGCGTGGGAGGCTGCCCGCGACACCGGCATGAACGCCCTGGCCCTGCCGGACAATCCGCGGCCGATGCTCGGTGAGCTGGCCGCGAGCGTGGACGCCGCATACCGGGAGCTGGCCGCCCACCTGGGCGACGACACCCCCGCCAGCGTGGATTCCGACGGCAAACTGCATGTAGCGGCGTTGAGCGCGGTGCCGGATCCGCCCAGTCTGACCGATCTGCGCCGCCGCGCGGCGGCGATGATTCCGCAGGTCGACCTGCCTGAGCTGGTGCTGGAGGTGATGTCGTGGCTTCCGGAGTTCGGTGAATCCTTCACGCACGTCGCCGGCACCAGTGCCCGCGTCGCCGACCTCGGTGTCTCGGTCGCGGCGGTGTTGTGCTCGCAGGCGATGAATGTCGGTCTGGCGCCGGTGGTTTCACCCGGCGCGGACGCGTTGACACGGGATCGGCTGCGCCACGTCGACCAGCACTATATTCGGGCGGAGACGATGGCTGTGGCGAACACGGTGCTGGTCAACGCCCAAGCGAACGTGCCGTTGGCGCGGCTGTGGGGCGGCGGCTGCGTCGCCAGTGTGGACGGGATGCGGTTCGTAGTGCCCGTCCGGTCCATCCACGCCCGACCCAACCGAAAATATTTTGGACCGAAACGAGGCAGTACCTGGCTGAACATGCTCAACGACCAGGCTGCCGGGCTCAACGCGATGGTCGTGTCGGGTACCCCGCGTGACTCGCTCAACGCCATCGACGTGATCCTGCGCCAGCCCGAGGGCAGCAAGGTGCCCGACGACATCATTTCCGACGCCGGATCGTATTCCGACATCGTCTTCGGCCTGCTGCATTTGCTGGGCCGCAAGTATCGGCCGCAGCTCAAGGACCTGCCTGATCAGCGATTGTGGCGCATCGACCCGGCCGCCGACTACGGTCCCCTGGACAAGGCCGCACGCGGCCGCATCGACATCGAGAAAGTGTGTTCCCACTGGGAGGACATGTGCCGCGTGGCGGTGTCGATGAACCGCGGTGAGGTCTCCGCGCACGAGGTCACCCGCATGATCTCCCGCGACGGCAACCCCACCTCGCTGGGGCAGGCCATCGCCCACTACGGCCGGATCTTCAAGACGCTGCACATTCTGCGCATGGCCGACGACGAACCCTACCGGCGCGAGGCCAAGGCACAAGCGAACCTTCAGGAGGGCCGTCACGACCTGGGCCGCACCATCTTTCACGGACGCAAGGGCGAGATCACCCGCACCTACCTCGACGGCATGGAAGACCAGCTCTCCGCGCTCGGCCTGATCTTGAACTGTGTCGTGCTGTGGAATTCGGTGTACCTGGACCGGGCACTGTCCGAGTTACGCGCCCAGGGCTATCCGGTGCGCGATGAGGACGCCGCCCGGCTCTCGGCGTTCATCCGCAAACATATTCGCCTGGAAGGCCATTACAGCTTCCATCTGCCCGAACTCGGCGAGGGTCACCGGCCGCTACGCGATCCGGACGCCCCCGACGAGGACGACTGACCCGGGGGCGCTCTTGGGGCGCGTTCTGCCCGCTGAGCCATCGGACCCGGTCTCGGCTTGCCCGGTGCGGGACTCCATCCAGCAGGATTCGCTGGTTGTTCAGTGCTGGTGGCTGCGATCACCGGTGATCACGCGGATGATCCAGTACAGGCCGGCGAGTCCGATGAGTACGAATACGATGTCGTCGAGGGGGTCGGCGATCGGTTCCAGGGCCCGGTCGAGCACGTTGACGTCGGTGACGAACGCGGCCCAGGCGAACGCGCCGATCAGCAGTAATACGAAGGCGATCCAGTCCGGTATCGTGCGTGGCCGCATCGTAGTTCCCTTCTCGAGATTTGTTGTGGCGCACCGGCTGCCGCTCGCGGCGAGCCGGGGTGGGTCATGGGCGTCTGGCGACGGGGCAGGCGCCCATGACCGGTGGCGTGGGTGCGTTTCGGGCTACCGTGCTGTCGCGGTGAAGTCGTCGAAGCAGGTGTGGGAGTCGGCCTTGGTCCACAGTCCGATGCGACCGCTGCGCAGGCGGTCGTGGCGGGTTTGCACGATCTGGGTGCCGTCGAGGTAGCCGGTCAGGGTGTCGCCGGTGATCTCGACGCGCAGTTCCTGCCATTGCCCGGTCGGGACGGGGGTGTTGGCTTCGGCGAGGATCGAGCGGGTGCCGTCGGTGTATTGGTAGAAGTTGACGTTGCCTTCCAGTGCGTTGGCGCGCAGCACGTAGTAGTTGCCGGGGTCGACGCTGCGGAAGATGATTCCGGCGGCTTGGTCCTCGGTGCCGGAGATGGGCAGGAACCGGACGCTGATCGTGGCGTCGGTGTAGTTCGCCGGGCCGAGGGTCAGGGCAGGATATTCGGCGGTGGCGGTCTGGCACAACGCGTTCGGCGGGGTGGGTGTGCCGTCCCGGGCCTGGATCTGCCAGGTCCCGGCGGCGATGTCGGTGCCCTCGGGCAGTGTCGTGTTGTCGTCGAAGCCGACGGTGGTGACCTGGCCGACGGTCGCGGTGGGCCCCGCCGCCGTGGTGGTGGGCTCTGATGCCGGGCCGGTGTCGGTGCAGCCGGATCCGGCGGTCACCACCCCGACTGTGGCGAGCAGGGTGAGCGCGGTTCGCGCGTGTGTGAGCACGGGGTTACCTCGGTAGGCGTGGCTATTTCTGCAGGTTGGTGGCGTCGAGTGCGGTGCGCAGCGCCTGGGACAGGCGCACGGCGTCGTCGACGGCCCAGAAGTGCATGTAGAACAGTCGCGGGTTGTCGTCGAGGCCGTGGTTGTGGATCTCGACGACCTCGATACCGGCGCTACGCAACGCTTGGACGACCGGCTGGATCTCGGATTCGATCATCGCGAAGTCGCCGTTGATCGCGGCGCGGCCGCCGCCGACGGGCTGGAAGTTGATCGCGGTCGTCAACCCCAGTGCCGCGGGCAGGGTGTGGGTGCCGTCGGTGACGGTTTCCGCGCGCGCGATGCCGTATTTGTATACCCCGCCCTCGCTGGTGCCCTTGCGGCCGAGCGCGGTGTCGATGCCGGCGGTGTCGAGATCGAGGGGCGGTTGCTCACCCGATGTGGGTGTGGGTGGGCGGATACCGGTCTTGTCCAGCGCGGCTTTGATGGTCTGGGCGAGTTGCGCCGGGTCGCCCATGCCGTGGATGTGGGTCCACCAGATCGGCGGCTCGTGCTGGGGCAGGTGTTTGTGTACCGCGGTCTGGGCGAGGCCACCGGCTTGCAGGGCGTCGGTGACGGCGGGCAGTTCGGCCTCGGTGACCACCAGGTCGCCCATCAGCATGGCCTGGTCGCCGTATGTGGTGAACGCGGCGTACCCGCCCAGCGACAGGCCCGGGTTGATGGTGACGTCGCGGACCCGCACCGACAGGTCGGTGCGCGGCAGGCCGACCCGGTACACGGTATTGGTTGTGTCGAGTTTACCGGTGCGGCCCAGGATCTCGGCGACCGGTGCCCAGTCCGCGTCGGTGGATACCGTGGCGGCGGCGTGCTCGGCGGTGCCGCCGTGTTCGGTGGTGGAGTCGGGGGTGTCGGTGTCGTTTCCGCAGGCCGTGATGGCCAGTACCGGAACGGCGAGCAGGGCGGTCAGCGCGGTGCGTATCGTCATCAGCTCGCTCCTCCGGCCCACAGTGTGATCGACATGTCCATCGCTGTTTCCTCCTGCTCGGTCGCGCGTGCGGTGTGTGCGGACAGATCTACTCCGTGGTGATGAAGCCACGATGAAGTATGAAGCTGCGATGAAGCATGACCTCGGAGGTGGCGGTCGTTGCGGCATGCTGTGAAGAGCGGGAAAGGGCGGTGAGTGATGCGGATACTCGTGGTCGAGGACGAACCTCGGATGGCGCGGCTGCTGCGGCGCGCCTTGACCGAGGAAGGATATGCCGCCGATATCGCCGCCGACGGGGTCGCCGGATTGGACGCCGCCACCGGCGGTGGCTATGACGCGATCGTGCTGGATGTGATGCTGCCGAAACTGGACGGGTTCACCGTCTGCCGCACGCTGCGCGCCCAGGGCGATGACGTCCCGATTCTGATGCTCACCGCCCGTGGGCAGGTTCGTGACCGGGTGGCCGGGCTCGACGGCGGCGCCGACGACTACCTGACGAAGCCGTTCCATCTGGCGGAGTTCTTCGCGCGGCTGCGCGCGCTGCTGCGCCGCGGGCACCCCAAGCCCGCGGCGCCGTTGTGTGCCGGGGATCTGCGGCTGGATCCGGTGACCCATCGGGTGTGGCGCGGCGAGGCCGAAATCGAGGTCACCGCCAAGGAATTCGCGCTACTGGAAACCTTCCTGCGGCATCCGGGCGCGGTGTTCACCCGCCAACAGCTGCTGGAACACTGCTGGGACTTCGCGTTCGAGTCCCGCTCGAATGTGGTCGAGGTGCACATCCGCGCCCTGCGCGACAAGATCGACCGCCGCTTCGGGGTCACCAGCCTCGAAACCCTGCGCGGGGTCGGATACCGCCTCAACCCGGTCACCCTCGACCCTCCGGACGGGCCGCCGTGATCACCCGTTGGCCCATCCGGATCCGGCTCACCGTCGCCTTCGGTGTGCTGATGGCGCTGGTGCTGACCGGGATCGGTGTCGTCACCGTGCGCCAGGCCCGCGACGCCGCCGACGAATCGGTCACCGACGGCCCGAGCCGGGAGCTGATCGAGGCGATGATCGCCGATCTGCGTGGTGAGCTGCTCCTCGCGTTCCCGCTGATCTGGGGCCTCGCCACCGCCGGTGCCTTTCTGCTGGCCACCGCCGCGCTGCGTCCGGTCGAACGGATGCGCGCCCGCGCCGCGCAGCTGCGCCCCGACGATCCGGACCCGTACCTGCCGGTCCCGGACAGCGACGACGAAATCGCGCGACTCGGTGCCACCTTCAACGATCTCCTCGCGCGGCTGCACGACGCGCTGGACCGCGAGCGCCGCTTCGTCGCCGACGCCGGCCACGAGCTACGTACACCGTTGAGCCTGCTGACCACCGAACTCGAACTCGCCCTGCGCGCGCCCCGCGGCAATGCCGAGCTCATCGCCACGGTGCGCGCCGCGCTCGACGACACCAACCGGCTCTCCCGCCTGGCCCAGGACCTGCTGCTCCTGGCCCGCAGCGCGGGCGACGATACCTTCCTCACCGCAATGCCGCATGCGCTGCGGCCCCTGCTGAGAACCATCGCCGACCGCTACCCGATCCCGGTCGAACTCGACTGTCCGCCCGAGCTATCGGTGCGCATCGACCCCGAACGCCTCGAGCGGGTGATCGGCAACCTCATCGACAATGCGACCGAATACGGCCACCCACCCGTACACATCGCCGCGGCGCACCACAGCCTCACCGTCACCCTCACCGTCCGTGACCACGGTCCCGGCTTCCCACCGGATTTTCTGCCACACGCCCTGGACCGCTTCACCCGCGCCGACGCCGCTCGTACCCGTGGAGGCACCGGACTGGGCCTGGCCATTGTCGCCGCCCTCGTAGATCGTCACCACGGCCGGGTCCACGCCGCCAACCACCCCGACGGCGGCGCGGTCGTCACCCTCGAACTCCCTGCCACGGATCGGGCACGCGACGTCGAGGCCACCGCTACGCCTCACTGATGCACGGTCCGCAGTCGGTGCGCGTTGTCGAACAGCGCACGCCCGGCCAGGCCACCGGCTGCCGCGGCGGCGATGGTGGCGGCGGCGAGCAGCATGTACATCACCACGATCTGGTAGCGGATGGCGGTCAGCGGGTCGACCCCGGCGAGGATCAGTCCGGTCATCGCGCCGGGCAGGCTGATCAGGCCCACGACCTTGGTGGCGTCGATCGCCGGAATCAACGCGGTGCGCAGCGCCGAGCGCCGGTACGGGGCGAACGCTTCCAGGGCCGGCAAACCCAGGCACAGGCGGGCCTCGATACGGGGCCGGGCGCGGCGGGCGTCCTCGAGTATCCGGTGCAGGGCCAGCCCGGCGGCCTGCATGGCCCCGGCCACGATCATGCCGCCGACCGGCACCACGACACGGGCCTGGGTCGAGATCACCCCGAGCAGCACCAGCACGGCCAGGGTGACCGCGGTGGCCACGGCAACGCCGATCGTGGCGGCCCGCCGCGCATGCGGCAGGCCCGCACCGCGCCGCCCGGCTACCTGCCCGGCGATAACGACCATGGCCGCGACCCAGGCCAGCGCGCCCGGTAATCCGGTGTGCGCGAACACGATCAGCAGGATCGCCCCGACCGCCGCCAGCTGGATCGCGGCCCGCGCGGTGGCGGCGAGCAGGTCGCGGGTCAACCGCAGCCGCTGCCGGTAGACGATGGCCACGGCCACCGCGACCAGCGCCAGACTGGCCGCCACGCCACCCCAGCCGGGCACCGACACCTCGCCGTTCATCGCGGCCCGCGGCGTCGGTCGAGCCCCCGGGTGTCGGGGGTCAGCTTCGCGTGCTCGAGCCGCCACACCGTGGTCGCGACCTCGGTGACGAACCCTTCGTCGTGGCTGACCAGCACCACCGTGCCCCCGGCGGCGGTGTGATCGCCAATCAACTCGCCCACCACGGCGGTGGTCGTGGGGTCCAGGGCGGAGGTCGGTTCGTCCAGCAGCAGCACCTGTGGTTCGACGGTCAGGGCGCGGGCCAGGCACACTCGCTGCGCCTGACCGCCGGACAGTTCCGCGCAGCGGCGGTCCCCGAACACCGCCGGCAGTCCCGCCCTCATCAACAGGGATCCGACCTGCTCGTCGGACAGGCCGGGGCGGGCGATGCGGAGTTCGTCGGCGACGGTGTCGGTGAGCAAGAGCGGATGCTGGGGAACCAGTCCGACGCGGCGGCGCAGCTCCAGGACGTCGAGCCGGGTGATCGGGGTGCCGTCGAGCAGGATCCGGCCCCGGTCGGGCTCGGCGAGCCGGTTGAGCAGCCGCAGCAGGGTGGTCTTCCCGGCCCCGCTGGACCCGACCACCGCCGCACACTCACCACCGGGAAACGTCGCATCGACATCGACGAGCACCGGCGCGCAGCCATGACTGACGCTGACCTGATCCAGGGTGATGGCGGGCATGGTGTGAGCTGTGCCGGTCAGGCGGGTTCGCGGCCGAGGAGGGTGGCACGCCGGTAGAACTCGTAGAGCCCGTCGAAGACCGGTGCGGTGACGGCGAGGGTGTGCTCGTCGTCGCCGATCATCGACAACCCGCGCAGCACGACATCGAGGCCGGGGGCTTCGGGAGCGTCGTAGCGTTCGTCGTCGATATCGGCTTCGTGGACGATCTCGGCGATCCGAGCCAAGGCGGCGTCGCCGGTGAGCTCATAGCGCGCCACGATGGTCTCGAAACTGCAATCGCTGCCGTGGTGGCCCAGCTCCACCCCGCGCATGTCGAACGCGGTCGCCTCATCGGGGACCTGGTCGGGGTCGGTGACGAACACGAACACCGCCGCAGTGTCGATGAAGCGGCGGATCAACCAGGCGCAGGCCGCGCGGTCGATGTGAATACCGGCACGGGTAGCCCATTTCATGCGGATTCGTCCTCCTCACGGTCGGAATGATCGGGATGCAGGGCGGCGACGGCCGCGACGGCGGCCTGCCGCTCGGCGGGCGGGAAGTAGTCACGGCGGTGAATGCGCCGCAGCTCGGCGCGCAGCCTGCGCAGCACCCGCCGCCGGGTCACTGCATCGGCGGCGCGAGCCTGCTCGGCCTCGGCCAGCACCGCGCTGTATTCGGCGGCGCGGGCCGCGGCCAGCTCCCGGGCCAGGGCGCGTTCCTGCGCGGCGGCGGCAGGCTGGGCCAGCCAGATCGTCGCATCCCCGCCCGCGGCGAGGACTTCCTCGGCGATCCACTCCAGATGCTCGCGCGTGCGGGCATCGGCAGGCAACCCCACCAGCCCGTCACCGAGCTGGGCGACACCGAGCCGTTTGAGTTTGCGCCAGATCCCGATACGCGCCGTGGACGGCTCCCGAGGCACGCGGTAACACAGCAACACCCACCCCGCCTGCGTCGCGTTCGTCACTACCGCGCTCCATCACTCGCCGAACTAATGCAACCATGGTTACATCAACGCGACCGGGTCGCAAACCCACCGCGACCGCACGACCGCTGCGACCTCACGCTCGTCCGAAGGAGACCCGCCGGTGACCGCCCCCGACCACGCCTCACCACCGACCGACGACACCGGATCCGGGAAGCCGGGACCGCCACCGCGGCGTGATCTGGTCCCGTTCCGCCACGCGCTGCGCACCTGGTTCGTGATCTCGTTGCAGACCTTCGGCGGACCGGCCGGGCAGATCGCGGTCATGCAACGCACCCTGGTGGAGGACAAACGCTGGATCGGGCAGCGGCGGTTCAACCACGCCCTGTCCTACTGCATGCTGCTGCCCGGACCCGAAGCCCAACAACTGGCCATCTACGTCGGCTGGCTGCTCAACGGCACCCGCGGCGGCCTGGCCGCCGGCACCCTGTTCGTACTACCCGGCGTGCTCACGCTGCTCGCCCTGTCGGCGATCTACGTCACCGCCGGCGACACCACCGCCGTCACCGCCGTCTTCGCCGGGCTCGGCCCGGCCGTGGTCGTCATCGTCGCCCAAGCCGTCATCCGGGTCGGCCGCCGCGCCCTGCACCACCCCGCCCTGGTGGCGATCGCCGTCGCCGCGTTCGCGGCCCTGACCCTGTTCGCGATCCCGTTCCCGATCGTGATCGCCGCCGCCGCGGGCACCGGCTGGGCGCTGAGCCGCCTGGCCCCGCACACCCTCCACCCCCAAAAAGACACCGGCGACGACGGCCCCGCACCCGTAATCAACGACGACACCCTGCACCACGAACCCCCCTCCGCGCGCCGCAACCTGCGAATACTGATCGTGGGATTGCTGGCGTGGGCGCTGCCGATCGTCGCGGTCGCCGTGCTCACCGGCGCGCACAGCATCTTCACCACCCAAGCCGTGTTCTTCTCCGGCACGGCGCTGGTCACCTTCGGCGGCGCCTACGCCGTGCTCGCCTTCGTGGCCCAACGCGCCGTCGAGGTCTACGCCTGGCTCACACCCACCGAAATGGTGCGCGGCCTGGCACTGGCCGAATCCACCCCGGGACCGCTGATCATGGTCGTGCAATTCGTCGCGTTCCTCGGCGCCTACCACCACCCCGGCGGCCTGAACCCCTGGCTCGCCGCCATCATCGCCTCCCTGCTCACCACCTGGGTGACCTTCGTGCCGTGCTTCCTGTTCATCTTCCTCGGCGCCCCCTACGTCGAACGACTACGCCACAACACCACCCTGTCCGGCGCCCTGACCGGCATCACCGCCGCCGTCGTCGGCGTCATCGCCAACCTCGCCGTCTTCTTCGCCACCCACACCCTGTTCACCGACACCCACGACATCCACACCGGGCCACTGCGCATCACCCTGCCCGCACTCGACACCGCCAAACCGCTCGCCCTCGCCATCACCGCCGTCGCGGCAGTCCTCGTGTTCGGGCTGAAATGGCCCATGCTGCGTGTACTCACCGTCTGCGCCGCACTCGGCGCGACCGCCGCCGCGCTCGGGCTACCCGTAGCCTGATGACCCGCCAGAGCAGGGCCTGGACCCGGCCGCACCGTACGGCCGGGCCCGGATTCAGTCGTGGCCGGCGCTGCCGTCACAGAACCGCGTCGCCGACCGGAGCAGGATCATTCGTCGTTTTCCTCGGCCGGTTCCGTGCCCACGACCTTCAGGTCCTTGTCCAGGTGCACCTCGAGCACCGTGCCGTCCGGGGCTGTGACCTGCACCCCATAGGCGGCGGCACCCTCATCGGACTCGGTTTCGACCTCACCGGCCGTGCCACCGGGCACCGCCTCCACGGCCGCGGCACGCGCCCGATCGGCAGCCGGCCCGGTCACCTCGTCATCGTCACCGTCGAAGGCGTACCCGATACCCGCCCCGGCCGCCGCCACAATCGCGACGCCGGCAGCGGCAGTGGCGGCGATCCTCGCCCTACGGTTCATCCAACCCACTCCCTTTCTCGATCGCTCGGATGATTACCGAACCGACGGTAGGCACCCCCGATGAAGCGACCATGAAGATCCACCCGCCGATACGGCCGGGCATCACATGCCGTCCGATGACCGCGCGGTGGGCAACCTCCCTGGGCTCGGACCGCTCAGCGCCGCCGCCGCGCGGCAGGGTCGGACTGGGCCTGCCACCGGATCAGCGCCTCCGCGGACGGCCGCGCGTACTTACCCAGAGATCGCACCGAGGTGTGCCCGCTCATCCGCATCAGCATCGGTGTCGACGCCCCGTCCTCGGCGGCGTGTGTGAGCTTCGAATGACGCAACTGATGCAGCGTGAACGGTCCACGCGCGAACCCGCCGGTGTGGTGCTCGAACAACTCGAGGGCCCGCCGGTACGACAACCTCCCCCGCAGCGTGGAAGGGTCGATATCGCCCACGGCCACACCGGGTTTCGCCTTGCGGTCGGTCAGGAACACCGGCCCGCACTTCCGCCCGGCCAGCAACCGGGGCAGCAGCCGCGCGGTGCCGCTCTGCCACGCGACCACGTCGCGGGCCCCGCCCTTGCGGGTCACCACGGCGCACCGGTTGCCCATGTCCAGGTCCGGGATGTCGAGCATCAGCAGCTCCTCGGCACGAGCCGCGCTCTCGTACAGCATCGTCCACAGCACCCGCTCCCGTAGCGGCACATCCGCCGCCAACAGCCGGGTCACCTCGTCGCGGCTCATCGCCCGCGAGTGATCCGGTGCCACCTTCCGCGGCACCAGCCGGATAAGAGGATCGCCGACCAACCACTGCTGCGCACGCCAGTACTCACACGCCGCCCGCAGCGACGCGAGCCGGACATTGAACGTCTGCGCCGAACTCACGCCCCACTGGAACACGAACCAGCCACCGACCCGCTCGGCCTCCAGCAGGCCCACATCCGAATCGGCACCGAAATCGCTCACCAGCCGGTTGAGGGCCACGGCATACCCGCGGCGGGTGTTGGCGCTCGGGATCGTGGACAAGAACTGATCCACCGCATCCTTCAATCGCACGCCCCGCGCCGACAGCGCCCGCACCTGTCCCACGATCAGTCCTTCCGCCCCCGGTCACCGGACCCAATCGGCGCTACCGCAGATAATTTACGGAGTCGCCCCACCCGGGAAGAGGCATCGCGCCAGCTCGCCATCGAGGCTACCGCAGATAATAGGCCATTGTCTGCGGTAACTCCTTAGCGCGACTTTTCACGCATTTGGGCAGAGCATTGAGTCCGCCGGACCGAAACCCATTACAGGGCAATCGGTCTCGTAAACAAGGGGGGTGCCAGATATCGGTTACCGCGACTTTTCTCGTCACTGGACCCCACATGCCGGCCAAACGGCGACGCTCGGCACCGCTAAAACCCGTACCAACCTGACCCAGCAGCACGAGGCGTCCCGTCTCATCGTGGGCGGCCAGGAGTAGGGCGCCAACCTCACCGCGAGGGCCGGCGAACGCCCCCACGATCACCGCTTCCGTCGTGGCACGAACTGGGCTCTTAATCCAGTCTCGGGACCGCCCGGACCGGTATGGCGAATCCAGTCGCTTACACACGATGCCCTCGTGGTGCTGATCAGCGCAGATAGCGAGCATGTCCGCAGGAGCGACATCGGTCCAGTGCCTCGGC
>NZXU01000009.1 GCA_002698425.1 Ahrensia sp. | reverse complement strand
TTAGCCCGCAAGGCCGACCGGCCGTCCGAGCTTATGCGAGGCCCATGCGGAGGCGTTCCCGCGCAGCGGGAACTGCCGTGAGCACGTAAAGCTGGAAGACGGGCGGTCGGGGGATCGCTCTGTCTAATGTAAATACTGCGGTCCTTCGACCGCCCGCTCGGCACTCTGCGACTTCAGACGCCGCCACGCTTGCCCCTCAAGGCAACTCGTCCGGACCCTCCGCTACGCACCTGTTGCCCGCGTCCCTCGCGGATGCGCTGCTGGCTGATCCGGGCTCAACCCTCCGCTGCTGCTACCCCGCATGGAAACGGGGCACGGAACGGCCACGCCACGACCGATACGCCGCCCTGGTTCGAAACATTCACGCGACGGTCATCCATCGCGCCTGCCCTATCCGTGCCACCTCAGCACGAACACCAGGAACCGTCCCTTTCCCAGGCCATCGGTTCTAGACCCGGCTTCCAATGAAAGGGCACGGTCAGGGTAAGGGACGGTGGAGGAAGGTGGATAAGTATTGCGCAGATTGGCGGGATTTCGGCGATTTGTCGTATTGCCTATCCCACCCGCGGTCATCCTCGGGCTTGACCCATGAAAAGCGCAACGCCTTCGTTGCCACGCGGACCCATTTCTCGGTCTAGAACGGATGCGACGCATTGAAAGGATATTAATAAGGTGTTAATCGTAAATAGAGGGCTAGAATTTTGGCTTTTTGGGTGAGTCAAAATTACCTGACCTAGAGTAAGCATATAATATCAGAAATCTAATATTATTCAGCAGGGGAGGAATATGGTGGTTGGAAAATACAAATTAGCTTTAACTGCGCTGATAATAGCAACCTCGGCAGCATTTAGCCTGCCTGCCAGTGCATCGTCGTTTAATCCTTTCATCATTCGCGGCGCTGCTGAAATTAATGATCTCGGTGGCGGCAAGACCGAGTTTGTTACTGATGTGGGCGGTGAAAAGGCCGGCCTCGGATCCAACGACATCAATGGCATGACCTTGGGGTCCATCTCCAACATCAGCATTGATCGCTTCGATGATATAACCCGATTTACAGCGGGGAGCGGGCCTGCCGTTGCGCCATACCTCAATTTCTGGATAACGGATGGCACGAACTACGCTGTCGTGGCCAACGAACCTTCGAACCCGGCGTTTCAGCCGCTTTATAATAACGGTTACAGCCTGAGTTTTGCCGACCTGAGCGACAAGGCGGCGAAAATCTATGAGATCACCGACAAGTCCTGGCTGCCGAACGCTGGAGTCGGGCTAACCTTCGCGGATCTTGCAGCGTTCACCATTATGGCTCCAACCGTCGCAGAGTTAAACGCCGGTTGGGTTGGACTGGGCGACGGCGCACCGCGTGAGTTGAACACCAACGTGGCCTATGGGGTGAACTGGGTGTTCGGCGATACACTGAGCAACTACGTAACCGATAATACCGGGTATATCGTTGGCAATGCGTCGGTCTCCGCAGTGCCACTTCCCGCCACGGTCTGGCTTCTGGCTGCCGCGGTCGGATTGCTCGGGTGGAGAGGTCGAAAAGCGGCCTGACCTGCAATCGAAAAACTGATTTCTCAAAGAGGCGCGGTCGATGACCGCGCCTTTGTTGTTTCGCGGATATCCACAAGAAGGCGACGCCTGTCGTCCTGGCGGAAAAGGACGAAATCGAACTCTGGCTGACCGCGCCGTGGAACGAAGCCAAGGCGCTGCAACGCCCCTGCCCGACGACAAGCTGACGGAAGTGGAAGAACCGGGAAGCGATTAGGTCGCATAAGCGCGGTTGACGATGTTTATGCTTTGTTCGATATGATCGGGGCATGGCCGGCCCCATCCGCACCCTTCGTCAAGCAGCCCGACACGGCATGATTCTCTCGGTCACCTGCCGGCAATGCGGCCATCTCGGCCAGTTCATGGCGAGCGACGTCATCCACTTCGTCAGTCCCGGCCGCGCCATCGAGGCCCTGCCCTTCCGCTGCGGCGAATGCAACGCGAAGGACTGTGCCATCAAGGCCAGTGAATATGACTATGACCGGAAGCCGAAGATCGTCGTCTGGCGACCGATGCGGCTGCGGTAACTCGTCAAAGACGAAATCGTCATTGTTCCCAACGAAGCTGCCGCGCCGTTTCTTCCGGGAGGTCAATGCCCATATCCGCCAGCCGGCGCGGCAATTCGCGCAGATCAGACGGATGGAGCCCGAAATGTTCCGCAAGATAACCCTGCGCATTCATCCTTATCCCGACATCCTCGATGGCGCCGCCGTCCTTTTCGAGCGGCTCATAAAGAAGTCTCGCGAGAACCGGAACCGCAAGGTCCGGAGCCCAAGCTTCGACGGACCCGGCCGCCCAGAGGCGCAGATTTGGCTTGGGATGGGTCAGGAGTTTCTCCAGTTCCGTCCGGCCAGCCTCCGTCTCACGAAGCCGGCGGACCGCATGCGTCATCCGCAGCGCATATCTGTTGGCGGTCGGAACATCATCCTTGCGGATCGCCCGCTCCCAATGCGTCTGGCTTTCGAGCAGGAGTTCAATGTCTCTCATAAGCTGCGCCCTGCCGGCAATGCGGCCATCTCGGCCAGTTCATGGCGAGCGATGTCATCCATTTCGTCAATCCCGGCCGCGCCATCGAGGCCCTGCCCTTCCGCTGCGGCGAATGCAACGCGAAGGACTGCGCGATCAAGGTCAGCGAATACGACCGCGACCGCAAGCCGAAGATCGTGATCTAGCGGCCGATATGGTTGCGGCGCTCATGCAGTACGCCGAATTACTCCCTTAAGCGGCGCAGGTTCATCCGTCCTCTCTTGACTGTCAGCCGCATTCGCGCGGTACCAAGCATCAAAGGCGTGGCGTGCAATTTTTCTGGTCTCGATATCCCAAATCACCACCTTGGAAACGAAATTACTTGGGATTCCGCGCGCAAACCCGGTAGCTTTCCGGTTAACGCGACCGCGCGCACTTGGCGCTCTTCTACTGCGCTTTCCGTCGTCGTTTAACCCTAAGCTGGCGTAGGTTGTACCCACATGGCTGAGCATGTAGGCCAACTTGCCCGTTGCCCCAGTACAGATCAGGCCCGCATATCCGTGTGATTTCTTGTTATCGGATGTCGTTAACTTGAACTGGAACGTTCGTGCGTCAATGGCATGGCCGAATACCGCAGTCAGTCCCTGCCGAAGCCATCTTTCGGACTGACCTCGGCCAAGCAGAAACATACCGTGAAAGTGCAGAACGCCCTCGCCGGTTGCTCGTGAGCCCATCGCTCGAGTCGATTTCGCATCTAAGAAAATTATCCGACGACATGTAAGCTGCCGATCATGGCAACGCTGCGAGAAGTATGCCTTTGGTCCCTTTGGATGAGAATACGCCTCGGTCTGGAGCTTAGTTGAGATTAGTCCGTCGACTAGCACCACGTCGCTTTCTTGCTGCGCTTCCATTTGCGCAACAGCAAACGCAATTTTGACTGCGTCGGTTTGTCGATCAAATCGACTGCTCGTTAAATGCTCGATCTTGATCGTATCGGCAAGGATGCCCGCAATAGCAGATGCTTGGGTGGCGCTAAACGTATGATTATCCTCGGTGGCTGGGGGTCACTAAAGGCCACCCTACCGCGTTCGTCTTTTGTTTCAAAGAAAAATACTATGAATGAACAACTTAACAGCCAGAGCGGATGGTGCGGCCGCTCAAAAAAATGACTCGGTGCATATCCGGAACAAAGACAGCACTTTTATGGGGCGTTTTAAGCTGATGATCAGTCTACGTTAACGCCCCGCCCCTCGTTCCCGAGGAGCGGAGCGCCAAATTCATCCTGCATGGGCTAGCCCCGTCAGGCCGCCTTCTTCATCTCTTCTTCCCGGGCCGGCTTCAGCGACTCGGACCAGATCTTCAGTTCGGCGAGCATGCCGGTTGCGCCCTGCACCACTTCCGGCGCCGGGGAAAACGAGCCGTCCTCGCCGAGGAAGTTGAAGACGAAGGGGATCGGCACTTCCGCCGGCAGCGGCATCATGTGGACCGTGGTCATCAGGATCTTGGTGGTCTGCATGGCGCGCAGGCCGCCCGAGACGCCGCCATAGCCGACGAGGCCGACCGGCTTCTTGTGCCATTCCTTGTGCAGCACCTGGATCGCGTTCACGGTCGAGGCGGCCGGGAAATAGTCGTATTCCGGCGAAACGAAGACGAAGGCGTCGGCCTTTTCGTTGACCGCGCTCCAGCGCTTGGTGTGCTCATGCTGGTAGTCCTGCATGGTCGGGTGCTTCGGCTCGTCGAGCAGGGGCAGGTCGAAATCGGCGAGATCGACGAGCTCGACCTCGAAATCGGAATTTTCCCTGGCGAAGTCGGCCATCCACTTGCCGATCTTCGGACCGATGCGGCCCGGTCGGGTGGAGGTGACGATCACGTTGAGCTTGAGTGACATTTTCTGTCTCCTGGGTGTTGCGTTTCGGCCTTGCGGCCTGTCTGTGCGCGGTTGTTTCTTTCGGCATGGACCGGCAGGCAAAGCTCTCCCGTCTCCGGAACGGGCTGTTCCGGCTGCGGTTCCCCTGGAGGCGCTTATTCCGACGATGTCCTTGCGGTAGGAAAAAGAAACTCGGTATTGATTTGATACCGCCGTCGCTTTTTGATACCGGGACCCTATTTAGTGAAGGTGCTGCAGCGCACAAGACGGCACTTTTTGGCAACCGGGTCACCAGAATGAAACCTAGTCACATCAACGATATCGGAATGGTCTGCCGTCCGGTGGGCGAATTACTGGCCTCTATCAGCTCGAAATGGGTGGTTTTGGTGCTCATTCGCCTGTCGGAGCGCCCCAAGCGCTTCTCCGAGCTGAAGCGCGAAATCGGCACGATAAGCCAGAAAGTGTTGACCAGTGTGTTGCGGGATCTTGAACGCAACGGCATCGTCAACCGCACCGTGACGCCGTCGATCCCGCCGCGCGTCGACTACCAGCTGACCGAACTGGGCGAATCGCTGCTCGAACCGATCCATGCGCTGGGCGTCTGGGCGGTCGAGAACGAGAACGCCGTCGCCGAGGCGCGCAAGCGCTTCGAAGACCAGGCGGAGCCGGCGTGAACACGGTCGCCCGCCTCCGATGAGCGCGCCGGACGGAAGCGGCGCACCGGCCGCGGCGGCGATCAGGCAAGTCCGTCCGCGGGATCTCGACGCGCTCTACGCCATCTCCCTTGCCACGGGAGATAGCGGCGGCGACGCCGCACATCTCTACGAGGATCCGCGCCTGATGGGCCACATCTATGCGGCGCCCTATGCCGTGCTCGCGCCGGAAATGGCGCTCGTCGCCGAGGACGAGGACGGCGTCGGCGGATATGTCCTCGGCGTCTTCGATACGCTCGAATGGGCGGACCGGCTGGAACGCGAATGGTGGCCGCATTTGCGCGCACGCTACCCCGATCCGGGCGATGTCCCGCCCGGCCGGCGCACGCCCGACCAGCGTCGCGCGGCGATGATCCACCGGCCGGAAACGCCGCCCGCCGAAGTCGTCGCCCGGTTTCCGGCGCATATTCACATGAACCTGCTGCCGAGGCTGCAAGGGCGCGGGCTCGGCACGCGGCTGCTCGAGACCTGGCTGGATAAGGCACGGACAAACAGCGTCACGCGCATCCATGTCGGCGTCAATCGCGGCAACGCCAACGCGGTTCGGTTCTGGCGCAGCCGCGGCTTCCGCGAGATCGGCCCGCAGGGCATGCCGGAAGGCCGGACGCTGTGGATGGGGATGGACCGGGCGGCCTAGGTCCCGGGCCGCCTCAGATGCGGGAAATCGCCCTCGGCGATATAGGCCTCCTCCTCGGGCGTCGAGACGCGGCCGAGGATCGGATTGCGGTGCGGATGGCGGCCGAAGCGGGCGATGATGCCCTTCACGCGCGCCTGCTGGGACAGGAACCGCTCGCGCCGCGACGCCAGATGCTCCGGCAGGCGGTCGACGATGCCTTGAACGATCGCGTCGAGCATCTCCATGCGCTTCAGGTGATCCGGCCCCTCGCAATGCGAGATCGCGATCATGAAGAAGCCCTGCTCCCAGGGCGCGAGCCGGTCGAAATCGCCGTTCTCGATGCCCGCCAGCGCCAGCCGGCATGCCTTGATGTCCTGCCCGTAGGCTCCGGGCGTGTCGCGCCACAGCGAACGCGGAAACTGGTCGAGCGCGATCAGCAACGCCAGCCGCCCGCGCGGCGTCTCCGCCCAATGGTCGAGTTGCCCGCGCGCCGCGGCAAGCGTCAGGTCGGCGTAATCGGCGATGATCCGCTCGTCCATGCCGCCCTGCATCCGCTCGATCCAGAACGCCCCATGCGTCTCGTCGTCCTCCCAGTGGCCGTTATCCGGAAACCAGAGGGAAAGGACGTCTTCGGGCTCGAAACTCATTTCCGCCATGTCGTGCTCCCTCGCCCCGGCGCATGGCGGAAACCTATGCCCCGCGCCGTCAGCCGGCAAGTCTCCGCCGCCATCCGAGCAGGGCTAGAACCCCGAAACCGCCCGCCATCAATGGCAGCGCCGCCGGCAGCGGCACCGCTGAGACGGGGGCGAGCGAAACGGCCTGCCGGTTGCCGGAGGTTTCGGCGGCGTCGAAAATCAGGTCGAACCCGGAAATCTCGAAGAACCCGCTCAGCGCATGCAACACGATCACGCCGGTCTCCGGTATCGGGACAGCGCCGGCAGGAAGGCTGAGACTGAAAGCATCGTTGGAGCCCAAATTCGTCCAGTCCGTCGAATTGACGAGAGTGTCGGCAGCATCGAAAATCTCGACGCGCAAGGCCTCGCCGGGATTGACGTCATCCGCCGGACCGCCCGGGCCGAATTCCATCTCGTATTTGATGATGACCGGACTGGCAAAGGACGAGATGTCGTAGGTTCCCGACACCGGGCTCCCGACCGAGACGGGCACCGCGCCCGCGGCGCCGATCCACGCAAAAAGCGCCGAAACGGCTGCAAAATATCTAAGAAACATCCCCTAACCCCCTGAAATCCCGAGGGCACAGTAGGTTTCAAGCGTCCCCCACGTCAAGCCGCCGGCCGGTTGCTCACCCGAACACATCCACCTTCTCGAACGTCCGCACATCCACCAGCCCGACATCGGAGATCCTCAGTTCCGGGATCACCACCAGCGCCAGGAGCGAGTGCTGCATGTAGGCGTTGTTGAGGGTGCAGCCCATTTCGCGCATCGCCGCGCCGAGGATTTCGGCCTTGGCGGCGACGATCTCGGCGCGCTCGTCGGACATCAGCCCGGCGATCGGCATCTCGATCAGCGCCAGTTCCTCGCCCTTGGAAATCATCACCACGCCGCCGCCGACCTCGCCCAGCCTGTTGGCGGCGATCGCCATGTCCTCGCGGTTGGTGCCGACCACGATCATGTGGTGACTGTCATGCGCCACCGTCGAGGCCATGGCGCAGTCCTGCGTGTAGCCGAAACCGGACACGAAGGCGTTGGCGACATTGCCGGTGCCCTGGTGCCGCTCGACCAAAGCGATCTGGCAGACGTCGTTCGGGCGGTCCATCTCGACGATACCGCCCTCGACCGGCAGCCGCGCCTCCAGCGCCCGCGTTGGTGCCTGGTTCTCGATCACGCCGATCACGCGCACATCGACCTCCGCCTTTCCCTTCGGTGCGGCGATGACGAAATCATCGGCGAGCAGTTCCTTGCCGAGCTTGACAGTGTTCTTTGCCTCCGCCGGATAGTCGTAAGGCGGGATTTCGACCGTCAGCTTGCCGTCTTTCGCCAGTTGCGCGCCGCGGCCATAGACCTCGTCGATCGATAGCTCGGCGAGGTTGGAGACGATCAGGAAGTCGGCGCGGCGGCCGGGCGTGATCGAGCCCAGCTCGCGCTCGATCTTGAAATGCTGCGCGGTGTTGAGCGTCGCCATCTGGATCGCGGTGACGGGCGGCAGGCCCTGTTGAATGGCGTGGCGCACCACCCGGTCCATGTGGCCTTCCTTGACCAGCGTGCCGGAATGGCTGTCGTCGGTGCACAAGATGACGTTGCGGCTGTCGATCCTGTTCTCGGTCACCGCCTTGATCTGCTCGGCGACGTCGTACCATGCGGACCCCAGCCGCAGCATCGCCTTCATGCCCTGGCGGACGCGGGCGATGGCGTCCTCGGCGCGGGTGCCCTCGTGGTCGTCCTCCGGCCCGCCCGCGACATAGCCGTGGAACGGCAGGCCGAGATCGGGAGAGGCATAATGCCCGCCGACGGTCTTGCCGGCCTTCACGGTGGCCTCGATGGCACCGACCATTGTCTGGTCGTTCGCCGCCACGCCCGGGAAATTCATCACCTCGCCGAGCCCGATGATGTTCGGCCAGGCCATTGCCTCGCCGATCTCCTGCGGTCCGAGCGACGCGCCGGCATGCTCCAGCCCCGGCGCGGACGGCACGCAGGACGGCATCTGCACGAAGACGTTGACCGGCATCGCCTCGGCCTCGTCATGCATCATCCGCACGCCGGAGAGCCCCAGCACGTTGGCAATCTCGTGCGGGTCGACGAACATCGAGGTCGTGCCGTGCGGCACCACGGCGCGAGTGAATTCGGTCACCGTGACCATGCCGCTCTCGATATGCATATGCGCATCGCACAGGCCCGGCACGAGATAGCGCCCGCGCGCATCGACCACCTTGGTGCCGGCGCCGATGCAATGCGAGGCGTCCGGCCCGCAATAGGCGAAACGCCCGCCGACAATGGCCAGATCGGTCGCCGGGATCACCTCGCCCGAATGGACATTGACCCATTTGCCGTTACGCACGACAAGATCGGCCGCCTTACGCCCCATCGCGACATTGACGAGGTCGCGGGCGCATTCGGTCCAGGGTTTCGGCGGCGTGAAATTTGTCGGCATGGCTGTCTCCGGAAAGGTTCCGTCAACCATGCCCGCGAATGAAGCGGATTTCCAGCCTCCGCGGGTGGCTCCCGCCTCGCCTGTTCAGGATTGGTTAGGTGAGATGACCTAGGGTCACATAGGGGAGTGTTTGCCCTCTGGCATACAGGGCATGCTGGCCCGCCGAGAAGAAAAGCGAAAACACGACGATATGCCCGCTCGCCTGCTCCCGGCCCGTCTGAAAAATCGGCTCGAAAGATACGCCGCCCCGACCGGCAGACCTGCTATAGACGCACGCATTCGCGCCGCCCAGATCAATGCGGCGATCCGCTTCACGCTCGCAAACATGCTGGCCAACATCATCAATGCTGCGCTGGTCGCGGCAGCCATCTGGCCGACGTTGCATGGACCGGGACCGATTGCGTGGGCCACTGCGGTCTGGGTCTTCGCGTTCTACAACATCGCGAAATGGCGGCGCGGGCGCAAACACCTGCCGCTGCTCCATGTCCGCAAGTCGATGATCGCCAAGGCGACGGCCCAAGCATTTGTTCTCGGCGCATTGTGGGGGATGTTGCCGGCTGTCTGGCTGCCGCAAATCGGTCACGAACAGGAATTGCTGATCGCCACGCTCATTGCCGGCATGGTCGGCGCAGGCGCGTTCTCGTTGTCGAGCCTGCCTTCCGCCGCCATGGCCTATGTCGTCACCATTACCGGTGGCGGGATGATCGGCCTGTTGCGCGGCGAAGCAGCGCATTTCGAACTCCTCACGCTTTTGTTCCTCACCTATTCCGCGATCATCATCTACGCCGTTCACGGCACCGCGAAGTTCTTCGAGGAACGCACAATCGCGGAAGAAGCGGTCAAGGACCGCAGCGAAGTGATCGAACTGCTGCTGCGCGAATTCCAGGAAAACGGGTCCGACTGGCTCTACGAACTGGATGCCGATCTGAGGATCGTCAACACGTCGCCACGCATGTCCGCCGTCACCAACACACCGGCAGAGGAGCTCGTCGGGCTCTATTTTCCCGACCTGATCCATCGATCGTATCGGAACGAGTTCCTCGACCTCACCGCGAAAGGCGCTGTCTTCCACGATTTCACCTGCGAGGTGAGTTTCGGGGAGACCGAAACCTGGTGGTCGCTTACGGCAAGCCCGATTGCGGGAAAGCACGCCCAGCCGATCGGCTGGCGCGGCGTCGGCTCGGATATTACCGACGCCAAACAGGCGAAGGACCGAATCGTCTGGATGGCGCAATTCGATTCGCTGACAGGCCTGCACAATCGCAGCCGGTTCCGAGAGCTTGCCGCCGAGGCCCTGGAAACGGCGAAAAGAAACCGCAGCAAGATCGCGATCGGCTGCCTCGACCTCGACCACTTCAAGGAAATCAACGACACGCTCGGTCATCCGATAGGCGACGAACTGCTCAAGACGCTTGCGGCGCGCCTTACGGCCCTGCCGGGCGGCGGCGTGACGATGGGACGTCTGGGCGGCGACGAGTTCGGTGTGCTGATCGTGGATGCGGACGACCGCTCCGCGGCCATGAAGCGTATTGAGGCGATCGTCGCGGCGGTCTGCGACCCGGTCGAGATCGACGGCAACACGATCCGTGTCGGCGGGACGATCGGCGTCGCCCTCTCCGCGAACGACGCGGCCACGGTCGACGACATGATCCGCAACGCGGATCTTGCGCTCTACGCCGCGAAAGCCAAGGGCCGCGGCAGGATCGAGTTCTACAATCCCGAGATGCACCGGGAGGCGGAGGAAAAGCGCGCGTTACGCGAAGAACTCCGCGCAGCGCTCGCCAATGACGAGTTTTGCCTGCAGTACCAGCCCATCATCGACACCGCCGAAGACCGCATCGCCGCGTTCGAGGCGCTGCTGCGTTGGGAGCACCCGCGTCTTGGCCTTCTGCCGCCCGACCGCTTCGTCGAAATAGCCGAATCCGCCGGCATGATCGACGCCATCGGCAATTGGGTCATAGACCGCGCCTGCAGCGACGCGATGTCCTGGCCGGATCACATCGGGGTTTCGGTGAACATTTCACCAGTCCAGTTTTACGGCGAAGGTCTCGTTCGCGCGGTCCGGACCGCCCTCGACCGTTCCGGGTTGCCAGCCCGGAGGCTGGAAATCGAGATCACCGAAGCCGTGTTCGTGCATCGCGAAATGATGGCGGACAAGTTCATCGGCGAGATGAACAGGCTCGGCGTCAGCATCGCGCTCGATGATTTCGGCACCGGCTATTCCTCCTTCGCCTATCTCACCCGTTTTCCGGTGCAGAAGCTGAAGATCGACCGGTCCTTCGTCTCCGGCCATCGCGCCTTCAAGGAAAGAAATGCGATCGTGTCGGCCGTGGTCGGCATCGCGCGCACCCTCAACATGAAAACGACGGCGGAAGGCGTGGAAACCGCCGCCGAACTCGCCTGGGTGACAGGGCTCGGCTGCCGGCAGGTGCAGGGCTACTATTTCGCAAGACCCATGAATGTCGAAGCGGTCGGCTCCTATGTCGAGAGTTTCGGCCTTGCTTCCCGGCAAGCCGAACAGAACAAAGCCGAGGCTTCCGCGTAATCGTGCGGCACACCCGCTCCAAGCCTTACCGCAACCGCTAAAAAGCCCCCGAACGGCTTAGCCGAATTCTTATTGCATTGCGGTAGAACCGGAACCAAAGGCGGCGTACGGCGCGGGGAAAACCGCGCGGGGCAATGAATTCCCGCACGTCCATGGGTCCGCCAGGATTTCAAACGGGGCGTCTTCATGCGATTTTTCAGGAACCGGCTCAGGGCGCGTATCACGCTCGAATCCCTCGTCGGCGTCAACGCGCCGCTGCTCGTAGCCGGCGGCTACATGGCTGTGCGCCCGGAAGGTGCCGACTGGACGCTGCTGTCGGTGCTGGGCGTCGCGAGCATCGCCAGCGCGGTCGCGACAGCCGTCCGGATGCGCCGGGAGGTGGAGCCGGTTGCCGGCATCGCCGCGTCGTTGCGCGACTTCGTCCGGCACGATGTGTGGCGCCCCGCCGCCCACCGCCCCTATGACGAGATCGGTCAGCTCGCACGGGCCGCCGAAAGCGTCGTCGAAAACGCTCAGGCACTCCGCCGCGACCGGGATGACAACGCTCGCAGGGACGTGCTGACGGGCCTGCCGAACCGTTGCGCCTTCATGGAAACGATCGGCAAGAGAGAGCCCGCGAGCCTGGCGCTGATCGAGATCGACCGGCTGAAATCCGTCAATGATCTCTACGGCCAGGCGGAAGGCGACGAGCTGCTGCGCGGTTTCGCCGCCTTCGCGGTCTCCAAAATCGGACCGCGCGACATCCTCGCGCGCTGGAGCGGCGCAGAGTTTGTCCTTTATCTGGACGAAGACGACCCGGACCGCGCCCGCGAGGCGCTGGAGACACTGCGCGAAGCGGTGGCGTCGGCCGCCGGGATTTCGCAGCACCGCGTCACCTTCTCCGCCGGCCTTGTCGCCATGAGCGGCAATATCGACCTCGACAGCGCAGCCGCCGAGGAACTGCTCCACGCCGCCAAGAACACCGGCCGCAACAGCGTCATGACGCCGATGCTGGCGATCGACGGCGGCGCCGGCGAACTGCGCGAATTGTCCGAGAGTTTCGACATGGATGTGCTTCTGTCGGGAACCTGAGCGGCCGACTGCCGAAACGAAAAAGGGCCGCGTAAGACACGCGGCCCATTTTATTGGCTGGCATCCCGTCGCGGGTGAAATCCTAGAACTCCTCCCAGTCATCGGCCTTGACGGCGGCATTGCCGACGACGGCGAAGGTTCTTGCCGGTTCCGGCTTTTTCTGCGGTGTGTCGGCCCGCGGCTTGACTGATACCGAACCGCCGAGGTTGAACTGGCCGAGCAGGTCGGTAAGCGACTGCGCCTCGCTGGCCAGCCCGTGGCTCGCCGCGGTCGATTCCTCCACCATGGCGGCGTTCTGCTGCGTCCCCTTGTCGATCTCGGTGACCGCCTTGTTGATTTCCTGCAGCGTCGCCGACTGCTCGCGGACCGCATCGACGATCGCCACGACATTGGCGTTGACGTCATGCACCTCGCCGACGATCGCCTCAAGCGTCTTGCCGGTCTCGTTGACCAGGTCGGAACCGGTCTTCACCTGCTGCGAGGAGGTGTTGATCAGCGTCTTGATCTCCTTGGCGGCATTGGCCGAACGCTGCGCCAGCTCGCGCACTTCCTGCGCCACGACCGCAAAGCCCTTGCCAGCCTCGCCTGCTCGCGCCGCCTCGACACCCGCATTGAGCGCCAGCAGATTGGTCTGGAAGGCGATCTCGTCGATGATACCGATGATGTTGCCGATCTTGCGCGAGGACTCCTCGATCTCGCCCATGGCGGCGATCGCCTCGCGCACGACCGCGCCGGACTTCTCCGCGGTCGCCTTGGTCCGGGTCACCAGCACGCCCGCCTCCTCTGCCCGGCCTGCGGCCTGCTTGACCGAGGCTGTGACCTCCTCGACGGCCGCCGCCGTTTCCTCGACATTGGCGGCTTGCTGCTCGGTCCGCCGCGACAGGTCGTCCGCCGCCGAACGAACCTCGCCGGATCCGCTGCGGATCGCCTCGGCGTTCTCGCCGACCTGGCGCATGGTGCGCTGCAGTTTCTCGACCGAATTGTTGAAGTCGGTGCGCAGCTGCTCCAGCGAATAGCCGAATGTGCGCTCGATCCGCTGCACCAGATCGCCATGCGCCAGCGCGGAAAGCCCCTTGCCCAGTTCCCCGACATCGGCCATGCGCTCCGACAGGTCCGTCGCTATCTTGACGAATTTGACCGGCTTGCCGGTGTGGTCGAGGATCGGGTTGTAGGACGCGACGATACAGACGGCCTTGCCGCCCTTGCCGACGCGCTTGAACTCGCCCGCGATGAACTCGCCGCTCCTCAGCCGGTCCCAGAACGCCTGGTATTCCGCGCTCTTCGCGAAGTCGGTATCGACGAACATCGAATGGTGCCTGCCCTTGATCTCGGAGAGATCGTAGCCAAGCGTCGCACAGAAATTCTCGTTGGCGGTCAGGATATTGCCCTGCAGATCGAACTCGATGACCGCCTGCGAGCGCGACACCGCGACGAGCTTGCCGTCATCCTCCATCGCCTTGCACTTGGCCTCGGTAATGTCGGTCGCCAGCTTGATGACCTTGATCGGCCTGCCGCTTCGGTCGAACACCGGATTGTAGGTCGCCTGGATCCAGATTTCGCGCCCGCCCTTGCCGTAGCGCAGATATTCCCGGCTTTCGAACTCGCCCCGGCCGAGCGCCGCCCAGAATTCGCGATACTCCGCACTTGCGGCATAGGCCTCGTCGACGAACATGCGGTGATGCCGGCCGACGATCTCGGATCGCTCGTAGCCCATTGCCTGGCAGAAATTGTCGTTGGCCTCGAGGATCTTTCCGGTCAGGTCGAATTCGATGATGGCGAGCGACTTGTCGAGGGCCGCAACTATGGAAACGGCATCCCCGCCGGACCGTCTGGATTTCGAGAACATACGCAATTTTTCCGGATTTGATTCCAGCCCGCAGGCCGCGACCTGGGGCAACACAATCGTTCGTAACTGACATGCCGCTTGGCCGCCGGAAGGGCATCATGCCAAGGACGCGGCAATTCCCCGTCCATTCCGATCAGCCGAGAGTGCAACCGATGGATGAAAAACAAATAATGGAACGACTGCGAATTCTCGTAGCGATTGATTGCCGTTGTCCGGAACAGGAGCTTTTCGATTACTTTCGAAAAATCTCCCCGCACGAGATTTTCCACTCCGAAGACAGACAGGGCAAACAGACCGCCAATCCGCAAGGGTCAAGGAGAGGAAAGCGCCACGCCTCGCGACCACCTTCAATTTCCATATATTTTACAAATACTTCCAAAAGGATAGCTTTCTCAGGAATGAGAACTTGCAAAAACGATAGAGGCGCCGGCGAAGAACAAGCTGCCGTTTGGTAATAAATCGGCGGATATTTACGCCCATATGGCGAATGACCGCACGGTTCGTATCTGTCTATCCTGATCCGGGGAGAATACGAAACGGGGGTCTGATGAACACGACAGCAGCGGTCCGTCAGGAAAGTTTCGATCTCGAAAACGCGATCGAGGATATCCGTCTCGCCGATACGGTCTTCGACATATTCAAGCAGCTGACCGCGGCCGGGGCGGCGTTCGGCTTGCCCCGCTTTCTGGTCACGGCGCAGCCGCCGGGCAACGCCGTGAACTTCTTCCAGCGCGTCGTCATCACCAATTGGGAGGCGGAGATCCTCAGCCGTTTCATCGAAATGGGGACGCTCGATCGATCGCGGATCGTCGAGGGAATTCACACCAGCACCGGGCCTGTCACGCTTCGAATGTCCGACGGAGCCGATAGCGAAAACGCCGACGTGCTGGAAGACCTCGAGGTCATGATCGCGCGCGGTTATGACCGCACTGCCTATTTTCCATTTCGCTGCGATCAACAGAAACGCGGCGCCCTGTCATTTACCGGCGCACGCGGCCCGGTCGGCTCCCATGAGATGGCGCACCTCTACTATTTTGGCTCCTGCGCTTTCCTGAGATTGATGCAATTGTCCACCACGCAAACGCCCCACAACCCGCTGACGGAGCGGGAACTCGGCGTCTTCAAGCTGGTGGCGGGCGGCCTGACGGCCGAACAGATCGGCCGCGAACTCGGCATCACCAGCCACACGGTGAACTACCACATCGCCAACGCGACGAATAAGCTCGGCATGAAGAACAAGACCCAGGCCCTGGTCTCGATCCTGCAAAACGGCTGGCTGTCCGGCGCTTCGAACTGACGATAGCCACGACCTCCAAACATGAAAACGGCGCCCGAAGGCGCCGTTTCCAATTTGACTTGAGCGGGAGGGGAGCGATCAGAATTCCTCCCAATCCTCCGCCTTGACGGCGGCATTGCCGCTTGTCGGGAAGGACTTGATCGCCTTGGCGACCTTTGCCTGCGTCGCGCGCGCATCGCCTGAAGGGACCGGCGCCGGCCGCGATTGCGACTGGACAATCGCGCCGCCAAGCTTGAATTGGGCGAGCAGTTCGGCAAGCGACTGCGCCTCGCTAGCCAAGCCGTGGCTCGCGGCGGTGGATTCCTCCACCATGGCGGCGTTCTGCTGCGTGCCCTTGTCGACCTCGGTGACGGCCTGGTTGATCTCGTTCAGCGTCGTCGACTGTTCGCGCACCGCCTCGACGATCGCCACGACATTGGCGTTGACCTCCTGCACCTCGGCGACGATCACCTCGAGCGCCTTGCCCGTCTCGCCGACGAGCTCGGACCCGCTCTTGACCTGCTGCGACGAGGTGTTGATCAGCGTCTTGATCTCCTTGGCGGCATTGGCCGAACGCTGCGCCAGTTCGCGCACTTCCTGCGCGACGACCGCGAAGCCCTTGCCGGCCTCCCCGGCCCGCGCCGCCTCGACGCCCGCATTCAACGCCAGCAGGTTGGTCTGGAAGGCGATCTCGTCGATCATGCCGATGATGTTGCCGATCTTGCGCGAGGATTCCTCGATGGCTTGCATCGCCGCCACCGCTTCGCGCACGACTTCGCCGGATTTCTCGGCGGACGCCTTGGTGCGCGACACCAGAGCACCCGCCTCCTCGGCGCGGCTCGCCGATTCCTTCACCGACGCGGTGACCTCCTCGACAGCGGCAGCTGTTTCTTCCACGGATGCGGCCTGCTGCTCCGTGCGGCGCGACAGGTCGTCGGCCGCCGTGCGGATCTCGTCCGACGCGCTGCGGATCGCCGACGTGTTATCGCCGACGCGCTGCATCGCGGATTGAAGCTTCTCGATCGAATTGTTGAAGTCCAGCCGCAGCCGGTCGAGGGACGGAATGAAGGGCTGCGAAATGCGCTGCTCCAGGTCGCCCTCGGCGAGGTGCTGCAGGCCCGCGCCGATCTGGTTGACCGCGCTGACCCGGCCGGTGATGTCGGTGGCGAACTTGACGACTTTCATCACCCGGCCCGCCGCGTCGAAGATCGGATTGTAGGAGGCCTGGATCCAGATTTCCTTGCCGCCCTTGCCGAAGCGCTTGAACTCCTCGGCGATGAACTCGCCGTTGCGCAGCTTGTCCCAGAATTCCTTGTACTCGCCGCTGCGCGCATAGGACGGATCGACGAAGAGCGAGTGGTGCTTGCCCTTGATCTCGCTCAGGTCGTAGCCGAGCGTCATGCAGAAGTTTTCGTTGGCGGCCAGGATATTGCCCTGAAGGTCGAACTCGATGACGGCCTGCGCACGCGAGATCGCCGCGATCTTGCCCTCGTCATCGGCCGACTTCGTTTTCGCGTCGGTAATGTCGGTGGCGAATTTCACCACCTTGTAGGGCTTGCCGTTGCGGCCCTTGACCGGGTTGTAGGAGGCCTGGATCCAGATCTCCTTGCCGCCCTTGCCGAAACGCAGATATTCGTTCGCGTCGAATTCGCCGCGGCCGAGCTTTTCCCAGAACTGCTTGTAGTCGGCGCTGCGCGCGTAGTCCGGGTCGACGAACATGGAATGATGCTTGCCGACGATCTCCGCAGCTTCATAGCCCATCGCCTGGCAAAAATTCGCATTGGCGGCGAGAATCTTGCCCGTCAGATCGAATTCGATGATGGCGAGCGACTTGTCGATGGCTGCGAGGACGGATTTCGAATCGTCGCCCATTCCCATACTGCTGAACATAGTTATCCCCCGGAGGGTACGCCTGGAGCGCCCCAAGAATTGTTTGGATTATTGTTAGTAGTCTTGCCGACCTACATTTCGGCGCAGCCGAATGCCCGTGCGCGCGTCATGCGCAGCCAAGCCGTCAGGCTTCTCTTAAGGCACTACAAGTTTTTGCAGTCGCCACTTAACAAACGCTGAACAGCGCAGCTCAAATTACAGGATTTAGGGGGTAAGACGTCAGGATGGCGCTTAGAAAGCTACGCAATGAGCCGCAACTGAAACGCGGATCAACCTATTGTTCTTATTGCATTTTGTAAGACCGCACGAGATTACGGAGATAAAAATGCCTTCAAAACAGGCAAATATGTCTCCGCAGCTTCAATCTGCGGGAAATGCCCGGATTCCTGGCGTAAATACGAAAACGGCGCCCGAAGGCGCCGTTCCTGAAGTCTGTCTGCGAAACCGGTTCGATCAGAATTCTTCCCAGTCTTCCGCCTGCACGGCGGCGTTGCCGCGCGTCGGGAAGGACTTGATCGCATCGGCGATCGCCGCGCGCGTGGAGCGCGGATCGCTCTTCGCCGGTTTGCCCTCGACAGGCCGGCCTCGCGCGGCCGGCGCCGCCGACTGCAGCTTCGCGCCGAGCTTGAACTGACCGAGCAGGTCGGCGAGCGACTGCGCCTCGCCGGCGAGCCCGTGGCTGGCCGCCGTCGTCTGTTCGACCATGGCGGCATTCTGCTGAGTACCCTTGTCGACCTCGGTAACCGCCTGGTTGATCTCGCTCAGCGTCGTCGACTGCTCGCGCACGGCGTCGACGATCGCCATGACATTGGCGTTGACCTCCTGCACCTCGGCGACGATCACCTCGAGCGCCTTGCCGGTCTCCCCAACCAGGTCCGACCCGCTCTTGACCTGCTGCGAGGACCGGTCGATCAGTTGCTTGATCTCCTTGGCGGCATTGGCCGAACGCTGCGCCAGTTCGCGCACTTCCTGCGCGACGACCGCGAAGCCCTTGCCGGCCTCGCCCGCCCGCGCAGCCTCGACTCCGGCGTTCAGCGCCAGCAGGTTGGTCTGGAAGGCGATCTCGTCGATCATGCCGATGATGTTCTCGATCTGGCGCGACGACGTCTCGATCTCGCCCATGGCCGTCACGGCCTGGCGCACCACCTCGCCCGATTTCTCGGCGGACGTCTTGGTGCGCGACACCAGCGCGCCCGCCTCTTCGGCGCGGCCGGCCGATTCCTTCACCGACGCGGTGACTTCCTCGACCGCGGCGGCGGTCTGTTCCACCGATGCGGCCTGCTGTTCGGTGCGGCGCGACAGGTCGTCGGCCGCCGTGCGGATCTCGTCCGAGGCGCTGCGGATCGCCGAGGAGTTCTCGCCGACACGCTGCATCGCCGTCTGAAGCCGCTCGACCGAATTGTTGAAGTCGAGCCTCAACTGGTCGAGCGAAGCCGTGAACGGCGTCTGGATACGTTGTTCGAGATCGCCCTCGGCCAGCGCATGCAGGCCGGTGCCAAGCGCGGAGACCGCCGCTTCGAGTTCCTGCGCACTGCGTTCCTTTTCGGAATCGCGCTGCTGGCGCTCCTCGGCCATCTCGCGGTCGCGCACGGATGCTTCGGCCTCCATGCGCTCCTTTTCCAGCGCGTTGCTGCGGAAGGAATCCAGCGCGCGCGCCATCGCACCGATCTCGTCCTTGCGCTCGGCGGAGGCGATTTCGAAGGAGGTATCGCCACCCGTCAGGCGGTTCATCTGACCGGCCAGCGCGATCAGCGGCCGCGTCATCCGCGAGGAGACGAAATAGCCGGCAAGGCTCATCACGGCGACGACCGCAACCGTGGCGATCAGCGCCCACCAGGCGAGCGCATTCGCCGAGGCGAGCACCTTGCTCTCCTTTTCGCCGATGGCGAGCAGATAGTTCTGGCCGAACACACTCACCGGCACGAAAGAATAGAACACCTCGTGGCCGGCCTCGTCGACGAGTTGTGAACCCGTGACGCCCGCCTTCGCCGCGGAAACCAGTCCCGAGGGCACATTGTCCATGACGGATTGCGGCGCAACGCCGGTGCGGAAGCCGCCGTCCCCGGTCAGCAGAAGGGCTTCGTCGACCGTATCGCCGATCCCTTTCGGCGTTACGGCCGCCAGCAGCTTTTCGGCGGAGAGCCGGAAGATGATCACGCCCTTCTGGCTGATCGTGCCCCAGCTATTGTGCTGGAGCGGCTGCGCGACAAAAGCGGACACAGACCCGTCCTCGGCCTCGTAAGGGGTGAAGTCCAGGCTCTGGACAGCAGCAATGTCCTCGCCATGCGCCGCATCGAAAAGCTGCGCCAGGGGCTCGAAACCGGCATCCCTCACATTGGCCAGAAGCTCGCGTCCCTTGGTCGCGGAGTAGATAACGATACCGCTCTCGTTGACGATATAGACGTCGCTGACGCCGGTATTCTGCAGAGCGTTGAAGAGCGAGCCGTGGATCTTGCCGTATTGCACGGCATACATCAGCTTCAGATCCGCACCGTCGATGGCGGCGCGCTGTTCCGCGCTCATGTCCGGCGCCTGGAATGCGGCGCGGATGTCATCGGCCTCGGCCTCCAGCATGGCCGCGGCGGAATCGATGGACTCGCCGAAAGAGTTGTTCTTCGCCATGTCGCCCATCGCCTGCTCGATGCGCTGGAGCTTGGAGGACACGGTATCGGCCTGGTTCTCGGCGATCATATCGAGGCGAACCTGGCTCGCCTCGATCAGGCCGGTCTTGCCGATCTGGTAACTCAGCACGCCGACCGCCGCGCAAGACACCAGCGCCGCGCCCACGACCAGCGCCGCAAATCGCGCCTTGATCGACTTCAGCGCACCTGTAGAAAAAATGGAAGAATTTTGACGAAGCATCCGGTTTCCCGCCCCACAAACGATAATGGATGCTTTTTGCCGGACGATCTCTTACAAACGGCTTAATTCCCCAAGGTCAGCTATTGGGAAGAGGCGCCGTTTTAGTTGTGCAGCGGCTCGCCGGTCTTGAGAAAATGCGCCATGCGCTCCCGCGTTTCCACTGTCCTGCACAGCGCCACCAGCGCCTCCAGCTCGCGCCGCATCAGATCGTCCTCGCTGACGCGCCAGAGATATTCGCCTTCCGGCCCGCCCGTCAGGACATCGGCGACGGCCCCGCCAATGCGCAGATCGGTCTCGGTCAGCCGCCCGGCATAGCCCATCCCGTAGGCGGGCTGCATGAGCCCGAGCCAGCCGGAATGGCCGGCAATGGTGATCAGCGGCTTGTCCGGCGGGCTGTAGCCGTCCGCGAGTTCGATCGCCCTGGCCCTGGCGGCGGCAAAAACGTCGCCGCCCGCCTCCACGATCGCGTCGCCATCGCGCAGGAAGCCCTTTTCGCGCGCCTTGGCCGCCGAGCCCGAGACCCAGCCATGCAGGATGAGATCGAAGACCGCACCGGCCGGCGCGAGCGGACCGGAAACGGCCGGTTGCGCCTGCGCCCGCAGCAGCATCTGGGTGCAGCCGCCCCAGGCAGGCAGGACGCCGAGCTTCGCCTCGGGCAGGCCGAAACGCGCATCGGCGTCGGCGACGATAGCATCGGCATGCAGCGCGAACTCGCAGCCGCCGCCCAGCGCCACGCCGGTGACCGCCGCGACGACGGGCACGGGCGCATATTTCATCGCCTGGAACAGCTCCTGCCCACGCCGGATGAAACCCGTCAGCCCGTCGAAATCCTGTCGCTCGATGAGGCCGAGGAAGTGATTGAGGTCGGCGCCCGCCGAAAAGGCGCGGTCCGATCCGTTGGCGAGGATCAGCGCCCGGAAGCCGCGCCCGGCGCGCGCCAGCGTGTCCTCCAGCATGTCCTGGACCGCCGGATCGAAACTGTTCATCTTGCGGTGGATCTCGAAGAGCGCCAGCCCGTCGCCGATGTCGCGCAGCGAGGCTTCGGAATTGCCCGCGATCTCGTTGTCGCCGGCAAGCAGCGCCGGCAGCGGCGGCCCGTCATGACGCGCCGCGGCGTCCATGCCTGCCTGCTCTGTCTGCGGTCGACCCATCAGGCGGCTTCCAGCACCATGGCGATGCCCATGCCGCCGCCCATGCACTGGGTGGCGAGGCCGTAACGCTTGTTCTCGCGATGCAGCAGCGTCGCGCATTTGCCGACCAGTCGCGCGCCGGTCGCGCCGAGCGGGTGGCCGAGCGCGATCGCGCCGCCATCCATGTTCAGGATGTCCGGATCGATGTCGAGCGCGCGCCGCGAGGCTTCCGCCTGCGCGGAAAACGCCTCGTTCATCTCGATCACGCCCATGTCGGCGATGGTCATGCCGGCGCGTTTCAGCGCCTTGCGCGAGGATTCGATCGGCCCCAGCCCCATCTTGCCCGGCTCGCAGCCGGAGACGGCGAACGAGACGATCCGCGCCAGCGGCTTCAGGTCGTGCCGCTTCAGGAAATCCTCGCCGCAGACCAGCACCGCCGCGGACCCGTCGGTGAACGGCGAGGCCGTCGCCGCGGTCACCGTGCCGCCCTTCAGGAAGGCGGGCTTCAGCATGGCCATCTTCTTCAGCGACGTGTCCTTGATGCAGCCATCCTTGTCGACCACGCCGTCGCCCGTGTCATAGGGCGCGATCTCGGCGTCGAAGCGCCCCCCGCGCTGCGCCGCCAAGGCCTTCTGGTGGCTGTTATGGGCGAACAGGTCCTGCTCCTCGCGCGAGACATTGTGTTCCTTCGCGATGATCTCGGCGCTCAGCCCCACGGTCACGTAGGCGTCCACCTGCTCCTGCGTCCAGCCGGGCGGCGGCAGCAGGTTGAACCCCATCATCGGCACGCGCGAGGTGCATTCCGTGCCGCCGGCGACGAAAGCGTCGCCCGCCCCCATCTTCAGCATGCCGGCCGCCGCCTGCACCGCCTGCAGCGCCGAGCCGCACCAGCGGTTGATCGTCATGCCGCATGTGGTGACCGGAAGCCCGGCCTCCAGCCCGACGACGCGGCCGAGATTGAGCCCCTGCTCGCCCTCCTGGAAGGCGCAGGCCCAGACGATGTCCTCGATCTCCTCGCCCGGGACGCCCGTCTTGTCGAGCAGCGCACGGACCACATGCGCGCCGAGCGCCTCCGGCCGCACATTCGCCAACGCCCCCTTCTTCGCGAAAGTGAAGGGGCTGCGCACATAATCGACGATATAGGCTTCGGACATCTGATCTCTTCTTCCGGCCCCGGCCGTCGCGCTGGATCAGGCCGTTGCCGGGATGCGGTTTCAGGTCTTCCGACCCCGGATCACCAGCATGTCGCCGGAAATCCGACATTTTTCAAGGCGCTGGCGGCGACCCCTGCGCCGACGGGCAGCGCGATCGCGCGTCCCGATCCCTTTTCCGGAGCCGCTCCGCTGTCCGATGGAATGTCTGCGCCGGGCTTTCCGCCCTCTCCCGATCGCTTATCGGGTCTCGACTTGAGTCGGTCAAGATATTTGGACCGAAGGCCGGAAAATCGGCCCGGGAGGAATGCAGGCTGTTTCTCTCAAACAGGCTCGCGAATGAGCATCGGAATATGGATCGATAGCCGCGGCCAATCGTGACCGAAAAGTCGAGCGCCGGAGATAGCAATACGGAAATTCCGGGATGAGTTTGTCTCACCGCAACTTCGCGACACCGGATCGTCTGTTACGGTGTTTCCGGCATTCCCCGGCAGAAAGGGAAAGCCGTCGCGCCATTGCCGGGCCAACTCCTCCCGGCATGCGGTCTTTATCGTCCGGGCGGAAATCGAACCCCATGGGGTCGCAGGCGGGAGGGTCCCGCCTGCGATACAATGTTCACTGACCAACGGCCACGATCGCGTCGACCAGACCCTCCGGCCAATCGGCGGAGTATTTGGACTCACGGTAGGTATTCAACACCTGGTTCTGAAATGCCGGTTTGTCCGGCGTATAGACGTGAATGCCGTTGGCTATGAACTCGTCCTTGAGGCTGTTTTCTTCCTCGATGATAGCCTTGTCGACAGCGGCTTCGAAATTGGTCGCGCAGTCCTGCATCCTGGCCTGCTGGGCCTCCGTCAACGCGTTCCACTTGCTGAGCGAAATCGTGAACTGGTTGGTCTGGATGAGGTGATTGGTCAGGCCGACATAGTTGACGATCTCGTCGAACTTCATCGAGCGCGTCAGCGGGAACCCGTTGTCCTGGCCGTCGACGGCCCCGGTCTGAAGAGCGGTGTAGACTTCGGTAAAGGCGATCGGCACGGGCGTGGCGCCCATGGCGACGCCGACGAACTGCCACCCCTCGCCACCGGGGAACCGCATCTTGACGCCTTTGAGATCCGCCGGAGTCATATACTCGCGATCGCCCACATAGGAGATGTTCCGCGTGCCGATGTAAGGGCTGGACAAGACCTTGACGTTCGCCTTTTCCTCAACCTCGGCCCACAGGTCGTCCAGCAGGCCGCTGTCGAACACGGCGCGCATGTGATCATAGTCGCGGAACAGGAAAGCCGTGCCGAGAATGCTGGTCGAAGGCACCTGATTGTAGAAATCATAGATCGCCAGATTGCCCATATCGAGGTTGCCACGCTGCATGGCGGTAAGCTCGGTACCCTGCTTGAACAGCGTCGCGCCGTGATACTCCTTGAAATCGAACTCATCGCCAAGGCAGGCGGCGAATTCGTCGCGGAGCAATTTCGACCGCGTGTCGTTTTCGGAGATCGTATCGGAATAGATCAGTTCGACCTTGTCAGCGGCCTGGACAGCGCCAGCGACAAGCATGGCTGCCACAGAGATCGTGGTGAACAAACGCATCATTATCCTCCCATTGCGTTCTGAGATTGTCGGAGAAGGCCGTGAACGTGGCGACCCGCTGCCGGCGAATTGGGCGTCAACCCAACCGTAAACCTGCTTCCCTCCCGCACATCCGACGGCAATCGCGAAGGCACTTCGTTTCGAAAGAGGTGCACGATCGGAACAGCATGAATTCACAATCTCAAACATGTAACATACCGTATGTCAATACAGACATACTGTATGTCAGAGAGAGCCGTCACGGGCCTGATGCGGCACCATTCAAGCGGATTGGAGAGATAACGAAGGTCGAAAAGCGAAACACGAAACCGGACGAGCGGCGAGGCCGTGTAACGGCCAAAATGGATCACGATATCCTTGTGACGATGTAGCTAAAACTGTTCGGCGGGCAGGATATCGCTGCCTTGTTGCGGCATTCCGGCAAGGCTCACCGCGACGGCTCTGAAAGCCCTACTGTTCCGCCTCGAGCATCTCCAGCGCCTGCGAATAGTTCGGCTCCATTGCCCCGATATGCTTGCGCAGCTGCTGTTCCAGCCTGTCGGCATCTCGGGCCTCCACCGCTTCGGCAATCTCGACATGCTCGCCGAACGTCGTGTAGCGGTGCAGGTCGAGCTGGGTCGACAGATGGACGCGCAGCGCAGCGATACGGCCCGAAGCGATATCGAAAGCCTCGACGAAAAACGGATTGCCCGAATTCTCGAAGAAGGTGTTGTGAAACTGGGTGTCCGCCTGGGCGTAGGCCAGCGTGTCATCCGCGTCACGCGCCTTTTCCATTTTCGCGATCGCCGCCTTGAGCCCGGCCAGCGTCGCTTCGGGCGCGCGTTCCAGCGCCAGGCGGCTTACGAGCAGCTCGAGGTTCAGGCGGTAGTCGACAAGCCTGTGCAGCTCTTCCGCATCAGGCTTGAAGACGATGCTGCCACGGCGCGGCAGGATGTTGATCAGCCCCTGCATCTGCAGGATCGTGAGCGCTTCGCGCACCGGCGTGCGGCTGACATCCATCGCGACGGCGATCTTCTCCTCCGACAGCGGCTCGCCGAGCGCAATCTCGCGCCGCATGATCGCGTCCTTGAGATTCTCGGCGACCGTGGCGGCGAGGGATTTCGGGCGATGAATGGGACTTTTTTTCATGGGCACGTCGCGCTTGCGGTTTGCCTGCGGCGTCCGCAGGCTTCGAACCGGGAGGATTGTATCTGAAATGTCAGATACAACCACCCTATTGGATATTCAACGGACAGAATTCCAATACCCGAGCGCCCGAGACGGGAGATGGACCGCATCCCCCTCAAGAGCACGCCGATCTCCGGAAGCGCGCCCTCAGATCGTGTCCCATTCCGGCGACCAGTCGAAATCGACCATCCGCTCCTGCCGGTCGAGGCCGGCGATCCGGGCCATCTCGGCCTCATCCAGTTCGAAATCGAAGATGTCGAAATTCGAGCGGATATTCTTGATCTTCGAGGACCGCGGAATTGCGGCGACGCCGTCCTGCTGCAGCAGCCAGCGCAAAGAGACCTGCGCGGCCGATTTGCCGTGGCGGCGGCCGATTTCCTGGATCATCTCTTCCTTGAACACCGCGCCACGCGCCAGCGGCAGATAGGCGGTGAGGATCATCCCGGCATTGCGCAGCGCCGGCAGCAGTTTCGGCTGCGCCAGGAGCGGATGATATTCGATCTGGTTGGTTACCAGTTCGGCGCCATGCACATTGATGGCTTCATCGAGCAGCGCCGTCGTGAAATTGCTCACGCCGATACTGCGCGTCTGCCCTTTCGCGCGCACGTCGGCGAACGCCGCCAAGGTCTCGCCCATGGGCACTTCCGTGCCCGGCCAATGCACCAGAAGGAGATCGACCTGATCCATTTGAAGGCGTTCTAGGCTTTCGCCGATCCGCTGGTGAACGGTCTCAGGGGCAAGCGAGTCGAACCAGATCTTCGTGGTGACGAAGATCTCGTCGCGTGGAATACCGGATTCGCGGATCGCCTGCCCTACCTCGGCTTCGTTGCCGTAACGGATCGCCGTGTCGATATGGCGATAGCCGTATTCGATGGCGGAGCGGATAGAAGCGATGCCTTCAGCGCCAGTCAGCTCGAAAGTGCCGAGCCCGAGAGCGGGCATGGTGACGCCCTTCGCGGTCCTGTAGATCATGTTTGCCTCCTTCAGGCGGTAAGAACGATTTTTGCAGCGGCAACCCGGCCGGCGTCGATATCCGAAAAAGCCTGGATGCCTTCCGTGAGTGGGCGCGCCTCGACCCAGTTGAGCGGCCCGAGCGCGCCGGACGCCAGCAAAGCGATCGCATGGCGAAAATCCTGGATCGAATAGCAGTAGGCACCCAGGAACGCCAATTCGCGAAGGGTCAGGGCGCGCACGTCGACGCCTTCGCTGCCAGGCAGCAGACCGCTATGCACGATAACGCCGCCGCGCCGGGCCATTCGAAAGGCCATTTCGCGCGTCGCGGACGCGCCGACCGCATCGAAGATCAGATCATGGCTGCCGCGATCCGGCTCTTCGTCCGGCGCGATGGCGCGTATCCTGTGGGAAGCCGCCTCTGCCGTCGCGCACCTGGCGGGATTGGTTTCGACCAGCAGGACTTCGCGTGCGCCTTCCGAAACGAGAACCAGCGCGGTGGCCAGACCGATCGCACCGCCACCGAAAACCGCGATATTCGCCGTCGCAAGCGACCCTGCGAAAGCCCGCCGGCCAATGACCACCGCATGAACGGCGACAGCGAGCGGTTCGGCCAGCGCCGCAGCCTCGAACGGCAAATCGTCGGGAATGGGCTCGAGGTTCCTTTCGGGGACCGCGACAAGTTGTGCAAACGCGCCATCATGCGGCGGCAATCCGATATTGCGCTGGGATTCGCATAGTTGCGGATCGCCGGACACGCAGTTCGTGCACGTGCCGCAACTCAGAAAGGGATTGAGCGCCACGCGTTGTCCGTCGAGACGACCGCCCCGCACGATCCCGGCCGCTTCGTGGCCCATGATCATTGGCGGAACGCGGCGCGGGTCATGGCCGTGATAGCCATGCATGTCGGAGCCGCAGATACCGCATGCCCTCACCTGCAACAAAACCTCGCCCGCGCCGGGAACCGGGTCGGGAACGTCCTGCAATTCCATCCTGGCTTTGCCGAGGTAGACGATTGCTTTCATTATCATTCCAAATGCGTGCGGGGTCGTGACAGCGGACAGGATTCACGCCGGAAAGACACTTGGCATCTGAGGTACTGTATGTCAATGATGTGTCCCCTACCCATTCCTGTCGCATATCCCGGGAGTATCCGCTTCGTGCCCCGCAGCTATTGCCTGTCTTACCTGACCCTCGAACTCTCGCCGCCCGAGACGATCACCATCGCCGCCGGCGCGGGCTACGATTCGGTCGGTATCCGCATGATGCCCGCCCTGCCCGGCGGCCGCGCATTTCCGTTGATGGATGACAAGCGTCTCGTGCGTGAAACCGAGCGGCGTCTGGAGGACACGGGCCTGTCGATTTTCGACGTGGAGATCGCCCGTATCGACGAACACACCAAGGTCGAGGCGTGGCTGCCAATGCTGGAAGCGGCCGGTCGGCTGAGGGCGAGGACGGTCATCGCCGCAGGGCTCGATCCGGACGAGGCCCGCATGACCGATACGTTCGCATCGCTCTGCGAGGCTGCCGATCCGTACGGCCTGACGATCAACCTCGAATTCACGCCATGGGCGCCGTCGAACAACGCGGCTGCCGCGACCCGGGTCGTTACCGCCGCGGACCGGCCGAACGGCCAGATCCTCATCGACACGATCCATGTCGCGCGCTCGCAGACCACACTGGACGATCTCCGCGCCATTCCGGCCGAGCGGATGAGCTACTTCCAGATTTGCGACTGCCCGTCGGAACCGCCCGGGACGCTCGATGAGCTTCTCCACACGGCCCGTGAGGAACGGCTGCTCCCCGGCGAAGGCGGCGCGGATCTCGCGGGGATCATCGGCGCGCTGCCGGAAGACCTTTTCGTGAGCGTCGAAATACCCAGTCACCGCCGTATCGCCGAAACGGGGCATGCTGCCTGGGCAAAGACCTGTCTCGACGCCTCACGCAAGGCGATGGAATGTATCGATAAGGCGCGTTAGGAGACCCGCCTTATTGCCGGGGGCTTCGGGGCTGCACCGGATCAGGGTTCCAGAAGAACCTTGACGCCTTCGCGCTTCGCGACGGTCTCAAGCGCCTCCTCGAACTGTTCCAGCTTGAAGCGATGCGTCACGAGGCGCACCACCTGCGCCGCCACTCCCGGCAAGACCTGCATGACCAGCCGCCATGTCGGATCGTTGTAGCCACGCGAGCCGATCAGCTCGATTTCCTTGAGTACGGCGGGTGTGGTGACGAAGGTCGAGGGGCCATGGCACAGGCCGATCAGCGCAACCCGCCCGGCCTTGCCGGTGAGCGCCAGCGCCTGTTCGGCAACCGCCGCATTGCCGCTTGTCTCATAAACGACATCCGCTCCGAGAGGCCCGATTTCAGCCGCCGGATCCGACGTTTCGACGTCGACCGGCGACATCCCCATATCCCGCGCGAGGGCGAGACGGTCGGCATCGGCGCCAACACCGGTCATCACGACTTTCGCTGCGCCCGCCTGAAGCGCGAGAATTCCGCAGAGCAGGCCGATCGGCCCCGCCCCGATCACCAGCACCACGTCGCCGGCGCGCACAGGCACCCGCTCCAGCACGGCATGGACCGCGACCGCCATGGGCTCCAGAAGCGGCGCCACGGCCGGATCGACGCCATCCGGCAAGGGGAAAACCTGCTGCACCGGGACACAGACCATTTCGGTCCAGCCCCCATCGACATGCCCGCCCATCAGCTTGCGATTGTCGCACAGCGTCGGCCGGCCCAGGCCGCAATACTTGCAGAGCCCGCAGCCGATCTGCGGATTGATCGCGACAAGCATGCCCGGCTCGAGCCCGCTATCATCTGGCGCTTCAACCACGTGGCCAGCGAATTCATGTCCCACGGTCACGGGAAATGTCGGCGCGTACTGGCCCACGACGGCTTCATGCCAGCGCCAGATCGCCACGTCGGTGCCGCATATTCCCGCGGCCGCGATCCGAACCAGGACATCGCCCGCATTTCGCACCGGCGCGGGCCGGTCGATCAGCGCCATCTCGCCGGGAGCGGCTGCCAGTTTGGCGACAGCCCTCACTTCGAGGCTTCTGCCATGTCGTTCGCCGTCAGCTGATAGGCGAGGTTGTAGACAATGGATCGTGGGCGATCGAGACCCAGGCCGCTTTCGGCAATGACGCGCAGCAGTTCAGGCATGGATGCCTCCAGCTCGGGCGCGCCGCTGCCTTCCACCAGCACGACCACGTCGAAACCCTCCTCCGACATGCCGGGGCGCATTTCCGTTTCACGCGTCTTGATGTCCGAAACCTCGTTTCGGGCCTTGCCGAGGCTGACCGCGGCAGCACCGGTCACGTCCAGCAAGGCCGCACAAAGCGCGTTGGCTCCGGCCGCAAGCTTCTCGTCGGCGCCTTCCGGCAGATCGAGCCGGATGGTGGCCATCGCGCCGCCGTCGCCATGGCCGGCAGATGCAATCCGGTCACAGGCAACGCGAAGGAAGTTTCGGAAATATGGCTGCACCCGCCCGGACCATTCCGTCGGGTTGTTCAGGCGCTCAAGATAGGCTGGCGAGCGGAATACCTCCACATCGCGCCCCGTGTAGATCGTGCCGTAGCGATAGCGATCGACCGTATGGTTGATCAGCCGCTTGCCGACGAGAAAGCCCGGAATCGAAAGGCGTTCCGGCATGTGTTCGCGTGTGTGCCATTCCATGTATTCGGTCCAGGCGTCCGGCTCGATGTCATGCCACATGGCCAAAAATGCATTTCCCGGCAGGCTCATTCTGTCATCTCCCTATTGCGGATACGGCATGGCGGACCTGCGAAGCCGATGGGCTTGCGCGACATCCATCGAGCCGCCGTCACGGGTCACTTCAATCATTTGACATACTGTATGTCAACGCGCGCGGGTATCCATGCCGCGGCTTTAGCAGTTCACAACGTGTGAGCACCCAATACTGGGAACGGCACAGGTCGGAACTTGTCCTCAATAGGTCGCCCGGCCGCCCGAAAGATCGAAGACGGCTCCCGTCGAAAAGCTGCATTCGTCGGATGCGAGCCAGGCAATTGCGGCGGCGGCCTCTTCGGGCATGCCGGCACGGCCCAGCGGGATCTTGTCCAGCATCGCATCGAGTTGCGCCTGGCCGATCTGTTCGAGGAGTTCTGTTTTGATGATGGTCGGCGCAACGCAATTTGCCAGAACGCCGAAATCCACCAGTTCCTTGCCAAGGCTTTTCGTGAAGGCAATGAGCGCCGCCTTCGATGCCGAGTAAGCCGACTGGTTCGGATTGCCCTCTTTACCCGCGACCGAGGCGACATTGACGATACGTCCGTAGCGCTGGTCTTTCATGCTATCCAGCAGCGCCTTGGTGCACAGAAAGGCTCCGGTCATGTTGACGGCGAACACCTTCTCCCATGCATCGAGCGGATAGTCCGCGACCGGCAGGCTGGGTCCGGTTATGCCGGCAGCATTCACCAGAATATCGACCCGGCCATAGTGTTCGAGCGTCTCCCTCGCCGCGTTGGAAACGGAGTCGGGATCGGACACATTGCAAGCGATCGACCTGACCCGATCGCCAAAGTGCTGCGTCCCGCCGATGTCCCAGATCACGGGGATCGCCTCTTCCGAAATGCAGCGTTGCACGAAGGCGCGGCCGATACCCCCTTCCCCGCCGGTAACGACAGCCACGCGCCCCTGAAGGCCCAATCGAACGCGGTCTTCTTTTCTTGTTTCCATGGATCGGGTTCCCGTTGAGTTCGAAATTCACCGGCGCAGAATGCGGCTGACACGCATGTTCCGGATTTGGTTCGAAGGCTTGGAATTCAGGTTGAGCGACGACAGGACGTCGGGAGAATGAACCACCCACATCTGCGACTTCGAGCCGCCGAAAGGCGGTACGGGATCACCTCTCGGGAAGCATCGGCTCCTGATATCCGTCCTAAAGCTTCAGCCCGCCCTCCAACGCGTGCTCGACGCCGCCGAGAATATGCCGCGTGAGCACGTCCCGGGCCTTGGCGGCATCCTTCGCGAGCGCGCAGTCTCGAAGCGCCAAATGCTCTGCCGACGCGATGTCGCCGCGAAACGACAATGCGATAAGCTGGTAGCGCAGATACTGGTCGAAAACAGACGCATGTGTCTCCATGAGCACTTCGGACCCGCACGCCGATATCAGCGCCTGATGGAACTCCCAGTCATATCGCTTCCAGGTCTGCACCTCGCTGTAGTCCCCGTCCTTCATGCGGCGCTCCAAGCCGGCCAGCTTGTGATGCGCCGCGACGACGCGGCCTTCCCATTCCACATCGCCCGCCGCGAAGGACTGCTCCAGCGCATGGCCTTCGAGCAGCAGCCTGAGATCGGCGATTTCCCGCAGATGTTCCGGCGAAACCGGCGCGACCTCGAAGCCGCGCTGCCCCTCCGCCACGACCAGCGTTTCCGACGACAGCCGGTTCAGGATTTCGCGCAACGTACTGACGCTTGCGCCGTAGTCCTTCTTGAGTTTCTCGAGCCGCAGCCGGCGACCCGGCGGCAGAACGCCGAAAATGATGTCGGTGCGGATGCGCGCATAGGCGCTTTCGGCGATCGTGGGGACGGCGGGGCTTGCGATTGGCGGCGCTTCTCTCTTCATCCGGAGGCTCCCGACCCGCCAACGGAAGTGGGCGATCCGGCACTCATGCGGAAAGCAGCCCGTTGTCGAGCGTATGGTCCACGCAGGCGCGAATGTGCCGGGCAAGGATCGCCGCGGCCGTCCCGGCATCGCGCGACAGGGCGCATTCCATCAATTGCCGGTGCTCCTGTGATGCGGCTTCTCCGCGATAGATCACCGCGACGATCTGGTATCGCAGATAGTGATCGAAGATGCCGCGATGCGTCTCCATCAGCGCTTTGGAGCCGCATGCGGCGATCAGCGCGGCGTGGAACTCCCGGTCATAGCGCTTCCAGGCTTCGGTATGGTCGGCGTCCCCCGCCTCGATCAGGGCTTCCATCTTTGCCAGCTTGTAATGGGCGGCCACGACCTGGCTCTCCCATTCGATATCGCCGCGTTCGAAAGATTGCCGCAGCGCATGCGCCTCCAGAAGCTCGCGCATGCCGGCAATCTCGCGGAAATGACCTTGCGACACGGGCGACACGCGAAACCCCCTCTGGTCCTCCGCGACGACGAAGCGTTCCGAAGCGAGGCGGTTGAAGATCTCCCGCAACGTGCTGACGCTGACCAGATACGGATCCTTCAGCCTGTCGAGGCGCAGGCGCGTTCCGGGCGCAAGCGTACCGAAGACGATATCGCGGCGGATCTGGCGGTAGGCGATTTCGCCGGCCGTCTCCCCGCCCAGATGGGTGATTTCAGGATTCGCCGTGTTCATCTGCCCATTCTACCGCCAAGCGCCTGTCAGGCAAGCGCGGGATATGATGATATTTTCAGTTTCATATGAGATTATTGAAAATACCTATTGATCCGCGATTTGTCGAATGGCAGTTTCCCGGAACGGCGCAGGTCCGAAGGATCCGCTGTTTCTGAACTCGAATGGCCCGGGAGGAATGCCATGATGAAATTCACCAGACGTGCACTGATGGCCGCCGGCATGACCGCCGCGCTGGCGGGTTCCGCGACCTTCGCGGCCGCCCAGGACAAGATCGAACTCAACTTCTCGGCGGTGTTCTCCCCGCAGGATATCCGCGCGGAGATGATGAAGAAGTTCTCCGATGCAATCGGCGACGACTTCGCCTTCAACGGCTACTACGGCGGCACGCTGTTCAAGCAGGGTACAGAACTCGTCGCCCTGCAGCGCGGCAATCTCGAAATGGGCAATATCGCGCCGCAGGACATCGCCAACCAGGTTCCCGCATTTTCGGTCGTAACCTCGGCCTATCTGTTCCGCGACGCCGCTCATCTGCGCGCCTTCTTCGCCAGCGATGTCGGCAAGGAAATGACGCAGATGGTCGAAGACCAGCTCAGCGTGAAGATTCTCGGTCCGACCTTCTTCGGCACGCGCCAGGTCGGTCTCAACCTGGACAAGGAAATCAAGACGCCCGAAGACATGTCCGGCATCAAACTCCGGATGCCGGGCGGCGAAGCCTGGCAGTTCCTCGGTTCCGCGCTTGGCGCAAACCCCGTGCCGGTCGCCTATGCCGAGGTCTACACCGCCTTGCAGACCGGGGCGATCGACGGTCAGGACAATCCGCTTCCCAACGTCCAGAACATGAAGTTCTACGAGGTCATGAAGCAGATCGTGCTGACTTCGCATCTGATCGGCTTCGACCTGCTGACCATCTCGCTCGACACGTGGAACAAGCTGTCGCCCGAGCAGCAGGACACGGTGCAGAAAGCCGCCGATGACGCCATCGCCTGGAGCACCGAACAGCACCTCAACCGCGAGGCCGAACTGGCGGCATTCTTCGAAAGCGAGGGGTTGAAGCTCTACAAGCCGGACGTCGACGCGTTCCGGGCATTCGCACAGGACAAATACCTCAAATCCGATCTTGCAAAGGATTGGCCGGAGGGAATCGTCGACCGGATCAACGCGGTCGAATGATCTGACCTTCGAACAAACGGGCAGGTGTCGGCCTGCCCGTTCTTCAATCCTGTATCAGCCTGCACCCGACATTTCCGGTCCGCCGCCTTTCTGTGCGGACGCGCCGACGGGCGCAGGCATCCCAAACCCCGGTAGCGCTCGATGGCAAATTCCATTTACGTCCTGAACGGCCCGAACCTGAACAGGCTTGGGACTCGCGAACCCGAAATCTACGGCCACACGACGCTTGCCGAGGTCGAAGCCATGTGCCGCGCAGCCGCCGGCTCCATCCCGGTGGAATTTCGACAGTCGAACCGCGAATATGAAATCATCGAATGGGTCCATGAGGCGATCGATGCGTCAGCCGGCGGGATCGTCATCAATCCGGCCGCATTCACCTTCACCTCGATCGCCATCCTGGACGCGCTGAAGATGTTCCCCGGCCCGATTATCGAGCTGCACATCTCCAACATCCATCGCCGCGAGGCGATCTATCACAATTCGCTGGTGTCACGCGTCGCCACGGCGGTGATAGCCGGGCTCGGCCCTTCTGGATATCGCATGGCCATGGGCGCCATGGTCGACATGCTGTCGCTCGAAGACACGTGATCCGCGGGCGCCGTCAGGTGACGCGGTAGACCGCGATCACGACATCGGCCCCGTCGCGGCACACGCTGGCGACGAACACCGTGTCGTTCAGCCAGCCATGCGGCCCGTCCGGCGCCTCGAAGACCGGAACCGAGCGGAAGTAGAATTCGGACGGATCCACCGCCTCGCCTGCCCGCAAGCGGGCCAGTACCTCGGGCGACGACACGCGCAGCCCGTCATTGCGCACCATGATCGGCGTCCCGTCCGACGCGACGATGCTGTAGCGCGCGCTGATTTCAGACGTGCCGTCAAGACGGACAAGCGGCCAGTCCGACCCGCCCGGCGCGATGGTCCCGGTCAGCATCGGCCCATTTACCGTGCCGCCGGTTATCGGAACGTGCAGCCTTTCGCCTTTCGGCGACCGACCGCCGGACCGCGCCTCGCCGATTTCGGCCCGAATGAGGAACGCGAATGCCAGGCCGGGCTCGGTCGGCATGACGGCGGCAGGCGGTTCCATGTCAGGCCGCGTAGCGCTCCGCCAGCCAGCGGCACATCCTGTCGAGGCGGTCGCGCGAGGCCGCGCAATATTCCATCGCCCGCAGATAGCCGTGGATCAGCCCCTCGCCCGCGTCGAATTCCACGGGTACGCCGGCGGCGCGCAGCTTGTCGGCATACGCATAGCCGTCGTCGCGCAACGGATCGTACTGGGCGACGCAGATCAGGGCCGGCGGCAGGTCGGCATGGCTTTCCGCATGCAGCGGCGCGGCGAGCGGATTGCGGCGCTCGCTTTCGTCCGGGACATACATCGCATTGACCGCCGGCATGCCGCGAACGTTCAGAAGCGGCGCATCGGCGTTTTCGGTGTAGGACGGCAGGTCCATGTCGAAGGTCGTGCCGGGATAGATGAGCAGTTGCGCCATCGGCGCATGCGGCGTGCCGCGCAGCAGCAGCGTCACAGCGGCCGCCAGGTTGCCGCCGGCGCTGTCGCCACCGATGGCGATCTTCGACGCGTCGATTCCCAGGTCGCCGGCATGGTCATGCAGCCAGAGCACCGTGTCGCGGCATTCATGAACCGCCTGCGGGAACGGGTGTTCCGGCGCCAAGGCGTAGTCGACGCTGATCACGGTCTGCCGGTTCGCAGCGGCGATGCGCATGGTGATGTCGGCATGCGTCATCGGGCTACCCTGCATCCACGCCCCGCCATGCATGTAGACGAGGCAGGGCTGCGTGCCGCCATCCTCGTGGCGGTCGACCCGGATGGTGACGAGACGGTCGCCGCTCGGGACGAACCGGGCCGAGGTCTGCACGCCATCCGGGCGCGGAAGCGCCATGTCATCGGCTATATATTCGAACAGGATACGCCGTTCCTTCGGGGTCGCGCCGGCGGGCAGGACGGTCCAGCTCCGGTTCCAGACGTCCAGAAAGGCTTCGAGTTCGGGGTTGATCATTGGTTTTCCTGTTTTAGCCGTTGTAGCCGAGCAGACGCGGCAGGAAGAGCACGAAGTCCGGCACGAAGGTGATGAAGGCAAGCGCGCCAAACAGCGCCACGAGGAAGGGCAACAAATCCCTGACGATGCGCGCCATGGGTTGCCCGGTTATGTTCGCGACGATGAAGAGCAGCAATCCGTATGGTGGCGTGACGAGGCCGAGCATGGCGTTGACCACGATGACGACGCCGAAATGGATCAGGTCGACGCCCAGCGCCTGCGCCGTCGGTATGAAGATCGGCACGATGATCAGCAGGATCGCGCCGCCTTCAAGAATGCAGCCGAGCGCCAGGATCAGGATGTTGATCGCGATCAGGAAGCCCCATTTCGTCAATTCGAACTGGGCGAGGAAATCCGCCAGCGTGTTGGGAACGTTCTCGCGGGTGATCACGTAATTGAAGGTCAGCGCGCCGGCGATCAGGATGCCGACCGATGCGGTCGATCGCGAACTGTTGGCCAATGTGCGATAGAACTGGCCCGGCGACACCGACCGGTAGAAGACGACCGAAATCACCAGCGCATAAAAGGCTGCGACCGCCGCCGCCTCGGTCGGCGTGACGACACCGCTATAGATGCCGCCCAGCAGGATGACCGGCAGCATCAGTGCTGGAAAAGCCTGGAACGTCACGCGCGGCATCTCCGCCAGCGGCACGCTGTCGTCCACCGGGAAGCCGCGCTTGCGGGCGACCATGAAGTTGGTCACGCCCATCATCAGGCCCATCAGCAGGCCGGGCGCCATGCCGGCGGCGAAGAGGTAGCCGACGGACTGGTCGGAGACGAGCGCGTAGAGCACCATCGGAATGGATGGCGGAATGATCGGCCCGATCGTCGCCGTGGCGGCGGTGATCGCGGCGGCGTAGCTCTTCGAATATTTGCCGTCCTTGGTCATCATGTTGATGATGATGCGGCCCATCCCGACAGCATCGGCGACGGCGGATCCGGACATGCCGGAAAAGATCAGCGACGAGACGACGTTGACGTGCCCGAGCCCGCCGCGGAAGCGTCCGACCAGCGCCTGACAGAATCGCAGCAGCCGGTCGGCGAGACTGCCGACATTCATGATGTCCGCGGCGAGGATGAAGAGCGGGATCGCCAGCAAAGTGTAGCTGTTGAGCAGACCCTGGAGAAGCGTCTCGGCGGCGATGGACGGATCAAAACCCTTCAGCGCCAGATAGACCGTCGATCCGCAGACCATGGCGACACCGATCGACAGGCCCCCGAGCGAAAGCGCGACGATGAGAACGAGCGAAATGACGAAAGGATCAGTCATAGTCGTGACCTTCCGCGCCTGAGCCCGTGGCATATTTTGGATGCGTGCCGCGGATAGCTTGCCAGACATTGATGAGGCAGCGAATGGCGACGGCGATGGCGAACGGGATGTAGATGGAAAAGACGTAGTTGAATGGAATCCGCATATAGGCGGTCTTCTCGATTTTCATGAAGGTGACGTATTCCCAGACATTGGGCAGCGACCACAGGAATATCCCGGCGCAAACCAGCCCCGTCACGGCGTCCATCGCCCGCTGCGCGCCGACCGGCACCGCGCCGTAGACGATATCGAGGCGTATGATCTCTGCGTCGCGCGTGACGAAGGCATAGCCGAACAGGATTCCCCACAGCCACGCGATCGAAACGAACTCGATCGTCCAGCCGAGCGGCAAGTTCAGGAAATAGCGGAACACGATCTGGATCAGGAACGTGATGAAGAGGCTGGCCAATATGAGGGCGAGCAGTTCTTCCGCCCGGCGTCCCAGCCAGTCGCGTAAGGTCGAGAATGCTTCCATTTCGTGTTTCCGGCAGGTTTCGCGTCCGGCGGGCAAAGCCGCCGGACGGATTGGCGATTAGAGTTCGTTGATCTTCTCGAGAAGGCCTTCCGGCCAGTCGGCGGAGTATTTGGACGCCTTGTAGGCATCGAGCACATGGTTGCGGAACGCTTCCTTGTCGGGTTCGTAGACCTGCAGGCCTTCGCCCTTGAAGAAGTCGACCAGCTCGGCTTCCTGGTCGAGCGTGACCTTGTCGAGCGCCTTCTCGAAATTGATGGCGCATTCCTGAACCTTGGCCTGCTGTTCCTCGTTCATCGAGTTCCACTTGGACATCGAGATCGAGAACTGGTTGTTGGCGACCAGATGGCCGGTGAGGATGATCTGGTCGGTCACCTCGTAGAACTTCATCGCCTTGTCGGCGGGAAGCGGATTGTCCTGACCGTCGATCGCGCCGGTCTGCAGCGCGGTGTAGACTTCAGTGAAGGCGAGCGGCGTCGGATTGGCGCCAAGCGCCTCGCCGACGAACTGCCAGCCCTCGCCGCCCGGCATGCGCAGCTTCACGCCGTCGAGATCGGCCGGCGTCATGACCTTCTTGTCGCCTTTGATGTTGACGTGGCGGGTGCCGATATAGGGATTGGCGAGGATCTTGACCTTGGCCTTGTCTGCGACTTCCTGCGCGAGATCGTCGAGCACGCCGGACGCCCAGACCTGGCGCATGTGATCGTAGCTCTTGAAGAGATAGGCAGTGCCGAGGATCGCGGTGTGCGGCACCTGGTTGTAGAAATCATAGACGGCCAGCGCGCCCATATCGAGATTGCCGCGCTGCATGGCGGTCAGTTCGGTGCCCTGCTTGAACAGCGTCGCGCCGAAATAGGGCTTGAAGTCGAATCCGTCGCCGAGGCACTCGCCGAACGCCGTTTTCAGCGTCTCCGACCGGATGTCGCTTTCCGGAACCGTATCCGAATAGATCAGTTCGACCTTGTCCTGCGCGAAGGCGGCGGACGTTGAAAGGCTCATGACCGCGACGGCCACGCCCCCCATGAGTGTTTTCATGATGTTGCGCAATTTTTCCTCCCAGATTGCACGCGTGATGATACCGGCCGCGCCGGCACCGGTTAGGTCCGATCCCTGGAATCGAACCGATTGAAAGCTGCCTCCATCCTGTCGCTGTCGGGCGCCAGCCCCGTGAAATGCTCGAAGGCCCGAACGGCCTGGAACACGGCCATGCCGGATCCCGGCAGAACGCGACAACTCTTCTCCCGTGCGATCCGAAGCAACTCGGTTTCGAGCGGGAAATAGACGATGTCCGCGACCCACATGGCCGGCAGGATGGCTTCGGCGGGAACGGGTGTTCCGGGCATCGAAGCCATGCCGACGGGCGATGTGTTGACGATACCGTCAACCACGCCATCCGAGCCCTCTTCGAGGCTGGCCACCGCTCTCGCGCGCCCATGCGCGGCCGATGAATTGATACGATCTTCGAGGGCTTGCGATTTCTCCAGGTCGCGATCGAAAATCCGCAACTCGCCGACACCCTGTTCGAGAAGGGCATGCGCGACGGCGGCCCCTGCCCCGCCCGCACCGATCTGCAGCACGGTATCGCATTTGGCGCCCGGCATGTTTCGCCGGAAGCTCTCCGCGAAGCCCCACCAGTCCGTATTGTGCCCGCGGCGCCGGCCGTCGCGGAAAACGACTGTGTTCACCGCACCGAGCGCGCGCGCCGCATCCGACAGTTCATCGAGATGGTCGATGATTTCGACCTTGTAGGGATAGGTCACGTTGAGGCCGGAAAATCCGCCGGCTTCGGCAGACTTCAGGATTTCCTCGATGTCGACATCCGGTTCCATCTTCGCGGTGTCGAAAAGTTTGTACTGGTAATTAATTCCGCGCGCGGCGCCTTCGGCCTCGTGCATCGCCGGCGATCGCGAAAGCTGGATGCCGCGCCCCAGGAGCCCGACCAGAACCGTGCGCGGCCCTTGCGCGCCGGCATCAGCCTTCTCGTTTTCGACAACCGTACCAGAATTCAATGCCGTCCTCCGCCTCCGCCAATCCGCAGAGATACCCACTTATGTAACGCTTCGTTAATTTGTCAACCACTTTGTACCGGATAGTTAAATGCGATGCTTGGCATGCCGGGTCCGTACCGCTAAGAACAGCAGATGGACTCGCGGCAGGACACAGATTCGGGCAAGGGATCGCAGCGCGCGCGCTGGAAGCAGGATCCGGAAGGCGTTCGCGCCAACATTCTCGCCGTCGCGCTCAAGGAGTTCTCGGAACACGGACTTTCCGGCGCGCGGATCGACGAAATCGCGGCGAAGACGCGGACGTCGAAGCGCATGATCTATTACTATTTCGGCGACAAGGAAGGCCTCTACCAGAAAGTCCTTGAAGAAGCCTACCGCCACGTTCGCGACGGTGAGAAAGAGCTCCACCCCGAAGATCTCGCGCCCGTAGACGCATTGCGGCAACTCGTCGAATTCACGTTCGAGCACCATCGCAGAAACCCGGATTTCATCCGCCTCGTGATGATCGAGAACATCCACAATGGCGACTATCTGAAAAAGTCGGAGCTGATACGTCAGTTAAACGAGACCGCGATCTCGCGGATCGAGGCGATCTACAAGAAGGGCGTCGAAACCGGAGATTTTCGCAAGGGGATCGCGCCCGTGGCGATCCACTGGGAAATCTCCGCGCTGAGCTTTTTCAATGTTTCCAACCGGATGACGTTCTCGCAAATATTCGGCGACGACCTCTTCGACGACGAAGGACAACTCGCACTGCGTGCGCAGATCGCGGACAGCGTCATCCGCTTCGTCTCCACCGATACGGCGGCCTAGGGCCACCCTTTAAGTCTTCGGCATTCCCTTCGGCCGCATGTGACGCTTCTGCGCGGCGATGCGGAATTGCGCATTGGACGCGCCGTAGCCGCGATAGCCGTTTCGGCGTTCGACGATCTCGAAGAAGAAACCCTCGCCGTAATTCGGGCTGTAGAGCTGGAAGTATTCGCCGTTGTCGTCGCGATCATAGAGGATGTTGTTGTCGCGCAGGCGGTTCAGGAACTCCTCCTCCAGGCCGAAGCGGGCGTCCAGATCGTCATAGTAATTGGGCGAGATGACCAGCGACGAAAAGCCGTTCGCCGCCAGCGCAGCGGCAGTCGCGAAAATGTCCTCGGTCGCGAAGGCAAGATGCTGGACAGATGAGCCGAAGCTCTCGGCCAGAAAGTGTCCGGCCAGCGTCCGCCTGTTCTCTGCGCCGTTCAGCGTGATGCGCAGCAGGCCGGTCTCGTTTTCGATCACCTGGCTGCGCACGAGCCCGGCCGGGTCGACCACATCCACCATTGGCGACTTACCGGTCTCGAAGATCGAGGTGTAGAAGAGCAGCCAGGTCAGCATCTCCTCGTAATTCATCGTCTGGGCGATATGATCGACACGCGTGAGGCCGGCGTCGACTGGCGTTTCGGCGTCGGCAACCGGTTCGAATTCAATCTCCCAGACACGGGCGAGATCGCTTTTCGCATCGATGAAATGCACGATCCCGCCGCCGACGCCGCGGATCGCCGGGATCTTCAGTTCGCCCGGACCGACCGGCTGCTCGAAAAGATCCGCGCCGAGCGCCCGCGCGCGCTCCACCGTCGCGCCGGCGTCCTCCACCTTCAAACCGATGTCGCAGACATTGGCGCCGTGGACGACATAGGAGGAATGGGCGAAGCCCTCGCGTTCGGTGTTGATGACGATATTGATATCGCCCTGCCGCCACAGCCCGACATCCTTGGAGACATGCTTGCCGGCGCGCCGGAAGCCGAGCGTATGAAGCATCGCACCGAGTTGCGCCGCCTCCTCCTCGTTGGCTGCGAATTCCGCGAACTCGACGCCGTGCACCGGTATGCGGTCCGGCATGTCGGGAACCCGGATGCTTATATCCGGCTCCGATCGGCGAACCTGGTCCATCAGGTAGACGAGCGAACGGTGCCCATCGACCGAGATCGCTTTAGGCGAACCGCCGCGGAACTGGTCGTTGAAAATCTCGAGAGACAGCATGCCGTCATAGCCTGTGGCGGCGACGGCCCGCATGAAACCGGTGACGTCGAGGTCGCCCTCGCCCGGCATGTTGCGGAAATGCCGGCTCCAGTAGAGGAGGTCCATGTCGATCTTCGGCGCATCTGCCAGCTGGATGAAGAAGATGCGGTCGCCGGGGATGGAGCGGATCGTGTCCGGGTCGATCTTTCTCGCCAGCGTGTGGAAGCTGTCCAGGATCAGACCGACATTGGGATGGTCGGCGCGCCGCACGATCTCCCAGGCGTCGCGATGGTCATTGACGTGCCTGCCCCAGGCCAGCGCCTCGTAACCGATGCGAATGCCGCGTTTCGCCGCCCGCTCGCCCAGTTCGCGGAAATCGTCGGCTGCACGGTCGATACCGCCAAGCGAGATCGGCGACACGTTGGAGCAGATCAGCACCAGATCGGTTCCAAGTTCCTGCATGACATCGAATTTGCGTTCCGCCCTGTCGAACGCGCGGGCGCGCTGCGGCTCCGGCATGCCCTCGAAATCGCGGAAGGGCTGGAAGAGCGAAATCTCCAGGCCGTGATCGCGCACCATGCGGCCGACCTCCCCCGGACCGCCGTCGAAGGCGAGAAAGTCGTTCTCGAAGATCTCCACGCCGTCAAATCCGGCGGCGGCGATCGCGGCCAGTTTCTCGGCAAGGTCTCCGGAGATCGAAACGGTTGCGATGGCGGTCTTCATTGGGGGCCTCGTTCGTTGCGGCGCCGGAGCCGGTCGACTGAAGAGTTCTCGGGCTCATAGGCGCGACGCCCCGGCTCCAGGGGCCTCGACAGGCAGGAGGATCCGGCGTCGCGTTGACTAAACTATCCAGTTCGTTTATTTGTCAACACCGCAATTCGACCGGCGAAAAAACCTCGCCGCGCGGGGAGGAAGAACGCGATCATGACCATCGACGCCAGTCGCTTCGAAAACGCGCCAGCGCTTCCGGAGAGCCCCCGCCGATGACCGCTGCAGCAGCCGATTTCCGATATCCCGCCGTGGAGGTGGCCGTGCGCGGCCATGACCAGCTCGGCGAAACGCCGCTTTGGTGCGATCGCGAACAGAAGCTGTGGTGGGTCGACATCGAAAAGCCGAAGCTCCGGTCCTTCTCGCCGTCGAGCGGAGAAATTGAAAGCCGGGAACGCGACTGCACCTTCCTCGGCAGCCAGGCCCTCACCCGGTCCGGACGCCATCTCGTCGCGGAAGACCTTTCGCTGAAGCTTCTCGACAGTCCCGAAGACCCGGGCCACGTGCTTCTCGACGTGGAACACGGCCTGGACAACCGCCTCAATGACGGACGAGTCGACGCCAGGGGACACCTCTGGATCGGCACGATGGACAACCAGCTGCATCGTCCGAACGGCGCCCTCTACCGGATCGATCCGGACGGCTGTTCGACCAGGATCATGGACGGCGTCATCGTCTCGAACGGCATCGCGTTTTCGCCCGACGGGACCTGGATGCATTTCACAGATACCCGCCGCCACATCAGCTACATCTTCACGCTCGACCCGGAAGACGGAGCCGTTACAGACAGGCGCGTCTTCGCCGACCATAGCGATACGGGAGATCGGCCCGACGGCGCCTGCGTCGATGTCGATGGCTGTATCTGGACGGCATTCTTCGCCGGTTCACGCATTGTCCGCTACACGCCGGACGGACGGATCGACCGCACGATCGAACTGCCGGTGACCAATCCGACCTGCGTGTGCTTCGGCGGGCCGGATCTTTCGACACTCTATGTCACGACGGCGCGCAAGTTTCTCGACGAGCGCCAACTGGCAAACGAACCCCTCGCCGGAAGCCTGCTGGGCATCCCCGGCGTCGGTCAGGGATTGCCGGAGAACCGGTTCGGACTCTGAGCGCCACATCACCAAACACGCAAAAAAGGAGGATACTTCATGAATTGGATGAACCTGAAGAGCCTGACCATCGCCGGTGCGATGGTCGTCGGGCTCGGCGCAAGCGCCCTCGCCCAGGACAAGATCGAACTGATCTTTCCGGATGTGAACCCGCCGGACGTGCCGCGTTCCGTCGCCATGACCGAGATCTTCGCAAAGGAGATCGGCGACGAGTTCGACTTCCAGCCCTATTTCAGCGGGACACTGGTGAAGCAGGGGACGGAACTGGTCTCGATCCAACGCGGCAATGCGCAGCTTGCGCTGCTGCCGCCGTCCGATTTCGCCAACCAGGTGCCGGCCTTCGACATTCTCGGCGCCGCCTATGTCATCCGTGACGCCGAGCACTTGCAGAATGTGTTCGACAGCGACGTCGGCGAGGAATTTGCCGCGATGGCGCGCGAAGAGCTCGGCGTGGAGATCCTCGGCGTCGCCTATTACGGCACGCGCCACGTCAATCTGCGCGGCGACAAGAAGATCGACACACCCGAAGACATGAGCGGCATCAAGCTGCGCATGCCGGGCGGTGAAAGCTGGCAGTTCCTCGGGGCTTCGCTCGGCGCCAACCCGGTTCCGATCCCCTACACGGAAACCTACACGGCCCTGCAGACCGGCGTCATCGACGGCCAGGACAATCCGCTTCCCAACGACAAGGCGATGAAGTTCTACGAGGTCACCGACCAGATCGTGCTGACCGGCCACAATGTCGGCTTCGGCATCCTGGTGATGAGCTCCGACGTCTTCGACAAGCTCACCGACGAGCAGAAGGACCGCGTCAAGGCGGCCGCCCGCAAGGCGTTTGCTTCGAGCACCAAGGAATACCAGAAGCAGGAGCAGGAGCTCGTGGATTTCTTCAAGGGCGAAGGTCTCAAGATCTACACCCCGAACGTGAAGGCGTTCCAGGATTTCGCGCAGGAGAAATACAAGTCCTCGCCGCTTTCCAAGTCCTGGCCGGAAGGGATGCTCGACAAGATCAACGCGCTCTGAGGGACGGGCCGCGTTCGAAGCGACAAGGGGGCCATTGGCCCCCTTGTTTTTTGCGCTCTCTTTTCGATCACGCGAAGCATGAAGCGGGCATCACTTTCGGATTGTCCAGCTTCACCTCGAAATCTATCCGCTCCAGAACGTCGGCGCGCAGGTCGATGCCCGGAGCGACTTCGGTCAGCCACAATCCGTCCTGGCGCAGCGCGAAGACCGCGCGTTCGGTGACATAGAGGATCTCCTGCCCCTGCCTTATCGCCTGGGCGCCCGAGAAAGTGATCTGGCGAACGCGCGCGACCAGCTTCCTGATCGAGCCATGTGTGGCGATCGCAAGCTTGCCGCCGCTCGCCGCGATATCGGCGCCCTTGGCGTCGAACGTGCCGCAGAACACCACCTTGCGCGCGTTCTGGGCGATATCGATGAAACCGCCCGGCCCGACCGGTAACCCGCCGAGCTTCGAGGCATTCACATTGCCTTCGCCGTCGAATTCCCCGAAACCGAGAAAGGCGATGTCCAGCCCGCCGCCGGAATAGAAATCGAATTGCGACGGCCCGTCGATCATGCAGGACGGATTGCGCGCATAGCCGAACAGATTGCCTGTCAGCAGCGTCCCGCCATAGGTGCCGTGCTCGATCGTCTGGTAGTAGCGGTGCTGCTCGCCGTCGGCGGCGACGAGCGAGGCGATTTCGTCCGGAATGCCGAACCCGTAATTGACGACCATGCCATCGCGCAATTCGTGGCGGGCGCGCCGCGCGATGATCTGGCGCACGGAGGGCGCCGGCGGCTGCGGACGCGCTTCCACGCTGCGCTCCTGACCGGAAATCGCCGGGTCGTAGACAATGTCATAGCCCTGGCGCTGGCCGGGATCGACAACGATCGCATCGACGATGGCCGACGGGATGCGCACCTGGCGCGCACCGAGCGCGCCGGCGGGCACCTTCTCTCGGACCTGGAAAATCACCGTGCCGCCGCTGTTATGAACCGCCGCGGCCATCGCATAGGTGTCGACATTGGCAGGCTCTTCGTCGAGGCTGATATTGCCCTCCTCGTCGGCGATCGACCCCTTCAGCAGACAGGCGTTGACCGGGAACGTCCGGTAGCGGAGATACTCCCGTCCATCCAGTTCCAGCACCTCGCTGAGATCGCGCGCGGACACGTCGTTCATCCGGCCGCCTTCCACGCGCGGATCGACAAACGTGCCGAGCCCGACATGGGTGATGAGGCCGGGTCGACCCGCCGCGATTTCGCGCATCAGCTGCATGGCGACGCCGCCGGGCAGCACATAGGCCTCGATCTCGTTTTCGGCCGCCATGCGCTGCATCTCCGGCGACCAGACCCAGTGGCCGCCGATCACCGCCGCGACCATGCCCTTGTGGGCGAAACGGTTCATGCCGGTCTTCTGGCGGTCGCCGATTCCGAGCGCATGCACGACGGTCAGGTTGCGCGGATGGCCGGTCTCGAGGAACCGCTTTTCGGTCTCCTCGTGCAGCAGCATCGCCTCGCACAGGCCGCCGCCGCCGCCGACAAGGCCGAGCGTCGCGTTGTCAGGGACGAGCGAAACGGCCTCGGCTGCAGTCATGAAACGCGCCATGGTCAGTCTCCGAACGGGTCGAAGGCGGACGCGCCGCCCTTCAGCATCGAATTCGCCACCACGCTGCGATGGATCTCGCTGGCGCCGTCGAAGATGCGGTAGATACGCGCATCGCGGTAATAGCGCTCGATCGGCAGGTCCTTTGAAAAGCCCATGCCGCCGTAGATCTGCATGGCGCGGTCGACGACGCGGCCGAGCGTTTCGGATGCCTGGACCTTGAGCATCGAGATCTTGGCGCGCGGGTCCATGCCCTTGTCCATCTGCCATGCGCATTCCCACAGCGCGGTGCGCGCGGCGTTGATCTCGATGGCGCTGTCGGCCAGCATTTGCTGCACCATCTGGAACTCGCCGATCGCCTGGCCGAACTGGCGTCGGTCGCGGGCATAGTCGAGTGTCATGGAGAGCACCTTGGTGGCCTTGCCGATCGACCGTGCTGCTACCTGCGCCAGCCGCACGCGCCCCAAAACGGAAAGCGCCAGCTTCAGCCCGCCGCCCTCCTCGCCGAGCAGGTTCTCGTTGGTCAGTTCCACGTCGTCGAAATGCAGCTCCAGATGCGACGTGCCGCGGATGCCCATCATCGGCTGGTCGCGCCCGACCGTGAAGCCCGGCGTGCCCTTGTCGACAAGGAACATGGAGATGCCGCGATGGCCCTTGTCCGGATCGGTCACGGCGGTGACGACGAAGAAGTCCGAGAAAGCCCCGTCGGAGATGAAGTGCTTCATCCCGTTGAGGATCCACTTGTCGCCGTCGCGCCGGGCGCGCGTCTTGATGCCGGCGGCGTCCGACCCGGCTCCAGGTTCGGTAAAGGCGATGGAACAGACGCGGTCGCCGCTGACCGCCGGCGCCAGCCAGCGATCCACCTGGGCGCCCGTGCACGACAGCAGCACCTCGTAGACATTGCCGAAGGCGCGCCGGATCAGGATGTCGGTCGTATGGCCGAACTGTTCCTCCACCAACATCGATTCCAGCACCGACAACCCGCCGCCGCCATGTTCTTCCGGGATGTTCATGCCGTACAGGCCGAGCGCGCGCGATTTCTCGAAGATGTCGCGCGCGGTTTCGGGCGGCAGGACGCCGGTTTCCTCGATCGTGTCTTCCAGCGGGGCGAGTTCGTTGCGGATGAACTCACGCACGGTGTCGACCAGCATGCGTTGTTCGTGGGTCAGCGAAAAATCCATGGCGGCATCTTTCTCTTGATGGGTATCAGCGCAGCGGCGAAAGGCTGAGCGGTCTGAGAATCTCGTGGTCCCCTGCCCCGTTCGCGCCGGCGAGGAGTGTGTCGGCAGGCCCCGCGGACAGGGTGATGAATTGGCCGGCGTCGGTACCGCTCAGAACCTCGAAAAGGGCGATTATCCGCTCGCTGACGGCCGGCTTGTCACGATGGATCGCCAGCGCGTGCAGCGTATCGGCGAACATCGGAACGTCCGCCGGCTGGTTTGGGTGAACGGTCCGCCTCCCGGCCACGACGCGCTCCAGCGCCCCGCTGCCTTCGACCAGATTCAGAAACCGGTTCTGCTGGCCGACCACGTCGACGAAGGCGCCCGGAATGAACCCGGTCATCCATGCCTCGTCGCGGGAAAGGTTGGCGCGGCAGCGCTCGCGATCGGCAAAATCGTCGTAGATCCAGAGATGCTGGATCCGGTTGAGGCGTCCGCTCTCGGTCATCCAGTAACCGCCAAGCGGCAGGCTCACGGTCACCAGGCCGACGCCGTTCCTGCGGAAATTGTCCAGATAAACAGGCGCCTTGGCCGGCTTCAGGTCATAGGTTCGCAGCTCGAATAGCATCTGCCCGCCGCCCTCCCGATTGCGGCATGGGCAGGTTTACGACAGGCCGTATCCAGTTAAATGGACGATCGGCGCATTGTGTTGGACATTCCGCGTGTCTCAGCGGCTGACACGCTGGGTCGTCGCGGCATTGGCGCGGTAGGTGCCGGGCGGCACGCCGACACGCTGCGAAAAGAAGCGGTTGAAATAGGCCGGATCGTCATAGCCGAGCGAATGGCCGATCTCAGCGATGGTCATCTCGGTGTAGATCAGGTTGCGCTTCGCCTCGGCGACGATGCGGTCATGCAGGGCCTCCGACGCGGTCTTTCCCGCACGTACCCGGCAGGCCGCATTGAGCCGTTGTGGCGACACGCCGAGTTCCCGCGCGTAGTAGGAGAGCATCTTGTGTTCGCGGAAGCTCGTTTCGAGCAGCGCCTTGTACCGGCTGACGAGATCGTAGTTGCGGTCGCGGTAGCGCGGTCCGTCGATGCCGCTGGCGGCGCGTCGGCGAAGCAGCACCACCAGCAGCGAGAGGAGATGCGCGCGAATGGCCGTGCGGCGGCCCGGCTCCGTCCAGTTCGCTTCCCGCATGATCTGCTCGAACGCAAACTCGGCATTGATGTCGTCCTGTCCCCCTTCCTGCAACGGATAGGCGGCCGCGTGACCGACCGTCTCGATCAGCCGCGGATCGTCCCGGGCGATGCTGGTGAGATAGGACGTGGCAATCGTCGCAACCTTGCCCTCGGTGCCCGGCAGGAAGTGGATTCCATGCACCATGCCGGCCGGCTGAACCATCAGGCATCTGGGTTCGGCGACAATGGTTTCGCCCTCGATATCGATCGTCGCTCCGCCGCCGGTGAAGAACAGAACCTGGAAATGATCTGGATGGACATGCGGATGAATTATCCAATCATGCCGCAGGGACCGTTCGCGGATCGGCTCGATATGAACCGTGTCGATCTCGACGTCCTTTTCCTCGTCACCGTAGAGATAGAAGTGCGGGACCGGCGTCATCTTGTTCATGCTCACGGGCTCCTCCTCCCGTCGGCAATCTCCGCCCGGCGGGATCACCTGCAACGAATTGTCCAACAAATTCCCGTCCGTGTCCATTGGCGCGAAGACCGTTCGGCGACCTTAATCAGCGACGCTGTCCAGGCTGCATCGGGGAGGACCATGAGCACGCGACCGACGAAATCGGAAACCTATGACATCGTCGTCGTCGGATCGGGCGCGGCCGGAATGTCGACCGCCATCACCGCGAAGAAACTCGGCGCCAGCGTCGCGATCATCGAGAAGGAACCGGTCTTCGGCGGCACCACCGCTTTTTCCGGCGGGGTGCTGTGGATACCGCTGAACCACCACGCGAAAGCCGCCGGCGTCAACGACGACCGCGAAGCAGCCATCACTTACATGAAGGCGGAGACCGGCAATTTCTACGATGCCGCCGCTGTCGAAACCTACATCGACACCGGTCCGGAAATGCTTGAATTTTTCGAGCGCGAGACGTCGGTCAAATTCGTGCCGACCCTCTATCCGGACTACCATCCCGACCAGCCCGGCGGCGTCGATGTCGGTCGCGCCGTGCTGGCCGCGCCGTTCGACACGTCGTCGCTCGGCGACAACCTGAAGCGATTGCGGCCGCCGCTGGCGACGATCACCTTCATGGGAATGATGTTCAATTCGTCCAATGCCGACATCAAGCATTTCTTCAACGCAACGAAGTCCCCGACATCCTTCGTCTATGTCGCCAAGCGCCTGCTCGCCCATTTCGCAGAGGTCGCCCGCTACGGACGCGGCGTCCAGGTGACATCCGGCAACGCGCTGGCCGCACGGCTGGCCAAGAGCGCCTTCGATCTCGGCATCCCGGTCTATACCGATACGCCGGCCGAGGAACTGCTCGTCGAAGACGGTCGGGTGACCGGCGTCCGGGTTCCCGGCGCGACGCTCACCGCGCGCAAGGCCGTCGTGCTGGCATCGGGCGGTTTCGCGCACGATGTGGAAAAGCTGCAGAAAGCCTATCCGCATCTCAGGCGTGGCGGCGAACATTTCAGCCCCGTTCCGGAGGGCAACACCGGCGACGGCATCCGCCTTGCCGAGGCCGTGGGCGGCGATGCGCCGATCGAGTTCAAGGACACATCCGCCTGGATGCCCGTATCGAAGGTGCCGATGGGCAACGGCAAGTTCGGCGCCTTCCCGCATCTCCTCGACCGCTACAAGCCCGGCATCATCGCCGTCCTGAAGAACGGTAAACGCTTCACCAATGAGAGCGAGAGCTATCACGATGTCGGCGCGGCACTGACGGGGGCCTGCGAGGGGCAGTCCGAAACCGCGGCCTGGCTCATCTGCGACCATCCGACGATCCGCAAATACGGCCTCGGTTTCGCCAAGCCGGCGCCCGTGCCGCTGTCGAAATACATCGCCAACGGCTATATCCATAAGGGCGCGACACTGGCCGACCTCGCCGCACGCACAGGCATAGACCCGGCCGGCCTGGAAGCCACCGTGGCCGCCTATAACGAACACGCGGTCCGTGGCGAGGATCCCGAATTCGGCCGCGGGCGCACCGCGTTCAACCGCTACCTTGCCGATCCCGAGCACAAGCCAAACCCCTGCGTCGGCCCCATCGAGAAAGGTCCCTACTACGCGTTGAAGATCATCATGGGCGATCTCGGCACCTTCGACGGCCTGAAGACGACGGTAAACGGGCAGGTACTGACGAAGGACGGCGCCGCGATCGACGGCTTGTACGCCGTCGGCAACGACCGTGCCTCGATCATGGGCGGCAACTATCCCGGCGCCGGCATCACGCTCGGCCCGGCCATGACCTTCGGCTATATCACCGGCCGCCATATCGCGGGGCTGGACTGATGGCGGACTGGCTTGGGATCGGCGGCAAGACCGCCGTCGTCACGGGCGCCGCCGGCGGCATCGGCAAGGCCATCGCGTCGGCGTTTCGCGAAGCCGGCTGCAAGATCGCGGTCCTCGACATTAACCGGGATGCGGCCCAGGCGGTCGCCGCCGAATTCGGCAAGGACACGCTCGCCGTCGGCTGCGACGTCACCGATGCAACCAGCGTGTCGGCGGCGACGGCTGCCGTCGCGGAGGCCTTCGGCGACGCGGACATCCTCGTCAACAACGCGGCCTATCTCTCGCCGGGCAATTTGGACGAGGTGGACGTGGCGGCCTGGCAGAGGATGCTCGACGTCAACCTGACCGGCTATCTGCGCTGCGCGCAGGCGTTCGGCGCGCCGATGCTGGCGCGCGGTTCCGGAGCGCTGGTCCATGTCGGCTCGATTTCGGGCAATCACCAGCAAGCGTTCTCCAACGCCTATTCGGCCTCGAAAGCCGGCGTCTCCATGCTCTCCCGGCAACTGGCCTATGAATGGGGCCCGCGCGGCGTGCGCTCCAACGTCGTCAGCCCCGGCCTCGTGCGGACCGCCTTGTCGGAAGCGTTCTATGCCGACGAAAAGACCAAGGCCGCGCGCGAAAAGGTGGTTCCGCTGCGCCGTATCGGCCGGGTGGAAGACATCGCCGATGCGGTCCTCTATTTCGCGTCCAAGCGGGCGTCCTATGTGTCCGGGCAGGAAATCATCGTCGACGGCGGCTACGCACAGACGCTGATGAGCCACGTTCCGCGTCCCGGCTACAATGACGACTGACCCCAAGACGACCGTGATAACGGGCGGCGCGGACGGCATCGGCTGGGCCATGGCGCGCCTGTTTGCCGAACGTGGCCACAGCGTCATCGTCGCCGACCTGGACCGGGACAAGGCCGAGGCCCGCGCGGCGGAGCTTGGCGGAGACTGTTCAGGGGTCGCCTGCGACGTGACCCGCGAGGAGGACGTGAAACGCCTCGCCTCATCGCTGTCGCGCTGTGATGTTTTGATCAACAATGCCGGGATCGGCGACAGCGCCAAGCCGACGCTGGAACAGGATATAGGCCATTTTCGCGCCGTCCTCGACGTGCATCTGGCGGGCGCTTTCCTGTGTTCGCGCGAAATCGGCCGCCTGATGATCGCGCAGGGGTCTGGCTCCATCGTCAACATCTCGTCGATTGCCGGTCTCGACGGCATCCCCGGACGCAACGCTTACGGCGCCGCCAAGGCGGGCATCGCTATGATGACGAAGTCGCTCGCCTGCGAATGGGCGTCGCATGGCGTCCGCGTCAACGCGATCGCGCCCGGATACACCCGCACCGCGCTGGTCGAGAAACTGGCCGCCGAGGGCGCGCTCGATCTTGATCTGATCAAGAGGCGCAGCCCGATGGGCCGCCTGGTGGAATCGTCGGAGCTGACCGAGGCTGCCTGGTTTCTCGCCTCCCCGGCAGCCAGCGCCATCACGGGTGCCATTCTGAGCGTCGATTGCGGCTGGGCCGCCTTCGGTGCAGCCGGTGACGCCAGCGCTAGCTGACGCCCGCCCCCGTCACGCCTCCTCTTCCTCCTCGATATGGCCGCCGAGAAAGAGATGGCCGACACGCGGATCGTCGAGAAGCTTCTGCGCCTTGTCGTGCATGCGCGTCTGGCCGAGTTCGAGCACGAGGCCGTAATCGGACATCGCCAGCGCCGACTTCGCGTTCTGCTCCACCATCAAAATGGTCACGCCCTGATCGCGCAGCATCTGCAACGTCCGGAAGACTTCCTGAACGAGATTAGGCGACAAGCCGATCGACGGCTCGTCGATCAGGATGAGCTTCGGATCGAGCAACAGCGAGCGCGCCACTTCCAACTGCTTCTGCTGACCGCCCGACAGTTCGATCGCCTTGCGGTTGCGGAACTCGCGCAGCATCGGGAACTGGTCCATCACCTTGTCGATGCGCTCGCGCACCAGCCCCTGGTCCTTGGCGGTGATGCCGCCGAGTTCGAGATTGTGATAGACCGACAGCTGCGGCACCACGTTGCGCCCTTGCGGCACATAGGTCACGCCGTGGTCAATCATCTGCTTCGGCGTCTGGCGCGTCACGTCCTTGCCGTCGAGCAGGATCTGCCCGGAATGGATATTCAGCAGCCCGAAGACAGCCTTGAAGACCGTGGACTTGCCGGCCCCGTTGGGGCCGATAACGGTCGTGATCGAGGCCGGCGGGATCGTGAACGAGACGCCATTGAGAATGGTGATCTTGCCGTAGCCGCCATAGAGGTCCTTGATTTCCAACATGGTCAGCCTCCCAGATACGCGTCGATGACCTGCTGGTTCGCGCGGATTTCGTCCGGCGTCCCTTCGGCGATGATCGCGCCCTCGGCGAGAACGATGATGCGGTTGCACAGCGACATCACGAATTCCATGTTGTGCTCGATCACCACGAATGTCGTGTCGTGGGTCTCGTTATAGGCCTTCAGCCGTTCCTTCAGATTGCCAAGCATGGTCAGGTTCACCCCGCCGGCCGGTTCGTCCAGCAGCACCAGCGACGGCCCGGCCATGAAGGCCATCGCCGCATCGACAAGCTTCTGCTGTCCGTAGGAAAGCGATCCTGCCAGCTCGTCGCGCAAATGGCCGAGGCGGAAGAATTCGATCATCTGCTCGGCTTCGGCGGTCAATCCGGCGTCCGACGGACCGAAGAGCCGGCTCAGCATCGAGCCGTGATGCTCCTGCCCGGCCAGGATGATGTTGTCGATCACCGACATCTGCGGGAACACCGACAATTGCTGGAAGGTGCGGCCGACGCCGAGCTTGTTGAGATCGCACGCGCGCATGCCGTTGACATCGCGTCCGTTCACCTCGACCCGGCCTGCACTCAGCTTCAATTGCCCGAGCACGCAATTGAACAGCGTAGACTTGCCGGAACCGTTCGGGCCGATCAGGCCGAGCATCTCGCCCTTGCGAACCTCGAAGCTGACATCGCGCACGGCGTGAATGCCGCCGAACGACTTTGAAATTCCCTGGACGTTCAGGACCACGCTCATAGCTGCGCTCCTTGCGTCATGTCCTTGCGCACTTCCTGCTTGCCGCGGACACGAACCACCAGCTTCTTTCCGAGCCCGATCAGGCCGTCGGGCGAGTAGACCATCAGCACGATGACGAGGAAGGCGTAGATCATCAGGTAATAGCCCTCGGTGAAGCGCAGCAGTTCGGGAAGAATGATGACCACCGCCGCGCCGAGGATCGGCCCGAAGAAGAAGCCCGCGCCGCCCACGACAACCATCAGCAGCATCTTCAGCGAATGGATGAGGCCGAAGGAGCCGGGCTCGATGAACTGGACGAGCGGCGTCATGATCGCCCCGGCGAGGCCGCCGAAAGCGGAGCCGATCGCGAATGCGAGCAGCGTCATGCGGCGAATGTCGACGCCGAGGCTGTTGGCCCGGATCGGGTTCTCGCGCAGAGCCTTGAAGGCCCTGCCCCATGGCGAATTGACGATCCAGGCCAGCACTGCCGCCGACAGGACGAACAGAACCAGCGTGAAATAGTAGAAATCGATCTGCTTGCCGGTGTCGTAGAAACCGAAGTCGGGCCGCGGCATGCCGACGAGACCGAACGAGCCGCCGGTCAGCCATTCCTCGTTGCGAAGGACGAGGAAGACGAGCGTGTTGAACGCAAGCGTCACGAAGGCGAGGAAATGGTGCTGTACCCGCAATGCCGGGTAGCCGAGCAACAGACCGATCACGAAGGTCGTCAGCACGGCGAGCGGCATCGCCGCCATCCAGTGCCAGCCATTCAGCGTCAACAGAGCGGTGACATAGGCGCCGATGCCCATGAAGGAGGCCTGCGCCAGCGAGACCTGGCCGGCATAGCCGAGCGTCAGGTTCAGCCCCATCGCGCCGATGGAGAACATCAGCCAGGAACACAGGACATAGATGATGTAGTTCTTCTGCCCCATCGGAGCCAGCACGAGGAGCACGATCCCGACGACCGCGATGATGAGTGTTTTCCGGTTCATACCGCGCGCCCTTCCGAAGTGCCCATAATGCCCTGCGGCCGCACGAGAATGATGACGATCAGCAGGATGAGGGGCATCGCCTGGCGGTATTCGGACGACACGTAACTCGCCGACAGATTGTCGATCACGCCGATCAGCAAGCCGCCGACGAGCGCGCCGCGGATCTGGTTGAAACCGCCGACGATCGCCGCGATGAAGGCGACGAGTCCGAGTACCTCGCCATTGGAGAATTTCGCCAGGTAGACCGGCGTGATCAGGACGGACGCGATCGCCGCCAGCGCCCCGTTGATCAGGAAGGTGTAGAGCACCATCCGCTTGATATCGACGCCGAGGATCTGCGCGACGTCCGGGTTCTGCGCGGTCGCCTGCATGCAGCGCCCCGTCCGCGTCTTTTGCAGGAACAACTGCAGCGCAATGATCGTCCCCATTGCGATAAAGAAATTGGCGATGTCGGACACGGATATGGACGCGCCCAGAAAGGTCAGCACGTCAGCCGGAAACAGGCTCGGGAACGGTTGGCCGAGCGGCGAATAAAGTTCCTTCACGCTCTCCTTCATCAGCAATCCGAGCGCGATGGTGGCGATGACCAGCGGCAATGTCCCGTGCCGCATCATCGGATCGACGACCAGCTTCTTGAACACTGCGCCGAGCACGATCACCGAAACGATGATCGCGAACAGGATGGAGAGCCCGAAGGGCATGCCGGCCCAGTTCATGAAGGCCAGCACGAAGAAGGCCGGTATCATGACGAACTCGCCTTGGGCGAAATTGATCGTCTGCGAGGCTTGCCACAACAGCGTGAAGCCGACCGCCGCCAGGGCGTAGATCGCGCCGGCCGATAGCCCGGAGACCAGTATTTGGATGAATTCGGACATGCGCCCTCACCTGATTTCGGGAGCGGAAACGCGGGCGGCGCCGTGACCGGGCCGCCCGCGGCAGAGGCAATCAGTTCGCCGGAAGCGTCTTGGTGATCTGCTGCTTGCCGTCGATGACTTCGACGAGGAAGCTCTCGCGCGACACCTCGCCGGTGTCGTCCCAGCAGACATCCATCAGGATATTCGGATGCGACGCCGCATCGAGGCACAGACCGTGCATCGTGTCGGCGAATTTCTCGCGGTCGAATTCGCCGATCTGCTCGGTGACGTATTTGACCGTCCAGGCGCCGATATAGCCCTTGATCGCGTTGTGGTCGGCCTTGTAGCCGAAGCGCTCCTCGAACTTCTTGGACATTTCCTGGATGGCGGGCACCGGCGCATCGGCGCTGAGGCCGACATGACCGAACGCGCCATTGGCGGCGTCGCCGGCCAGGTCGATGACCTTCTGCGAAACCAGAACCGTCTCGCCGCCGATCGGCACGCCGACATCCTGCTTGTCGGCCTCAATCAGGAAGCGGGCGCTTTCCTCTTCCGTCATGTAGGCGAAGATGGCATCGGCCCCCGCCGCCTTGATCTTTGCCACGTCGGCGGCAAAGTCGACCTGCGCCTGTTCTGTCGGAATGTCGGCGATGATCTCGATGCCCTTCTCTTCCGCGTTTGCGAGGAAGGCGTCACGACCGCCCTTGCCGAACTCCGTGTTGGCCCAGACGACGGCGACCTTCTTCGCGCCGAGACCGTCGGCGTAATAGGTGGCCACTTTCGGCATGGACTTCTGCGCGCCGAAAGACGTGCGGAAGATGTAGGGGTTGCCCTTCGCGGTGATCGTCGGCGACTCCGAGCCCGTGAACTGCGGCATGCCGTTTTGCTGTGCGACCAGCATGTTGACCACCGTCGACGACGAATAGACCGTGCCCATCAGCACGAAGGTGCCCTCGTCAATGGCCTTCTGCACCATCGCGCGGCTGTTCTGCGGATCCGTCTGGCTGTCATAGGACACGAGATTGACTTGCTCGCCGAGAATGCCGCCGGCGGCGTTGACCTCGTCGAAGCCCATGGTGACGCCGTCGTGCCAGACAGCGCCGGCAGCGGCGCCCGCGCCGGACAGTTCGGCCACGTCGGCGATGGTGACGTCGGCATTGGCGGCGCCGGCCATCAGGGCCAGCGCGATAGCCGTGGATGCAGTGAGTGTCTTGATCATTTGGTTTCCTCCCAGATCAGTTGGTCAGTCGTATGGATTTCCGAGAAGGGCGTCGACCAGCAAACCCTCCTGAGCCTTGAACATGCCGAGGCCCGGCATCGTCTTGCAACCCCGCGATCTCGCGGCCGCGATCAGCGGCGAGATCTCGGGCTTGGTGATGACGTCGGCGACGAATTGGCCCGCATCGAGATGCTCGCAGAGAACCGGCAGCGGATCGCCCTCCTTCATGCCGAGCGGCGTCGCGTTTCCGACGATGTCGTAGCCGCGCGGATCGTTGCTCCCGGCCGCGACCTTTCCCGCGAACTTCTCCTCCAGCCGCGCGATCAGCGCATCGCGGCGCGCGGCGTCGACATCGTGGATATCCAGATGCGCTGCGCCCTGGGCGAGGAATTCATAGGCGATGGCCGACCCGGCTCCGCCCGCCCCGATCAAAAGGACCCGCTTGCCCTCGATCGCTCCACCGGCCGCCTTGATCCCGGACACGTAGCCCATGCCGTCGGTATTGTCGCCCGACCAGCCGGCGTCCGAGCGCCGCATCACATTTACCGAATTGGCATAACGGGCGCGCTCGGTAATCTCGGCGCAATAGCCGAGCATAGCCTGCTTGTGCGGGATGGTTGCGATGACGCCGTCGACATTTCGCAGGGCGTCGCAGCCGGCCATGAACGCTGCGACATCGGCGGGAAACACATGACCGGGGACGACCACGGCATTGACTCCGCGTTCATGCATGTTGGCGGTGAGCAATGCCGGCGACTTCACCTGGGCGATCGGATCGCCGATGATGATGAAGACCTTCGTTTCGCCGTTGAGCGAAGGCATGGCGCGAACGGAATCGCCGGTTGGCGAGTTGGACATATCAACTGCCTCCCTGCACGGCTCTGTTGATGCGAAAATGTTCTGCAATGCAGCGCACACCCCTGTTTCCTTGCAGATTAATGGGCAAGAGCGCCCATTTTTGAAATGGATTAAAGGGACGAATGCTTGGACAAATGAATACCGTCGGGGAAACGGTCATCCGCTGCTGCATCATCATACCGGCTCCGTTTGACGATAGCGGTAGAACCGCAATGTCGACGCGATGCCCTCGCGGACGCTCGTGACGGGCAAACCCGCCAGATGCGGCGGCAGCGCGCTGCTGGCGAGATCGCCGGGTATGCGCAGCGGCGGCCCCTCGACGGCGATGTCCGCACCGGGGATTTCCTTCTTCAGCGTCTGGACGAATTCGTCCATCTCCGCGGTCTCGCCGCACAGTGTATAAGCCTGCGCGCCCTCCACCGGGTTCGATATCGCCCGCACCATGATTTCGGCCACGTCGGTGACGAGCACGAAGCCGGCGCGCCCGGAAAACCGGATCGTGGCCGGCTCTCCGCGAAACGCCGCGTCGCAGGCAATCGACGGCCCGGCGGCGATACCCGAGCTCTGTCCCGGTCCGTAGACGATATAGGGACGGAAACCGACGCTCGGGATTCCGTGATCGAGCAAATAGGCGCGCGCCGACCCCTCGATGGCCAGTTTCTGCGCGCCGTAGTGGGTCATCGGATGCGGATGAACCCTGTCGTCCGGGCCGAACACGCCGGCGGACGAGACATAGGCGATCCGGTCGATCCCGTGCATCCGCGCGGCCTCGAAGACATGCAGGCTGCCGATCACGTTTATCTGCGCCCCGCGCACCGGATCGCGCGCGCAATCCACGGTCATGACGCCGGCAAGGTGGATGATCGCATCGCACCCTTTCGCCGCATCCCGCACGCTGCCGTCGGTGATGTCGCCCTCGACATAGGAAACGCGGTTCGACAGGCCGGGCTCGATCTCGTCCAGCACGGCCCGGTTCGGCTTCACGTCGAATATGATGACCTCGTGACCGTCGCGCAGCAGCGCCGCGACCACGAACCGGCCGAGGAACCCGGTTCCGCCCGTGACAAGAACACGTGTCATGCCGCGATCCTCCCGCTGGCGTGCCGCGCGGCGACATATCCGAATGTGATGCCGGGGCCGATCGTGATGCCCGGCCCCGGATAGACACCGCCCATGATCGAATGCATGTCGTTGCCGCAGGCATAGATGCCGCCGAGCGGCTTGTTGTCCGCGCCGAGGACCTGGGCATCCGCGTCCGTCTGCAGGCCCGTCGCCGAGCCGATGTCGCTCGGATAGAGGCGAACCGCGTAGAACGGGGCTTCGGCGAGCGCGCCCAGTGTCGGGTTCGGCCCGTGCGACGCATCGCCATTGCCGCATTCATAGACGGTCTCGCCGCGGTGGAAGTCCTCGTCCACGCCGGTCTTGGCGAAGTCCCCCATGCGGCGCACCGTCTCGTCCAGATTGCCGGCATCGATGCCGAGCTTCGCCGCAAGATCGGCGAGCGTCGCGCCCTCGGTGAGATAGCCGTCGGCGAGGAACTTCGCCCAGCCATGCCCGCCTGGACGCACCATGCCGAGCCCGTATTTCCTCAGGCCCGCCGCGTCGGTGACGAGAAAGGCCGGAATCGTCCCGGTGCGGAACATGGCGATGGCGAATTCGTGGTAGGAGCGCGCTTCGTTGGTAAATCGCTTCCCGTCCGCTCCAACCGTGATGATGCCTGGCTTCGACCGGTCGAAGACGAAATGCGGGAACACGGCCATCGTCCCGTCGGGGCGCTTGCGCAAAGAGACCGGCGTGAGGAAGGCGTTCTGGTCGCCACCCTCGCCGTAATGGGCGCCGAGTTTCAGCGCGATGTCGTGCAGGGCCCCGGTATGGCCGGGCGCCGACGGGCTGTATTCGGGAACCGGCGAAGGCAGCATTTCGGCGCGGCGTTCCGGATGGCGGGCAAATCCGCCCGAGGCCAGGATGACCCCGGCGCTGACGCGGATTTCACGCACCTGCCCGGATGTCTCGTAGGTAACGACCCGCTCGTCCGGCGTGCCGCCGATGTCGGTCACATTTGCCTCCGTGACGATCTCGACGCCGAGCTTTCGCGCCGACAGCAGCAGCCGGCCGATCAGCGCGTTGCCCATCACCAACCGCGTGCTGCGGCCATAGCGCAGACGGTCGAGCAGATACCGTCCGATCAGCTTGATCGAATAGCCAAGCGACTTCGCCGATTTCGTCATGTTGAGCAGTTGCGCGATGTCGTCGCGGTCGACCATCAGGCCGCCGAGAATCGTGAACTCGGGAATGGGCGGGCGGATCAGGCGCAGATCGTCGCCGAGCGGCTTGCCGTCGAAAGGCAGCGGCTCGAGCGCCCGTCCGCAGGAGGTCGAGCCCTCCATTTCATGGAGATAATCCGGATGGAACGGCCGCGCGCGAAACTGCGCGTCGGTCCTGTCGATGAGGGTGTGGATCGCTTCCGGGCCGGCTTTCAGGAAGGACGCTCGCAGGTCCGCGGAAGCCCGGTTGCCGACAGCGTTGTCGAGATAGGTTTTCGCGCGCTCCGGCGTATCGTCGCTTCCGACCGTCTTCGCCAGCCGGGTGTTCGGCACCCATGTCGTGGCCGCCGAGTAGGAAGAGGTGCCGCCGACATATTCCGTCTTTTCGATAAGGATCGTGCGCCGACCGTCGAGGGCCGCGAACACGGCTGCCGACAGGCCCGCGGCGCCCGCGCCGAGCACGGCGATGTCGTAGCGGTCGCTGTCTTTTGGCGCCTCGCCGGTCATCGGCAAATTCCTCCCTCATCGGCCCGCTGGGAACCGGTGGAGCGACAATTACAGAAATTGGAAATGATTTCAACTTTAGAAACTGATTTCTTTTTTTGTGACGTTCAGCTATGGTCCGGCCGCATGGAGGAGGCATTCATGGACAGCACACCCGTAGCGGTGATCGGCGCCGGCATCATCGGCCGGACGCATATCGAGACGCTGGCGCAGACCGACGGAATCCACCTGTGCGGCATTGTCGACCCGCTTCCCGCGGCCGCGGAACTCGCTGAAAACAATGGCGTGCCGCTCTTCGAGGATCTGGACGCGCTGATCGCCTCCGGCACGGCCAAAGGCGTCATCGTCGCCTCCCCCAACAAAACCCATGTCGCCATCGCGAAGCGGCTTCTCGAAGCCGGCCTCGCCGTCCTTCTCGAAAAGCCGGTCTCGACCACCGTGGCGGAAGGCCTCGAGCTCGATGCGGCCGTGAAGGCTGCCGCAGCCCCGCTGCTCGTCGGCCATCACCGCAGGCATAATCCCATCATCAAGGCCGCAAAAAAGGCCATCTCGGAAGGCGCGATCGGTGCGCTTGTCACCGCCAATGTCAATGTGACGCTGACCAAGCCTGCGTCCTATTTCGACATTGCATGGCGCAAGCAGCCCGGCCAGGGCGGCCCCCTGCTCATCAACCTCATTCACGAGGTCGACCTGTTGCGCCACTTCTTCGGCGACGTGAAGGCCGTCACGGCACTGACGTCCAATGCCCGGAGAAACTTCGAGGTCGAGGACACGGCGGCCGCGATCCTGGAGTTCGAAGAAGGCGGCCTCGCCTCCTGCACGATAACCGATGCCGCATGCGGCCCCTGGGCATGGGACGTGACCGCCGGCGAGAACCCGGCGCGATTCCCCTCCCACGATGTCTTCGCCCATGCCTATTCCGGCACCGAGGCCGGACTGAGCCTGCCGGATCTTGCGCTCTGGAAACATTCCGGCTCGCCCGACTGGACGCATGAGATGTCGCGCCATCGGCTGCCCTGCACCCATGCCGATCCCTATGTCGCGCAACTCGAGCATTTCTCGGCGCTGATCCGCGGCGAAACCGAGCCGCTGGTCTCCTGTCGCGACGGACTGGCGAACATGCAGGTCATCGAGGCGGTGCAGGCATCGGCCCGCGACGGCCGCCGTATCGAGCTGGAGGCGATTTTCCAATGAGCAGCGCGCTTGAGAAGTCACTGGCCATCCTGGAGCTGATGGCCGAAAGCCCGGAAGGCCTGCAGGTCAGCGCGATCGCCTCGACACTGGAGATGCCGGTCTCGGGCGTCCACCGCCAGCTCAAGGAACTCGCCCGGCTCGGCTATGTGCGCCAGGAGAAAAACCATGGCAACTACACGCTGACGATCAGGCTCGCCGCCATGGGCCTCGGCTTTCTCGGTCGCTCGGGCGTGACCGATATCGCCCAGCCGATCCTCGACCGGCTGGCGGCGCGCACCGGCGAACTCATCCGGCTCTCGGTCCTGGACGGCGATAGCCTCGTCTGGGTCGCCGTCGCGCAGGGCGCCACCGGCGGACTGCGTTACGATCCGGGCCGCGAACAGGGCGTCGTCGTACATCTGGCGGCATCCGCCGGCGGGCAGGCTCTGCTCGCCGCCATGAGCGACGAGGACGCCCTCACCCATGTTTCCAGGCAGGGCATGAAACCGACAGCATTCGTACCGGGAAGCGGCGCGCCGACGACGATCAAGGAACTCCTCGAAGTCCTCGCCGAGACGCGGCGGCGCGGCTACTCGGTTTCAGTCGACAGCTACCTGGAAGGCATGGCCGCCATGGCGGTTCCGGTGCGCTACGGCCCGCAACAGACCGTCATCGGCTGCCTCTCCGTCGCAGGCCCGTCGGTGCGCATGAATGACGCGAAGATCGCCGAATTCGCGCCGATCCTGAGCGAGGCAGCTGGCGAGCTGGGAGCGGCCGCGCATGCGTCGCAATATTTCCACAGCCTCCACCACGAACCGAAAGGCGCAAGTGGTGACGCATGATCCCGTGCCGGCCGGCCATGACTGCGACGTGCTGGTGATCGGCTCCGGCGCGGGCGGGCTGGCCGCCGCGGTGACCGCGGCCTTTCACGGATTGCGCGTGATCGTCGCCGAAAAGGAAAGCGTGCTCGGCGGCACCACCGCATGGTCGGGCGGCTGGCTCTGGATCCCGCGCAATCCGCTCGCGGTCGAAGCCGGGATCGTCGAGGACGAGGACGGGCCGCTTGCCTATCTGCGCTCCGAGATCGGAAATCGCGTCAACGACCCGCGCCTGCATGTCTTTCTGGAAAACGGCCCGGAAATGGTGTCGTTCTTTCGCGACAACACGGCGGTCAACTGGATCGCCGGAAACACGATCCCGGATTTCCATGAAACACCGGGCGCGGCCAAGGGCGGCAGGTCGGTCACCGCGGCCCCGTTCGACGGGCGCAAGCTCGGCGAGTGGATATGGAAGCTGCGCCCGCCGCTGGATATCGCAAGCGTCGCCGGGATGGGCATCGCTGGCGGCGCCGACATGAACCATTTCCTCAACGCGACGCGAAAACCGGCCTCGCTCGCTCATGCGCTGCGCCGCTTCGCGCGCCATTTTTCCGGCGTGCTTCGCCATGGCCGCGGCATGGATCTCGTCGCCGGAAACGCCCTTGTCGCAATGCTGCTGCGCTCCGCACTCGAGCTCGGCGTCGAGGTCCGCTGCGACGCGCCGGCAACCGGCCTGCAAATCCGCGATGGCGCGGTGACCGGGGCGATCTGCGGCGGCGAGACCATCATCGCCCGCCGCGGCGTGGTGCTGGCGACAGGTGGCTTTCCGCATGATTATCAACGCATTGCGGCAATGTTCGAACACGCGCCAAACGGCACCGAGCACCAGTCCGCCGCACCGCGCTCGAATACCGGCGACGGTCTTCGCATAGCCGAGAAAGCCGGCGCGCGCGTCGCCGACGACCTTGTCTCGCCTGCGGCGCTGGCGCCGGTCTCCATCGTACCGCGTCGCAAAGGCGAGCCGGGCCATTTCGCCCACCTCGTGGAGCGCGCCAAGCCCGGCATCATCGCGGTGAACGCCAAAGGGCAGCGCTTCGTCAACGAAGCCAATTCCTACCACGATTTCATGCGCGCCCTGTTCGAATCGGATCCCGGAACGACCACGCCGCATGCCTGGATCATCGCCGACCATAGCGCGCAGCGCCGCTACGGTCTCGGCTGGGCAAAGCCCTTCCCCTTCCCGCTCCGGCCATATCTGGCGAACGGCTATCTCCGGCGGGGCGCGACGCTTGCCGAACTGGCGGGCAAATGCGGCCTGCCGGCGGACGCCCTGGCGGAAACGGTCGCGCGCTTCAACGCCCATGCGGAAACAGGCGAAGACCCCGATTTCGGGCGCGGACGCTCTGCCTACAATCACATGCAGGGCGATGCCGATCACAAGCCCAATCCGGCGCTTGGCGCACTTCGTCGCGGCCCCTTCTACGCCGTGAAGGTCGAGCCGGGCAGTCTCGGCACCTTCGCAGGCCTGCGCACCGACGGCCGCGCCAGGGTCCTGGCGGCAAACGACGAGCCGATTGCCGGCCTTTTTGCCGTCGGCAACGACATGGCCTCCGTCATGGGCGGCAACTACCCGTCCGGCGGCATCACGCTGGGGCCCGCCATGACATTCGGATACGTCGCCGGGCGGACGCTGGCCGGGCTGCCGGTAACGGGGCTCGAAACCGAAGAATTGCAGAACGAAAGGACCCACGCATGAGCTATTTTGAACTCGCGACCCTCAAGACCGTCATTTTCGGCGCCGGAAAGGCCGCGCCCAAACTCGAGAAATGGCTGCACGCGCCGGAAGCCTCGGGAACCCTGCTCGGCGCATGGACGTCCGACATCGGCTCGCTGAACGAGATCTACCTGCTCCGCAGCTTCGACGGAGTCGACGCGCTGATGGCCGAGCGCGAGCGCACGCATCGCTCCGCAAATCCGTTCGGTTGCCTCGACCAGCTCGTTTCCTACACGCAGGAGAGCTACCGCAAGCTCGATTTCATCGGCGAGGTCAAGCCGGGCGCTTACGGCCCGTTCTACGAAATCCGGACCTATGCCATGAAACCCGACGGGCTGATGCCGACGATGGAAAAGTGGCAGGCAGCGCTGCCGAAGCGCGAGGAATACTCGCCCTGCACGATCGCCATGTACGGCATCGACGGCCAGCCGCGGCTCACCCAGATCTGGCCCTATGAGAGCCTCGAGGCGCGCGGCAAGGCGCGCGGCCAGTCGGTCGCCGACGGCGCCTGGCCGCCGAAAGGCGGGCCGGACTGGCTCACGCCCGACATGAGCTCGACCATCGCGATGCCGATGGCGTTTTCCCCGCTGAAATAGGGCCACCCATGCGCAAGTTCTCCATGGCCTATCTGACGGCCAACGGCGCCGGCCCCGTCGAAGCCGTCGAAATCGCCGCCGAAGCGGGCTACGACATGATCTCCTTCCGCCTGCTGCCGGGCGGGCCGGGCGACGAGATCCCGCCGCTGATGGACGACGACGCGCTGTTTGGCGAAACCGGCGCGGCCATGAAGGACACCGGCGTCACCATGGCCGACGCGGAGATGATCCGGATCGGCCCGGACACGGATCCGCAAAGCTTCACGCCGTTTCTCGACCGCATCGCCACGATGGGCGCGAAGCACATCCTGACGGCGATCGACGATCCCGACCGCGCCCGCGCGATCGGGACCTATGGCGCGCTCTGCGAACTGGTCGGAGGCTACGGCCTGACGGCGGACCTCGAATTCATGCCCTGGACCGCCTGCAAGACGGTTCTCGACGCCCTGGAATTCGTCGACGCCGTCGACCTGCCCTCTTCGGCGATCCTCTTCGACACGCTGCATTACGACCGCTGCGGCTCGACGCCGGACGACATCGCGAAAATTCCGGCGCATAAGATGAACTACATCCAGCTCTGCGACGGCCCCGCCGACTACGACCGCAGCGACCCGGAACTGATCCGCATCGCCCGAACCGCGCGCCTGTTCCCCGGCGCCGGCGGCATCGACTTCGCCAGCTTCCTCCATTTGATGCCGCCGGACATCACCGTCAGCGTGGAAGTGCCGGACAAGCCGCTGGCGGAAAAGATGGGCCGGACCGAGTTTGCGCGCGAAGCGCTCAAGCGAACCCGATCACTGCTGAACGAAATTCCACGACCGAGCTGACAGCCGACCGGCGATCATCGCGACGCGCCGGCGAGACGAGTTCGCTCAAAAAGCCGGGCCTGTCGTGGTGCGGTTGAGAGGAGAAACCTCGAACCGGAACCGGCAGGTTGGGTTGGCGGGCGGCAACCTGCAAATGAAGAATCCAAAATCGAAGATTTTGGTGCCCCCTGCCGGACTCGAACCGGCACGGCCAAAGGCCGAGGGATTTTAAGTCCCTTGCGTCTACCAGTTCCGCCAAGGGGGCGCCCGGTGCAAGCGCTAGCCGAGCGCGGCGAAGGGATCAAGCCTGCGATCGGGTCTTTGCGGCTTTTGGCGCGTCGTCCCGCTTCACAAGCCCGGCAAGGCCGCCTAAAACAGGCGGAGTATCCGGAGCCCCGCAATGCCGCCCCAATCGAATGAAACGAAGGACCAGACGGTCGTCACCGCCGCCGCGCTGGTCATTGGTGACGAGATCCTGTCCGGACGCATCCGCGAGAAGAATGCCGGCCATCTCGCCGCCGTCGTCACCGCCATCGGCATCGACCTGAAGGAAATTCGCGTCGTCGGCGACGACGAGGCTGCGATCATCGAGGCGGTCAACGCGCTGCGCGCCCGCTACACCTATGTCTTCACATCCGGCGGCATCGGCCCGACCCATGACGACATCACCGCCGACGCGGTCGCAAAGGCTTTCGGCCTGCCCTGCGACCACGATCCCGCGGCGATGAAACTGCTCGGCGACTTCTACGCCGGCCGAGGCATCGAGTTCACCGCGTCGCGCAAGCGCATGGCGCGCATGCCCGAAGGCGCCGCCCATATCGACAATCCGGTCTCCGTCGCACCCGGCTTCGTCGTCGGCAATGTCCATGTCATGGCCGGCGTGCCGGCGGTGTTCCAGGCGATGCTCGACAATGTCGTGCCGACGCTGCGCACCGGCCGCGTCCTCCTGTCGCGCTCCGTCCACTGCCCCTTCGGCGAGGGCACGATCGGCGAGCCGCTGGCGAAACTGCAGGACGCCTGGCCCGACATCGCCATCGGCTCCTATCCGAAACACGATTCCGGCAAGTTCTGGACCGAACTCGTGCTGCGCGGCAGCGACGAGACCCGCCTCGAGGAAGCGCAAGCCGCGGTCGCCGCGCTGGTCGCCGAGCTGCAGACGCCCGCCGGCGCGCCCTGACGGCGCGATACCCACAGTTTCCTGCATAAAGCGGGCCCGCCCTCGCCTTGCCGAAATCGGCCATTTGGGGCTATGAGCGTCTCCACTCTCCAAAGCCCGCAAGGAACGAGCCCGATGTCCCTGCCCGAAAAAGCCTTTCCCGTCTCCTGGGACCAGTTTCACCGCGACGCCCGCGCGCTCGCATGGCGCATCGCCGGCGCCGGCAATGGCTGGAAGGGCATCGTCTGCATCACGCGCGGCGGTCTCGTTCCCGCCGCCATCATCGCCCGCGAACTGGGCATCCGCATCGTCGAGACGGTCTCCGTCGCCTCCTATCACGACTACACGACCCAGGGCGAAATCGAGGTCCTGAAGGAAGTCGACCCCAAGCTGATGGCCGATGACGGCGAAGGCATCCTGATCGTCGACGACCTGACCGACACCGGCAAGACCGCCGGTCTGGTGCGCGCCATGCTGCCGAAAGCCCATTTCGCCACCGTCTACGCCAAGCCGAAGGGCCGCCCGCTGGTCGACACCTTCGTCACCGAGGTTTCGCAGGACACCTGGATCTATTTCCCCTGGGATCTCGGCTTCACCTACCAGGAGCCGATTTCGGAAGGCCACCGGGGCTGATCGTTTTTGCGGGCAGTCCTGCCGCCTGCTCGGCAACGGCGCCTGTTTCGGCGCGGAAGCGTTGTGCCCATGCCCGGCTTTCTTCATCGGCCATCCTGGCCGTGCCGGGCTCCATCTTCGACGCGATGGCGGGATCCTGGCCGATTGCGGCCAACATCCGCGCCAGGACGGCACGCGGATCGCGCGAGAGCGCCTCATAGGTCAGCGACAGCGGCGTGATGCCATGGGCATCAAACCAGCTGCGCCATGCGGCGTCGTCAGCCGCAAGCTGACGCATGTTGCGTTGCAGAAGCTCCCGGCTGTACTCGGCCGGCTGCGGCGGCAGCGTCCTTTCCAGTTCCGAACCGTCCGGCGCGACGTGCCACAAACCGGTCTGGCTGGCCTTGGCCAGCGATATCGCCTGTCCAAGCTTGTCGCCGCGCGACAGGTGGACATAGGCGATCTTGCCGAAGACCGCCTCGAGACGGGCAGCGTCATTCGCCAGGCCCGGAAAAAGGACGTCAAGGCGGCCATTCAATTCGCCGAGGCTCTCCCACATGATGCGGATGCCGGCGACGGTGCAGCCGGATCGCGCGGCGATCAGGACAGCGTCGATATAGGCGCGGAAGAACGCTTCTCCGCCCATGTCGTCGCAGTTCTCGACATTCAGACGCGAGGCATAGCCCGGGATGGATTGTCGCCGGAAATAGGAAGCCGGACGGCCGGCCGCTCCCGTGCGGCGCAGGAGATCGCATAAAAGCGTGCTGCCGCTTCGCGGGGTCGCGCAGATGATGAACGTATCCACCGGTCTCATGGGAAAGCCCTTCTTGCCACAACGCCTGTTAGGACCGATCCGTTACAGTCTTGTGGCATGCGAGGCGTTCACCGGCGAACCGGATAAAAAAAGGGCCCGCGAGCGGGCCCTGTTCAGTTCGTTCGAACGCTGTTTTCAGAGCGCGTTCAGATTGATGCCGACGGTGATCGCGCCGATCGGGGCGCCGGTTTCGTCGGCGACGGTCATCGAGACCTGGCTCTGCAGCATCTGCGTCGACTCGTCCTTTTCGGCCTCGTCGACGAAGATCGCAGCCGCGTCGCCGGTGCCGTAGGTCTTCTGCCACTTGGCCTCGTCGCCCTGCCAGTAATCCGAGGTCACGTCCGACTGGCCGACATTGAGGCCCTTGTCGTCGGTGACGAAAATCTCGGTGATGACGCCTTTCGAAGCCATCTGCTTGTCGCGCAGGAAGCCGGACAGGGAATTGCCGAGAACCTCGTCGATGATCGCGCTGTCGCCGCCATCGACGCCGGCGCGCCATTTCTGGTCGAGCGCGTCGATATCGCCCTGGGCGAGGCCCGCATTCTTGGCGTTCTGGGCCTTGATCGCGTCGACGACGGTCTTGTCCGAGACCCACGACTTGATGTTGGCGTTGGCGTAATCCGTCACCGCCGGGATGTGCTCTCCGGCAGCCGTGGCCGCGTTGACGCCGGCCATCAGGGCCACTGCTGCGACTGCATATTTCACGGTATTCTTCATGCTCTACTCCTCACTGTTGTTGCATGACATTCTTGTTTTTGTGCTGTGATCAGAATTCTTCCCAGTCGCCCGGCTCGACCGCCAGCGCGGTGTTGCCGGCGACCGGCGGAACGGCGGGACGCGTCTTTGCCTTTGCCGGGGCGACCGGCTGCGGCGCAGGAGCGGCAGCCGGGGTCGCGCCGCCGGCGACATGGAAATGCGCGATCACCTTGTTCAGGCGCGTGCCCTGGGCGCGCAGCTCCTGGCAGGCCGCATTGGTCTCCTCGACCATGGCCGCGTTTTGCTGCGTCGCCTGGTCCATGCTGACGACGGCGGTGTTGATCTCGTCGAGACCGGTCGACTGCTCGCGATAACCGCTGATGATCGTTTCGATGCGCGCGGTGATCTCGTTGACCTGGCCCTCGATCCCGAGCAGCGATTCCGCCGTCTGGTTGACCAGTTTCACGCCGCCCTCGACCTCCTTGCCGGATTCGCCGATCAGCTGCGAAATCTCCTTGGCGGCCGCGGCCGAACGCTGCGCCAGTTCCCGCACCTCCTGGGCCACGACCGCGAAGCCGCTGCCCGCCTCGCCGGCCCGCGCCGCCTCGACGCCGGCATTCAGCGCAAGCAGGTTCGTCTGGAAGGCGATTTCGTCGATCACCGAGATGATCTGGCTGATCTGCGAAGAAGATTTCTGGATCCGGTCCATCGCCGAGATCGCCTCGCGAACCACGGCGGCGGAATTGGCGGCGTCCGACTTCGTCTTGGTCACCATGGAGCCGGCCTCGGCGGCGCGCTCGGAGGATTCCTTCACCGTCGACGTCATCTCGTGCAGCGCCGCGGCGGTCTCTTCCAGCGATGCGGCGGTCTGCTCGGTGCGGCTCGCCAGCGTGTCGGCGGAATTGGCCAGTTCAACGGAACCCTCTTCGACCGATACCGAAGCCGTTTTCACGTCGGCGATGGTCGCGGCGACCGAATCCACCATGCGATTGAAGTCGGTGACGAGCTTTTCGAAATCCGGGCCGAGATCGTCAAGATGGGCGGTAAAGTCGCCATCGGCGAGTTTTTCGAGCGATTTGGCGATCCGGTCGACGGCACGCGCCTGGCTCTCGGCCGCGGCGACGCTGCGCTTGGCGTTTTCGGAGCGCTCGGCCTCGAAATTCTGCCGCTGCTCCTCGGCGAGCCGGCTTTCCTCCTGCTTGGCGATGAACTCGCCGCGGAAGGTCTCGAGCGCCCGCGCCACGACGCCGATCTCGTCGCCCTTGTCCTGCATCGGCACTTCGGTGGCGAAATCGCCTTCCTGCATGCGGCCGATGCTGTGCGTCATCTCGTTCAGCGGCCGGGCGATCAGCCGGCGCATGACCAGGAGCAGGAGGCCGAAGGCGGCCAGTATCATGACGGCCTGGATGGCGAACAGCGTGAGGGCGTTCTTTTGCGCCGCCGCATAGATCGGCGCCGTCGACCACACGGTGATCACCTCGCCGGAATATTCGCCGGCCGAGTTTTTCGGCAGCGGCACGACGATCGTTGCAAGACCGCTTGTATAATGAGTGGTGGCGTCTTCGGATCCGGCGGCCTTTTCGGCCAGCGTCTTGATCGCGGCGTCGTCCATCAGCGCCTCGGCGTTCTCGCGCGCCCAGCCGTCGACAGCTTCGTTATCGCGATTGAAGGCGTAGAACTGCACCATGTTCAGCGAGGCGTCGTCGCGATAGAGCGCATAGGCTTCGCGCACCACATCCGCCTTGTTCCATTTGATGCCGCCCGCGGAAATCGACGCGAACTGCTCCGTGTTGCGTGTCCACTTGTCCATTTCGGCGGTAACCGAACTGCGCGTTTCCGTCGTCCATGTGTAGCCGGCAAGGACCGCGATACCCACCAGATTGACGGCGATCATGACGGCCGCGATCTTGGCGATGAGCGACATATTGTTGATTTTCTTGAGCATAAGCCGGAAAGCCCCCTCCCGCGCGGTCGCTCGACGCGAGAAAACTCGCGGATCGACCGTCGTTCGCCTTCATGGACATCGCACGGAAAACGGGAAGGCAATCATGCCCTCGCGGCCCCTCCCGGACCGGAACGTGCACCATGACCTAAACACACGACTATTGAGAATCATTTAAACAAAGCGGGAGCGATTTCACGCAGTGCCGGATTAAGTAATTCGCAATTTATTCCGTAGCGGAAGGCAATCGCGTTTTGACTTCCGTGACCGATCTGCGCCTTCAGCGCCCGGAATTGTCTTGGGATAAGTGCCTTGTCAGACGTGCGGCAGTTTTGGATTGCAATAATTTGCATAGAAATTTTCTACGCTTGATGGATGTTACACTCATGACAGACCGACTACTCGGCGCAGCCAGGATTTTCGCGAGCCACTACCAGATCATCATCTGCCGGGATCCGGAGCACGTCATCAGCGACGATGAAAACTGGAATGAAGATAAAAGCGAATCCGGTTTCGCTGGAACACCTAGTTTCAGAATGGTCGGGACTGAAGCCGACCTGAACGACCATTGGGTCGAACTAGTTTCTTCCACGGACCCGCCCGGCGCCGACGAATGGCAACGTATTACGTGCGTCGATTTCGAAACGCGCGATGGCGCCGTCCATATCATGGGGCCTGTCGACGACCAGCCTTCGATCTCGACTGTGGTCGAGCCCGGTGAATATGCAGCCTATTTTGCGGCTCAGAACCTTGGCGTCGATCAATCAAGCCTTGGCGAGAACGACGACGCAACAATCCCGCCGCTGGATGATGAAGCACTCGCCGCTCGAAAAGATCTGGAGTTCTATCGCATTTTTCTTGTCCGCGGGCGGCCAGAGCGGACAGGCCGAATCGTGGATCGTTTCGCGCCAGTCTCCGGATCTAGTCGAACCGCGTCATAAGCCTGTCGATCGGCGCATAGTCGTCTGTCAATATTGGCGGATCGAGGCGGGCGACAAGACTATCGACCGCGCCCGGCGACAGCCGCGCGGCGCGGATGAAATCGGGGGCCGGTCCGGTGACCGCGGAAACCGGCGACGGCGACCGGCCGGCCAGCACGATGAAGACGAGGCGCTCGCTTGCACCCGCCGGGTTCGGCTCCGCCCAGATCTCGACCGACGGGAAGACCGATCGCATTGTTCGCGTGATCGCGGCCAGCGCCCGAAGCCCGTCGGCGTGGTCGACCACATTCATCAGGTAGACGCCGTCATCGGTCAGCCGCGCGGAAACGAGGCCGAAGAATTCCCGCGTGACCAGATGCGCCGGCACGGCGATGTCGGTGAAGGCGTCTCCGATGATGACGTCATGGCGCGCCGGATCGGCGGCCAGCGCCAGCCTTGCATCCATGGTCCGGACGTCGATGCCGGCGGGATCGAACCAGAAGTCCTTTTCCGCAACCTCGGTCACCGCCGGGTCGATCTCCGCGACGGTGATCGCCGCCGGAACGCCGCTCGTCCTCCAGGCGCGCGGCACCGAATAGGAGCCGCCGCCGATGAAGAAGGCGGAGAATCCGTCCCCGGGTGCGCGCATCCGCGCCAATATGTCGAGTATCGCCGCATGCGGCGTGCCGAGCCGCTGCGGACTGTCGCGCACCGTAATGCCGTGGCCGAGATGGTCGAGCACCATCAGACGGGCCGGTTCGCCCATGTCGTCCGCGACATCGATGACGCGGATGCAGAAATAATCGCTTTCGCGCGTGCAGCTGTCCGGTTGGAGGAGAGCCGCCGCCGCGACGCCGAACGGGAGCACGGCGGCGGCAAGGGCCGAAGCATAGGCATTCGGCCCGCCCATCCGCCGCGCCGCGAGGAAGAGAAGCGCCGCCAGCAGCGCATAGACGACGGTGACCGTCGCCAGCGTGCCGGTCGAACCGAGCCAGGAAATGAAGAAAAAGCCTGCGGCGAGCGTTCCGGCAATCGCGCCGATCGCGCTGGCCGCGAACATCGCGCCGAGCGCCCTGCCCGCCCGCTCCGGCTTCGCCGCGACCGCGACATGCGCCAGCACCGGCGCCGGAATGCCGGCGAAGAAGGACGGCGGAAAGAAGGCGAGCATGGTCAGCGCTGTGATCGAGGCGATCGGATGGCCGAAGCCGCCGATCACCGGCCCGGCGCTCCAGCGCAGGATGAAGGTGGCGCCCGCCGCCGTCAGCGCCGCGCCGGCCATCGACCAAGCGGTCAGGCGCAGGGCGCGGCCCGGCTTCGCCTCGGCGATGAGGCCGCCCGCCCAGTGCCCGGCGGAAAAGCCCGCCAGCACCACGGCGATGACCGAGGTCCACGTATAGAGCGACATGCCGAGATAGGGCGCGAGCATGCGGCCCGCGACGATTTCCACAACCAGGCTCGCCGCCGAGACCGCGGCCTGGACGAAGACCAGGAGCGGCACGGACGGCAGCTTCGAATGCTTCGCCGACTCCCCTGCCCGGGAACCGGCCGATTCGCCCTCGTTCATCGCTCCTCCACAGCGCCACATGCCGAATATCGCATCTAATGAGCGGCCGCGGCTCCCGGCAAGCGGGATTTTTTCGGCGGCCCGCCGCGCGGCGTGGGGCGGCTCTGCATATCGCGGGAAGCCGGAAAACCCCGCTCTCGCGTTATCCCCGTCTTCCACATCTCCACACACTACATATTGCGTTAATGCTTTTGCCGAATCCTAACTCTTGACCGGCCCCGCCGAGTCGCTTTTTATGAACGATACGTGACGGGGGTCGCGCAGCCGGAATGTCCAGAACTCGCCGGCGATTCCATAATTTGTAACAGTCTTCGGCCTTGCGGCCGGGCGGATTTCGCTCACCGCAAGTCAGGAAACCTGCGTGCGCGTGAGGGGGTAGATCGTTCGGTTGAAAGCGTGCAAAAAATCAGGGTTAACACTATATTTAGTGTTTACAGCTAATTTGAGCACAAGATAGAGTGACCAGACCAAACGGATTCGGGTCACCGACAAAACCGGGCGGCAATCATTTTTGTAAGGGTTGAGTGCAGAGCAGGTTTCCTGCGGGAAACGGTCTGCGCAAACTGAGTGGGACGGGCCGCGCCTGCGGGTCGAATGGGAAATCGTGTGCCGCGAAATCGGCTTTGGCCATCAGGGCCGGCACACTATATATTGAGGGACGAAGGTTAGAAGACCATGCGCATAGAACGCCGGTTCACCAAACAAGGTCAGTCACCCTACGCGGAGATCGCTTTCCGCAAGGCGACGAGCGAGATAAGGAACCCGAACGGCTCCATCGTGTTCCGTCTCGACGACATCGACGTGCCCTCGCAGTTTTCGCAGGTCGCAGCCGACATCCTCGCGCAGAAATATTTCCGCAAGGCCGGCGTCCCCGCCGTTCTCAAGAAGGTCGAGGAGAATTCGGTTCCCTCATGGCTGTGGCGCTCCGTTCCCGACGAGGCCGCGCTTGCCGACCTGCCCGAGGATGAGCGCTTCGGCTCCGAGACCGACGCCCGCCAGGTCTTCGACCGCCTCGCCGGCACCTGGACCTATTGGGGCTGGAAGGGCGGCTATTTCGACGGCGAGGAAGACGCCCGCGCCTTCTTCGACGAGCTCTGCTACATGCTCGCCACCCAGCGC
>NZXU01000008.1 GCA_002698425.1 Ahrensia sp. | reverse complement strand
CTTTCTCGATAGCCTCTGCTGATACCACAAACCATCCGGGTCACTGACCTTGAGCCCAAACGAATCGGACAACCGCGGAGAAACGATGCAGAAGACTCCGATCTTCAGTAGATATGTACGACCTCGCGGAACACATCCGATAATCTCCGAATGTGAGAGGGAGTATGTTTCCAATGACCCGGGATCAACGCGAGATACAGCGCAAGCTCCGCGTTCTTGAGCACGCCGACAGGATCGGGATCCGACCGGGCGCCGCCCTCTATCCGTACCGTGGGCGTGGACATAACCGTCTCCCGATCCGAATGCGCTGTCATAGCCAACCACCAGGACATCGAGTGCATCCTTGTTGCAATAACGATCGAAGCCAAATCCAACGAAGAAGTGACCATTTGCCAGACAGCTCTTCGACGGCGTCGACCAGCCATCGGCCTCACGGAACATCGACACCGCAGCTCACATCCTCCGACGCAACCATATATTTTGATGTCGAATACTGCGTCAATCTTCCGCGGCAATGCCGAATAACAGACGCACCAGTGGGTGACCGTGATCGAGAAGCGCCGCATCGAGCCGGACGAGGCTGAGTGCAGCCCCGATCAGCCGGGCCGTGGTGTCGGGCCGGGCAAGACTAGCTGCAACGCCGCGGACCTCGGCGCCGTTCTCGTCGGCCAGCGCCTGCGCGGCCGCTTCAGGTTCGCCGCTGCCAAGAACGATTCGCAAGCAGTCGCGGGCGATGATCGCGACACTTTCGGTTGCTGGTATGTAGGCTGTTCTCCTTCTGCCTCAATTCTCATAAGTCGCCTCCACGGCGGCAAGAAAGCCGCGCAGCGCTGCGAGGCTTTCGGGCTCGTCGAGAAAAGGCATGTGCGCCCTGCCGGGCACTTCGGCCCTAATCAGGTCCGGCCGGCGGCGCGCCATCTTTTCGACTATGCGCGTGGACAGGATGTCCGAATTTGCCCCACGGATCACCGCCACCGGGCGTCCGGCAAGCGCGTCAAATCCGTGCCACATGTCTGGTGCCCGGTCGAGCGTGGCCATGAAAGCGTCGCGCAGGGCAGGGTCGTAGGTAATACGCAACCCGTCCGGCGTTTCGGCGAAATGGTGCTGCACCTCTTCTCGCCATCGTCTTGCGGGCACGCCGGAAAACCCTGGAAGGTGGTCAGACATAGCAGCGATGCGCTCGTCAATATTGTTTTCCCTAGGCTGGAGACCGACATAGGTGGTGATCCGCATCCGCCCGTCCGGCTCCATTTCGGGGCCAATATCGTTGAGACACAGTCCCAGAACGCGCTCAGGCACGCGCGCCGCCAGCGCCATGGTAACCATGCCGCCGCGCGATGTGCCGAGAAATGGCGCGGCCGCAACCCCAAGGTGATCGAGCAGGTTCAGGACATCCTCGGCTTCGCGGGGTACGGTGTACGTGTCCGCGCTTGTCTGTTCGGACAGGCCGCGCCCGCGCGCGTCCGGGGCGATTATTCGGTGGTCCGGCAGAAGCGGTCGCAACAGGTCGAAATCGCAGCCGTTCCGGGTCAGGCCGTGCAGGCAGATCAGGATCGGTCCTTCGCCGCCGTCGCGATAAAACAGGCGGGCACCGTCCGATGCGATGAAATGGGGCAATGTACGCTCACTTCCTTCCTGGGGTTTGTCCAGCCGCGCGGCTGTCTGCGATGGACACCCCAGCGACTGAAAAATGATTCGTCGGTATCTCTTTCAGGATCACGCGGATGCGTTCGGGTTCAGCGTCCATGGATCGCGCAAGAGCATCTGTGACCTCGCGCATGATCTCGCGCTTCTGATCGTCGGTACGGCCCTCAAAGATCAGGATTTCTGCTATGGGCATCGGTCTTCTCCTTCACGTTAGGCTCAGGTTTCAGGGGGAGGCGGCGGGCTCAGGCGGAGGTCAATCCGGCCGAGCGGGCCGAAATCCGCGCCGATAACAGCACCCGCGGACAGCGGAATGGCGGCGGTGGCAGCCCCGGCCAGTACAACGTCGCCCGCCGATGTTGTGATGCCACGCGCAGCGGAGAGGCGCCCAGCCGCTGCCAGCGCGTTGAGCGGATGCCCGAGAATGGCGGCACTGGAGCCGGTCTCTTCCGGTCCGTCGGACATCGCTATCGAGATGGCGATATCGCCAATGTCGGTTTCAGGCGGGAATTCGCGGCCGAGTACGTAGCCTGCAGAGGAGGCGTTATCGGCGATCACATCGCCGAGGTCGAACCGGAAACCGTCGTAGCGGGAATCTATGATTTCCAGCGCCGGGGCCACAGCCTCGACGCAGGTCAGCGCCTCCTCCGGTGTCGGGTCCGGCGGCAGTGGGCCGCGCAGCACAAACGCGATCTCGGGTTCGACCCGGGGATGGATGAACGGGCCGAGGTCCAAACTGTCACCCTCGTCACGGTGCATTGCATCGGTGAGTTGACCGAGAATGACCTCGTTCACGCCAACCTGCTTCATCTTCGCTTTGCTGGTGAGGCCGAGTTTCAACCCGACCAGCCGTTCGCCCCGCGCCAGTCGTTGCGCTACCACAAGCGCCTGTATGGCATAGGCATCCTCGATGGACAGGGCCTGGTCCGGCGGGAGCTGCGGCACGGGCCGCGCGGCGAAGGCGGCATCATCCAGAAGGGCCGCGCGGTCCTGAAGGCTGGTCATGGGGTGGGCTCCGTTCGATTGACTGATGTGACTGGAAATTCCAGCCAAAGAAGGCGGTCGGGACGATCAACTCAACACCCCGCCAAGCCAAAGCGAGATTGCCGGAAAGGCAATAAGCAACACCATGCGGAACAAGTCGGCGGCCAGAAACGGCAAAACCCCGCCAAAGATGGTGGAAAGCTTGACGCGATTGCCGACGACGGCCTTCATTACGAACACGTTCATTCCGATTGGCGGGGTTATCATACCGATCTCGACCAGCGTGAGGGTGACGATACCCCACCAGATCGGATCGAATCCCATTGACAGGATAACGGGCAGCACAAAAGGCACGGTTATGACCACAGCGGCCACCGTGTCGAAGATACTTCCCAGCACCAGATACATGATGGCCAGCAAGGTCAGAACCACCCAGGCGGGCAGGGTATCGGGGTTGATCACCGCTTCCAGAGCCTGGGCCATACCCGTAAAGTTGAGATGGCTGCCGAAGATATTGGCGCCGATGATCAGAAGGTAAAGCCCGGCGCTGGTGCCCGCGGCGTCGCGCAGGGCCTCGAACAGGCCGCCGACGGAGGCGCGGCCCGACATGAGCCAAGCCACGAAAGAGAAGCCGGCGCCGACCGCTGCGGCCTCCTGCACTGTGAAGACGCCGCCATAAAGCCCCCCCAGCACAGCCAGGAACAGAGCGATCGGCCGCCAGGCAATGCGCAGCGCCCGGATTGGCGCGAAAGGTTCCGAACCGTCGGGCGCTGGCGCCAGATCGGGACGCAGCCGCACCTGGACAAGGACCGACACGACGTAGAGCGCCAGGGCCAGCATCCCCGGAACAATAGCGGCCATGAATGCCTTGGCGATCGAAATCTCGGAAATGACGCAGTAGATGATCAGAACCACCGAAGGCGGGATCAGAGCGCCTAGGGTGCCGCCGGCTGCGATACTGCCGGTCGAGAGCCCCGGTGCATAGCCGCGCGACTGCATTTCGCGAAATGCAACACCTCCAAGCGTGGCCGTGGTGGCCACGGAGGAACCGCTGATGGCGCCGAACCCGGCGCAGCCCATGACAGCAGCCAGTGCATGGCCGCCGCGCAGACGGCCGAAGATCGCGGTTGCCGCGGCGAACATGTCGTCAGCGAACCCTGCCGCCACCGCGAGATTTCCCATCATCAGAAACAGTGGCACCGCCGCCAGATCCACGCTGGACAGGCTGCCGGTCAGGTTGTTCGTGCCGATGAGCAGGGCCGGACGAAACCCCATCTGAAGCAATACAGCACCAAGGCCGGCTATCACCAACGCCACGCCAATCGGGACATGCGCCAGTGCCAGAAGGTAAAGAATAACGAAGGAGGCCAGGATCTTTGGCCCCGCCCCAAGAGTGGGTGTGAAATACGCAGTGCCCAGCATGACCGTGAACGCGGCGGCCACCATGAGTGTGGGCGGCACCATATCGCGCAGCCTTTTGCCCGGGTTCCCAAGATAAGAGGTGAGTTCCGATACGAAGATCGCAAGTTGCGCCAGCGCGGCCAGCCCGATCGCCACGGCGGCTGCGCCCCAGAAAGGGGCCTTGGGCAGTCCCAGAACCAACGTCGTTTCGCCATGCGCCGCTTTCCCGATGGCATATCGGACAAGAAACCATGCAAAAAGGCAGGACACGACAAGACCGAGGCCCGCCGCGACCAGGCGCGGCGCGGCCTCACGACCGGTGATCTGGCTCAGTATGCCCATCGCGACGTGCGATTGCCGCGTGTTGGTCCAGACCAGCGACAGCGCCATGACCGCTGCGAAGCAAAGTTCCGCAACCTCGTACAGGCCCAGGATCGGTGCCGAGACGCTCCAGCGTAGCAGCACGTCCAGGGTGAAAGCGATCGACAATCCGAGCAGCATGAGGCCCGCCGCGTTGGCCAGCAGGCGGGCCGCGTAACCGCGCAGCCCACCGCCAGCCACCTCGATAACGTTGGCTGTGGCGGTAGACATTCGCTCCCCCTGAGTTACTGACTATTGCGCCAGGCTTCGATTTCCGCCCGATATGCGTCCAGCACGGCGGCTCCGTTGGGTGTGTCTTCGACCCACGCGGCGATCACCTTCTCGGCCGCCGCCGACCATGTGGCCAGTTCCGCTTCGCTGGGCACGATGATGTGATGGCCTGGCGTCGATTCCACCACGGCGCGGACACGATTGCTCTCGGTTTCAAGACCCGTACCCCAAAAGGCGGCGAAGGCGGACGGCGGATTGTCGTCGAAAACCTTCTGGATATCCGGCGGCAGGCGATCGTATGTAGTCTGATTCATGACGATATACATCGGCGTTGTACCGAGCGGAATGTCGACATGGCCGAGGGTGACGTCAAGCAGCGAAAACCCTTCGACGGCAAACCAGTCGGCGGCGGCCGCATCGACCACGTTTTTGGAGAGTGCCTCGGCAATGGCCGGAGCAGGCAGCCCAACCGGCGTGGCGCCAATGGCAGTGATCATGGCCGAGAGGACGCTGCCCGCCGCGCGCACCTTGGCGCCCTTGAAGTCGTCCAATCCGGTGATCTCGCCGGAGTGATGCAAACGCGCGATATCGGCGGTGCCGATGCCGATCACCTTCACGGACTCAAACCCCTCGATGAGGCCATCTTCATAGAGCGCTGCGATAGCCGCAGAGGCCTCGGCGGAGCTGGTAGCCAAGAGCGGAAGCTCGGTGACGCCGGCGGCGAGGAAGCGGCCCGGATTGTATGAGGTGATACTCCAGCCGATATCGATGAGACCAGCCTCTACCGAGTCGAAGACTTCGTTCGGCGTAGCGACCGAACCGCCGGTGAGGAATTCCACCTTGAGCTTGCCGCCCGACGCGTCCTCGATCTTCTCAAACCAGGGGGCGAAGAGGCTGGTGTTCAGAAAGTTTGTGGGGCCGGGAAAGCTGGCGAAGCGCAGCGTGATCTCCTGCGCGAGGGTCGGGGAAACGGCCGTGGCCGACAGGGCTACGTAAAGAATTGCCGCCATGAATCGGCGGACAATCGAAGCAACAAACATGAAGATTCTCCCTAACCTTGCTGTAGCGCAGAGCGCCTGTCTCGCAATGACGGCCGCCGCGCGGACGACAGTAAGCTTCCCAGCGCGACATATGGTCGTGCATCCTTGAAAGCCTAGAGGTTCCTGATCCGCTTTCCAAAGCGAATATGGAAAGCATTCACCTAGTGAACACTTGCGGAATACCGAATTCAGAGCTGCGTTTGCGCTAGCATGGCCGCCTCGGCTCGAACAATGCACTCGCGTAGTGGCTTCAGGCATGTTGAAGCGGCTTCGGCAGGCGACATGGCGCTGCGGAAAAAGGCGATATTTACGGCGCCGATTGGCCTTCGCCCGAGTCTCACAGGCAGGGCGATGGCACTGATATTATTCTCGACCAGCCCCACTGAGAAGGCATAGCCGCGTTGGTGCATCTCTTCGAGTCGTCGCTCGATATTGGGCAGGATAGCTAGGTCCTCCCTACTGACCGTGCCGATCCGGCGCATCACGTCGAGGGTGCGAGACAGGTCACCGCGGCTTAGCGAGCCCAGATAGGCAAGCCCCAACGCCGAACGCAGAACCGGCCGCGTTTTGCCTACCAGCCTGCGGTGGACGGACACCGGGCTGAACTTGTGACTGGAGGCCTGAATCACCATGCGACCGGCCACTAGCGTGGCGAAATCGCTGGGCCACATCAATTGTTCGGTAAGTCCGCGCAGCGCTTGCGACATCACTTGGGTGGCGACGTCCTCGTGGCGCACGCCGTCGCCGAGCTGAAGGATGCGCTCAGTGAGCGAAACTGCGCCGTCCTCGGCGCGCCGCACCAAGTAGCCTTTCATCTCAAGCGTGTGGATCAACCGGTAGAGCGTTCCCCGGTCTATTCCGGTATAGGTGGCGAGTTCACCCACTTTCGCCCACCCCAAGTCTCCCGCTGCCTCGAGTAGGTCGAACGCTCGCGTCACCGCACGGATCTCCTTGTAGGGCGAGCCAATCTCGTTCGTAGGATGTGAGGCCATCGGATTTCCTTGTTCGATCTGTGAACAATATGGATCTGTTCGTTGCGGAAAATCAAGGCCGACGTCATTCCTTTGGTGTCGGACGGCGAGAAAGCCTTGTCCGATTAATGGCGGAGTCGCCTACTCGGGCACGGGGTGGGCGCGGACGCCGAGTGGACGGGAGGAGTCGAGAATGATCGTCGGAAGTGTCTGCATGTCGCACAGCCCAATCATGGATCGCAATCGCGCGGCGCCGGACGCCGAGAAGAGGTTCTGGAAGGCGATCGAGAAGGCGGCCGACTACGTGGCTGAGGCTGATCCAGATCTGGTGGTTGTATTCCACCCCGATCATGTGAATGGCTTCTTCTACAAGCTCCTGCCGTCGTTTTGCATCGGTATTGAGGGCGTCTCGGTGGGTGATTTCGGCACTGTAGCGGGCAAGCTCGACATTCCCGAGAGCCGGGCTTGGTCCTGCGCAGAGCACACGCTGAAAGAGGGCGTGGATGTCGCGATCTCGTACCGCATAGAGGTGGATCACGGTGGGGCGCAGCCGATCGAACTGCTGTCGTCCAAGGTACCGCTGACGCGCATGATCCCTATTTTCGTTAACTGCGCGCTGGCGCCTCGCCCGACGATGGCGCGGGTCCGCGCGCTCGGCGAGGCGGTGGGACGCTGGGCGGCGGCATGTCCGGAAAAGGTGCTGATTATCGGGTCCGGCGGCTTGTCGCATGATCCGCCGATCCCTTCGCTGGAGACGGCCACGCCCGAAGTGCGCCAGCGCTTGATTGAAGGCGGCCCGTTGCCCCATTCGGCACGGACGGCGCGACAGATTAACGTGATCGGAGAAGGGCCGCGCTATGCCTCCGGGCAGTCGAAGCTGCTGCCGCTTGATACGGATTGGGACAAGATGCTGCTTGATGCATTCACGTCCGGTGACCTTTCGCCGCTCGACCTCATCGATGACGAGACGATTTCACGGACCGGCGGCAGAGGCGGACATGAGGTCCGCTGCTGGATCGCCGCCCTGGCGGCATTGGGGCAGGGCTACAGCTCCGAGATGCTGTTTTACGAACCCATTCCAGAATGGCTTACGGGCATGGGCATCATGTCGGCCAGGCCGAACTGACGCCACGAATTCAACCAGACGGTGGGCGCACCTGGCAAAGTCCGGGCAGGGCCTGAGCCGACGCAAAAAGCAGGAGTGGGACATGGGAGTCCGCAACGGACAGCAATTTATAGACGGGTTGAAAGCCAACTCTCGCGACGTTTGGATAAACGGCGAGCGAGTCGAGGATGTCACCACGCATCCCGCCTTTTCGCGGATCGTGCGCCAGTTGGCACGTCTCTATGAAGCGCAGGTGGATCCGGCTACCCGCGATATACTGACCTATGAAGTTCCTGAAACCGGTCAGCGCGCCGGATTGGCCTTCATGCCCGCCAAAACCGCCGATGACCTCCGCCGGCGCCGCGAGGCCTATTATCTCTGGGCCTCCATGAACTTCGGCTTGATGGGCCGCTCCCCGGATTTTCTCAATGCCAGCCTGCTTGCCTTTGCAGAAGCGCGCGAGGTCTTCGGCCGCGGCGGAAACCGGTATGCCGAGAACATCCTCAACTATTACAAGTACATCAGGGACAACGACCTGTTCCTCAGCCATGCGCTAATTTCGCCGCAAAACGACCGGACCAAATCGTCCTCCGAACAGGAAAACCTGCACATGCGGGTGGTGAAGGAAACTGACGAGGGCATCTATGTGCAGGGTGCGCGGATGGTGGCTACGCTGGGCGCGGTTGCGGACGAGATGCTAATGTATTGCCTGCCCGGCATACCGGAGAGCGACGCCGATCACGCGCTGTCCTTCGCGGTAAAGGTTTCGGACCCGGGCGTGCGCCAGATCTGCCGTGAGCCTTATACGCTCGAAGGCGCGCGGTCCGATTTCGACCATCCGCTGTCGAACAATTTCGAAGAGAACGATTCGCTTCTGATCTTCAACAATGTTTTCGTTCCGTGGGAAAGGGTGTTCATGTATCGCGACGTCGCGCTGAACAATGCGCTGTATACCGAAACGGCTTTGCGCAACTATACCGCGCATCAGACCAACACCCGTGCGCTGGTGAAGATGCAGTTCGGCGTGGGCGTGGCGATCGCGGTGGCGCGGTCGATCGGTGCGGACCAATTCCTGCACGTGCAGCGGATGCTGGGCGAGGCCCTGAACGGGATCGAGTTTCTCAAGAGTGGTCTTGTGCGCTCCGAAGTGGAATGCGAGCAAACCGGCTATGATACGGTACGTCCGGCTCTGGCCCCCTTGCAGGCGCTGCGCACGTTTCTGCCCACGGCTTATCCGAAGCTGGTAGAAACCATTCAGACCATTGCCGCCGGCGGGTTCATGATGATGCCCTCGGGCGCCGAATTCACCGTGCCCGAACTGTCTGAAGACACTGACCTGTATTATCAGGGCGCAGGCGGAATGTCGTCGGTTGATCGGGCGCGGCTTTTCAAGCTTGCCTGGGATCTTTCCGGCGAGGCGTTTGGCTCGCGGCTGCTGCAATACGAGCGTTACTATGCGGGCGATCCGATCCGGACCACCGCCTCGAATTACCTTCAGGTGCAGGACGACGAGATGATGCGCCTCGTAAACGATGCGCTGGCGCTGGCTGGTGATCCCGAGCCCGCGCGCAGCCTGCAGCGCGATGCAGCCGAGTGAAAAACGCGGAGAATAAGATGACAACGACGTCCCAACATCAGTCCATCTGGACCGACCTGACACGGGTGCCTTTCACCCAAGGCTATCTGGATGCGGGCGGAGTCCGCACCCGCTATCTGGCGGCCGGCGACGAAGACAAGCCGCTGCTGATCCTGATCCACGGCACCGGCGGCCACGCCGAGGCCTACAGCCGCAATCTGGCCGCCCATGCCGAGCATTTTCGCACCTATGCAATCGACCTGGTCGGCCACGGTTGGAGCGACAAGCCGAAGCTGGACTACGAAATCGCCGACTATGCCAAGCACGTGATCGATGTGATCAAGGCGCTTGGATATGAAAAGGCACATATCTCCGGCGAATCCCTGGGCGGCTGGGTGGCCGGTTGGGTGGGTGTCCACCATCCCGAGTGGGTGGACCGCCTGGTGCTGAACACCGCCGGCGGATGGACAGCCTATCCGGAGGTCATGGAGCGCATCAAACGACTGACCATGGAAGCGGTGAACGATCCGTCTCCAGAACGGATTCGTACACGGCTAGAATTTCTGATGCACGACCATTCCAAGGTAAATGACGACCTCGTCGAGGTGCGCCGCGCAATCTATTCACAGCCCGGCAATGCCGACATCATGGAACGCATACTGTGCCTGCAGGAAATGGACATCCGTCAGCGGAACATGTTCAGCTCCGAGGACAGTGCCAAGATCAATACGCCGACCTTGGTTCTGTGGACGTCGCACGATCCCACCGCTGCGCCCGAGGAGGGTCGCAAGATCGCGGATGCGATTCCCAATGCGCGTTTCGAGGTGATGAACGAATGCGGCCACTGGCCTCAGTTCGAAGATCCCGAAACGTTCAACCGGATTCACATCGACTTCCTTCTGGGCCGCTAAACGCGGCCAGGAACGGAAATCCGCGGTCTCTTCGGCCCAACCGACCCTAAGACATGGAGAGCAAAGTCATGACGATGCACACTCAGGCAACCCGCTTTGTCAGTGCCAAAACGACGCCACCCCTGGCGCCGACAGCGTTCCGCGAGGCGCTGGGACGCTTCGCCACCGGCATCACGGTGATGACGACGCATGATGACGAGGAGGGGCAATATGGTGTCACGGCCACGTCGTTCTCCTCATTGTCGCTCGACCCGCCGCTGGTTCAATGGAGTTTGCGCAACGAAGCCTATTCGTTGCCGATCTTCCTGAGTGCGCAACGCTTTGCGGTGAATATTCTGGCGGCCGATCAGGAAGAGGTGTCGCGCCGTTTCGCGACCGCCGATGTCGACCGCTTCGCCGATCTCGATCTTGAGGAGGGGCTGGCCGAGATGCCCTTGATCAAAGGTGCTGCGGCCTGGATCGAATGCTGCCTCGAAACTACCTTGCCCGGCGGCGACCACACGATTCTGGTGGGGCGCGTGTTGCGCGCCCGCACCTTTCCCGAGCCGCCGCTTCTGCTCTGGCGGGGCGACTATCTGCCGATAGACGAAGAAACCCGCCAGCCCCGGGGCACCGCATGAGCGGGCGCATCGACGACATGGCCGTTGCGCTGGTGGGCGCCCGGACTGAGCTGAAACAGATCCCCCCTCTGCGTGAAAGTCATGGGCTGGACACGGTTGAGGACGCCTATGCGGTGCAGGACGCCGCGAACAAGATTTGGCTGGGCCAGGGACGACGGTTTGTGGGTTGCAAGATCGGGCTGACCTCGCCAGCGGTTCAGGCCCAGATGGGCATCGACCAACCCGATTACGGGATGCTTTGGGCCGACTATTTCTTCACCGAGGGCGAGGTGGTCGACACCGGCCGCTTCATGCAGCCAAAGGCCGAATTGGAAGTGGCCTTCGTGATGGACCGCGACTTCGACGATCCCCAGGCGCCGATGGCCGAGCTGATCCGCCGCGTCGCCTATGCGGTGCCGGCGCTTGAAGTGGTGGACACCGCGATACGCGACTGGGACATCAAGCTGGTCGACACCGTGGCCGACAACGCGTCGGGCGGGGGGTTTCTTCTGGGCCTGGGCGCGCGTCGGCTGACCGATCTCGACCTGCGGCTCTGCGGCGGCATCCTGTCGTGCAATGGCCGCGTCGTTTCGCGCGGGCTGGGCGTAGATTGCATGGGAAGCCCGCTCAACGCGACATTGTGGCTGGCGCGCCGCATGGCGGAACTGGGCCAACCACTGGCAGAAGGCGACATCGTGATGTCGGGGGCCTTCGGGCCGATGGTCCCGGTGGGACCGGGCGAGGTGTATCTGGCCGAAATTTCCGGGTTCTCGCCAATCCAGGTGAATTTCGACGACGGAAGGGCAGGGGCATGACCGGCAAGATCAAGGTTGCAATCATCGGTTCGGGCAATATCGGGACCGATCTGATGATCAAGATCATGAGGACTTCGGATGTTCTGAAGATGGGCGCCATGGTCGGGATCGACCCGGACAGCGATGGTCTGTCCCGTGCCACCCGGCTTGGCGTCGCGTCTACTCACGAAGGCATCGAGGGGCTGACCCGGCTGCCCGTGTGGCCCGAGATTGGCATTGTGTTCGATGCGACCTCCGCAGGCGCACACAAGCGCAATGACCAGATTGTCCGGGACGCGAGCAAGATCATGATCGACCTGACTCCGGCAGCCATTGGCCCTTACGTTGTTCCCGTGGTGAACATGGACAATCACCTGGAACAGACCAATATCAATATGGTAACTTGTGGCGGCCAGGCTACGATCCCGATCGTGGCAGCAGTGTCGCGAGTCGCCGAAGTGAGCTATGCGGAGATCGTCGCCTCGATCTCGTCACGCTCGGCCGGGCCGGGCACCCGCGCCAATATCGACGAATTCACCGAGACCACATCGCGGGCGATCTGCGAGGTCGGCGGCGCCTCCAAGGGCAAGGCGGTGATTATTCTCAACCCCGCCGAGCCGCCCCTGATCATGCGGGACACGGTTTATTGTTTGGCAAAAACGACTGATCGTGAGGCGGTGCGCCGCTCGGTCGAGGCGATGATCGCCGAGGTGCAGGACTACGTGCCCGGTTATCGGCTGAAACAGGAAATCCAGTTCGAGACAATCGGCAACAACGCCGCGGTGCGCATCCCCGGCGTGGACGATCATGCCACCGGGCTGAAGGTCAGCGTGTTTCTCGAGGTCGAAGGCGCGGGTCATTACCTTCCGAAATATGCCGGCAATCTGGACATCATGACCTCTGCTGCGCTGAAAACCGCCGAACGGCTGGCGCGGCGGACACTAACGGAGGCCGCGTGAGATGACCGATTCGGACAAGACCAAGCTCTATGTGCAGGACGTAACCCTGCGCGACGGGATGCATGCGATCCGCCACCGGTACACTTTGGATCAATGCATCGACATCGCCACGGCGCTTGACCGCGCCGGCGTGGCCGCGATCGAACTCAGCCACGGCGACGGCCTGGCCGGGTCGAGCTTTGCCTACGGTTTTGGTCGGCACACTGATCTGGAATGGATCGCCGCAGTCGCCGACAAACTTGAAACCGCCAAACTGACAGCCCTTCTTGTACCCGGAATCGGCACGATTCACGACCTTCAGGCCGCCTATGACGCCGGGGTCCGCTCGGTCCGGGTGGCCACTCACTGCACCGAAGCCGATGTCGCTGCCCAGCATATCGCCTATGCCTGCAAGATCGGCATGGATGTGTCGGGTTTTTTGATGATGGCGCACATGTTGGGGCCCAAGGAATTGGCCGAACAGGCGTTGTTGATGGAAAGCTATGGTGCCCATTGCGTCTATGTCACCGACTCGGCCGGTGCGCTGCTGATGGATGGCGCGCGGGACCGTATCCACGCCTATCGCGAAGTGCTGAAGCCGGAAACCCAGGTGGGCATTCATGCGCATCAGAACCTGTCGCTTGCGGTGGCCAATTCGGTTGTTGCGGTCGAACAGGGCGCGTTCCGGGTGGACGCCTCTTTGGCCGGCATGGGCGCAGGGGCCGGCAACACGCCGATCGAAGCCTTCGTGGCCGTCGCCGAGCGTTCGGGTTGTGACCACGGCTGCGATCTTTTCGCGCTCATGGACGCGGCCGACCGTCTAGTGCGCCCGATCCAGGACAGGCCGGTGCAGGTGGACCGCGAGACAATCGCGCTGGGATACACCGGCGTCTATTCCAGCTTTTTGCGTCACGCCGAAACCGCCGCAAACGCCTACGGACTCGATTCACGCGAAATCCTGGTCGAGTTGGGACGTCGCAAAATGGTCGGCGGGCAGGAGGACATGATCGTGGACGTTGCGCTGGATCTGCAACGAACAGGACGAGGCGCCAAATAATCGTTCGCTGAGTGAACAGGCGGCAGTTAGTTATGCGACGATGTCGCATGGAGTAATAGTGTCATTCATGTCGATGTTTCAAATCGCCTGGGGAAATGAGGCGGCGGCAGGATCGAGGCTTTAGGGAGGACGTCTTCAATGAAGACCCGAACGGCCCGCCCCCTGATTCTGGGGGTCGGTGGAACTTTGCGTCATAAATCGACCGGGCAGAGGGCATTGGGACACGTGCTAGCACGCGCCGAGGACCGCGGAGCACGGACCGCGCTGATCACTGGAGAAGCGCTGGACCTGCCGCTTTATTCGCCTGAGTTTCCCGAGCGCAGCGAGGCCGCGCAAAGGATGATCGCGCTGATGCGGGAATGCGATGGGCTCGTTCTGTGCTCGCCCGCCTACCACGGCTCAGTCTCGGGGTTGGTAAAGAACGCTCTCGACTACACCGAGGACATGAACAGCGATCCGCGGGTGTATTTCGACGGGCTGCCGGTGGGCTGTGTCGCCTGCGGCGCCGGCTGGCAGGCTACTGGCCAGACGCTGACCGCGCTTCGGGCGATTGTCCATGCGCTGCGCGGATGGCCGACGCCGATGGGCGGAATGATCAATTCAACCCAGAATGTCTTCAATGACGCGGGTGTCTGTGTGGATGCCGCAGTGCGCTTCCAACTCGACACGATCGCCGATCAGGTAACGGAGTTTGCAATGCACAAGAGTTGAAGGACCTGCCCGCTCCGCTTTGGCGGACGGGGACGTCGGGAGGACAGCGTCCAGGCGCTGGTAAGCGAATCACTAGAGGAGAAGACACTATGCGATTTGGAGCATTTCTGCTGCCGGCTTCGGCCGCCAAACACGACGAGTTGAAGTCCGAGCAATATCCGGGAGCCAATCCAACCTACTACCAGCGTTCGCTGAACGAACATGCGCGTGTGATCAAGCAACTGGAGGACCTCGGGTTCGACTTCGTGGCTTTTTCAGAGCACCACTTTCATCTGGAAGGGCTGGAGATTTCCAATAACCCTATCCTGCTGGGCGCCTGGGCAGCCGGCTTCACCAATCGCATTCGCATCGGCCAGATGGCTACCGTACTTCCCGCGCGCAATCCGATCCTCGTCGCCGAGGATCTGGCGATGCTGGACCAGTTCTCAGAAGGACGCATGTTCACCGGCTTCGCGCGCGGCTATCAGGCGAGGCACGTTACCACGATCGGCCAGAAGAACGGCGCCGTGGCAACCTTTGCGACCGACCCCGACTACGCCACCAACGACGCGCGCAATCGGGAACTTTTCCAGGAATCCTATGACGTGATCAAGGGGCTTCTGAACAACAGGACCTTCTCGTTCAAGGGCAAGCATTGGCAAGTGCCACCAGACAATGTTGTCTGGGATCACCCGAAGACCAAGAAAATGGCACCGGACATGGTCGAGGGCGATATCCTGAAAAAGATCGGCATCGCGCCGAACACCCTTCAGGATCCTTCGACCATCGAATTGATGGTACCCTTCACTCTCAGTCCCAACACGATGAAATGGGCTGCGCAGGAGGGGGGGTGGCCGATTGTCTTCACGCCCATCGACGAGACGCTGCGGATGTGCCTCGACGCCTACCACGCCGAGGCGCAGCAACGCGATCCGAACATCAAGTGGGGTCAGAACGTTGGCCATTTCCGCGACATCGTTGTGGCGGATACCGACCAAGAGGCCTTTAACATCGGCAAGGATGCGTTGGGCTATATCTGGACCGGCTGGCATGATCACTTTGGTTTCAACGAAGCACTGCGGCGCCCAGGCGAAGAAGGACCGATCCCCAACACTTATGAATCGATGGTGAACCGCGGTTTTGCGATTGCCGGGTCCGTGGATACCGTGGCCAGCAAAATGGAAAAGATGATCGAGACCTACGGCATGGAGATGATCGTGCCCTGGATCGGCGTCGGTCCGGGCCCGGTAGACAAGCTGCTGCGTTCCAATGAGCTGCTGGTGGAGAAGGTGTTGCCGAAGATCGGGATCAAGCTCGAACAGCGAAAGCCGACCTTCCGCAAGGAACTGAGCGAGCCCACTTGGCGCGACCGGCCGTTCTGAAACGGGTCACCCTAATATGAACGCGCCGCGCCGCTGTCCAAATGGTGGCGCGGGCGGCACGGAGAGATTGGCCGAACGACAACGAATACATCGTTCCGGTGCGACCGCCCAGGTCAGGCGGATTGGTTCTTTCAAATCTCGCGGTCGCGGGGACTCTGTGTCGTCGCACCGATCCAAGGACACAACGCGGAGGAGACGCAAATGACTGACGACCCGACGATCCGGCAGGTGCCGGGCATTTACCGCAAGCGCGTGGGCGACTTCGTGGTCACGGCGATAAACGACGGTATCGTTCCGGTGCCGCCCGGAGTAATGGTGGGCATGGCGCCCGACGAGGTCAAGAAAACCTTGGAAAGCCGTTTTCGCCCGGGCGATCCGCATGTGACCATCGGCGCATATCTGATAGAGCATGGCGGTTCGCGCACGTTGGTGGATACCGGCGCGCGCAATCTGATGGGGCCGACGCTGGGCAAGGTGGTTGACAATCTTGCAGCGGTTGGCGTGACCCCCGACCAGATCGACCGGATCGCGCTGACGCATATCCACGCCGACCACGCTGGCGGGATGCTGGACGACGACGGGAACGCGGTCTTTCCAAAGGCAGAGGTGTTCCTGTCGATTGACGAAGAAAACCACTGGCTGGGGGGTGAGCCGCCAACCGACGAGGTGGGCGTTTCGGAACAGGTCAATTCCTATGCGCCGCAGTTACGCAAGGCCTATGGTGACCGGTGGCATGCAATCGGAGAGGAAGAGGTAATCCCCGGTTTGCGCCGCGAAGCGTTGCCGGGCCATACCCCCGGCCACAGCGGGTATCACCTGTCCAGTGGCAACGAAGAGTTGTTGATATGGGGCGACATTACCCACGTGCCAGTGGTTCAGATCGCCAACCCCGACGTTGGCCTGGCCTTTGACGTGGACGTCGACCTCGCCCGCGAAACGCGGCATCGTATACTTAAACGTATTTCTGCGGACCGCTTGGCCATCGGGGGAATGCACCTGGAGTTTCCGGGCTTTGGCCACGTGGTGCGCAATGGATCAGGGTATGAATATGTGCCCGATTTGTGGATGCCTGACATCTGAGCAAACATGTGACGGGCGCGGCAGGTGTTGCCGCGTAAAAAAGAGATGGCAATCTAGGACGATATGACCAAAGACGGGGAAAAGCTGCGGGGCAAGGTGGCCGTGGTGACGGCTGCAAGCTCGGGCATTGGGCTGGGAGCCGCCCGGGCGTTGGCCACGCGCGGCTGGTCTCTCGTGCTCATGTCTCGTTCAGAAAAGATCGAGGCTGCGGCAGCGGAATTGGGCGCGACGGCATTGCGGGGAGACGTGACGAATGAAGACGACATGGTGCGGCTGGTCGCGACGGCGCTTGAGCGCTACGGCCGGATCGACGGCGCAGTAATCAATACCGGCCACCCACCCAAGGGCGAGATCCTGCAAATCCCCGACGAGGACTGGCACAAGGCGATGGAGATCGTGTTGATGCCCACGGTTCGGGCGATGCGGCATATTGCGCCGGTTTTCGCGTGGCAAAAATCGGGAGCGGCCGTGTCGGTATCGACCTATGCGGCGCGCGAACCGGAACTGACCTATCCTTTGTCGGCCGTGTTTCGCGCGGCGCTGTCGGGGTTCCTCAAGCTCTGCGTCGCCCGCCATGGTGGCGAGGGCTGGCGGATCAACGCGGTGCTTCCGGGCTTCGTCGACAATTATCCTGCAACGCCTGAGGCACTGGCCAAGATCCCGATGGGCCGCTTCGCGGCGGTCGAGGATGAACTGGGCGCCACCATAGCCTTCCTGTTGTCGGACGAGGCGGGATACATCGCCGGCCAGGGCCTTTTGGTGGATGGTGGTCTGGTGCGGGCAATCTGATTGGAAGGACAGACTGACGCATGTATATTTCAGCGGCGCGAGAACAGCCGAGGTAACCCGATGAATTCCATGCTGAAGCTGCCCGCATTGGACCTACTAGGTGGCGATATCGTCCTGGATCGGGTTGAGGACGCGATCATAGCCATCGCGCATGGCGAGATGGTGATCGTGGTGGATGACGCTGATCGTGAGAATGAGGGCGACCTGATCATGGCTGCTGACGCAGTCACCGCTGCCGACATCAACTTCATGGCGACCGAGGGTCGCGGATTGATCTGCGTTTCGCTCTCGGCCGAACGGCTCCAGCAGTTAGACTTGCCGCAGATGGTGCCTAACAACACTGAGTATCTCAGCACCGGCTTCACCGTCACCTGCGACTTACGCGACGGCACGACGACGGGGATTTCGGTCTCTGACCGCGCTCGGACGATCCGTGCGCTTGCCGACGAAGGACGGATACCTGCCGATTTCAGCCGTCCCGGCCACGTCTTTCCGCTGCGAGCGCACCCCGAAGGGGTGTTAGGACGCCCGGGCCATACCGAGGCGGCGCTGGATTTGGCACGCCTGGCCGGACGCTTTCCCGGCGGCGTTTTGTGCGAGATTGCACTACCCAACGGCGAGATGGCGCGGCTGCCTGACCTAGTCGCCTTCGCCCGCATCCACATGCTGAAGCTGATCTCGATCGAAGATCTCATCGCTTGGCGCGAAGCGAACGATTGGTAAACTGGTCCCGGGCGGGTCGTGACGGCGGCACCATCCGGCAAAAGAAAGATTGTTGAATTTCGTATTGTGCTTCAAGAACTTCATAGGAGTAACGATCGGGATCGAGGGCGGATCGATCGGACAAAACATTTGCCAGCCCAAGTTGCGAGGCATAACGTGTGTGCATAATCATATAACGCGGATCGTTATTAGCTTCGCGTCGCGCAGAAATCCGAGTGGCGAAAACATGTTGCGATGAATCGCGACTGAGTGCCTAAGAGTGCGCTTTATTACGAGGACTGTCAGGTGTATGGCGGGCGCGATCCAGGGGGAGGTTTATTGTACGTCGTCAGAGTCTTCCGGAAAGCGTTGTCCGGGTTCAGCGTCGTCCCGCAGCGCATTCGCCCGAGCGGCGCCGAAAATTTTTTCGATGCGTTCTTCGGCTGCTTTTACGGTTGTGAAGTCATTCTGTATCGTCCGGTCGATAAAGTCATCGAGCGAGTTGGTGTGCTGTCCCGTGATTGCCAAGCGAGGTCATTAAGGAACCTTGTCTCTGTGATTGCTTCCGTAGAGCCGCAGTAATGCAGCGACCGCTTCGCCTGCATGTTTCTCGGGTTTGACTGCTCGTTTCACTGCGAGAAGGCGCGGCATAAGTAGCCCCGAAACGCAAAGATGTATGAAGTGATCGGACGCGCGCCGGGCGTCATCGACATCAAGCGCGCCTTCGCGGGTCAGGCGCTCCAGAACCTGCCCGACGAGTTCGCGGGCCGGTTTCGGGCCTGCGCGAAAATAAACCTCACCCACTTCGGGCAGCGCCTCGGAGGCGCCAATGCACGTTCGCAGGAGACGAATGTAGGTGTCGTCCAAGACGAGGTCGACAATGCGCTGGGCGAGTTCTTCTAATAGTGCGCGCGGCTCCGATGCCCTCGACAAAGGCCGGAGGATCTCTTCCGCAAGCCGACCGCACTCGGATTCCACCACGCCCAGGAACAGCTGCTCCTTGCTTGGGTAATACGAATACATGGTTGCCTTCGACACTTTTCCTTCGGCGGCGATGGCATCGACACTGGCGCCTTCATAGCCGCGTCGGAAGAAGACCTCGCGCGCGCCAAACATGACGTCGGCCATTTTCCTCTCGCGCATCTCGTTCTCCCTGTCCTGCGCAGGATCGTGAGATTTCAGACTTAACTATACCGTCTAGTCGGTACGCTAGATTGAGTTTGCCGTAGGAGCAAGCCGCAATAGTCTTAGTCAATTTGATTTTTCGAAGAGGAGGATCGTCGGGTTGAAAGCCGTAAGTTTCTGGATTTTGCGAACAGACGCGAAATCTCAACTTGAGATTGGAGGCCACATGAAATCACAAATTTCTGACCTTTTGGAAATGATCGACGAGCTGCAGGGCAAGCTTGATCCAGAGTTTTCGAAACGCCGGACGGAGCTCCACGTCCGCCTGGAAAAGGGAAAGGTGGTTTTCGAATCCGAGATCCGCCAGTGCCACAGGGGAAGGCGCGTTGGGTTCTGGGAATTCATCTCCCGCACAAGACCGAACATAATGGTGGTCGCACCTGTCACACATTCACTGATCGTTCCCCTGATGCTGCTTGATGCATTCGTCAGTATCTAGTAAGCGGTATGCTTTCCGTTACTCCGCGTCGAGAAGGCCAAGCGCTCCGAGCATATGGCATTCGATCGTTATCATCTCGGCTATCTCAATGCCCTGCGTTTGTGTTTCCAGATTGGTGTCACCGGGCGCAGGCGCCTGGGTGTTCACGGGATCGGAACTGTGAACCTCAAGGCGACTGATCTCGATCAATGCGGATTGCGCACTGCGAAAGGATACTATCCCAAGATAGCAATCCTTTGAAATCATCCCGCCGTAACCCGAACAATTCATCAAAATAGAGCGTCAAATGCCAAACGCCAGACGACTCCTCATATCCGCAATTGCATTAACCGCTGCGTTGATCGGCTTCTTTTTCTGGCAGGGCAACGGGAACGATGTGGTGCCCGAAGGATTTGCCCGAGGCAACGGACGCGTTGAAGCTGTCGAGATCGACGTAGCCTCCAAACTTCCAGGACGGATCGAAGCGATCCTCGTGCGGGAGGGCGTGCTGGTCGATGCAGGGCAGCCGCTGGTCGAGCTTGACACACGTCAGCTGGAGGCCAATCGCCATCAAGCGGAAGCCGAACTGCACCGTGCCGAGATCGCGGTCGAAAACGCCCGATTGATGGTCGATCAGCGCAAGGCCGAAGTGCGCGCCGCTGAGGCCGTTCTGGCGCAGCGACGATCAGCCCATGAAGTCGCACAGCGCCAGTTCACGCGGTCCGAGGCGCTGACAGAAAGCAACGTCGCATCCGAGCGGCAACTTGAGATCGACAGGTCGAATGCGCTTGGTGCCGAGGCGGCGGTTGCTTCTGCCGAGGCAGCGGTTGCGGCCGCGCGGGTCGGGGTGACCGTGGCCGAAGCCTCTGTAGTCGGGGCCGAAGCAGCAGTGGCGGCGGTGAAAGCGGCTATCGAGGCGATCGACGTGCAGATCGAGGACAGTATATTGAAGGCCCCCCGGACGGGGCGGATTCAATATATCGTTGCGCATGAGGGTGAAGTCGTGGGGGCGGGCGGTCGCGTCGTCAACATGATCGACCTCAATGAAGTCTACATGACGTTCTTCTTGCAGACCGCCGCAGCGGGGCGCACCGGACTCGGAACGGAAGTTCGCCTGATCCTGGATGCCGCACCGGGCATCGTCGTTCCCGCTGAGGTGTCTTTCGTGTCGGACGTGGCGCAATTCACGCCCAAGACGGTCGAAACCCAGGTCGAGCGCGAAAAGCTGATGTTCCGGGTCCGCGCACGGATCGCGCCGAACCTGCTGGCGAAATATCTCGATCAGATCAAGACCGGGCTACCTGGCGTCGCCTGGGTGCGGCTGGATCCTGCTCTGCCATGGCCGGAAGCCGCCGAAGGCAGGGTGGTGGAATGACAGCTGCCGGACCTGTGGCGCGGGCGGAGGGGCTCGCGCTCCTTTACGGCAAGGTCCGGGCGCTGGACGACGTTTCGATCGACCTGCCAGCCGGCTGCATCGTCGGGCTGATCGGGCCCGATGGCGTGGGCAAGTCAAGCCTTCTGGCGCTCATTGCCGGGGTGAGACGGATGCAGGCGGGGCAGCTTGAAGTTTTGGGCGGCAACATACGCCGTACGGGTCATCGTGCAAGGATCTGCCCGCGTATCGCCTACATGCCGCAGGGGCTGGGGCGGAACCTCTATCCCACACTCTCGGTGCGGGAAAACGTGGACTTCTTCGGCCGGCTCTTTGGCGAGAACCGCGCAGAGCGCGACCGGCGCATCGCCGAGCTGCTGGAAGCGACCGATCTCACGCTCTTTGCCGACCGTCCGGCTGCCAAGCTCTCGGGCGGGATGAAGCAGAAGCTCGGCCTTTGCTGCGCACTGATCCACGATCCCGATCTGTTGATCCTGGACGAGCCGACAACCGGCGTCGACCCGCTCTCGCGGCGCGAGTTCTGGGCCCTAATCGAACGTATCCGCGCCGCGCGCCCGGGCATGAGCCTGATCGTCGCCAGCGCCTATATGGAAGAAGCGGCGGGGTTCGACCATTTGGTGGCAATGGACGATGGCAAGGTGCTTGCCACCGGCAGCCCCGCCGAGATTCTGGACCGCACCGGCGCTGCCGACCTCGACGCCGCCTTCATCGCGCTTCTGCCCGAAGAGAAACGCGCCCGGCACAAGCCCGTGACTATCCCGCCGAGCGATCCCGAGGCGCGGAAAACCTATGTCGTCGAGGCCGAAAACCTCACAGTTCGGTTCGGGGATTTCACGGCGGTCAAGGACGTGAGTTTCCGCATCAGGAAGGGCGAGATCTTCGGCTTTCTGGGGTCCAACGGGTGCGGCAAGACCACGACGATGAAGGCGCTGACCGGGCTTCTGGAACCCGCCGAAGGGACCACCCGTATTTACGGCCGCGAGGTCGACGCACGCGACATGGCCACGCGTAAGCGCATCGGCTACATGACGCAATCGTTCTCGCTCTATTCCGAATTGACGGTGCGACAGAACCTGGATCTTCACGCGCGGCTGTTCGACATGGCTCGCGCCGAGATCGGACCTCGGATCGATGAACTCGCGCGCAGATTTGATCTCGAAGACGTTCTTGACAGTCTGCCCCTGCGCCTGCCGCTTGGAATCCGTCAGCGGCTGTCGCTGGCCGTGGCCCTGATCCACCGCCCCGAGGTCCTCATCCTCGACGAGCCGACCTCGGGCGTCGACCCGGTGGCGCGCGACAACTTCTGGCAGGCACTTGTCGACCTGTCCCGAAACGACGGCGTGACGATCTTCATCTCCACCCACTACATGTCCGAGGCCACGCGCTGCGACCGGATTTCATTGATGCACGATGGCCGTGTGCTGATCAGCGACACGCCCGAGGCGATCCGGGAAGGCGTCGGCGCGGCGTCGCTGGACGATGCCTTCGTGCATCACCTGGAAGGCGCGGAGCGCGAAAGCGGAACATCCGCGCCCGCGCCCCACGGGCATCTGGAAGCCGATACGACCGCCGCGCCACAGCGACGACGCGGGCTGTTCAGCCTGGCCCGGCTGCTGAGCTTCTCCTGGCGCGAGGCGCTGGAGTTGCGCCGAGATCCGATCCGCCTGACGCTTGCCAGCGTGGGCAGCGTGATCCTGATGATCGTGCTGGGCTATGGCATCTCGATGGACGTCGAGGATCTCAAATTTGCGGTGCTTGACCTCGATCAGACAATTTCTAGCCGATCCTATGTCAACGACCTTGCCGGGTCGCGCTATTTCGACGAACAGCGGCCGCTCATCAGCCATACCGACCTCGACCAGCGGATGCGGGCGGGAGAAATCAGTCTGGCGCTGGAAATCCCGCCGGGCTTTGCCGCCGATCTGGAACGCGGCCGCTTGGTCTCCATCGGCGCGTGGTTCGACGGCACCATGCCGATGCGCGCCAATACGGTGCTTGGCTATGTCCAGGGGATGCATCTGCACTGGTTGACCGAGCAGTTGCGCCAGGAGTTCGGCGACGAGGCAGTGGCGGGAAACTTCAGGCTCGAGGTACGCTATCGCTACAACCCGGATGTCGAAAGCCTGGATGCCATCGTGCCGGCGATGATCCCGCTGTTGCTAATGCTGATCCCCGCCATGTTGGCCGTGCTTTCCGTCGCGCGAGAGAAGGAATCCGGCTCGATCGTCAACCTCTACGTCACACCTGCACGCAGGCTGGAATTTCTTCTGGGAAAGCAACTGCCCTACATTGTGCTAGGATCTCTCAACTTTTTCCTGCTCCTCGGGCTGGCTCTCCTTGTTTTCGGCGTTTCGCTGAAGGGAAGTCTCTTTGCGCTCACGGCCGGTGCGGTGATCTATGTCACGCTCTCCACCGGGCTTGGGCTCTTGATTTCGGCCTTCACGCGCAGCCAGGTGACGGCCCTGTTCTTCACTGCGCTGGCCACATTGATCCCGGCCGTGCAATACGGCGGGATCATCGATCCGGTCTCCGCGCTCGAAGGCGCGGGCCGGGTGATCGGCGAAGTCTTTCCTACCAGCCATTTCGTGACGATCTCTCGCGGTACCTTCGCAAAGGCGCTGGAGTTCGGCGATCTGAACGGGTCCTTCCTGCCGATGCTGGCGCTTGTGCCGGTCATTGTCATGGTTGGCGCAGCTTTCGTTCGCAAGCAGGAGAAATAGCGGATGCGACCGAAGCACGTTCTCCACCTGGCGATGAAAGAACTGCGCGGGCTCTTGCGCGATCCGCTTCTGATGGTGCTGGTCGCCTATGCCTTCACGCTGGACATCTACACCACCGCGACCGCGATTCCCGAGACGCTGAACCGCGCTGCGATCGCCATCGTGGACGAAGACGCATCACCGGTTTCGCGGCGCGTCGCCGATGCCTTCCTGCCGCCCTATTTCGTGCCTCCCACCCAGATCGACATGGCAGAGATGGATGCGCGGATGGATGCGGGGATCGACACGTTCTCGCTTGTGATCCCGCCCGAATTCCAGCGCGACCTTCTGGCGGGCGGCCGGCCGGAGTTGCAACTCAACGTCGACGCCACGCGGGTGAGCCAGGCGTTTACCGGTGCCGGTTACATCCAGGCCATCGTCAATCAGGAAATCGGCTCCTGGCTTGGGCGGGGCGCGCGCCAGGCGGAGATGCCGGTCGATCTGGAGGTCCGCGCCCGGTTCAATCCGGCGCTCGACCCGGGTTGGTTCGGGGCGCTGACCTCGATCATCAGTTCGGTAACCATGCTGTCCATCATCCTCTCGGGCGCCGCGCTGATCCGCGAGCGCGAGCATGGCACCGTCGAGCATCTTCTGGTGATGCCGGTGACGGCGGCAGAAATCATGACCAGCAAGGTGCTCAGCATGGGCGGCGTGGTGCTGATAGCATCGGGCCTTTCGCTCGGTTTTATGGTTCAGGGGGTGCTGGGCGTGCCGGTGGCCGGATCGGTGACGCTGTTCCTTTTCGGCGCGGCGTTGCACCTTTTCGCCATGACCTCGATGGGCATCCTTCTGGCCACCATCTCGGGCTCGATGCCGCAATTCGCCATGCTGCTCTTGCTGGTGCTGCTGCCTCTGGAAATCCTGTCGGGCGGCATGACCCCGCGCGAATCCATGCCAGAGGCCGTGCGGTATGTGATGCTTGCTGCGCCTAATACCCATTTCATCGCCCTGTCGCAGTCGGTCCTGTTCCGCGGCGCGGGGCTTTCGGTGGTCTGGCCGCAACTTCTGGCGCTGGCGCTGATCGGCGCGGGGATGTTTTCCATTGCGCTGCGGCGGTTCCGCAGGTTCCTAGATGACTGAAGGTCGGCAGGACATGCTGACACGACGGGCGACGTTGGCTCTGCTCCGGTCTGCGGCGCTAAGTGCCTGCTGTGCCGACTCGCGCATCCCCTATAGCCCCCAGGACAGGTCGGTGACACCCCTGTGACCCCCGACTATCATCCGGCTTATGCCAGAGCCGATGGTCGAGAATTGCGCGGTTGCCCATTGCGGTATGCTGGGGCGGCCATGGTCGGATCCATCCTTGTCTTCGCCGCATGCCTCTGGCTGCGGCTGAAGTAGCCGGCAACGCAGGCGGGACAATCCTGTCACGCCTTCCCGAAGAGTTCCGAATCCTCGACAATCTTCTGAGCCAGCAACAGACTGCACGCGAGGCTGTCACCCAGTTCGGCCGCGATCGAGCGGCTTAGCCAGCGTGTCCAGAACCCGTGTTGGTGGTGTCCGACGACAACGAGATCCGCCTCGGTCTCGACGGATACTCTGGTGATGGTTGCGACCGGGTCGCCGAATGCAATCTGGGCTTGCGGAGAAAGCCCCATACCCGTCAGCCTCTGGCGGCCCTCTTCAAGGATCTCCGCCAGATCGCTTTGCAGTTGGCCAAGTGCGATGGCATCCGCCCCAATCGCGAAGGCGTTGCCCGAGCCAGTCTCGACCACGGCCAGGAGGGTCACCTTCGCGCCCGTGATCTGCGCAAGGCGCGCCCCTTCTCGCAGGGCCAGTCGCCCCTCGCGAGAGCCGTCATAGCAGAGCAGGATTTTGGCGTACACAGATCGTTCTCCGGTTTCGGAATGGGACTTGCCAGATGATTGCATGCATATTAATTAGCTAGGCAGTAATTTGCAATACAAGCAGAGACGCGGGTCAATGACTGTTGCACCAGACTTGGCCGAGACCTTCACGCGCACCCTGGCAAGCGTGTCGCGCCAGTGGAAGCGCAGACTCGACGCGCAGTTTCGTCACTTGGGTCTGTCTCAGGCGCGCTGGGGCGTGATTTTGGAACTGTCCCGGCATGAGGATGCGACCCAGATCGAACTGGCGCGCGTCCTAGGCATCGAAGGGGCAACGCTGGTGCGTCTGCTGGACGGTCTTGAAGCGATCGGGCTCGTCGAGCGCCATCCAAGTCCCGAGGACCGGCGAGCCAAGAAACTAGCCCTGACCGAACCTGCGAAGATGCTTTTGGAGAAGATGAAGACGATCGCCGCGAGAAATCGCACGGAAATACTTGAGGATGTCCCGGCTGACGATCTTCGCACCGCAGTCCGGGTTCTTGGTCTGATTGCATCCCGGTTGGAGACGATGGAGAATGGATGAGATCAGACCGGCAGAACCCTCCGCCATGGAAACTGGCGAGACCGATGCACCGACCCTGCCAAAGCCTCCTGCACGGCGCGGCCGGGTGAAATGGACAAGACTGGCGCTCGCGGCAGTGGCTATCGGCGTCGTCGCCTGGCTGGGAACACCATGGATCATCGCGCGGTTCACGCTAGTTCACATCAACGATGCCCGCATCGCGGCCACCGTTGTGACGGTATCGAGCGAAGTCGCTGGCCGCGTTACTGAACTTCCGGTGCTCGTAGGGGATTCTGTTGCCGCAGGCGGCGTTCTTGCGTCTATTGACACCGAGTCGTCACAGCCGCAACTTGAGGCTGCCGTTGCCAAGCTGACCGCAACCGACGCTCAGATTGCCGAACTCGAAAACCGCAAGGTGATGCTTCAAGAGCAGCTTGCAGCGCGGCGGGAGGCAGCTTTGGCCGGCATTGCCGCCGCTGAAGCAAATCATGAAGCAGCAAAAGCTGTATTGCGAAACACACAGACCCGACACGACCGGGTGGCCAAGCTTGCGGAGCAGAATGTGTCGTCGCAACAGGCGCTCGACGAGGTGAACGCCGCCCTCGACACGGCGACGCAACAGGAGCGTGCAGCCTTTGCGGCAACCGAATCCGCCCGTGCAAATCTGGCCATTGTCGAAGCGGACGCGGCCCAGATCGCGGTGCTGGACTCGCAGATCGACTCTGTGAGGGCGGGGCGCGTCGGGACCGAGGCGGAACGCAGTCTCAAGGAAATCGACCTGGAGCACCGTAGGATTGCGGCAAGCTTCGACGGTATCATCGATGCGAGGTTCGTCGATGTGGGCGAATATGTCACCCCAGGCACCAGGCTGGTGATGTATCACGCTGTCGAGAACGTCTGGATTGATGCCAACGTCAAGGAAACCGAGTTTTCGAAAATCCATTTGGGAACCAAGGCCAGTATCACGGTCGACGCTTTCCCCGGCCAGACCTTCGAGGGTGAGGTGATCGGCATGGGGGGTGCTGCAACCAGTCAGCTTGCCCTGCTGCCCAGCCCGAATCCATCGGGCAATTTCACCAAAGTCACTCAGCGGCTGCCCATCCGCGTCTCGATCGATGCTGACGGTGTCGAGCTGAGGCCGGGAATGATGGTCGAGATCTACGTCGATGTCGCAGATTGATTGCTATTTCGAGCAGTACGGTCCCGCCTACAAGTGGTTCGCGACCGGGACGATCATGGTGGCGACCATCTCGGTGGTCCTCTCGACCACCATTGTGAACGTCGCCATCCCGGCGGTAATGGGTGCCTTCGGCATTAGCGCGGTGCAGGTGCAATGGATTTCCACCGGCTTTCTCGCAGCCATGACCGCCACGATGCTCTTGGCGGACTGGTCTGACCGCGCCTTCGGCATGCGGCTGACCATGAATACCGCAATGGGCGTCTTTCTTGTGGGTTCTGTCGTTGGCGGTCTCGCCCCGAATGAAACCGTCCTGACTTTGGCGCGGGTCGTTCAGGGCGCCGCAGCGGGAATTGTTCAGCCGCTTGCAATGATCATGCTGTTCAAGGTCTTTCCGCCGGACAAGCGCGGCGCGGCGATGGGGATCTACGGCGTGGGCGTGGTGCTTGCTCCTGCACTGGGGCCGTGGGTCGGCGGAATCCTGATGGACGCCTACGACTGGCGTTTCGTCTTCTACCTGGGTCTTCCTTTCGCTGGCCTTTCCATCCTGCTGTCGAACATCTTCCTGCCTGGCCGTGGGCAAAGCGGGCCGATCCCGTCTTTCGACTTCCTTGGCGTGGCGATCCTTTCGGTCTTTCTTGCAGTCTTGCTCAGCACATTGTCGAATGCGCAGCGTCTCGGGTGGGATTCCAACACGATCCTTCTGGGCTTTGTCGTTTCCATTGCCACTGCCGTCGCCTTCATCGCTTGGGAGATGCATACCGACAGGCCGATGCTCGACATGCGGCTCTTCGGCAACTTCGCCTTCTCTTCGGCCTCGGTCATCGCGTTCATCATGGGAGCGGGGCTGTTCGGCTCCACCTACCTGCTGCCGGTCTTCGTCCAGCAGATCCAGGGCATGACCCCTACCCAGGCGGGCTTGCTGCTGATGCCGTCGGGCTTCGCGATGCTTTTCGTCTTTCCGATCGCAGGGCGGTTGTCGGACAAGGTGGCGGCACCCGTCATGATCGGCATCGGCATGGCGGTCTTCGCCTGGTCCTCATGGCTGATGACCGCTTCGAACGTGAACACGGCCTTCTGGACGCTTGCCTTGTGGACGGTCCTCTCGCGCGTGGGCCTCGGCCTCGTCTTCCCGGCGATCTCGTCAGGCGCGCTGAAGGTTCTGCCGCGGCATCTGCTCGGTCAGGGCTCCGGCGCCTCGAACTTCATCCGTCAGCTTGGCGGCGCGTTCGGAGTGAACCTGCTGACGGTGTTCATCGAGCGTCGGACCGTCATGCACGCGGACGCCTTTGCCGCGACGCAGACCAGCGACAACGCGACGACGATGGAGCTTCTGCGCGAGGTCGCCAACCTGATGCATACATCGGGTCTGCCCGACACGCAGTTGCTGCCTGCCGCGGCCACCTTCCTTGGCCAGACCGTGGTGATCCAGGCGTCGAACGCGGCGTTTCAGGACGGCTTCCTTGTCGTCTGCGGGATTTTCCTCCTCGCTCTGATTCCGACTTGGCTGATGTGGCGCGCGGCGTCTTCGACCGCATAGCGGGGATATCTCCACTATGATGTACCTAAAATTCCGTGACAGAAACCCTTCGCTAGCAAGCGAACAAGCCGAAAGCGCAATAGCGCCGGCTCGGGTATCACCAAGGGAGACATGGAAATGACTGATGTCGACCCAGACGACAAGGAAAACGAACTTCCGATCACGCCAGCGCAATGCCGTATGGCGAGGGCTGGTGTGCAAATGTCGGTGCGCGAGTTGGCGCGTCTGGCTGAGGTTTCCGGTCTTACGGTCACGCGGTTCGAGAACGGCGATGTCACTTGTCCGGTGGAGACGATATTGGGACTTATGATGGTGTTGGAGGCGCGCGGCGCACGTTTCTTATCCAATTCGGCAGGAATTGGTGTCATGATAGTAGATCATTAACGCAAATGCGCAAAGGCTGGATGCGAGGCTTTTATGATAAGCAACGAGTTCCCCCACGTGCATCCGGCAAAGGACGGCGACCTGCACACGATGCTGCCGGAGGATGCGGTATCGAAGGTTATCGATCTGGGTTGGGCAGAGCTCCATCCGACGGTGGCTGCCGGCATGATCCCCTAAATCGTAGCCTTGGTCAACGCGCCCAGAGACAACGCGGAGATCAACTCGGTCCTCGTTCTCCTGCAGCTGGCGTACGATTTCTCGCGTGGCGATTTCCCGCGGGTCTCCAATGTCGTTTTTAGACTTAAACCAAGCAAGGATCCTTCCCGCACCTAATTCGGAGCAAGGCCGAATGCCCGCACCTCGTCCTTGATAATCCCGATCATGCGGTTGAAAGGCGCGGTCCGGGCGATAGAGTTGCGATAGCTAATGCCGGTGGCGATCCGCCAGTCGTAGCTCGGCACTGGCAGCGCCGCGAGGCCGGATCCGAGGCGGGGATGTAGCAGCGGTTCCGGTAAGCTGGTCAGGAATCCGTTGTTCCGCACGAGATCGAGCGCCAACGCCAGCGAGTGCGTCGACACGATCGTACGTGGCGACGGCACGTCCGCCTTCTTGAACAGAGCCTCGATTCTCCCCAGAGCCAGTGAGTCATAGCTTAGCTGAACCCAGGCGCGCTGCGACAAGTTCGTTTCGCGAACATCCGTCGCGGCAGCGAGCGGATCGTCTGCCGCTGCGACGATCCTGTTCGACTGATTGTAGAGCGGGATCTCCTGAACCCCGGCCGACAGCGTTTCCGCTCCGCTGCGCAGGCCGCCGAAATAGGCGCCAATCTCACCTGTGTTGAGCGCCGGTAACATGATCGCCCCAACGCCGGTCCGCACGGATATCTGCAGGTTCGGAAACTCGTTGGAAAGCCGCGCAAGCACATGAGCCATGAACGCGGCCTCATAGGTCGGGCCGACGCCGATCCGCAAGGCGCCTCGTGCCCCGTTGCGGGTAGCCGTGAGATCGAGGAGCGCGCTGTCCCATTGCATCTCGATCTCGCGCGCCCGGGTATAGAACGCCTGTCCGGCCTGGGTCAGGGTGACGCCACGCGATGAGCGTTCGAAAAGCGCCGCGCCGAGATGGAGTTCAAGCTCGCGCAGCGACTTGGAGAGGGCCGGCTGGCTGATGTTCAGGTGCCGCGCCGCTGCCTGAACGCTGCCCAGTTCGGCGATGGCGAGGAAGTGTTTCAGGCGCCAGATGTGATCCATATATAACTTCTGGTTATATCGTCTATATACAAAAATATTAGCCCTGCGGGGACAAGCCGTCTAGACTCACATCGTCCGTAAGAAAGTGGGTTCTTGATGCGCGCCGTTTTTGTTTTGTTCGATTCACTCAACCGTCTCGCGCTTGGTTGCTATGGCGGAGCGGCGATTGCGACCCCCAACTTCGATCGCTTCGCCCAGCGGGCCGTGACCTTCGACAATCATTATGTCGGCTCGCTGCCCTGCATGCCGGCCCGGCGCGACATGCATACGGGTAGGCTGAACTTCATGCACCGCTCCTGGGGTCCGCTCGAACCTTTCGACAATTCGATGCCCGATATCTTGAAGCAGGCCGGCGTGCACACACATCTCATCAGCGACCACTTCCACTACTACGAGGACGGCGGCGCGACGTATCACAGCCGCTACAAGACCTGGGAGTTCATTCGCGGACAGGAATACGACCCGTGGATCGCGATGGTGCAACCGCCTTTGGAGCGCTTCAAGGAAATGTACTCCGACAAGCACTACAACGTGCCGACGGAACCGAAGCGGCGGCAGCATCAAGTCAATCGCGAAAAGATACGAATGGAGGAGGATTTTCCCGGCCCGGCGTGCTTCGCGCGCGCCTTTGCCTTCCTCGACGACAACCGCATGGCGGACAACTGGTTTCTGCAGCTCGAATGCTTCGATCCGCACGAGCCGTTCTTCGCGCCCGAGAAATACCGTCAGGAGTACACGACGGGCTACAATGGCTCGATCCTCGACTGGCCGAAATACGCGCCGGTCAAGGAAAGCCCGGACGAGATCGCGGAGATCCGGGCGAACTACGCCGCTCTCGTGGCCATGTGCGACGCCTATTTCGGCAAGCTTCTGGACTATTTCGACGAGCACGATCTCTGGTCCGATACCTGCCTCGTGCTTACGACCGATCACGGTTTCCTGCTGAGCGAGCATGACTGGTGGGGAAAGAACCTGACGCCATATTACGAGGAGATCTCGCATATTCCGCTGATCGTCCACCATCCGGACTATGCCGCAAAGGCGGGGACACGGATTGCGACGCTGAGCCAGACCACCGACCTCATGCCGACGTTCCTCGAGGTCTTCGGGCATTCCGTGCCGAAGGAAGTCACCGGCAGGTCGGTCCTGTCGCTGATCGACGGAAAACCCGGCCCCGAGGCGCTGATCTTCGGGATGTTCGGCGGTCCGGTTGGCGTGACCGATGGCGAATACAGTTTCTTCCGCTATCCGGCGAACCTGTTCGACGAGCAGCTTGGCGAATACACCCTGATGCCCACGCACATGACAGGGTTCTTCGGGCCGGACGAGCTCGCGACCGGGCAGATGGTCGGCCCCTTCGATTTCTCAAAGGGGCAAAGGCTTCTGCGCTATGATGCGCTCAACTCCGCGCGACGGCCTCCGGGGCTTGACGGAACCAAGTTCGGAGCTTTCGAATCCACCATCTATCACAATGCGTCGGACCCCAATCAGCTTCGTCCAATATCCGACGCCGCGATCGAGGCGCGACTGAACACGGAGATCGTGAGGCTCCTGAAGGCGCACGATGCGCCACCCGAATACTTCAACTGGATCGGCCTCGCCGAGGGCGCGGACGTGAACTGAAAGACGAATAACGGGAGGAACCGAAAAGTGAAGAGAACAGCATTCAGCATTGCAACCGGTCTTCTGGCGCTGGCAGTCGTCATGCCGGCGCACGCCAAAGATCAGCCGGACATCACCATGGCGATTAACCAGTCTCCCTGGCTGAATTCCTTCGTCGCCATGGTCGATCTCTACGAGGAGGAAACCGGGAACGTCGTCAATCTTGACGTCAATCCGTTCGGGGGACTGCTGGAAAAGATCCGGAACTCGGTGCGTGGCTCCGAAGGCACCTACGATCTTGTCAACATCAACTCGCTCTGGCTGTCCGAGATCTATTCCGGCGGCTTCCTCGCCCCGCTTGGCGAGGTGCAGGAAGGCTACACGCTTCAGGATGGCGTCCTGAGCTACGGCGCGACCACGAATTGGGATGCGGCGGTCGGGTCATTCTCGCCGGACGGCGCGCTGATGGGTGTGCCGGTCAACGGTAACGTCCAGGTCCTCTATTACAACCAGGCGATCTATGACGAACTCGGCCTGTCGATTCCCGACACATGGGACGACCTTTATGCGAACGCTAAAAAAATCGAAGAGGCCAAGGGCATTTACGGCTTCGTTCCGCGCGCGGCTCGCGATTCGATCGTCTACAATATCACCCCCTACATCTTCAGCCACGATGCCGCGTTTTTCCGGGTGACGGGCCCGGGACAGGCCGCGATCGGGCTGAATACGACCGAGGGGCTTGCGGCGCTGAAAACCTATCTGAAAATATCAGGGGAAGATGTTGCTCCGCCGAATCCCGGTGCCATCGCGCAGGGTGAGCTTATCCAGCTTCTATCCACCGGCAAAGCCGCGCAGGCGATCGCTGTGATCGCCGCTTGGGGCGCGCTGGAAAACCCCAACGAGTCCCGGGTTGTCGGCCAGATGTCGGCATCGTTGATCCCCGCTGGTCCGGGCGGAACACACGCGTCGAGCGCCGGTCACTGGGTCGCGGGTATCCCCAAGAACGTGTCGGCGGAGCGCCAGCGCGCGGCGCTGGCCTTTTTGGACTGGTTCCAGTCCCAGGCGCTACAAGTGAAGTATGTCGAAGCCGGAGGCGTACCCGTGCGTGGCGATCTGGCGGAAACCGGTCTGGGGGCGAACAACTCTTACCGTTTCCTTGGGGCCTATTCGGCAAATGCGGCAAATGCGGTGATGGGTCTGCCTTTCGCGGCCGCCGCCGAAGCATCCGACGCGATGGCCCTGCACTTCAACCGGGCCGTCATCGGGGAGGAAAGCCCCGAGGTGGCGCTCAATGCGGCGGCCGAGGTCCTGGCGGGCATACTTGAGCGGAACGGCTTTACCGTCACCCGCCAGCCAGACCTCTGAGCCACTTCGCTAGCGCCTCTGGACGGAACCAGATGAACACCATGATCAAACCGGGCGTCGTAATCCGTCGGAACAAGCGATGGCTGGTGCTGTCACTTGCGCCCGTCGCGGTGTTCTTCCTGGTTCTGTCCGGGTTTCCAGTGCTGAACCTTCTGGGTCTGAGCTTCTTCGATGTGGAATGGCGTGAAGGCGCGGCCGAGTTCAACTATATCGGTCTGGAGAACTACCACCGGCTCTTCCTGGAGGAAACGATATACTGGGCGGGGGTGCGCAACACGCTCGTCTTTGCGGTGACCGTCGTGACCTGCCAGATGGTCCTCGGGTTTTCGATGGCGCTGGCCGTGAAGCGGGCGGGGTCGGTCGGGCGAACGATCCTGACCGGCATCTTCCTCCTGCCGATCGTGATCCCCCCAATCGTCATTGGCACGATGTGGCGTCTGGTCATGGGGCGCGAGTTCGGGCTGGCGAACACGCTGCTTCGTTGGTTCGGTCTGAACGAGGTCGATTGGCTCGGAAACCCTGACATCGCGCTCGCATCGGTGATGTTCGTGGACATCTGGCACTGGACGCCTTTCGTCTTTCTTCTCATGCTCGCCGGTCTGGAGTCGCTTGACGAGGAAGTTCTGGACGCGGCCCGATTGGATGTGACCGGCTTCTGGCAGGAGGTGCGCCATATCGTGCTGCCGCTGATGCTGCCTACGATCCTCATCACGGTGATTTTTCGGGTCATCCTGTCGTTCAAGGTCTTCGACGAGGTCTATCTGCTGACATCAGGCGGGCCAGGCACGGCCACGGAGGTCGTTAACTTTTCGATTTACCGTACCTTCTTCCGGCAGGATCAGGTCGGGTACGGTTCGGCGATGTCGGTGGTCACATTGTTTGCCATAGCGCTCACGATCATCCTCGCGCGCGGAGTGCTGGCCCGCCGCAGGAACGCGGAGGAGGCAGAATGACCCTGCGCCGAACCTCGGGTCGCGTTGCGGCAAATGTTTTGGTCTGGGGCTATGCGGCAATGATTCTGCTGCCGACACTTTGGGTGTTATCCAATGCCTTCAAATACAAGATCGATATCATAACGGGCGCGACGCTCAGCCCGGTCACCTGGAGCAATTTCGAGCAGCTTCTGTTTTCGCGCCAGTCCCAATTCCTGTGGAACCTGCTCAACAGTGCCTTTGTCGCGGTCAGTTCAACCGCGATCGTCATCGTTATTGCCACGATGGCCGCCTTTACACTCGGCCGCTTGAGAGTACCCGGGTGGGTTCGCTGGCCGATCCTGGGCTGGGCACTGTTGTTCCAAATGCTTCCCACGCTCACCTTCGTGGGTTCCTGGTATGTCATGTGGTCGGCGATCGGACTGCACGGAACCTATATCTCGGTCATCCTGACCCATGTCGTGCATAATCTGCCGATGGGCCTGTTCCTGATGCTGAGCTTCATGTCCGCATTGCCGCACGAGATCTTTCAAGCTGCGCGCATGGACGGATGCTCGAACAGCCAGATGTTCTGGCGGGTGGCCTTCCCGCTGGTGCGGGGTGGAATGATCGCGGCGACGGCGCTGATCTTCATCTTTTCCTGGAGCGACTTCGCCATCGCTTTGACGCTGACCTCGCCGGCGACGATGACGGCTCCGGTCGCCATCGCAACCTTCGCGCAGGAATACGACATCCGCTATGGCGAGATGGCCGCCGGGACTCTCTTGTCAATCGTCCCGGCGCTGATCCTGATCCTCGTCGGCCAGCGATTTATCGTCCGCGGGCTTCTGGCAGGCGCAGTCAAGTAGACACGGAGAGAAGGGAATCTCATGGCAACCGTCACCCTTAAGGGGGTACGAAAGAAATACGGTCGGGTAGAGGTTATTCCGCCGATCGATCTGGAGGTTCCGAGCGGCGAATTTATCGCCCTCGTCGGTCCTTCGGGCAGCGGTAAGTCCACGTTGTTGCGGATCATTGCAGGTCTGGAAGAGATCGACGCGGGTCGGATTTTTGTGGACGGCAAGGATGTCACGCAAACCGAACCGAGTGATCGGGACATGGCGATGGTCTTCCAGTCCTACGCGCTCTATCCGCACATGACGGTCGCCGAGAACATGGTCTTTGCCCTCAGGATGCGCGGGACGGATCCCACCGAGATCGCCCGCCGTCTCGAAGCGGCGCTAAAAATGCTTGGCATGTCGGAATACGCTAACCGCCGACCCGGTCAGCTCTCCGGCGGGCAAAGGCAACGCGTGGCCATGGGTCGGGCGATCGTTCGGCAGCCGCAGGTCTTTCTTTTCGACGAACCTCTATCCAATCTCGACGCCAAGCTGCGCGCGGCGACAAGACTGGAATTGCGGGCGTTGCACGATCAACTGGGGGCCACTTCCGTCTTCGTCACTCACGACCAGATCGAAGCTATGACCATGGCTGACCGCATCGTCTTGCTCGACGGCGGTCGTATCCAGCAGATTGGAACGCCGCGAGAGATCTATCGCGAACCGCAGAACCGCTTTGTCGCGAGTTTCATCGGCTCGCCGGAGATCAATATGCTACGCGGCATGCTGGCATCCGCGGCCGGCCGCCTCACCTTCGAGGGGCTACCGCTGTCCGAGTCATTGCAGGCCGCTGCGGGTCGCGAGGTCGATCTCGGCATTCGTCCCGAGCACATCAGGGTCTGGCCAGACGCAGCACCGGATCGCTGGCCCTTCGAAGTGGACGCGGTGGAGTTTACCGGGCACGACGCGTTCCTCGTCGGCAAAACCCCCCGGCAGGCCGGGTTACGCTCCGTGTCGACCCGGATAATGACCGCGGTTTGGCCGATAGCGTTGTCGCTGGTCAGCGGCTTCATGTGCAGTTGCAGGAGCGACATATATTGCTTTTCAATCCTGACACTGGCGTTAGGATCACGAATGGCTGAGACATGCAGGCTGCGGACCCTGCGCTTCGATGGCGGCACCGAGGACGGCGCTCGGCTGATCGAGGTCGAAAACGCGGCCGGGCTCTCAATCGATCTACTTCCCGATCGGTGCCTTGATGTCGGGATTGTGCGCTATCGCGGCGTGCCTTTCGGATGGATCGGCGAAAACGGGCTGGCCCCGGCCCGACCTGGAGAGATGGATCAGGCCCTTGGCGGTCTGCTCTGCACTTGCGGATTTGATCACATCCGCCAACCGGCGAACGACGGCCTCCGGCACCTCCCGCTGCATGGCTCCATGTCGCTGAGGCGCGCTATCGTGACAACTACGCAAGTGCTGGAGGACGGTTCCGCCGAGGTCTGTGCAACGGTCGCCCACGGAACCCTTTCAGGTCAGTGCTGGCGGCTCCACCGACGCGTGACACTGCCTCCCGACCGTGCCGAGATCAGTATTGAAGACCGGGTTGAAGCGCGCGGACGAGGGGAGATCACACCCATCATGGCACTCTATCACATCAATCTCAGCGCCCCGCAGATTAGCCCGGATACTCTAGTCGAGGTCGCAACTCGCATGCGTCCGGACCTGCCCGGCACCGAGGACTTCACCTTCTGCGAACCCGCACCAGCCAATGGGCAACTTATCCAGGTGTCGGATGGTGGAAGGGATCCGCGACGGTGCTTCCGGTTGTCGTTCGACCAGCAGGCCCTGCCTTGGCTACAGTTTCATCGACGTACGGCGGCTGGCGGTGGTCTTTTCTGTATCGAACCGACCACTCATAACCGTCAGCCTCGCGGTGAACTCCTGCGCGATGAAACGCCGCTTAACGGCTCTATCGAGCGCCGTTTTCAGTTAGTCATGAGCTTCGGGTCGAGGTTCGCTTGAGTTGTTCTCGGGCGCGGGATTATCCCGCGAACAGGAAGGGCGGCGTCATTCTGCCGCGCTTGCGGTTCCGTCGAAGGCACCCTCGACCTCCCAGCGGCGCGCGATGGAGCCAAGCGTGTCCAGCACGCCACGCAGCTCCGCGCCGCGCTCAGTCAACCCGTATGTTACAGCCGGTGGGATGGTCATGGCCTGCTCGCGCCAGACCACACCGGCATGTTCCAGCATCCGCAACCGCTCGGTCAGGACGCGGGTGGAAATTCCGGGCACCAGACGCTTGATCGCGCCGAAACGCTGCGGTCCCTGCTCGGACAGAACCCAGAGGATGTAGATCGTCCAAGGG
>NZXU01000007.1 GCA_002698425.1 Ahrensia sp. | reverse complement strand
CTACCTCGTGCTGCTGCGCGCCAATCGCCAGACCGAGAGTGCACTCGACGACGCGGCAGAGGCCGCGGAGGAGACCGACAGCGAGGCCTCCAGAACGCTGGCTGCTAATGATATCGCAATGGGCGAGGGCGGCGAGCCCGTCGCCTCGATCATCCGGTTCCATAACGCCTTGCGCGAACTGGTCGGGCGCCGCGGCATCAGGGACGACGTCAGCCGCTACGAGGCGATCGGGTTTGGCCTCGTCGAGATGGCGCAAGCGAAGCGCGGTGTCCTCCTTGACAGCTATCCGGAAGGCGAAAGCCCGCTGCTCCTTCGCCGATTCTTCGACACGCTCTATGCCCGCTACGATGAGCGTTTCGTCGTTGCAGCGCCCGACCTTGCGACCGTCACCCGGCGCCATGAATGGGATCCGGCGTCGCCGGGCCTGGAGGCTCTGGCGTACGATTACGACGCGCGCATCGACACTGCGTCGACTTCGGATCAGGCCTGATACGACTCCCTCGATCCAAAGGCTGCAATCGTGCGCGTAGCGCAATAGAACGCGCGGGCCGGTTCCCAGACTCTACATCGTCGATATTGCTTGCCCATGTGCAACCGATGTCCGTAACCGGGCGTCGTTCTCGATATCGTCAAACTCGCGCTGTCGTCACAACAAGTGCTCGTTCGCCCAAGCGCGCAGGGTATTTGTGGAGACTCTATCGCTCTTGTCCTAGCAATGGTGGCAGCAAGGAACGTCAGCTTTAAGCAACTAGGTGATTTGGCACCGGGGTCCGGAATTGGGGCGCAAAGCGGCCATTTCAGGGCCACCATCTCGTCAAATCCCAAAGTCCATCGAACGGTTGCGCTCCTTGGCGAGTTCCGGCTCGGGAGTCTTTGGGCCCTTGTCGGCCAAAGTCGTGCCCATCCCCACCTGCGCCGCCGCCTTCAATCGCTCCGTGACTTCCAATGCCGATGATTTCTCGCCTCTGTTTTTGGAAACAGCGGCACCGAGCCTTGCAACGCTGTCGACCACAAGTGTGAGATGATCGCGCAGCCGGGTCACTGTGACCAGGAAGGTCTTCTGGTTGGAAAGATTGCGCTCGCGGCTATCCATCACCGCAATTCCTCGATCGGAGGTCAGGCCCTGCGCCATGTGAGCATTGAGTGCATAGGCGAGGTCGAGGCGTTTGAGCATCGGATCGTCTTTCCCGAGCTTCTTTTCGATGCCCTTAGAGGTCTCGACAGTGATCTGATCGCCTTCGATACGAGTGACCCGGGCCCGGTCGGCGTTGAACAACTCGCGCCGATGGTCGTTCCTTGTCCAGCGGATGCGATCGCCTTGGTGGACCTCAAGATTGCGTCGGTCGAATAGCGCAAGATTGTCGTCCTTGCCCGTTCGCCCGATACGAGACGGCTTGAGCTTGCTCAGCCGGCCATGCTTGTCCTCAAGCTCGACAATGCCTTTCCGGTCATCGACCTTGCGCACCAGATACTCGCCGCGTTTGAGGCCAAGCGCGCGTTCGAGTTTGGCGACCTCGAGCACCATACCAGGGCGGTAGGCGATGAGGTATCGCAGTTCTTCCCGCGTAAGGTTGGCGCGGTCGAGAGCTTCGAGTTCGAGCTTGTCGGGGCCAATTTCCCTGTTGGCGGCAAGGCCGGTCTGGACGGCTTCGTTGGCGGCGGCGCGGATCTTGCGACCCGAAGCATAGATCGCGGTCTGCTCCCGCTCTTCGGGTGGAAGCGACAGCCAGCGCTCGGCAGCAACAATCGCTCCATCCCCTTTGGCTTCGACCGTATTTTCCTTGAGGTGGTCGAGCGCCGTGCGGACCAGCCCGGCCTGCGCCGCCGCCTGTGCCTCGCGCAGGATGGGATCGCGCCCGCGCAAATTTGTGTTCATCTGCGCCTGCGCAATTCCTCCCTGCTGCAGGAGATCGAATGGCTTGCCGGCATCGACCGCGCCTAGTTGCTTGCGGTCGCCCATGAGCACCAGGCGGTGGGCACCGGCGCGATTGGCGATGCGGATGAGCTGCTCCTTGTCCGCATTGGAGACCATCGAGGCTTCGTCGAGGATAAGGACACTGCCGCCAAGTTCCCTGCGTGCCTCGCGATCGAGGCTGGACCGCCCCTCTGCCTCGCTGATCGGTTTCCAACGCTTGAGGAAACTCGCGAGCGTCTGCGCCTCGATACCCGTGTCGCGTTCGAGCATCTGAACCAGCGTGTTCTGCACCGACAGGCCAAGCACCTTGTGACCCTCATGGCGCAGCACGTCGGCGACTGGCTTCAAGACGCTTGATTTGCCCGCACCGGCAACGCCCTGCACGGCGACTGTACGATCGCTCGAAGTCAGGATGAGCCGTGCTGCGCCGAGCTGGCCCTCATTGAGCTTGAAGCCCTGATTGACCAGAGCGGAAGCCTGGACACTGGCGTCGGCTCGCCGCTCGGAAAGAATGGGCTCGACAGCGCCCTTTCCTTCATTCGCCCAGGCAAGAATCCGCGCCTCGCGTTCAACCTCTTCTCGGCTTGCCAGCCACCCCTTGTGATCGCCCTTGCCACGTAGCAGCTGCCCTGAACGCACCAGCGAGCGCACCGCCTTTTCGACATATGAAATGGTGGTTGGCAGGCCAAAATCGAGCGCGGCCTTGTACAGGTCCTCCCGTGCAAAGCCTGCCTCTCGCTGCGACAGGTGGCGCACTGCCGAAGCCACGGCCTGGGACGCTGCAATCTCTTGTGGTCCCTTCTTGAGAACATGCTCCGGGACGAGGGGATCGTGCTCCTTGCCTTTGATGCGTGCGGCAAAGTCCTTGAGCAGCGCCAGGCCACGCTCAGCCAGACCGGGCCCCTTTGCGTCGGCTGCAGTGCGCTCGCTGGCCCTCGTCTTCGCGGTATCGACCAGTCTTGGCAGGTCGAGGCCGACAGTCTTTGCAGCCGACTGCCATTGCTCGCCCAGGACCGTGCGATCCTCGATCGGCTGCTTGGGCGAACGGGTGGCGAGCGCCGCGATCTTGCCCGCTTCCAGCCCCGGGCCCCGGCGTGCTTCGAGCACTTCCTTCCGCCGCGAGGAGAAGGCCATCACTTGATCGCGCGAGATCCCGCGGGCCTCGAAATTGCCATGCTTGCCAACAGGGCCGGTCTCGTAGCCAAGCTTCTCGACTGCGATCCGGAAGCGCGCCATGGCTATCGAGTTGAGCAGGGTCCCGAGCGCAAACAGCCTGTCGTTCTTGAGCGTTCGCCACTTGCCGTCCTTACCCTGAGTCACATTGGCAACGACAGCATGGAAGTGCAGATTGGGCTCCTGGTTGCGGTTGGTGTCATGCTGGAAAAGGCCGATCGCGAGATTGTCGGTCGCCACAGTCCTGACCTTGCCCCGGTCGACAAGACGGGTTTCAGCGGCATTCTTCTCGGCCCATGTGAGCGCCTCTGTTACCGCCTCGCGATAGGCAGAAACGATCCGCTCGTCCTTGCCCACGAGCGCCAGCAGCGACCAACTTTTGGGGAGCGAGAATGTGAGATCGGTCCCAGGCCGATGCGCCTGGCCCGGATTGCCGACGCTCGTTCCGTCGGGAAGCTCGCCGCGCAGCAGTGCATCGAATTGCCTGGTCTCAACGCGCCCCGATAGGCCGAGTGATTTCGCGCCTTCGCCGACCCACTGCCCGGAACGATCGGCATCGGCCAGGGCGTAGTAGTTGTCGTCCGCAAAGTAGCTGGCGGCAGCAGAAGGCGATCGGACATTGGCGATCGAGAGCATGGCCCTAACCCTCGATTAGACGCACTGATAGCTCTCGCTTGGGCATCACATATCCGGCTCGATATCGCCCACGTCGGGTTCGTCACGGTCAGGTGCGTCCTTTTCCTTGTCGTGGGCCGCACCTCCAAGAAGATCGCGCTGTCGTCGCTCCTGATCGGCGCGACTGCGTTGTTCGCTGCTTTCCTTGGCTCGATTTGGATGAGGACTGTCGCAAGACCTTTCTGACCGCTCTTCCGAGTGATCATTGGGCGCTTTGCGGCGATCGAGTTCGTGTGGCAGTTCGCTCTGTCGGCCGGTCGATTGATCCACTGGCAGGCGACCTTTATCGGCACCTTCTGCAGCAGACTGCCTGTCCCGCGCGGCACCCGTCTGGTCGTCCGGCGCCACTCCCTTCGATTTGCCCTCCGCGTGGCGGCCTTGTGATTTATGATTGGGTCGTTTCCGCTGGTCGCCATCGGAGTCCCGGCCGGGATGCTTCTCATCACGGCGACGGCGTTCACCGGAATCGTCGCTGTCGCTGCCGCGTTGTCCGGATGCTTCCCCTTCGTCTGGTCCGACGATTACCGGCTTGGCTACCGCTCTCGCGGGTCGCTTGATCTCGCGAGGGATGAACCCTTCGGCGATGCGCGGCCAATCCCGGGGCTCAAGCGTGACCGGTGCGGTTGGAAGTCCTTCAGGAAACTTGATGTACCCTTCAAGGCTCTTCAGCCCCATGAACTCGTCTGGCAGCAACAAGGGAGCGATCTCGCGGCGGGCTGTCAGGCTCACCGCATCGCGGGCGCTGTTGTGTCCGTAGCTCTGGTTCTCTTCGACCTCGCGGACCTCGCGGTGGCCGACCGAATCCGAACACCAGGTAGCGGTCTCACGGTCGGCAGTCCCGAGCATGAGCTTGGTCTTGGCAAGCGACGACAAGGTCATCGCCATGTTCTCTCCATAGACCTCCTTGAGCTTGGCAAAGGCATGCACCCCGGTGACGATCGCACCGCCGTAATTTCGCGCTGTCTGCAGACCCTTTTCGAGCGAGGGAAGCCGGTGCAGCGCGCCCAGTTCGTCGATCAGGAACCACAATTTGAGGTCGGACGTGGTCCGCCCTGTCATCAGCGTGTTGATCGCCGTATCGAGCCACAATGTGAGCATCTGCGAGAGCACGGTCAGGTCTGCGTAGCGCGCCGATAGGAACAGGAACGATCCTTCCTTGCCCTCGCCTTTGATCCACTCGCGGATCGAAAAGGGTACGCCCTCTGTGGGCAGCAATTGCAGCGCCTTGGCGTTCACGTTGAACACCGCACGCACCGATTCCGCCATCTTCGCAGCCTGCGGGTCGGTCATGGGGCCTGCCATCGTGTCTTCGAGCAGCTTGTGAAGGTCGGGAAGATTGGCGTTCATGAGGTCGCTTGCGAGCGCCGCGTTTGTGCCTTTGCCGTTCTCGAGCAGCTTGAGACAGGTCTCGACGAAGAGCGTCCGCGCGCCGAGCACCCAGAACTGCTCCGCCCCGCCGCCATCATGCGGCACGAGCGATTCCGCGGCGGCATGGAACTCGGCGCTGGTGTTGCAATCATTGAAGACGCTCCATGCCGGACAGCGGGCATCGAGCGGGTTCAGGATGACATCGCGATCGGGGTCGTAGAAGGCCTCGATAAAGGCGCCCGTGAGATCGAAAATGACCGCGCGCTCTCCCCTCAAGCGGATCTCATCGACGAGCTCGAAGAGCGCCACGGTCTTGCCCATGCCGGTGGTTCCGACGAGCATGGCGTGACCCTGCTCCTGCCGCCACGGGTAGCTGACACCGGCGATATGCGCGGGCGTGTAGAGACCCGCAGCGCGCAGGGCCGTATTACCTGCAAGGCGCCATTTCCAGCCCATTTCGCGGCCATACTCGCGGGCGCGGGCGCGGCGGTTGTAGCGGGCGATATCGGTCTCGAGTTCGCACAGGGAAACGAGCTGCGCACCGCGCAGGTGACGCTTGCGTTTCGAACGCTCGCCGAAGTGCTCGGCGACCCACCAGAAGGCTGCAAGAAGCGGGGCAAGCCAGAGCGCAGATAGTAGCATGGCCTGCTTTGCCGTGGCGAAGAACAGGGTCCAGGCTTCGCGCATCGGAGGGAAGTCCCTCACCACTGCCATGGGGAAGGCAACCAACTCGCCATCGGGCAGGCGCAGGTTCACCAGCTTGTCCGGATCGAACTCCATGAAGCCATAGGCAGAGGCGTAGACATGCATCCACAAGAGGTAGGCCTGGTAGTCGGTAAGCATACTGCTGACCCGCCACCAGACGGTCGCCAAAATGACCAGAACAGAGACGACAAGCGGCAGCTTGAAACCCGCAGCGAACATGAAACCGAAGTGCCCGAGAAGCTGGGTGCCGCGCGTGAAGTTGACGATGCTATTCTTCATTGCTCGCCTCCTTTTCGCGCGCAGGAATGAAGCCGAGCTGGGCGAGGCGGCGATGGTAGGCGGTATGGGTTCGCTTGCGCAGAGTTTCGTCGGAATGGCTCGCAAGCAGCGCATCGAGCGCAGTGGTGAGGAACACCAACTGGCGGGCCGGATCGGTCCCGCCGGGACGATCGGCATGATCGTTGTCGCGGTTCCAGGCGGCGACCAGATGGTCGCGAATGACCACGCTCACGCTGGTATCGCGGGTGCTTGATTGCTCCAGAATCCAGTCCGCGATCAGCGGCGGGACGTAGGTCTGGAGGACCCTGTAACGTTGCATCTTTCCAAGCTCCTTGTGCTGAAGAAGCCTGGTTCGACCTGCGGAAGGCGAGAATGACAGTAATTCACGGAGGGGGTGTAGGAAAACGAAAAGTTCCCTATTTATTCCAGCGCCTTAGGTTAGGGTGATTTGCCTCCTATTTGCGAATCCAATTCGCGATTTGCGGTCAAATCGGTCGATGCACACGCCAAATTTGCGCTGTAAATGATTGAGAGCATTAGAAGAACATTGGCGGCCCCGCTGCGTCCGGTGTGCTGGGTCAAGCCCATTCTCAAGTGCGCGTCGGTGACCAGGCAAAACGCCCGAATGATTTGCGGAAAAATTGGTTTGTTTTCATAGTGGATAGGGAGCAATGCGCGGCAAATGAGCGCACATTCCTTGATGCTGCTTCATGCATTTGAGGACCAAAATTTTCCTGTTTGTTCTGGAATGGGGACCAAATAGCATTCCACGGTGCTCAATCCTTCGCGCACCTGAGATGGTCAGCTATAGTGGCCCCTCAATGTAGCTATGCGTCGTTGTATGGGGGGCAAGGCGATGAAGGGGAAGTTGAGTATCTTGGTGGCTTGTCTCGTGCTGTCCGGCTGCGGCGAACAGGAGGAAGGAGCAACTGCCAACGCAAACTTTGAGAGACCCAATTCACTTGGGCGATGGTGCGCCAAGCCGTCGACGGTCAAACAAACATGGCAGGTTATCGAGATTGTCGATGGAGCCGACCCAATAGCTCACATCTCTGCTGGAGACGGATCGAGTTTCGACCGCCAACTCGCCAAATCAGCGGACGGAGAATTCAGCGTTGAGGGCGACGCATATGGTGCAAAATATCGCCTCAGTTCTGCCGACGCCGATGTAGGCTTGTATGACAATCAGGGTCTGATTTACTTCGCTAAGCGCATGGCACCTTCGGACCCGCCGACGGATTGCTTCGGGTCCTGATTGCGAAGCCTAGACCGCTTCATTGACAACTGTCTCGATCAATTCCTGGCCGTCGAAAAGGCATCCGATGGTGAATTTTCCTTCGACCCCGAACGCATTCTTCGCGGTGAAGCTGCTCAGCAAGCGGCTTCGACCGTTGGGATATGTCAGGTAGGCAACGTCCATGAAGGTCGAGAAATCGATCGAATGAGGGTTCGTTGCTGCGGCTTTGGCAGCCTGCTCGCAAGCGAGCACGGCCGCACCTCTATCAATGTTGCGGATCGCCGCGAAGCTCTTGCTGCTGGTGGCATCGTCACGTTCAAACCAGACGTTGAACGGGCGGTCTTCTGGGCCGTTGCAGGTGATAAAGTAGACAGGCTTAGCGGCTGTACCGCGGCTGCCGCTCTTGCTCAGCGTTCCGGGATCAATGGTACGGCAATTGTCGTTCTCGCGGACGATGCGATTGACCGCCGCCACGAGTTGCGGCTTGTAGGCTGACGTGTCGTCATCCCAGTAAAAATCAGCCTCTACATAGTTCCGGTTGCCGGTCTCATCGGACTCGATCAACCGGAGTGAGGAGTTGGGTAGCCAGCCTTCGACGTGGCCAAGGCTGGCGGGTTCTTTGACCCTAATCTTCGACCATCCCTCGGTTCGGCAAGTCTCCTGCAGTGTCTCCGTACTGTCGACCTGCTGATAGTATGTCTCCTTCAAGACAGCGGTGGCCTTCTCGTTGACAATGCGCGCACCATCCGGGGCTTCCAAGAGATTGGTGTCTTCACTGACAGCGACAATATCGCCCGTCGCGATACCGCCATTTTCGCAGCCGCCTCCAAAGCCATCTTGGCTCACTTCCGCAAAGATTGCGTCCTCGCTCGCAGGGTTTCCGCTGCCACAGGCGGTCAGTGAGATGGTCGAAAGGAGCGCGACGATACCCCGCATTTGATGATCTCCACCGTGTTTTGAATCAGTATCTTTCAACGGTCTATCTCATTGCCTTGGTAATCGCGCAGTGGCAAACACAGTCGGAATTATTGGGGGCAGAACATGGATTTCTCGGTAGACAAGGATTTTGTACGTGTTGGGGACAAATCGTACGCAATAAACAAGATCAATTCGGTCGAAGTTAGGACGACGACCCAGAAGGGTTCGCGCGCGTATATCGCGTTCTGGATCATCGCAGGATTGTTCGCGCTGGGCCTCTTAGGCGCTTTGGTATCTGGCGAAGGTGCCCTCGGCATGTTTGTCTTTGCCGGTATCTGCGGTTTCCTTGGCTGGCTGTCTTACCGCAATGGGCT
>NZXU01000006.1 GCA_002698425.1 Ahrensia sp. | reverse complement strand
GGGGGGGGGGGGAGGGGATGGGTTCTCGATACCGACCTGAAGGTGAAGGACTCGCGCGGCTGATTCGACGCCGCGGACTATGACAGGCAGGCGGCCGGCGCGTAGCCGGCGGTCGCAGCCCGATTACGCGTTGCGAATGAGCGAGACATAAAGAACGAAGCCGGCGCCGGAATTACCGCGCCGGGCACCGTCGTCCTGGGCGGCGGCGAAGCCGGCCAGCGGGCCGATCATGGCGAGTGCGAGCACGCCGGCGCGGATGGCGATGCGGATGGTCTGGAAGCGGCGTGTGGTCGTTTTCATCGGTGTATCCCTTCGAACTGTTGAAGGGACTATGCCGGAGCCGCCGTGAACCGGTGCTGAGGCCGATATTCATTTGGCGTTCAGAAAGATAAACGCCTGGAAACCTCTCGATTTTTCCCGCCGGCCGTCGCTGCCGCGGCGGCGGCGGACACCTCAGTTGAGCAGGCGCAAGCAGTCCGGCGTCACGCCGAAGGGACAGACGCGCAGCGTCTCGGCTCTCCATGTATGGGGCGATCGGGCGTTTTCCTGGACCAGCATGGCGAACCAGCCGCCGGCGATCCCGGCGACAAGACAGACGATTGTGAACCTGCGGGCAAGCATGGGCGGACCTCGGCCTTTTCCCGCAATGCTCTCAAGATCCGGATGAACCCGCGCTGAACGGATCGGTCAGTCTGCGTTCAAAATTACTAATTCCCTGCAGGAATGAAGCATATGAGAAAATCCGTCCTACTGATCCGGTTGGCATCAATCATATACCACTCATCGAAACGGCGCGGTGGTCGGATCCCCTCCTGACTCCCCACAGCCACCGGCCACCGGGCCGTTTCGAGGTTGTTCGCCAGCAGGCGGCAACTCGTCAAAATTCGAAAGGAAAGTACAATGAAGACTTTTGTCACCCTCGCCGCCGCCGCCACTCTGTCGGCTCTCTCCATCGCCGCTCCGGCCCATGCTGCTCCGTGGAACAACCTGTCCGGCGCAATCGAAGCGGTCCAGTCCGGCGAATACACCGTGAAGCGTATCGACGCACTCGACGATTCCAAGGCTTACAATGTCAATGCCCGTGCATCGCAGCAGGCCGATGACGTCCAGAGCGCGATCCGCTCGAACCCGTCGCTGCTTCGCGATCTGACTGGCCGGAATGTCCAGATTGGTAACGTCGTGGGCGCTTCCGTCGCAGCGAATGGCGGCGTGACCTTCTACCTGCGCTAAGTCGCGGTACGGACGTCGGGGCAAATCTCCCGGCCCTGGCTTCCGCCCGATGCGATCATACGCAACAGACCGATGATGCCGGCAGGGCTTCCGTCGGCTCATCGAAATTCTCGATACGCGGAGGATGTTCACATCCTCCGCGATTTTGTTATTGTTCCAAAGGTCCTGAACCGGTGACGTGATGTCCCTGAATGCGAAACTGAGATTTCTGCGCGATGCGATGTCCCGCAATGCCGGGCCGGCGATTGCGGCTGCCTGCGAGCAGGCGGCGGAAATCCAGGCGAGCCTTGCAACCGGGGAGGGGACAGTCCTGAAATGTCCGAAGACCGTTCCGGACGAGACGCTGATTGCTGCCGATGGCAGCGCGGTCTCCCTTCGCGACCTGATCGCCGGCAAGCCGACGGCGCTGCTGTTCTTTCGCGGCGACTGGTGTCCTTACAGCACGACGTCGATGCGGGCCTATGAGGAGGTGCGCGCCGTCCTGGCCGATAACGGGGCGGTGATGATCGGCGTCACGCCGCGCTGCCACACGGCGCTGCCCGCGGCCGCCTCCAGGAACATGCTCGGCTATGTGCTCCTGACCGATCCCGAACAGAAGCTTTCGGAGGCGATGGGCGTCCGTGTCCACGTCACGGAGGCGATGATCCAGCTTTACAAGAGCAACGGCGTCGATCTCGCAGCAATGAACGAGTCGGGTGACTGGTCGTTGCCGCTGGAGGCGACATTCCTTGTCGATGCCGACGGCGCCATCCTCTGCGCGAACGCCTATCCGCATCCGTCCATGCGCATGGAACCGTCAGAATTGCGCGACCGTTTGCTGCAGCGGCTCGACCGGCGCGAGCCGGCCTGACGCGGTCCGGTCCTCAGACGAGGCCAATGCCGCCCGTCATCGTCGGATCGATACTGATTTCGTGTTGCAGAAAATCGATCATCGCGCGCACCTTGGCCGGCGTGTAGCGACGCGACGGATAGACGGCATACATCGGCATTGAAGGTTTCTCGGCTTCGTCGAAAAGCGTCTCCAGCGTTTCGTTCTCCCATAAATCCGGGAACTGCCAGCTCGGCATCAGCGCAATTCCGAGGCCCGACAGCACCGCCTGTCGGAGCGCGTCGGAATTGTTGATCCGCACGCGCCAGTTCACGCCGACGAACCGGGTCTGGTTGTCTTCGATGAACGGCCACTGGTCTGCGTCGGCGACGCCGCTGAAGACCAGGCAACTGTGGTTCTGCAGATCCTCGGGCGTCGCCGGGCGGCCCTTCGCCTTCAGATAATCCTTCGATGCGACGATGATCATGCGCATGGTGCCGAGGCGGCGCGCAATCAGGTTCGGCTCGTGCGGTTCGCCGAAGCGAATGGCCAGGTCGAGCCCCTGTTCCACCATGTCCACGGCTTCGTCCTGGAGGACGAGGTCGACACGCAATTCCGGGTGGCGGACCGCCAGCAATGGCAGGCGCGGTACGATATGCATGCGCGCGAAGCTCGCGCTGGCCGTCATCCGCAGCACGCCGGACACATGGCCGTCCCGGCCGCGCATCCCCTCGACAGCTTCGTCCGCCGCCTCGACGGCGGCGCGCGCCTGGCTGAGGAATTCAATTCCTTCGTCGGTCAAGGCCAGCGAGCGGGTGGAACGCTGCAGCAGCCTTGTGCCGAGATGCTCCTCCAAAGCGGCGATTTGCTTCGAGATCGCCGGCTGGCCGACGCGCAGTTCCCGGGCCGCCGCCGAGAAGCTCTCCGTCTCCGCAACTCGGATAAAGGTCCGGAAAGCTGAAAGGACATCCATGGCTCATTCCATGTCGGGATAAGATTTTGACATTCGCTAGGTAACTACGCGCCGGCGCCAATCAATGGCGAAAGGCGGCGTCGGCCGCTCACGTTGCAGTGATGCCACAGCTGCAGATTTCATGCCGCATGTCATCGAACTGTCATCGGGAGCGGCCTCGCCGCTGCTACATCGCAGGCGAATGAAATCAAGGGGTTGATATTCATGCTGTGCGTTTCGCGTATCGGCTCCGCGCTCAAGGGCGCGGGCCTCCTGTGTGGAGTGTCCGTTCTGGCGCTCTCGCTGTCGATCGACGTTTCCCGGGCGGACTGCACGCCCGACCCGGCCAATGACGGCGACGACGTGGTCTGCACGGGCACGAGCGGCGGCTTCCGCGATGACGGGTTCGACGACGGCACCGTGACCGTCGAGACCGGCGCGGTCATCGACGCCGAGGATCAGGGCATCCTGGTCAAGGACGATGTCGAAATCACCAATGACGGGTCGGTCGCTTCCGAGGACGATCACGCCATCGAGGCCGACGACGACGTCATCCTCACCAACAATGGCCACATCACGTCGGAAGCCAAGGACGGCGTCCACGTCGACAAGGACGCCGTCATCGTCAACAACGGTACGATCACCGGCGGCGACGAGGGTATCCAGGCGGGCGAGGGCACGACCATTACCAACAACGGCTCGGTTGTTGGCGGCGACCGCGGCATCGATGCCGAGGGAGACGATGTGACGGTGACCAATGCCGGCACGGTCGGGGCGGAATCAGACGGCATCCGGGTCGGCGCCAATGGCGATGTCACCAACACCGCCAACGGCGTGATCGATGCCGGCGATGACGGCATCCAGGCCGGCGAGAACTCCATGGTCGTCAATGACGGCACGATCTTCGCCGGCAAGGAGGGCGTCAACGCCAACGATTACGGCGTGATCGTTATCAATCGTGGCACGATCAATTCGGTCGACGATGCGATCAATGCCGGCAGCGGCGCGACGATCGTCAACACCGGGACGCTCTATGTGACCGGCGTGCAGGACGGCATCGATCTGGACGACGGTACGGTGCTGAACACCGGCACGATCATTTCCGTCGGCGGCGAGGATGGCATCGATTTCGACGAGAACGGCACGGGGCCGTCCCTTGTCACCAATTCCGGCTTCATTTCCGGCCATATCGGCATCAATGCCGACGAGGCCGACAGCGCCGACCAGACGATCCTCAACACCGGCACGATTATCGGCACCGGCGGAACGGCGGTGGCGCTCAGGGGCGGTAACGACACGCTGCAGGTCGGGACCGGATCGCTGATCGACGGCCTGATCGATCTCGGCACGGGCGATAACACATTCGCGATCGTCGGACCGGTCTCTGGCGTGTTCATGCTGGCGGACGACAGCTACGACGTCGAGTTGAACGGCTACAACGCGATCTATGTAACGCCGGTCATCGGCGCGCCGCCTTTGAAAGGCGCCACCTCCGCGCCGCTCCCGAGCGTGCCCACCGTCATTGCGATCGACTCCTCGCCCTTCACGGCCATCGACGCCTCGGTGTCCGCGTTCGGCATGGACCTTTCCGAGGCGATCGGGACACCCCCGTCAACCGACCGGCTTTTCTGGACGCGCGCCTTCGGCGGATGGTCCGGCTTCGATGCGGCGGCGATGACGCAGGGTTTCGACCTCGGTGGCGGAGGCTTCGTCGCCGGGCGCAACTGGGATCATGGCGATGGCGCTTTCGGTTTCTTCGCCGGTGGCGCGCTCTACGGCGCGTCCCTCGATGACGGCGTCCACGACACGCGTTTTCTCGCCGGCTTCGCTGGCATTCGTGCGGCGCGTTCGGTTTCGCCGGACAAGACGATCAGCGGCAATGCATGGCTCGGCGGCGCGGAGGCGCGCATCGACAGTTCGGCGCTCGCCAGCGGCGACGGATCGACGACCGGGATGATCGCCGGCTTCGACACCGGCTTTGTCTACACCCCCGCCGCAACGCGTTTCGTGTTCGAAGGCACGGCCGGGTATAATGGCTTCTTCGGCAACACGATGGATCTGGACAGCCTCGGCGCCGCGATCTCGGGCGTCGCCTCACACCATTTCCATGCTAGCCTCGAGGCCGGCGCGCCATTCGTGTTCGGCGGCGGCACGTTGACGCCCTTCCTGCGCTTCGAGGCCGATGCGAGCACCGATGCCGGCCTGTCGGCGAGCGCGGCGGGGACGGCGATCGGGCTCGGCGCGGACGACGTCACCACAGGTGCCGGCATATTCGGCGGCGTGAAGTTCCAGGCGATGGCGGCGGGCGGCGCGAATGTCAGCGCCCGTATCGCCATTGGCACGGACACGAACTCGACGCTGAGCGTCGACGGAAAGGTGACGCTGACCGTGCCGTTCTGACGGGACGGTCACGGGTACCGAAGTAGCAGCCAGCTAGTTCTCGTAGTCCCAAGTGCCGGAAGCCCCGTTCTTGCAGCGGATCTTGCGGTCAATGGTCAGGGTGCACGTTGTTCTCGGCCCTTTGTAGGTGAGCTTGGAGCGAGTGTGAACGAGCACGGGGTGATCCCTCCCGCCGAACGTGTTGTATTTCGCACTGAATCCCTGCCGGAACTTGCCTATCCCAAGACTGCCTTTCCGGTCGCTGCCCGGCCCGCTCGTAATTGTCAGCCTGATCATCTGCTGATCGGAAAGCATGAGCGGCCCCGTTTGACCGGAACCGGCAGACGAAGGCGACAGTCCACTCAGTAAGAGCAGACTTGTCAGCATCGCCGCGAGAATCGTGGGTAATTTGTTCATTGCTGTCCCCCCGCCAATACTCCTCCAAATAAATTTGGTGGCGGCGTTTCGGTCAAGGCTGCACATGCGAGCTTTGACAGGACGGCCGCGATCGCGAGGCAGGCCGTGGCGCGTTCAACAGATCGTCGATGGGAGGACGGCGTCGATACGCCCGTACGGACTTCTTTTGTAGAAGCAAAAAAGGCGGCGCGAGATGGGCGCCGCCTGTCTTGTGTATCGATACGATGCCGGCGCCTACAGCTTGTTCCAGGTCTGCGTCTTGCACAGGACCGCCAGAACGCAGCCCTTCATCTTCAGGACCGAGCCCGAAAGCGTCGCCGAACCGGAATAGGTCTTGTTGTCGGACGGATCGGTGATGGAGCCCTTGTATTTGTTGGCGCCGTTGGCGCTCATCTTGCCGATCTGCTTGCCGGCATAGGTGCCCGTCTTGAGCTTGATGCAGAAGCTTCCGCCGCAAGACGCGATGCCCGCCGTCTCGCCGCTCTGGGTTTTCCAGTTGCCCTCGATAGGGTCGGCCAGCGCCGGAAATGCAACGGCGCCGGCAATTGCGCCGGCGAGAATGAACTGTCGGATCATGAATTCCTCCCGATACAGCGGCCGGCCCGATGCCGCGCCGTGTTCATTGACTATTACGTAAAAGTAATCTTCAGTTCAAGCGTCTCGATAGCTCCGTTCGCAGGTGAAAAACGCCGCTGAAAACTACGTTCGAGCCGATCCGGTTCGTGGATCACGGTGAACAAAGGCTTTCATCAGGCCGGGAAAATTCGATGCAATTTCGGGAGAAATATTCGGAAAAACAGTGGTTTGTCTGGTTAACCTAGAGTCAAGTTTACGAAGAATTTTAGTTTTGTTTGTCGGGCATTAAGCACGCTTTTTAGCGAGGGATTCAGCCGGCCGCGCCATTCTCGACCCATCGCACCGAAAGCCAGCCGGTAACGCAAAAGAGCGGCGGCCTCGGGAGTTGAAACGGGGACTGAAGGAACAGTTACGATGGCACGCATCGAGATCGAGAATGCAGACATGGCGGCTCTCGGCGCCGCGAACAACGCCGAAATCCTTTTCGAAATGGGCATGATGTATGCCACGGGCCGCGAATGCGATACCGACATGGTCGCTGCCCACAAATGGTTCAACATCGCCGCTATCAAGGGATGCCCGCGCGCCGCGCTGTTGCGTGCCGAGGTGGCCGAGACGATGTCCAAGGACGAACTGGCCCGCGCACTGCGCGAGGCGCGCCAGTGGATGACCTGCCACTAAGGCAGGCGTCTGATAAGCCTTCACGGGGGAAGGGGCTCCGGGACGGAGTGGGCGCGGCGGCATGGGGATGGGCCGCGCCCCTTCGGTCCCGGTTTCCGCCAAGCGGAGCTTTTCGCGGGCAGGGCGGTTCAGTCGTACTGGACGACCATCGCCTCGAAATCCGCCTCGCCGATGACGCGGGTGTGGTGGCCTTCGCCGCCGATATCCTCCATGCGCCAGACATCGCCCTTGGCGATTTCGCGGGTTTCGCCGTCACCGGCGGTCACCAGCACGGCGCCGGCCAGGCAGACAAGAGTCTGCCGCTTCGGCGTCGGATGGGCCGGTTCGCTCCAGCCGGCGTGAAGTTTCAGGAACATCAGCGCCTTGACCAGTTCCGGCTCCGAGACATGGATGCCCGCGGCCGGCGGCGCAAAAACGCGCTCCTCAATCGCGATCTCGACGTTGCGCCAATGGCTGACGCCCGCTTCGTCGCAATAAAGATGATGATAACGCACAAGCTCTCCCCGATCCTCGCGGCGGTATGATAGGCCTCGCCGCCCGTCCGGTCGAGAAGCGATCCTAGCTGAACGCCATGTAGCGGCCCGGCTTGTGGTTGATGCCGAGGATCATGTTGAACACCACCGCACCGGCGACCGACCACGCGAGTTGCGCCGGCGAGACGACGAAGGCACCCGAAGCGAGGATCAGGAGGTCGATGCCGAGCTGCACATAGCCGGCGCGAAGGCCGAAGCGCTCCTGCAGGAAGGCGACCAGGATATTGACCCCGCCCAGGCCTGCGCCGTGGCGGAACAGCGCCAGCAACCCCAGCCCGATCATCGCGCCGCCCATCATCGAGGCGACCAGCGGATGGACGAAGGACACGTCGACGCCCGCCGGCAGCAGCCGCACGATGACCGACATTGCCGTGACCGCGCAGAAGGTGCGGATGATGTAGCGCCAGCCGAGGCTGCCGATCCCGAACAGGTAGAAGGGCAGGTTGATCGCGAAGAAGATCGCGCCGAACTCGAAGGGCGTCAGATAGTTGAGGATCAGCGCCACGCCGGCGAGCCCGCCCAACACCAGTCCCGCCTGCTGGTAGAGAAAGACGCCGAAAGAGACCAGCGCCGTGCCGACCAGGATGGCGAAGATATCCTCGGCGATCGAGTGCCGGCTGCGTTGCGGTCCGATACCGGCGTCATCGATAGGCGGGGGGCTGTCGTTCTCGGCGGCGTTGTCTTTTTGCATTGCAGCAAAATAAACCGGGCCGGGCCTTCCGGCAATCCGTTCCGAGGCCTATTCGGCCGCCTTCAGGGCTTCGGGCAGAGCGGCTTCGAAGTAATCTAGCTCGTGCGGCAGGCCGCAGCTGACCCTGATGCAGCGGTCGATGCCCGGCGCGCCTGGCTTGCGGATGAAGACGTCGCGCGCATTGAGCTCCTTGAGAACGCGCAAGGCGTAGTCGCCGTCACGGCCGCAATCGATGGTGACGAAATTTGTCGCCGACGGAAGCGGCGCGAGGCCGTTCGCCGTGGCGATTGCCGCGATATGCTTGCGCGCCGCCTCGAAATGCACGGAGACCTGTTCGAGCCATTTCTGGTCGGCCAGTGCGGCGAGCGCCGCATGCTGCGCCATGACGTTGACGCCGAAATGATCGCGTACCTTGTGATATTGCACGCAGAGATCGGCCGGGCCGAACACATAGCCGACGCGCAACCCGGCCAAGCCGTAGGCCTTGGAGAAGGTGCGGAAGCGCAGCACGTTGCGGCGGCCGGTGTCGATGCTCGGCCTGACGCCGTCGGGTGCCAGTTCGCCATAGGCCTCGTCGAGGATCAGCAGCGTCTCGTCGGGCAGCATGTCGATGAAAGCCTCGATCGCCGCGCCGCTCCACCAGGTGCCCATCGGATTGTCGGGATTGGACAGATAGACGATTTTCGCCCGCTCGCGCTCCGCCGCGGTGGCAAGCGCGTCCAGATCCTCCTTGTCGTCGCGATAGGGTACCGTGACGAGACGGCGGCCGAAACCGGCGACATGATAGTTGAAAGTCGGGTAGGCGCCCGCCGACGTGACGATCGGATCGCCCGCATCGGAGAAGATCCGCACGGTCAGGCCCAAGAGATTGTCGATGCCCGGCCCGACGACCAACTCGTCCATGGAGATGCCGATATGCCCCGCCAGCGCCTGGCGCAGCTCCCAGACCTCGGGATCGCTGTATTTCCAGACATCGTCGCGCGCCGCCCGGTCCATCGCCGTAATCGCATCCGGCGAGCAGCCGAAATTGCATTCATTTGCGCCGAGGCGGGCCTTGAACGCCCCGCCGTTTTCGCGCTCAAGCCGCTCCGGCCCGACGAAGGGAATGGTCGCGGGCAGCGAGGCGACAAGGGAATTGGCTGACGGCATGCAGTGCGATTCTCCGGTTTACCCGCAGTCAGCAAGCCGCAACGCGCAAATCTGTCAAGATGAAAGGCGGACGAGGCCGCCGCGCGGCGGGGCCAAAAAACCTTGGACAGGCAATTGAATCATGGTACGGGCGTGGCTCGCGGAGAGGTGGCCGAGTGGTCGAAGGCGCTCCCCTGCTAAGGGAGTAGGCGGTGATCCCGTCTCGAGGGTTCGAATCCCTTCCTCTCCGCCAGCGGATTTTTCTCTCTCCGCCATGAGCTTTCCCGCATTTCCGGCCGAATAGAGGCTCTTTCGCCCAGTTTAAGGGCATTTGGCTATGGCAGGAGAGTTCGGTGTATCGCGCGGTGTATCGTCCCGTGTATCGCGCGAGGAGATAGAACACGAGCCGGCGCGCCTGAAAAAGGGCAGGGGCCCCGGCCCCTACCTGGTGCGCTCTGGCTCCGTTTACCTTTTCCAGATCAGGCTTCCTGTAGAACTTGGCGGCGGGCGCGGCTCGCGGCCGATCAGGATCAGTCTCGGGGCATGCCCCGCGCGCAAGGCACGCCGCCTGGCGGACCTGCTGGCCGCCGAGGCACGTGCCTGCTTTGAAAGGATGCTGACGAGACGAATGGGCGACAGAGACGACGACAATCGGAAGGGTGACGGCACAGCAACCGACGCGCCGTATTATCTTGATCCCGGTTATCTGGAGGCCGTCATTGAAACGAAGGGTGCGTTAAGGATGGCGCTGCAGGTCGTTTCGAATCCGGTACCGCCGATGACGCCTGAGGACGAGGTCCGCTCTCAGGGGTGGAAGGGCCTGGTGGAACTGGGCCGCGAACTCGCCAAAGGCGAGGGCGGAAACCAGCTGGTAAGGGAAAACGTCGACGTGCTGAGGCAGCGCTACGCCGACAAGCTTATGTCGACGGTAGCGCCGAGGCCGGAAGGAGAAACCGCTGAACAGCCGAAAACTTTTCGCGCGCAGCCCATGCCTCAAGCAGGGCTTGCCTTTACGTCGCGCGAACCGGCTGCTTCCGTCCCTGCCGAAATCCCATTGTCCCGCGCTGAGCCGGGATACGCCGGTCCGGAAGCGGAGTCCGGCAACGACGACGATCAGGATGAAGACGAATTGGACAAGGACCGTCGCTTCGTTCCGAGAAAACATTCAGGGCTTCCGAAATTTAGCAAGGTGGCGAGAGCCTACTTCAAATCCTGGGAGACGAAGGCGGGGGCAGACAGCAAGGACATCCGCACGGCCCGGTGGAGAGCCGATCTGTTTGCCGAACTGATCGGCGACCATCCGATCGACACCTATACTGGCACGGATATCAAGGCGTACACGCGGCTGCTGCAGTACTGGCCCGGAAACAACAACAAACGCCCGGAGAGCTTGAGCGCGCGCGAGATCATTGAGGACAATCGCGACCTCCATCTAAAGCCGCTCTCCATGAGTTCGCTCAAGAACGGCTATCTCTGGATAGTGAGGACGGTCATGGCCGAGGGGGCCGCCGAGTACGATTTCCGAGATCCTTTCGAAAAGGTCCGGATCCACTATCCCGGCACCGCCGCACGTCCGAAGTCATCCCAACCGCTCAGCGCTGCTGCGATTTCGTCGGTGTTTCGTACGGGAGTCGAAAGCGGCCTGCTGGATGAAACAATGTTGCCGCTTCTCGGCCACCTGACGGGGCGCAGGCTGGGCTTGCTGATTCATCTTATCGGAACCGACATCCGTGAAAAATATCCCGGCGTCTGGATCGCCGAGACGGACGGTATCGTGAAGCAGGGTGGCGTCTGGCAACGCGTCCCGATCAAGACCGACGCCAGCACCGGGTTCTTCGTCCTGCATTCTTTTCTGAAGGACATTGGATTCATCGACTGGGCAAGGGCACAGGGCGACCGGTTCGTGTTCGGCGAGATCATGAAGCTGAAGGACCCAAGCAAGAGCGCGTCGTCCTATATGCAGCGCCTGTTCCTGAGAGCGGGAATCGAGCCCGGACGCAGGGAAGTCTTCCACTCTTTACGTGCAGGAAACATCGAGGACATGCGTGACGCCAAAGTTGATCCTCGTGACCGCAGGCTGCAGGCGGGTCACACCGTGGGCGACGACGAGCACGATAACTACGGTTTCAAGTCGATCAGCGAGATCAGGGCGCGCGAGATGGTCAGGCTACCGCTTAATTCGGACATCGATTTCTCGGTGTTCGAGGGGCTGGATTTCAAAAAGATGGCGCGAAAGACGCGGACGAAAGGGAAGAGGAGGGATTAGCCGCAATTCGCAGCGATACATGGCATAGCCTTAATACGCCGGGAAACGGACGTATGTTGCGAGTGGAACGGTGTCCGGAAGGGGGCCGTCTTCTGCCTGTCCGCTCTCAGATGGAAAAATGGGGAAAGCCGACACTCGGAGGGGGCAATTTCTGGAGCCGCAGTCGCCGACCTTTCAGACGTTCAGGCTACTGGACTGTCATCCTCAAAGCGGGCGTCCGCTCATCTCAGTCTTTCTGACGCAAGTTGGGCCTTTACTGTTGGTAATAAGCCGACACACGGGATCGAGCAGTCAGGCGAACGGCGCAGCACCGAGAATATTCTGGCCCTGAACGATGACATTGCACCATCGTTTCGCCCGGGTGATCGCATTGTAGAGCAGGCGCCGCTTGTGTTCGGCATCACCGCCCACCTGGTAGGGCCAGATAACCACGACGCCCTCGAACTCCCTGTTCTTGGCCTGCTGCACGGTCATCGCCGTCAACTGATGCGACGCGCCACCGCCATGCTGCCGTCGCAGCGAAACCTGCCGCGCAATCACTGCCTCGATTTCTGCGCGGGTGAAATTCGCCCGTCCACAGGCGTGCATCTGGTTCTCCACCCATGCCAGAGTTGCCCGCACTGGGCCGGTCCGCGGCATTGCCCGTAGCGCTGCGCAGGCCGCAGCCGCCGGCGCATCGGCCGCAAGATCGAGGTCGGCGATAATCGCCTGTACCTCGTCGCGGTCATTCCCTTCCCAATGGACGGTGTAAGGTCCATTTTTGTGTTTGCCGCATGGCCCCTGAGCGAGTCGGGCGACAACCGACGCGGCAAACCCGCCTTGCAGCGCCGGTGTGATCACCGCAACACCGCCGCCCTGCCGCCAGGCGATGGCATTGGCGAGCAAAGTCGTGGCAAGTGGCACGCTGGCGCCCGGGGGCAGCAACTTGAATCCGGCGCCGTTGACCGGCGCGTTGCCCGCGCGAATTGCGGTCGCTGCTGCCAGCAGACCCGGCGAATTCGTGCGGCGCACCTGCGCCAATGTTTCCGGCTCGGCGTCCTGTTGCAGCCAGGCGACCAGCGGGTTGGGGCTAAGCGCCTGATCGAGACACTGGAACTCGTCGGCGGCGATCAGCGCATGGACAGTGCCCGCAAGCGCCTTGAGCATGCGCAGGCGCTCGGGCTTAAGATCCTGACCTTCGTCGACGAGCACGATCGGAAAGCTCGATGCTACCCAGGCGCAGACTTGCGGCTGCTCCACCAGTAATCCGGCTGCCTCGCAGACGCGATCGAACTCTCCCTCGGTCGCAGGAGCGATGGCGAGAGCGCCTGCCAACCCTCTCCACCGGCGATAGATGCGCCACGCAAACGCGTCGATCGTGCAGCATTCCACGCGCCCGCGCAGATTGGCGACCGAGCGCAGCCGCTCAGACAGGCGCCGACGCGACCCGTGCATGAAGGTGAGCGCGAGAACACGCTGCCCGTCGCCGAGCGGATGGGTTTCGAGCCGTTCCGCCAGCATCTCCATCAGCCGGTAGGTCTTTCCGCATCCCGCAGCGCCTTCGACTGCCTGGATGGTCACGGCGTGAAGACCTTGATCGCCGGATGGTCCGTGTCCGCCACGAACAGCGGGTTGTCGATGCCTTGGGCAACTTCGGTGATACCGTTCAGGAGCGATCGCGCTCGCGCGCAACATGCTTCATTTGCGCCGATCGCCCCGGCAATCGCTTCGTAGCTCGAACTATCCTTCTTGAGCCCGCCTGTTGCCCGCACCTCGTCTTTGAGGCGCGCGACAAGATTGGCGACATTCGCGGGAGGGTTGTCGACGGGGATGGTCGGCAGGCAAGCGGCCGCGTCGGCATCGATGATCCAGCCGATCACATCCTCGAGCATCTGGCCGTCGGCCCAACGCAGGATGGTCCCCGAATTCGGAGCGCCCGCCGCAGCGAGGGCATTGGCGTAGCCCACGCCCTCCGGATCGCCATCTACCAGTGCGACTACGCGCGGGTGAAGCGGAGACATCGCCGCCACCGTTCGCACCACAGATCCGTCATGGGTTGGGATGACGCCGACAAACGCGTCGAACCGGCATTCATCGGTTGCTGCCCAGCTCTGATGAAGATCGACAGCCCGGACGAGCAGAGCCAGCCATTCATAGTCCGTCCTGCCCTCGGGGATCAGCACGAAGTCGTGCATGACGGCCGCGATCGTCTCGACGCGGTTCACCTGGAACAGCTTCCGGACACTGTTGGGCGTGTCCGCCGGCAAGGTCGATTGCAGGAGGGGCACTGAAGTCAAAACGCCGCCTTCATTGCGCAGGACCGCGACGCCGCTGGGGTACGCCAGAGCGGCGACCATTGGCGAGTGAGTCGAGACCAATGTCTGGCGTGACAGTGATTGGATGCGATGCACCAGCCGCCGTTGCAATGCCGGCGGGACATGCAGTTCGGGCTCTTCCAGCGCCATCCAGAAATTCTCGTCCGCCTCGACCCGCAGTCGACCGAACTGCAGGAGCAGCAGCAGATGCTGTAGCGACAAGAGCCCGCTGCCATGCCGTTTTGCGGGTAGCGGTAGGTCCGCCCCGTTATGGGCGTAGTGCGATACGACGGCCTCGAGCAGCCCGTCGGAATCAGTGGGCGTCACTCTCAGATGCAGTGTCGGGTTGGTCCGGAAAAAGCCGCGCAGTTCCTGATTGAGCCGGTCAACGATCGGTGAGAGCCGTTCGTCCTGTTCGAGCCTTACTTCCGGCGCGCGCAAGCGGTCGCGCTCGGCGAGGACCGACTCCCAAGGCTGTCCGTTGCCGGCCGCGACAACGCGGCGAAACAGCTCGGAACCGAACGACACGGTTCGATCCCACGTCCGCGCCGCCGGCACGAAAAAGAAGCCAAGTTCGCGGATCAGACGGGCGGGAAGCGGGGTCGCCGTCTCGTCGTCAAACACATCGCCGACACTGTCGTCGTCGTGGAAATAGCGCAGCGTCTCTACCTCGAGCGAGGGCCGATGGAACCGGGCCGAGAAGGCAATCTGGCAGGCGAGCTTCCATGCCGGATCGGTACGTGCGGGATGGACGGCGCCAGTCGCCACGTTCCACCATTTGACGATGCCCCTGTCGTCCCGGAACCAGTCCGGGTGCTGGGCCGGATCGTCGTCGTGGAACCCGATCACCGTTGCGGTCAGCCGAATGCGATCTGCTGGCTGCGGATTGCTGCCGTGGAAGTCATGCTCGGTCAAAGAGCGGATCATCCGGTCGCGGCCGAACAAGAGCGCCAGCGCCTCGATCACCGTGGTCTTGCCGCAGTTATTCGCACCGACGAGCACCGTGTGCGGCGAGAAACGGACTATGCCGTCTTGCACGCCCCGAAAATTCTCGATCTTAAGGCTGGCGATCTCCATTTTATTCCCCCGCTATCGATCGGATAGCTATTGGAGCCGTATCAGGCTGTCAGCAAGAGATCGGTCTCCGGCAGGCCAGCGATTGCATTCCACCGTAAAGGCATCGTCAACACCTTGCCATGACGATCGAATATCTCGTCGGCAGAACACTAAAATAGTGCAGTTTGGAGACCGGACGATGTAAAATGTATAAATGACAGTTACACAAACTACGGTCGGCAAGACCGAAACCGACCTTGAAGTCCACGCGAACTCCGCCCTACGGGTTGCTTTGCCTTGGCTCGACGTCGCTGCGATACAACATCAGCTGACCTTCTCCTTTAAACTGGGCCACAAGGCGGTCGAGATCAACGGCGCCAAAGCCTCCAGCCGGCGCGGCCGGCTCGATATGCTGATTGAACACGCCGGCAAACGACTGGCGATCCTCGAACTGAAGAAGCCGGGGCAGCCGCTCGACCCGGACGATGTTGATCAGGGTCTATCTTACGCCCGCGTGCTGCATCCCAGACCCCCGATCGTGATCGTCTCGAATGGGACCGAGACCCGCACCTATGCGACCGAAACGGGCGATTTTCTGAAGAACGGGCTGCCGAATGAGCAGGCCTTCGCCGCATTGATGGATGCCGCGATGGCGAATGCCCACGCCGGTCTGCAAGATGCCATAGCAACGCTCATGGGGCCGGGCTCTGCCGTCTGGATGGCCGCCATCCGGGCCGCGACCGAGCAGACGCTCGACGAGCTGACCGGCGGCTGGAGCGATGTCCGCACGCCGTTCACGCCCGACTTCCACATCTCCCGCAAGGCATCGGCTGAGGCGAGGACGGTTCTGCGCGGCACGCGCCGCGTCATCGCGATCGAGGGTGCCCCCCTGATCGGCAAGAGCCATGTCCTGCGCGAGCTCGCGATCGGCACGACCGCGTCGGACGAGATCGCGGTGCTCTTCGTCGAGGCGTCGGGCACCGCCGCGATCGGGATCGCAGACGAGGTCGCCCGGCTCCTGTCCGGGGCGGTCGGCTGGCGCATTTCGGCCGACGAGGCGCGGCGCTGGCTCGAGCGGCTTGCGACATCCGACGGTCCGCAGCTCGTGATCGCCATCGATGGCCTGGGCCTCGAGCATGACGGCATCCGCCGTGAACTCGAAGCGCTGTCGGCTCAATCGATGGGGCCGAAGGTGAAATTCGTCATCGAGGCCGACACGTCGGTCGTCGACCGCCTCTGGAAGGGGGAAACCCGGCGCAAGGACACCGTCTTCGCACGCCGTGGCGAGCGCATTCTGGTCGATCGGCTCGACGACGACGAGTTTGGCCAGGCGCTGAATGTGCTTCAGCGGCACGACATCACTTTCATGCACGGCGCCGACAGGGCCGACGAATTTCGCCAACCCTGGCTACTGCGATCGATGGCGGCCGGCGTCGTCGAAGCGCCGGAGCGGACCAAAGGCATGACGGCGGTCCTGCCGCCGCTGCTCAGCCTCGAGTTCTTCCGCTATACCCGCGCTCACTTCATTCAGGACGAACTCGCCGAACATGCGGCGACCATCGCACGCGCGGTGCTCGATGATTATGGCCGGGGCGATCGGCCCCACGACGTCATCCTGCGATCGATGCACAGTTTCATGGTTCGCAAGGCGACGATGCGCGACCATGCCGATAGCGACGAACTGGCGGCGATGGTGCGGTCCGGCCTCACTGGAACTGCGCTCGACATCGGCAATCGGCCTCTCGTCACCGGACGCATTCCCGAACTGATCGCGTCCGAACTCGCCCGGCAGATCGCCGAGCAATTGGCTAAGCGCATGGGTGACGAGGAGGCGGATGCCGACGCGGACGCCGCCGACTGGCTGGTCGCGACGACTGCGCGCCTGCCCTTTGGCGATGTGATTGGTGCGCAGGCGCTGGTTGATCTCATCTCATGGCGCAACGGCATCTCGGTCGCGTTCCTGAACAGCTTGCTCCAGCGGGCGCCGAAGATCCGCCCGATCAAGCCGGGCACGCGCGCCGTCGCCTGGATGCCGAGCGTCGGCCAGTTCAACATGACGACGCGCGCCGACGGCGTGACCGTGATCAAGAGGCCCGGCTGGAGGGAAGGTATCGAATTGCCCGCCGGCGAAGCCGCGGTGACCTATGCCGATCTCGACGCCTGGCTGATCCTCTCGCATCTCGCGAGCGTTCGGATCGGCGCGCTGGCGACCGATGAGGACCGGATTGTCGGCCTCATGGATCCAGCGATCTTGGCGCTGGTCGGCACCAGTCCGATCCTTCTGCGCCGCGTGCCTGAAGATCCCGAACGCTCCGGTCACCACACCCATGACGGCCCTGGCGGTGCCCAGCTCGCCTGCCGCGAGGACGGGATCATCGAGCCGGTCACCTTCTCGCTCCTGCGCTTTCTCGAGCGCGAGCAGGACAATGCCGACGAGTGGCTCAAGGAGGCTTGTGACGACGGATCGGCCCCCTTGCTGAACCGCCTTTCGCAGGCCCTGTTCATGCTGACAGTGCTGAACCCAAAGGCATCGCGGGCGGAATGGGCGAAAGTCCGGCTCGACACATTGGTGAATCCGGCGCTGAAGAAGGCCCTTTCATCGAACGAGGGCTAGCGCGTAATCTGATGTCGGCCTTTCCCCCACTCCCCGATGATATGCCCGAGCATCTCAGAATGCTCGTGGAAGATTTGGATCGGCGCCAGCAGGCCTTCGATGCGGAATGGCCGAAGGTCATGGAATTGCGTCGCCGGTATTTCGTCGAGCGGACCGAAGCTACCAAATTGGAAATGGAAGCGGCGATCGAGCGCGCGCAACGGGCTCGTGTCGATCTCGATGCCGCGGTCGCGGCCACGTTCGAGGCCGCCGGGATCGATCCAGACGACCTTGCCGAGGAGAGAGAGCCGGTCAGCGACCCTTTTCCGAGGCTCAGTCGAGCATCGATCTTGGACGAGGCACCGGCTGCGACTGCTTATGTCGAGGACCATCTGCCCGAGGCAATCGAGCTCATCGAACGTCATGCGCCCAACGGCTGGTTCGAGCGGGAACCCGCCGACCTTTTTCGCTTTTCATCGGTGGCCGATGAACAGCCCGTCTCAATTGTGAAGGGTGTGCGACTGGAAAGCGAACGGCCGAAGGGACACCGACTTCGCCAGGCCATGACATTAGCGAAGGACTACCTCGCCAACGATCCGCGCTACGATCATTTCGGCGGAGCGCTGGCCGTAACCCAACTCGCGCAACTCGGGCGGCGGATCGAGGCGCTGCGGTCGGTCGGGGGCTCCCAGGAGAGGATCGACGCTCTCTATTCCGGCGCCGAGACCGATTCGATCATGTTCGAGCTTCTCGTCGCTGCTGCTTGCTCGGCGAAGGGTAGAGCCATGGTCTTCGTAGAGCCAACGAGCGTCAAATCGCCTGATCTGCGTTGCACCGACGCATTCAACATGGTCGTAGAATGTAAGCGCAGCGCAGCGCTCACGGTCTATGAGGTCGATGAGGAAGCGCGGATGCGTAGCTTGTTTCACTTGCTCAGGGCGGGTGCGATGGCGCGCGGTCAATTCGGCACGTACGAGGTTGCGTACTCGGTCGAGGTGAACGCGGTCGATATCGCGGATGTCGCCGCGACGTGCCTCCGGCAGCGGCTCGCCGCGCATCCCGAACGGCCGCTCTCCTATCCCTGGGGCAGCGTTGCGTTTCGGCCGCTGCCACGTCGCGTCGACCTCGACGACGTAACGAAGGCGTACAGCCCGATCATGTTGGATGAGGTGTTCGGTTGGAAACTGTTGATGCCGAGCTGGGATGGCTTCATCTGTCAGATCGATGGGCCACCCGCTGTAGCCGTAGACCGGGTGCGTTCGCCGGTGGGGCTCGCCTGGCGGGTCGACGCTGATGCAGCGATCACCAAGCGGAGCCGGGCACCGTTGGGGCTGTTCGCGAAGGCGGTAACGCAGGTGCCGAGCGGGGAGTTCGGGCTGGTCTATGTCGCCTATCCGGAGGGCGCGCGCTCCGATGTCGCCGACAATCGCACCCGTGCATACATGGAGCGCATCCATCAATGGGAACATGACGGCGCCATTCGCATTCCCGCCACCTTCCTCGTGCGCCAGTTCCCTATGCCGACCGGCCATGGAAATCCGGACATGGCCGAGAACACGGTCCGGTTCCTGAGCGAGGAAGGCGGCGGCGGCGAGTGGATTTTCCGCGAGTATCCAGCCGCCATCTTTACGAGTAAGGATTAGCCCGATGCTTCGGTTTTCCGATCTGGACCCGGCACTGCTCAATCCCAGTAGCGATCAGTCGGTATTCGAGGCGACCATCAATGCGTTCGGCACGTACACGACGGAGCATTTCGTGCTGCGCTTGAGTCCCCGTACGCACGAGCTGGTCGATGCCATCACCCGGCAGGAAACAGACGGCTATGACACGGCCGAACTGTATCAGGCCTATTCCACCTATCTGCATGAAACGATCCACTGGTGGCAGCATGTGGGCTCGACGGCAGGCCTGATCCTGAGCCTGGCCTATCCTGCGCAGGTGTACGGCAGCATGGGCTTCCTCGCAGATTTTGCGCGCGAGGTCGGCGCCGTGAAGCCGGTCAAGGCATGGGCAGATCGCGCTTTGATCGACGGCACGCCGCCCCTCGATCCAGGGCTCGTTGCCGGCAATGTCGCCGTCAACAACGCACTCGATATCAATTACTACAAGCAGCTCGCCTTCTTTCCCAAGTCGGTGCTGGAGCATGAGCGCTCGCCCTTCTTCCTCGGTGTAGGGCACAGCTATCTGAAGGCCTATGGCGACACCGTCAGCGCCATCAACGGCTCATGCGACTTCGCGAACGGCCAATTTCCCGATCCCAAGAGCTGGGATACGGAGACCCGACGACTACATGCCGAGCGCCGCGAAGGCTTCCCCTATGGTCCGCGGCCGCCTTACGCGGAGATCGGCCTGCGCCACATCTTTGAGGGCCAAGCCCGCTTTTGTCAGATTCAGTTTCTGGCGTCAGCCGGAGGCCCCGAGCTACTTCAAACCTATCGCGACGACGGCTATTTCGCGCCACTCTATGGGAATGCCTTCGATTTGTTCCTCAGGCTGACGGGTTGGCAATGGCCGGAGCGCTACGACGACCCACTGGTTGGTCTCTTCCTTCTGATCTGCGATCTGGCGATCAACCCCACGCGCGGTTTTCCGCTGGATATCGAGCATTTCGACGACTTCATAAGCGATGTGGATGCCGGCGCCCGTTTTACGCTTCTGTGTCTAGCCGCGGCGGAGGCACCGGAACTTGCGAACGGCGTGCAGACCTATTCCGCTCTCGAATATGATTATATTGCGGGTCGGCTGACCGACCGTTGCGGCTATGACCATCCGCGTGCGGCCCTCGAAGCGGTGGTTCGTCTTCTCGGAGATCGTGGTCCGGTCGATGCGCTGATGGAGGAGCATCGCACATTCGGCTTCCAAGCCGTGAACACGCCAGTGCGCGTCATTGTAGCGCACTATATCGCCTTCTGTAGCGACAAGCTGAAGCGCCCCGAATTCTTCTGCTGGCCCGGCATGTGGCTGGCCGGTGATAAGGCGACGCATGAGGAGAGCGCCCTCCTTGTCGGTCATCTTTCCCTCTTTCAGGACCGAGCCGATACGGAACAGATCTTTCCGCGCGCGATGCTTGGCCGCAGCGATCAGAACATCAAGAGGCTCGTGCAGACTTTCTTCACTGGCATGCTCGTGTACGATCTGGCGCTGCAATGGACCCTTCGGCCGGGGCCGTTCCGCTACGACTTCAAATGGCTCACAGGGAAGAGCGACAACACCGCCCTCATCGCGCTCGCTAAGCACCAGTTTCGACAATATTACGGCATCGACTGTGATACGTGCAATCTAATCGATCCACCTTAGATCTGGTCGCAAGTACAGATAAAACCCATCGGTTGATTGCCTAGGCGGTTCCGGCCTTTCGCTTCACGAGTAACGTGATGATGTTTTCCAGTTGGCGCAGAAAGTCATCTTCCTCATCATTCGCGACCAGATCGAGCGTCCTGATCCGACGTCCGCTCTTGGGCGCGCCGATCAATCCACCGAATGACCAAATTGGGGCGCGAAGCAGCCGCCGCGAAAACTTTTCGCGGCGACCTGAAAGCATTTCATTCCGATGGCTAAGTGGGGGCCGGGAACGGACCGACCGCTAACGGGCGTCGGCCGACCAAAGCGGATATTCATTCGTGCCACCTAAACTGCGGGTTCCGGCTCAAGAACTGGCATTGGTGGGCAGCGCAGCGAATGACTTGTCACGAGCGCGTCACTGCATCCTTTGTTAATGCGATGTGCGTCCCAGATTGCGCGCCGCCACTGCCGATATCACGGCCCAGACACCCGTGCGCAGGACCATTGCGCCTATGGTGCGCATCTCATGCGCGCCGCCGCGCAGAACATGGATGCCGAAGCCTGTAAATATCAACGCGGTGGCGATCAGGATCGCCAGCGAGAGCCAAAGCGCCCACCGCCGGCGCAGAGCCAGACCGATCCCCGCTGCGACATAGGCAAAGCCTGCCACGAAGTTGAACCACAGTACGAAGGGCACCGCGCTCCCTACCGCCGCGCGCGCTTCGATCCCGCCAAACAGGGCGCGGCCGCCTGACAATACGGTCAGGGCGCCAAAGACCACCGCCACGCCTGCCGCGATCTTCAGGGCGCGGCTGCACATACTTGTCGTTGTCATGTCATTTCTCCTTCGAAGCCATCAAGTCGCCCGTCTCGCAGGTGGAACAAGTGGTCGAAACGGTCGTAGATTTTCTCGTCATGGGTCACGGCGATGATGCAAGCGTCGTGTTCGACGGCCAGCTTGCGCATGAGATCCATCACGATCCCAGCACGCTTGCTGTCGAGTGCGGCGGTCGGTTCATCAGCCAGAATGATGCGCGGGCTGTTGGCCAACGCCCGTGCAATCGCCACGCGCTGCGCCTCGCCGCCCGACAGAAGCGCAGGCATCGCGTTCTTGCGGTGCCCGACCTCCAGATAGTCCAGAAGCTCGATCGCCCGCCGCCGTGCCTCGGTCGCGGACTTGCCCGCCAGTTGCAGCACCAGCGCCACGTTGTCCTGCGCATTGAGAAACGGAAGGAGATTGTGGAACTGGAAGATGAAGCCGATCTTGTCGAGCCGCAGGCGCCGGAGATCGCCACTCAGCCAGCGGTTTTCGTAGACGAGCTCGTTGTCCAGCGACACTTTGCCCTCGGCAGGTTCGACAATGCAGCCGATGATATTCAGCAGTGTCGTCTTGCCGGAACCGGACGGGCCCAGCAGCGCCACAACTTCACCTGCGTGAATCGACAGATCGACATTGCGGAGCGCATCGACCCGGGCTTCGCCTTCGCCGTAGTGTTTGGAGACGCCCTTTATGTCGACGATCAGTGCGGGCGAGTGGTTTTGCATCGCCTTACCCTCCGATTGCCGTGGCGGGGTCGACCTTCAGCGCGGCGCGTACGCCGAGCCCGCTGGCAACGATGCAAACCGCAAATATGATCCCCCCAAGAGCCGCCGCGTTTAACGGTTCAAGCACAACACGGCGCGGAAAGTAGTCCTTGACCAGCAGGATTAGGATAAGGCCGAAACTCCACCCGACCGCGCCCAGCGTCACCGATTGCTGCACGATCAGCCCGACGATTGTCCGGTCCGGCGCGCCGATCAGTTTCAGCGTGGCGATCTGCTTCAGCTTTTCCATGGTCATCGTGTAGATGATCAGCGCAATGACCACCGCCGATACGGTGAGAAGAATGCCGAGGAACAACCCGATCTGGCGTCGCGCGCGATCGACAACCGACTGGAGCAGGATCTGTTCCTGATCCGCCTGGGTCAACGCCGAGAGGTGTTTCCATTGCCGGACCGTCCCTGCAATGGCCTCCTTGTCCGCGTTTGGCTCAAGCCGCGCGATGACAGCGGCCACGGTGTCCTGGCTTTCCGAAAGTCCGGCTCCGCGGGCGGCCTGGACGCGCTGCGCCGGCGGGGCGAGTTGCGATTGCAGTACCTGCGCATCGGCAAGCGTGATGAAAACCACCGGATCGCCGCCCGAGTTCGTCGTGTCCTCGACCAGTCCGACTACCTTGAACGGATCACGCCCGAGCCGGATCATGTCACCGAGGGCCAGACCGGACTTGGCATCGGCCACCAACTCGAAATGACTGCGCTCGATCCCCCGGCCCTCAGCGATGTCTTGCGGACCTCCGGGACGGCCTCTCTCAAAACCGATGATGTATAGACGCAGTACCGACCCCGCGAAGGGGGCCTCGATGGTCTGGTAGGTGATGCTGCCGGCCTCGATCACACCGTGCAGGCGTGCCACTGCGTCACGGGTGCTGCCCGGAATTTTCGATCCTTCCGCAAAAGGGCCCTGCGTGCCGGATTCAACGACCCAGAGATCGACTTGCGGCGCCCTCACGATGTTGAGAGCATCCGCCACCAATCCATTGTAAATGCCGATCATCGCCAGCACGACGGCCATCAGGAGACTGAGGCCGAGGGACGTCAGCACGAAGCGGAAGAGATTATGCCGCACATCGCGATAGGCGAGGTTCATGGCGTATCCTCGGAAATGACCCGCACCATGCGATCCTCCGACAGGCCCTTCACCGGACGCGATATGATTTTCGCGCCCTCGGGCAGGCCGCTGACCACTTCGACTCGCGCGTCCTCGGTGCGATAACCGAAAACAAGCGGTGCCTGTTGCGCGCGGCCCTCCTCAACCACCCAAACATGGCCTTGGTGGCCGTCAAACCCGCTGATCGCCGCTTCGGGGACCAGAAGCGCGGTTTCGATTTCTGCAACGGTGATCCACACTTCCGCCTGTTCGCCCAGATAGACCTGCACAGGACATTGATCACAGGCGATCCAGACGCGACGTTCCTCGTTCACGCGATCGCTTTCGATGTCGATGCGCGTGACGGTTCCGGTGAAGACATTATGCGGCAGCGACCGTATCCGAATTTCGGCTTTTTGGCCCACGGCAACCGCGCCCGCGCGTTCTTCGTCGACATAGGCGAGCACCCGGACGGTTTCGGGGTCCATCAGTGTGAAGATCACCTCGCCCGCGCGCACCACGGTGCCCGCCTCGGCATGGCGTTTCACGACGACTCCATCAAAGGGAGCGGTCAAAACATGATGGTCGAGAAGCACTTCTTCGTACTTCAGCGCCGCCGCCGCATCGGCCAGTTGTGCGCGCACGACGTCGACTTCACTTTTGGCGACGGCAAGATCCGCGACCGCGATATCGATATCCCGCTGCGCATCTTCGGCGATCTGGGCGGAGATGGCACGGCGTTTAAAAAGCTCCTGCTGGCGCGCATTTGCCGCTTCACGCTGCGCCACGATGGCCTGGGCGCGCGCCGCCCCTGCCTCGGCCTTGCCAATTATCGCCGTGGCTGCTTCGACAGCGGCCTCGGTGCGTGCGACCTTCGCTTCCTGTTCGGTTTGGTGCAGGCGCGCCAAAACCTCACCAGTCGTTACGGTATCACCACTGTCAACCGCCAGTTCGACCAGGGCTGCGCCAACTTCAAACCCGACATTGGAGACGATGCGCGCCTCGACGGTCCCCAGCCCGTAGACCCTGGCGCGCACATTTTGCTCCGCTGACACGACGGGAACAGCAATCGGGCGTTCGGTCAGAAAGAACCAGGCAAAGGCACCAAGGGCCAGCAAAGCGATGAGCGCCAGAGCGCGGCTTGCACTGCGGCGGATCATGCCGGTTCCTCCGTACGCACGGCCGGTTGGAAAAGCTTCATCTGCGTGGCGAGCAAGCGCCGGCCCTCGGCCTCCAGTCCAAAGCCACGTTTTCCAAGCGTCCAGCGGATCGCGAGCCCCTGTACCAGCGACACCAGCAAATAGGCACCGTCCATCGGCGCAAGATCGGATCTGAACAAGCCGGACTTCTGGCCCTTGGCCAACTCGTCGGTCAGTTTGGTGACGAGGTTGGTCATCAGCGCGAGAACGGACAGACGCAGATCATCGTTTTCGGCCTGCAATTCGCGTGAAAACAGGATCGACGGAATCGCCGGCATCGCCTCGATCTGGCGCAATTGCACGCCGACCAATTCTTCGATCCGGTCCATCGGGTCACTCGAGGTGTCCAGCACCTCGGTCCACGCCTTAATCAACCGATCAGAAATCGTCTCGGCAACGGCACGCCACAGCGCCTGCTTGGTCGGAAAATGCCGGAAGATCGCGGGCTGGCTTAGCCCGACCGTATCGGCAACCGTCTGTGTGGTCAGGCGATCCGGTCCGACCTCATCGGCAAGCCGCAGCATCTGATCGACAATCTCCGCCTTGCGTTCATCGGCTGGTTTGCGTGCGGGCATGGCATGCCTCATGTTAGTGAGTAATCACTAACTAATTAGCGAATCTTATCGCCGAAATCAATAGCTATCCCCCCGGCCGTTCTTTTTCACAGGGATTTGCCGATGTGGCCGATGTGAGTGATCTTGGCGGTTAGATTTCCGGATTGGCCCGGCTGTGATCGACCAACAGGGCGGCCACTCTTGAGCCAGTGCTCTCACTTAGCGCGTAGTTGTCGTTGGTGCCGAGCCTAGCGAAAGTCGGCTTCCCGCCCTTTCCGGCCTAGAGCAGAACAGAGCGAATGTCCGCTCTGCGGAGATCTGAGGTCAGCTCCGAACTGCCGACTTGGGGCGTAAAGTGGTCGTTCGCCAGTTGGTGGCCTGCGGCTGACGGGGCTTTGTACTCCAGGCCTGAAAAGTTTTCGCGTCATTCAGGAAGTGCGCTGCAAAGCGCCTTTCAGCGCCCGCCATAACCGCCGCTCCGGTCCGATATCAGGCGAAATCGAATACTCATCCAACTGGCTTGCGAGCATACTCCGGCCGCCTCGGCGGGTGTGGACGTTCCCTTTTGAAAGAAGCGCGCAGTAATCGATAGCGCGACGAGTCATTCTCGTGAAGCAGAAAATAAGCATAAACTGCGACAACTTGGCGCAGAGTAGCGCATTATTGGCGGATTATTTCATGTAATCAAAGCAATTTATAAGTACATTATTGCTTACTCGGCTAAGCGACGCGATTTGATGAAGTTTCAGCCTGCCTCAAAATGGAGTAAAATGGGATTGTCGCTTCACGAATACACGTGACGACTTTTGATAACTGAAGGGAAATGCGTAAATGGAAACTATGAGTACCCGCATCGAAGCCGACCAGGAAATCGACGCTTCAGAATCCACGCCCGCGCGTGAGGCGGCAGAGGGCAAGATCCCTGCGCGTCCGGCGGCGGAAGCGGAAGCATCCCGCTCCGCGCGTGGCGGCAAGGCGAAACCCGAAAAGGGCAAGAAGCCGGCACAGGCCGAAGGGAAGCCAGATGCACTCGCCGGGCTAACGGCGGAACAGCGCACCACCGTTGTGGAAGCTGAGGAGCGCATGCAGGCGATCGGCCGCCGGACGACCGGGGCCGCCTTCGAGCTTGGCGACACGTTGCTTGTGATCAAGGGCTGTTACGCGGACGAGGCCGACTGGAAGGCGTGGGTCAAGGAGAGGGGCGGAATGGACATGCGCACCGCCGACAACTACCTCGGCTTGCCGACCAAGCTCGGGTCCTTCCGCAAGCGGCTGGTCGCGAGCGCCGTCCCGTCCACGGTTTGCTACGCGATCTCGAACGCCGACCCCGCGGTCATCGAGGAGGTCGTCGGCCGGTACGAAAACGGGCCGCGCCCGACACTCGCCGATGTCCGGGCGATCGCCAACGGAAGCGCCTCGGCCGAACCCGAAGCCGCGATCGACCCGGCCGACGTCGGAGGGCTTGCCGGAATGCGGGCGCTCGGCACGTCAAAGGTGAAGGTCGGAACCAAGGTCTTCGGCGACCGGATTGCTGGCATCCTGGCAGAGATCGAGCCGGCGCTCGAACCGCATTGGCGCGGCAAGCGGGTCGGCAAGTCCGGCTTGGCGAAGGCGATCCAGTACGAGGCGCGGCGGGCACGCAGCGAGCTCCAGAACGTCGCGGTTTTCGTCGAGCCCTATGACACCGGCCCGCATTGGAACGTCCATCCGGTTCCGTTCCCGGACGGCAGCGGCTGGCGGAAGGTCAGCGAGGTGCTCTACGCGCTCGGTGGGGTCGAGAGCTGGCCGGCGGCAGACAAGGTCGGGTCGTGGTTCGTGGACGAGGTGATCCCGACCCTCGAATGGTCGATCGGGCGCAAGCCGAAAGCCGACCAGGCAGACGCAGACGAACCCGTGGCGGCCAAGCCGAACCGCAAGCGCGCAAGCGGCAAGCGCAACCCGGACGAAAAGCCGGAAGCGCCCGGCACGACCGAAGCCTGATCTAGCGAACGGCCAGCTTGCCATCTTGAACCCCGCCGGAAACGGCGGGGTTTTTGTTTGCGCGGATTCCGGCCGCGAACCGATGGCTCGGCGTGAGCCCGCCGTTAACCTTGCGATCGAGAAGTTTGCGCGGCTTGCATTTTGCGGGCTCAGATCCGTTTCGGATCCTGCCAGGGTGGTCTTGCTTCGGATCGTCCGAAGCGGCCCCCAACGGTGCGCCAACACCGAAGGAGGCCTGACCCTCAACCTTGTATGGAAAGGAATCGGGCTATGAAGAAAGTTATCGAAACTCCCCGTTCGCGGGAAGACGAACGCGAAGCCGAGCGGCGGCGCGAAGTGCTGCGCGGCCAGATGGCGACGGCCTTCGGCGACGTGCTGGCGGCGCTTGGGAACAGCCAGGCGGCATCTGCCGACAAGCCGAAGGCGGCAACCAGCCGGGCGGCTCGTCCGGCGGCCTGACGGCTACACACCACTCACAAGAAACCACGCACTAAACGGCAGCAGCTGGTGATCCGCGCATAAGACGCGGGCGCCGGCGGCGCGTCCGGCGACCTCGGTCGGCCGGGAAGGGGACTTCGTGTCACCTTCCGTCGGCGGTCGCTGGCCTGTGCTCGTGCGGCTCGCCGTTCCGGCAACACGGGAACTCACACATGAAGCATGCAAACAACTTCAAGGCTCACTCCGACCTTGTCGATCATCTGGCGGGCATCGACAGCCAGCTGGACCTCCACGAGCGGCTGGACCAACTGCTCGACGAGGCCTTTGCGGAGATGCTTGCGTCCGATCGACGGATCGATCCCATGTTCCGCAGCCATGCGGCAGCGGTAGCGTTGAGCCATCATGCCTATGGCTGTGAAGCGAGACTCATCGAACGGGCGACGGTCATTCTCTGCGAGGAGCAGCCGCATATTCAGGTCGTTCGGCTCGACCGGGCCATCCCGTTGGTCGAGGCTGCCCGCGAGACCTTGCGCGGCAACGACTGGTCCACGCTTGAGGGCATTCGGCTTCAATCCCGGGTCTTTGCCGAGGACAGCTACATGCCTGACCTCGTCGTGGTCGACAGGCGAAACCGCGATCTCTTCCTGTTCGATATCAAACGCTCGGTGGACAACAAGTCGAGCAGGATCCGGGCGCTGATGGAGAAACTCAAGGCAGCCGCGCTGGTGGCGCCGGACTGGCTGGCGCTGAGGGCGAAGGTCCACGCGGTGAGCTGCACCCGCATCGCGATCCTCGATGCGTCCGGCGATGTCAACGAACCGCAAGCCGGTGTCATGCCGCTCGCCAGGCTCGAGAGCCTGCTGGGCATCCCGGGTCTTGCCGCTGCGCTTCGCGCGTTGCGCGACAAGTTCTCCATTCGGCTCGAACAGGAACTGGACAGGTTGCAGGCAACAACACGGTCTCGCGCGGGCAGTGAACCGAAGAGCGGCGCAGATCTTGGAGCGGCGGGCGCTCGCGAACAAGAAGTCGCGGAGTCCGAAGTCCCGGATCAGTCCGCCAGCGGGGAAGAGCAGTTGCAGACCCACTCCGGCCGACGGGTCGGCTTCGCGACGCTTCCGCCGGGCGAAGACATCGACCTCATACCGCCGTCGCGAGCAGCGCGGCACTGACCCGAACACCCACAGATATCCGCCGTATCGGAACAAGCCCGGCGGCACCCGAACCGACAGGAACCCCAATGACCGATCACCGTGACAATGAACCGACCGACAAGCCGACAACCGAACCTCGCAAACGCGGGCTCTCCGGGATGCAGGTCTTCGCGCCCTTTCTCGCTTCTGCCACGCCGGTGCGAAAAGCGCAGCGGCAGGCCGATGAACAGGACCGCGCGGAACGGCGCGCGATGGCGGCACATGCTTCCGACAGCCCGCTCAACCAGATGTACCAACTGACGGGCCATAGCCCGGACTGCATCGCGAAGGTCAGGCGCGGCCTGATCGTCTCGTGCGACTGCCGGACCAGGCCGGTCGAGGATCCGGCGGTCGCCGTCGGTCTCGCCCTTCACTACGAAAAGTTTGCGCGCACCGGGAAGATCTCCTTCCCGAAGTCGATCGCCAGGTTGGTCGAGGCAGGTGCGGCGAACGGCGATGAAGCCTGCCGCATGATGCTCGAGCGGTTGCGGCGCAGGGGGTGGGCTGATCGTCCGAAGCAGGATGGTGATCAGGACAGCTCGTCGGGGAGGTCCTCTTGAGCGAAGCACGGCTTGCGCGGTTCTTCCTCCGGCGGCTCCGGCACGCCGCGGGGGCGAAGGCGCTTCAACGCGCCGTCGAGAATGGCCTGCTGATGCGGTCCGAGCTGAAGCTGGGCGCGTTGATGGTCGGTGTCTTCGATGTTGCGGTTGAGATCGTAACGCTGCCGCTTGCCGTTCTGCGCCGCAGGCTTGGCGTCGCTTCCCGAGCAGAGGAGCGCGGGGCAACGCCGGCGGTGTCTATGCGGGCTCGCCTTTTGGTGCGGCGTACCTCCGTGGCGTCACTGGGAACGGCAGGAAAAGGAAACTCCACCCGCAACGCCAGTAGCGATGTGGCTATGCTTCCGACATTGGACCGAGCACTGGAGGATGCCGTCGAGGAGTTGCGGTCTGTGAACAGGGCCAATGGCGCTCCTGTCAGCAGTCGCAGGTCCCGGGCTTCCGACACCAACGGCGAAGCGCAGGCGGCAGAAATGTCGGGCGGCAGTGCCCGCAGGCGGGGTGTTCGCCCTGCTGCGAACCGAAGCGGCCAGAATGCAGTTGCGATCCGCGGAGAGGCGGTTGCGACGGATGGCGAAACCATTGGCGACGCTGTTTCGAAGGCCAAGCCACTGCGGCGCAGGCCTTTTGCCCGCGACAGGAAGCGGTTGGCGCGGGAGAACTTCCTGCGCCTGGTGCGGGCCACGGCGTTGCCGCCTGACCCGGTCGATGTCGCGACCGTGCTACTGCTCGCCAGAGCCGTCAGCGAGAGCGGCCAGCCGCTTGACATCATCCTCAAACGCCTGTCGGTACCGACGCCGATTGTCACGCTGCGCTCGCAGGTCTCGGGCTTCGAGAAGAACTTCCTTCAAATGCTGCGCGACGGGCTGGTCCTGTCCTCCGCGGTGCAGACCCATGACGGATACGGTATCCGCGACTTCGACGGACTGCGCTATCCAGACGGTCCGAAGACCGCGTTGCCGGTCGTCGCCTTCCGCAGCCGCGACAGTTCCTATGCGGAGAAAGGCACGGGCCTTGTCGAAGACGTCGCCCGTGCCGTCACGGCGGGCATGCCGATCCTAGCGATTGCCGAGGGCGGGCGGGCTATCCCGGCCGACCTTGAGGCCGCCACGCATCTCGACATTGCTGTAGGGCCGCTTGACGCACGTCTTGTTGGCCAGGTGATCGCGGAAGTGCTCGGGCCGGTGCGCGCGGATCTTTGCGAAGCGATCGGCGACTGCGCGGACCTGGCGCTTGCCGATCTCGCCACCGCAATCCGGCCGGGCGTCGATCCCGACCATGCCGTCGCGGTGCTGGCCCGGCTTGCCGCGAAGCGCCGCGCGGCACCGACGGAAGGGAGCGAAGGTGACAAGAAGGGCGAAGACGGAAACAGTTCGTGGTCGCGCAGGGGCAAGCCGTCCTCAGGCAGCGAACTGGTCGAGGCGGAGACGCCGCCGCAGCTCGTTGCCGAAGATAGGCAATCCGAGGGCGGAGGATATCAACCTTCCAGCGGAGCCGGTCCGGGTGACAAGCCATGGGTGAGCGTCGAGACGCTCTCCGGTTACGGCGAGGCACGAGACTGGGCGCTGGCCGTCAAGCAGGACCTGGCACAGTGGCGCGAGGGCGGGCTCGAATGGTCTGCAATGAGCACCCGCATTCTGCTGTCCGGTCCACCCGGCACGGGCAAGACGACCTTCGCGCGGGCGCTCTGCAACTCGCTTCAGGTGCCGCTTCTCATCACCTCGGTCGCGACCTGGCTGGAACCTGGTTATCTCGGCGACGTCGTCAAGCGCATGCGATTGGCCTTCGAGGAAGCGGAGGTGAAACGGCCGGTCATCCTGTTCATCGACGAGATCGACGCGCTCGGCAGACGCCAGTCCGCCGATCGTCATCATGCCGATTACTGGAACACGGTCGTCAACCGCGCGCTCGAACTGCTCGACGGCGCGACGAGCCATGAAGGCATCGTTGTCGTCGGCGCGACCAACAGGCCGAACGAGCTCGATCCGGCATTGGTGAGGTCAGGCCGTCTCGAGCGCCATGTGCGGATCGAGATGCCGGACACGGACGCGTTGGCCGGCATCCTCGTCCATCACCTCGGCGATGATCTTCAGGTCGTCCTGGCGTCGGCGGGCAATGCGGTGCTGAGTGAGAATGCGGGCGAGGCCGGATGCGAAGCTGCCAAGGCGTTGCGGCGCGAAGTCCGGCAAGTCTGGCCCCGCCGTGTCGCTGCTGGGTTCCGGAACCGTATCGGATGGGTACCACAGACGAAGGGACGCAAGGAGTGACCACAGAGAAAACGATCGCGGCCGGTTCGGACGCCTCTCATCTTCTGCGGCGGCTGGCCGTGAAGGCGGTTGGCTTCTCCGGCGCCGACATCGAGCGGTTGGTCCGCGAGGCCCGCGGCATCGCGCGCCGGGCGGGCAGGGACCTCGTCTGGGCCGACCTGGAGAAGCTCCTGCACGACAGTCGCCCGAAGGCGACGGACGGCATGAGGCGGCGTGCCGCCGTGCACGAGGCGGGACACGCGGTGGTTCGTCACGTCCTCGGCATTGGTCGGGTTGTCCGCATGACGATCGCTCAAACAGCACTGACGGGCGGTCATGTCGAGTCCGAGGAGAAGGGTGACCATGAAGTGATGGAGGAGCGCCTCATGGGACAACTCGCCATCCTGATGGCCGGCCGGGTGGCGGAGCGGGAACTGCTTGGCAGCGTCTCGGCTGGAGCCGGAGGCAGTTCTCAAAGCGATCTCGGCCAGGCAACCCGTCTGGCAATCCGAATCGAGACCGCCTCCGGCCTCGGCGGCAGGTATCCGTTGCTCCATCAGACGATCGGATCGGACGTGCTGCTCTCCGGGCTTGCGCCGGGCATCGTGCGGCGGGTGCACAGGCGGCTGAGCCGGGCTGAGCGCCAAGCTCGTCGCATCATCCGCAGGAACAGGGATGCCGTGATCGAATTGGCCGCCCGCCTGCTTGAGGTCGAGACACTGGAAGGCGAGGAACTGCGGAGGCTGCTGGCGGGCCGGTAGATCGGTCTGCCCTGCATACGGCCAGCGAACTCCGATCAAGACACGCTCCCGGCAACCGGAAATGCCGTCTCTGCACGTCATCTCGATTTGCACTAAGTCGATTCCGAACCGAGAATGCGTGATTCAGAACGCGGGACATTCGATTCAACGGGCAACGCCGTTACGACAAACTGCATTTCGACGTGCCCGCAACCGGATTCAAATCGGGATGATTTGCGCTAATTCGATTCGAGACTCGGTAAAACCGATTCAGCCATCGATGCCAGCGATTCAACCCTGCGGAAAAACGATTCCGTAACGGGGAAAGGCGTTAATCAAACGGCGTTTGCAGCGGGCGGGCCGGTGGCCGACGCGGACAGGGAGAGGACGGCATGGCGCAGTCACGCCAAGAGCGGTTGAGGAAGCAAAGGGAGCGACAGCGCGAGTACCGCGCCCGGAGGCGCCGGAGCCGCAAGCCGACGCGCGATGACATCGCGCGGGCGATGCTCGACTGGGCGGTCAGAGAGGCGCTGAAAGACGAGGAGAAGCTCGACCGCCTCGGCGACCGGGTCATCCCGGTCCTCGTTCGCCAGGGCTTCGACCGCAAGCAGGCTGACGAGGCCTTCGACGAACTCACCGAGCGCTACCGGAACGGCTGGGCGTTCCAGCGCCGCTTTCCCGAGGACGGCTTCCCGGACGAGGGCGACAGCGCGGAGAACTGAAGGCCGCGGTGCGGCTATCGGGCTCCGCCTGGATGGTGCCCGACGGCGGGCCACCCAAACGGGGTCCCGGTTCGGCCAAGCCGATGGCGCTTCAAACTTCGTTTGTCCAGGACCGATTCCCCCCATTACTCCGGTAAACGGCGTTTGCCGGAGAAACGGGAGCGCGCGCTGCGACTTGGAGAATACAGCCAGCCGCAACCCTACGCCCCGCCCCCTCGTCGGGGGGCTACCGAGAACGGAGATCATTTTGAATCCCGCCAGTAGCGAAAACTTTTCTCGATGATCGCTGGTTGCGTAAAAAGATATGCAGACCTTCCCGGTGACGGATCACTCCACGACGAATACTTCGGCGCTTCAGGTTCCGCATTCATCAATAAGTGGGTTGGGCTTAGCCAACGTCGCCAACGCCTTCAAATCAGTCAATCTTATCGTCGCGCCGTCAACTTCGACGCCGTAGGGCTTCAGCGTATTGAAGGCGCGCGACAGATTTTCCGGCGTCATGCCGAGAAGCGACGCGATGGTGCGCTTGTCGTAGGGCAGTTCGATGGAGCCGTTCGCGCCCTGGTCCTTGTGATAACGCAACAGCCGATTGGCCAGCCTTTCGACCCCCGTGCGTAGCTTGACGTCCTTGTATTCCTTGACGACGCCGCGATAGCAGTTTGCGAGTTCTTGGACGATTGCGCGGGCGAAGGTTTCATCCTTCTCGAATGCCTCGCGTACATTTTCCGCCGGAATCAGCAGGATCTTCGATTTCCCGCACGTGCGCGCGGACATCAGATAGACCGCGTCCTTGAGGACGGCGGCCAGGATGAAGGTTCCGATCGGCCGAACCATGCCCAGCGTGCATTCCCGCCCGTTCGAGCGGGCGAAGAGTTCAACGCATCCCTCGACCACGATGTAGAGAAAGTCGGCCGGGTCGCCTTCCGAGATGAGATCCAGATTAGCGGGAAAGGTCTGCAGATATGCAGCGTTCATGAGCGTTTCGAAATTCGATTCGCCCATGCTTTGAAACAGTCGAAGAGACCGCACTTGCGGCAGGTCGGTTGTTCGCACGGTCTCGATCCTTGATAATTATCAAGCGACAATAGTGAAAGGTTAGCAGCCGAATTTCGCGCCTACAACCGGATTGGGTGACATCTTTCGCGGCGCGTCCTGCCTTGTTTCAAGCCGGGCCTTGTTTCTGCGCCGGCGGCCTCGATCCTTGATTTGAATCAACTGCCATCCCCGACTGCGGAGGAACTGTCCGGCCATCAGTTACCGAATGGCGGGCTAGTCCGCCTGCAATAAGGGGATCGGATCAATGCAATCGCTCGAAGGGGTTACCCGTTCGGATCAGAACCGGGCACTGGGGCTCAGCACAATCGCATTCACTGCCTGCTTCGCCGTCTGGACGATCTTTGCGATCATCGGCGTGCAAATCAAAGGGCAACTCGGCCTGAATGAAACGCAATTCGGCATTCTGGTTGCCACGCCGATCCTGACCGGATCGCTGACCCGGCTGATCCTGGGCATCTGGACCGAGCAGTATGGTGGGCGGATCGTCTTCCCGCTGCAGATGCTGCTGGCGGCGCTCGCAACCTGGCTGCTGACCATGGCGGAAACATATCCGATGTTCCTGGTCGCCGCGCTCGGTGTCGGTCTGGCGGGCGGATCCTTCGCGATCGGCGTGGCTTACGTTTCGCACTGGTTTCCGCGCGGCAAGCAGGGCACAGCGCTCGGCATTTTCGGGGCAGGCAACGTCGGAGCCGCTGTCACCAAGTTCGGCGCTCCGTTCGTCATGGTTGCCTATGGCTGGGAGACGGTCGCCAATGTCTGGGCGCTGGTGCTGGCGGCAATTGCCGTGGCTTTCTTCCTGTTCGCCAAAAACGACCCCGTGTTCGAAGCGCGGCGCAGGTCCGGAGCCGGTGCACCGACCATCGTGGAGCAGCTGAAGCCGCTGAAGAACCTCCAGGTCTGGCGGTTCTCGCTTTACTATTTCTTCGTGTTTGGCGCGTTCGTCGCGCTGGCTCTGTGGCTGCCGCACTATCTGGTGGATGTCTACAGCGTCGATATTCGTACCGCCGGCATGGCAGCGGCCGCGTTCTCGCTGTCGGCAAGTATCTTTCGTGCCTATGGCGGACACCTGTCGGACCGCTTCGGGGCGAGAGCGGTGATGTATTGGACCTTCGGGTTCTCTCTCGTGATGCTGTTCATGCTGTCCTACCCGTCGACGACCTACATCGTTCACGCCAAGGAAGGCGACATCACTTTTTCGACGCAGATGGGTTTCGGCGCTTTTGTGCTCATGATTTTCGGCCTCGGCTTTTTCATGAGCCTTGGCAAGGCGGCGGTCTACAAGCACATCCCGGTCTACTATCCCGACAATGTCGGCTCGGTCGGCGGCCTGGTCGGGATGATCGGCGGTCTGGGCGGTTTCGTGTTGCCGATCGTATTCGGCGCGTTGCTGGACCTGACGGGTATTTACACGACCTGTTTCGCCTTCCTTTTCGGGCTGGTCGCGATCGCTCTGACATGGATGCACCTGGCGGTGCGCAGCATGGAGCGTGAAAATCCGGACGTGCCGAGAAATGCCCTTCCGGAGTTGCCGGAATTCGAAGGCGTGCCGGTCCCGGCCGGGCTTTCGCGCGCAACACTCACCGAATGGAATCCGGAAGATGCCGGCTTCTGGGCTGCGAAGGGACGCAGCATTGCACGTCGCAACCTGTGGATATCGATCCCGGCCCTTCTGCTGGCCTTCTCGGTCTGGATGGTCTGGTCCGTCGTGGTGGCACGTCTGCCAGCCATCGGATTCAATTTCAGCCAGGGACAGTTGTTCTGGCTGGCAGCGCTGCCGGGCCTGTCGGGCGCCACATTGCGCATCTTCTACAGCTTCATGGTGCCGATCTTCGGTGGGCGTCTCTGGACGACGCTTTCGACAGCGTCGCTTTTGCTGCCCGCAATGGGCATCGGGTACGCTGTCCAGAATCCCGAAACGCCCTACGTGATCTTCCTGGTGCTCGCGCTGCTTTGCGGCCTCGGCGGTGGCAACTTCGCGTCGTCGATGGCCAATATCAGCTTCTTCTACCCGAAGGCTGAAAAGGGCAATGCTCTGGCTCTGAACGCGGGCCTTGGCAATCTCGGCGTCTCGGTCATGCAGTTCCTCGTTCCGCTGGTCATCACCATGGGTGTCTTCGGCGCGATGGGGGGTGAGCCGCAGCAACTGTCGGACGGCGGCAAACTGTGGTTGCAGAATGCCGGTTTCGTCTGGGTGCCGTTCATCATCGCGGCTACCATCGCGGCCTATCTGGGCATGAACGACATCGCCGCGGCCAAGTCGTCCTTCTCCGACCAGGCCATCATCTTTTCGCGCTTCCACAACTGGATCATGTGCATCCTCTACACCGGCACGTTCGGCAGCTTCATCGGCTACTCCGCGGGCTTCCCGCTGCTGATGAAAACGCAGTTCCCGGAAGTCAATGCGCTATCCTACGCATTCCTCGGTCCGCTTGTCGGCGCGTTGAGCCGGGCCGGGACAGGCTGGGTCTCCGACCGCTTCGGCGGTGGCCGGGTCACCTTTTGGGTGTTCGTCGGGATGATGCTGGCCGTGTTCGGGGTGCTCCAGTTCCTGCCGACTGATGGCGCGGGCGGTAACTTCTGGCTGTTCTTCGCCTGCTTCATGGCGCTGTTCTTCCTGACCGGCGTGGGCAACGCCTCCACCTTCCAGATGATCCCCGCGATCATGCGTCAGGAAATCCCGCATCTGATGCCGCAACTCGACGCGGCCGCGAAGCAGAAGCAGATCGAACGGGAAAGTGCGGCGATCATCGCCTTCACCTCCGCGATCGCGGCCTACGGCGCCTTCTTCATCCCGAAGTCCTACGGGACGTCGATTTCGATGACTGGCGGACCGGAAATGGCGCTTTGGGGTTTCGGCTTTTTCTACGCCCTCTGCACCGCGCTGACCTGGCTCTACTACACGCGCAAGAACGCACCGGTTCCCTGCTGACCGGCTGACACGAAAGGACACATGCGATGTCACAACTTCTTGACCGCCTTAATTTCCTGGCGCGCAAAAATACCGGCACCTTCTCCAAGGGGCACGGGGTCACAACCAACGAGAACCGGGATTGGGAAGACGCCTACAGAAAGCGCTGGCAGCACGACAAGATCGTGCGGTCGACGCATGGCGCCAACTGCACCGGCTCCTGCTCGTGGAAGATCTACGTCAAGGGCGGGATCGTTACCTGGGAAACCCAGCAGACGGATTATCCCCGCACGCGCCCGGACCTTCCCAACCACGAGCCGCGCGGATGTTCGCGCGGTGCCAGTTATTCCTGGTACATGTATTCGGCCAACCGGGTGAAATATCCTCTGGTGCGCGCTCGGCTCCTCAAGCAGTGGCGCAAGGAACGGGTGGTCAAGACGCCGGTCGGCGCCTGGACCGCGATCCAGGAAGATCCGGCAAAACGCTCCGATTACATCAAGGTGCGCGGCCATGGTGGTTTCGTCCGGGCGACCTGGGACGAGGTCAACGAGATCATCGCGGCGGCCAACGCCTACACCGCGCGCAAATGGGGACCGGACCGTGTCATCGGCTTTTCGCCGATCCCTGCGATGTCGATGGTCTCCTATGCGGCGGGATCACGTTACCTGTCGCTGCTTGGCGGCGTCTGCATGTCCTTCTACGACTGGTACTGCGATCTGCCGCCGGCATCGCCGATGACCTGGGGCGAGCAGACCGACGTGCCGGAATCGGCCGACTGGTACAATTCCGGCTTCCTGATGCTGTGGGGATCGAACGTGCCGCAGACGCGCACGCCCGATGCTCACTTCTATACCGAGGTCCGCTACAAGGGCGCGAAGTCCGTCGTCGTGTCGCCGGACTATTCGGAAGCCGCGAAGTTCTCGGACATGTGGCTTCATCCCAAGCAGGGCACCGACGCCGCGCTGGCGATGGCGCTTGGGCATGTCGTCCTGCGCGAATTCCATCTCGACCGGCAGGCCGACTATTTCGAGGACTATTGCCGCCGCTATACCGACATGCCGATGCTAGTTCGCCTGGTCAGGAAGGACGGTCACTACATTCCCGAGCGGCTGTTGCGAGCCTCCGATTTCAAGGACGGTCTCGGCGAGACCAATAATCCGGAGTGGAAGACCGTCGCGATCGACGGGAAGTCCAAGAAGATCGTGGCGCCCAACGGTTCCGCCGGCTTCCGCTGGGGCGAACAGGGCAAGTGGAACCTGGAATCCAAGGACGGCAAGGGCAGGGATGTCGAACTCGACATGAGCCTGATCATGGACGGGGATCACGACCAGATCGCTTCGGTCGGTTTCCCCTATTTCGGCAATCGCGAGCACGACCATTTCGAGGGCACCGACCACGACAGCGTGCTGCTGCGTTCGGTTCCCGCCAAGAAGGTCAAGCTAGCGGAAGGCGACGCGCTTGTCGCCACCGTCTTCGACCTGTTCGTCGCCAACTACGGCCTCGACCGTGGGCTGAAGGACGGAAGCTGCGCCACGTCCTATGACGACAACCAGCCTTACACGCCGGCCTGGGCGGAAAAGATCACGGGTGTTCCCCGTGAGAGCATCATCACTGTCGCCCGCGAATTCGCCGCCAATGCGGAGAAGACCAAGGGCCGCTCGATGGTCATCCTCGGCGCCGGTCTGAACCACTGGTACCACATGGACATGAACTACCGGGGGATCATCAATCTTCTGGTCATGTGCGGCTGCGTCGGCCAGTCCGGCGGCGGCTGGAGCCACTATGTCGGCCAGGAAAAACTGCGTCCGCAGACCGGCTGGCTACCGCTTGCCTTCGGGCTCGACTGGAGCCGTCCGCCGAGGCAGATGAACTCCACGTCCTTCTTCTATGCGCACACCGACCAGTGGCGCTACGAAACGCTGAAAGTCGACGAGATCCTTTCGCCAACGGCGCCGGAAGGCCCGTGGGACGGTACGCTCATCGACTACAATATCCGCGCCGAACGCATGGGCTGGCTGCCATCCGCACCGCAGCTCAAGGCGAATCCGCTGGATATCGCCAAGGCGGCCGAAAAGGCCAAGAAGGAACCGAAGGATTACGTTGCTGCAGAGCTGAAGTCCGGCAAGCTGGAAATGTCCTGCGTCGATCCGGATGACGAAGCCAACTGGCCGCGAAACCTGTTCGTCTGGCGCTCCAACCTGCTCGGTTCTTCTGGCAAAGGGCACGAATATTTCCTCAAGCACCTGCTCGGCACGTCGCATGGCGTGCTCGGCAAGGATCTCGGCGAGGAGGGGCGGCAGGAATCGAAAGAGGCCGTGTGGCATGACAAGGCGCCGGAGGGAAAGCTCGACCTGCTGGTCACGCTCGATTTCCGCATGTCGACCACATGCGTCTATTCCGACATCGTTCTGCCGACCGCGACCTGGTACGAAAAGAACGACCTCAACACGTCCGACATGCATCCCTTCATCCATCCGCTGACAAGCGCGGCGGACCCCGCCTGGGAGGCGAGGAGCGACTGGGACATCTTCAAGGGAATCGCCAAGAAGTTCTCGGAAGTTGCCCCGGAAGTCCTCGGCGTCGAGAAGGACGTTGTTCTGGTGCCGATCCTGCACGACACGCCGGGCGAACTCGCCCAGCCGTTTGACGTCAAGGACTGGAAGAGGGGCGAGACGGACCTGATCCCCGGCAAGACCATGCCGGCAGTGGCGGTTGTCGAGCGCGACTATCCCAACCTCTACAAGCGGTTCACCGCGCTCGGTCCGCTTCTGGAAAAGCTCGGCAATGGCGGCAAGGGGATTTCCTGGAACACCGAGCACGAGGTCGAGCTTCTCGGCCGGTTGAACGGGCTCGTTACGGAGGAGGGCGCCACAAAGGGCCGTCCGAAGATCGAGACCGACATCGACGCGACGGAAGTCATCCTGTCGCTTGCGCCGGAAACCAACGGCGAAGTGGCGGTCAAGGCATGGCAGGCCCTGTCGAAGGCGACGGGTCGCGAACACGCTCATCTCGCGCTTCCCAAGGAAGACGAGAAAATCCGCTTCCGCGATGTGGTCGCCCAGCCGCGCAAGATCATCTCGTCGCCGACCTGGTCGGGGATCGAGTCCGAGAAGGTTTGCTACAATGCCGGATACACCAACGTTCACGAATTGATCCCCTGGCGGACGATTTCCGGCCGCCAGCAGCTCTATCAGGATCATCTGTGGATGCGGGCCTTCGGCGAAGCCTTCTGCGTCTATCGTCCGCCGATCGACACCAAGACCATCAATCCGGTCATCGAGTCGAAATCGAACGGCAAGCCGCAGGTGGTGCTGAACTTCATCACCCCGCACCAGAAGTGGGGCATCCACTCCACCTATTCCGACAACCTGATGATGCTGACGCTCAATCGCGGCGGCCCGGTCGTCTGGATTTCTGAAGTGGACGCGAAGAAGGGCGGCCTCGTCGACAATGACTGGGTGGAGGTCTTCAACTCCAACGGCGCCATCGTCGCCCGCGTTGTCGTCTCCCAGCGCATGAAGGACGGCACGATCTTCATGTATCACGCGCAGGAGAAGATCGTGAACACGCCGGGATCGCAGATCACCGGCCAGCGCGGCGGTATTCACAACTCCGTCACGCGGGCGATCACCAAGCCGACCCACATGATCGGCGGCTACGCACAGCAATCCTACGGCTTCAACTACTACGGCACGGTCGGATCCAACCGCGACGAATTCGTCGTCATCCACAAGCTCGACGAGGTCGACTGGCTGGAAGGTCCTTACCGCGAACCCGCACACAAGGAGGCGGCAGAATGAAAATCCGCGCTCAAATCGGAATGGTGCTGAACCTCGATAAATGCATCGGGTGTCACACATGCTCGGTGACCTGCAAGAACGTCTGGACGAACCGGGAAGGCGTCGAATACGCCTGGTTCAACAATGTCGAGACCAAGCCGGGCATCGGGTATCCCAAGGAATGGGAAAACCAGAAGAGATGGAACGGCGGCTGGACGCGCCGTTCCAACGGCAAGATCGAGCCGAAGATGGGCGCCAAATGGCGCATCCTCGCCAAGATATTCGCCAATCCCGACCTGCCGGAAATCGACGATTATTACGAGCCGTTCGATTTCGATTACGGGCATCTGCAGACCGCCCGCGAATGTCAGGCGACGCCGACGGCGCGCCCGCGCTCCCAGATCACCGGTGAGCGCATGCAGAAGATCGAATGGGGCCCGAACTGGGAGGAAATCCTGGGCGGCGAGTTCTCCAAGCGGTCGGCCGACTACAACTTCGAAGGCATCGAGAAGGAGATCTACGGCGAGTTCGAGAACACCTTCATGATGTATCTGCCGAGGCTGTGCGAGCATTGCCTCAACCCGACCTGCGTCGCGGCGTGCCCGTCGGGCGCGATCTACAAGCGCGAGGATGACGGCATCGTCCTGATCGATCAGGAAAAATGCCGCGGCTGGCGCATGTGCGTCTCGGGCTGCCCCTACAAGAAGATCTATTACAATTGGTCTTCCGGCAAATCCGAGAAGTGCACCTTCTGCTATCCTCGCATCGAGTCCGGCCAGCCGACCGTCTGTTCAGAAACCTGCGTCGGCCGTATCCGCTATCTCGGCGTGGTGCTCTATGACGCTGACCGCATTTCCGAGGCAGCCTCGACCGCCGACGAAAAGGACCTCTACGAGGAGCAGCTCAAGGTCTTCCTCGACCCGAACGATCCCGCGGTGATCGAGCAGGCGCGCAAGGACGGTGTGCCGGAAGCTTGGCTTGAATCGGCGAAAAAATCGCCGGTCTACAAGATGGCGATGGAATGGAAGGTCGCATTTCCGCTGCATCCCGAATACCGGACCTTGCCGATGGTCTGGTACATTCCTCCATTGTCGCCTTTGCAGTCGGCTGCCCAATCGGGAAAGATCGGCATGGACGGCGGCATTCCCGACGTCCGCTCTCTTCGGATCCCGGTGCGCTATCTCGCCAATCTCCTGACAGCAGGCAAGGAAGCGCCGGTCGTCTCCGCGCTCGAACGCATGCTGGCCATGCGGGCCTACATGCGCGCCAAGACGATCGACGGCGTGATCGACGAGGTCGTAGCGGAGAAGGTCGGCATGACCGGCCAGATGATCGAGGAGATGTACCACGTGATGGCGATCGCCAATTACGAGGACCGCTTCGTCATCCCGACATCGCACCGCGAAATCTCCGAGGACGCCTATGACGTTCGCGGCTCCTGCGGTTTCTCCTTCGGCAACGGCTGCTCCGGCGGTTCCTCCGATAGCGATCTCTTCGGGGCCAAGCGCACGCGCACCATCCAAACGCCAACCGACATCTTCAAGGAGCAGGTCTGATGAACACGGCTCTCAAGGTCATTTCACTGCTGCTGTCCTATCCGACCGAGGATATCAAGGCGGCGCTTCCGGAACTCAAGGTGGCGCTCGACGGCGGCATTGGCGACCGTGAAGCTGCGGCGCTCAAGCGTCTCGTCGACGACATCGCCGCGCTCGATCTCTACGACGCGCAGGAACGCTACGTGTTCCTGTTCGACCGTACGCGGTCGCTGTCTCTGCATCTCTTCGAGCATGTCCATGGCGAAAGCCGCGACCGCGGGCAGGCGATGGTCGATCTTATGGCGATGTACGAGGCCGACGGCTTCGAAATCGATGCGAAGGAACTGCCGGACTATCTGCCGATGTTCCTCGAATACCTGTCGACCAAGCCGCAGGCAGAGGCAGCCGAACTGCTCGGTCAGACCGCGCATATCCTGGCTGCGCTGCGTCAGCGGCTGAAGAAGCGCAAATCGGTTTATGCCGGTGCTTTCGGCGTTCTGGAGGCGATGGCGCGGGGAAAGCCCGACGCCAGGCTCCTGCGTGAACTGCTGGAAACGCCCGAGGATGACCCTGCCGATCTCGAGGCGCTCGACCGCGTCTGGGAGGAGGAGGCGGTCACATTCGGCGGCAATGCCGGCGAAAACGCCTGCGGGCCGGACCGGCTGCAGCGCCAGATACGCGCCTCCCACCGCAAGCCCTCCGACGTGACGCAAGAAACGACGGTCTAGGAGAACGGGACCATGTTTGATTTTCTGAATACGCTTCTCTTCGGGATCTATCCCTACATCGCGCTGGTGGTCCTGATCCTCGGCACCATCGTGCGCTACGACCGCGAGCCCTACACCTGGCGGTCCGGTTCCTCGCAGTTGTTGCGACGCAAGCAACTGGTCTGGGGATCGGTGCTGTTCCATGTCGGCGTTCTGGTGATTTTCTTCGGCCACCTGATCGGCCTGCTCACCCCGATTGCGCTGTTCGACATGCTCGGCATCAGCCACGGCGCCAAGCAATTGCTGGCGATCATCGCCGGCGGTATTGCAGGGATCATGGCCATCGTCGGTGGAACGCTGCTGGTCCACCGGCGTCTGTTCGATGCCCGCGTGCGCGCCACGTCGAGCTTCAGCGACACGTTGATCATCATCCTGCTGTGGATCCAGCTCGCGCTCGGCCTGTTGACGATCCCGGTATCGCTGCAGCATCTCGATGGCCACGAGATGGTGAAGTTCATGACCTGGGCGCAGGGCATCTTCACCTTCAACCTGGACGCGTCCAGCTATGTCGCCGAGGCCTCGATCATCTTCAAGCTGCACCTCGTGCTCGGCCTGACGATCCTGCTGCTGTTCCCGTTCACGCGTCTCGTTCACATGCTGAGCGTGCCCGTGCGCTACATGTGGCGGCCCGGCTATCAGGTCGTGCGCGAACGCAATCGTCGGGCGGCGCAAACCCGGCTTCCGGCGGAGTGAACCATGGCGACGATCTATAGGAATCCGTCTATCGAATCCCCTGCGGCAGCGCCGCAGGGGGGCAGCTACTCGACTTACCAGGAGCCGGATACAAAGATCCCACCGAAGGCGGCCCCGGTCATCAGGGAAATTTCGGTAAACGGGATAGCGATTCCCGAGAGCGAAATCCTTGCCGAGGCGCAAAACCATCCGGCGGAAAATCCAGGCGCCGCATTGCGCGCCGCGGCGCAAGCCCTGGTAATTCGCGAACTGCTCTGGCAGGAGGCGCAGCGACTGGAAATCGCCGCGGTGCCGGAGCGCGACGAAAGCGACCGAACGGAAACGGAGCGCGACGCAGCGATCCGCTTTCTGGTCGACCGTGAGGCTCAAGCGCCGTCGGCGACCGAAGAAGAACGCCTGCGCTACTACGAGCGTCACCCGGAAAAATTCCGCACCGAACCGCTTTTCGAGGCACGCCACATTCTCCTCGCCGCCCCGGAGAGCGATCGGCAGGCGCGTGCCGCTGCGAAAGAGCGTGCCGTTGCGCTTTGCGAACTGCTTGCCGACAAGCCCGAACGCTTTGCGTTGCTTGCCCGGGAGAACTCCGATTGCCCCTCGCGCGAGCAGGGCGGCAATCTCGGGCAACTGACGCGCGGCAGCACGGTGGCCGAATTCGAGGCCGCCGTGTCGACGATGCGGGAAGGCGGGATTTCGGCCGCACCGGTGGAAAGCCGGTTCGGCTTTCACGTCATCGCGCTGGACCGGAAGGTCGAGGGTCGGCAACTGCCTTACGAAATGGTGGCCGACCGGATCGCCGCCTGGCTGGAGGCATCGGCCTGGTCCAGGGCGGTGTCGCAATACATCGCCGTCCTTGCCGGACAAGCCGACATTCGCGGCATTTCGCTGGACACCGCTGAAGGACCGCTCGTGCAATAGGAGCGTGGCCGATGAACAAGACCGACGAAGCACGTCATATGGCACTCCAGGCTCTTGCTACTCCGACGCCTTCGGCGCAGCTTGCCACGCCGCTCGACTACGTCTTCTCCGAGCATTTTCGGCAGCGCACCCTGTGCTGGATGATCGATCGGATTGCTGATGCGGAAAGCCGCGACGAGGAGTGCATCGCCGCCGTCTTGCGCTTCCTGCGCGAGGATTTCGGTCCGCACGTCATCGACGAGGAAGAGGATCTGTTTCCGCTGCTTCGCCGTCGTGCCGAACCGGAGGACCGGATAGAGGAGGTTCTCGGCGAACTGAGCCAGGAACATGCGGCCGACAAGCTGGACGCGGAGGTTATCGTCGAAGGCCTGTCCGATAAAACCGGCCGGAAGCGTTTCACGAACGCGTTTCAAGGCCTTTTGCACCGGTTCGCGGCGAATGAGAGGCGGCATCTGATCGTCGAGAATGCAATCGTCCTGCCGCTTGCGCGGGTCCGCCTGACCATCGACGACCTACGCAATCTCGGCCGCCGCATGGCGGCGCGCCGGGGCATCGACTTTTCGGGAATATCACATGCTAACTGATCTGCTTGACCACAATATCCGATGGGCGACCGGGAAGGTTAGCGAGGATCCCGACTATTTCCGCCGGCTTTCTGCCCTGCAACGGCCGGAATATCTCTGGATCGGCTGTTCCGACAGCCGCGTTCCGGCGAATGTCATCACCGGCCTGGAACCAGGCGAGGTCTTCGTCCATCGCAATGTCGCCAATCTCGTCCATCGCGCCGATCTCAACCTTCTGTCCGTGCTGGAATTCGCGGTCGAGACGCTGGAGGTCAAGCACATCATCGTTTGCGGCCATTACGGCTGCGGCGGCGTGCGAGCCGCCATGGACGGTCACCGTCACGGCATTATCGATCACTGGTTGCAGCCGATCCGCGACGTCGCTGACGCGCATGATGGCGAACTCACCCCGGTTCTCGATCCGGATACCCGTCTGAACCGGCTGTGCGAACTGTCCATCGCTGCACAGGTGGAGGGCCTGTCGCGCACGCCGATCATCCAGTCTGCATGGAAGCGCGGCAAGGGTCTGGCGATTCACGGCTGGGTCTACGGACTCAATGACGGCCTCATCCGCGACCTCGAATGCGGTTGCAGCGGACATCAAGGGGAGGAATGCCATGACCATTCATAGCGCTGTCGCCACCCTATGCTGCGGCTGCGACGATCCGCGCCATCTGGAAAGCATGCTGAGCGTCGCGCAAGCCACCGCCATTGCCCGCTCTCTGGTCGCTCCGGTTCGCGAAATGGAGCCGGTGCTGCTTGGCAATGCAGCCGGAAGGGTATCCGCTCGCGATATCCGCGCGCCACGCCCGATGCCGTTCTTCGACCAGTCGGCGATGGACGGTTTCGCCGTTCGCGTTGCCGATCTGAGCGGGGAGGGGCCTTGGCGCCTGGCCGTCCTGGCAACGGTTGCCGCGGGCGACCATGCGCTTGCTGACGAGTGGGCGGAAGGAATGGCGAAACGGATTTACACTGGCGCGCCGGTTCCTGCGGGCGCCGATGCCGTGGTGATGATCGAGGACTGCGAGGACGAGGGCGCTTTCGTCACTGTGGGGCATCGTCCGCGTTCCGGCGAGAACATCCGCCGCCGTGGTTCCGATATCGGGCGCGATGCGCTGCTCGTCGCGGCCGGCACCGGGGTCGAACCGCGCCATGTCGGCTTGCTCGCGGCAAACGGTTACACCGCGCTGGATGTATTTCGGCGTCCGCGTGTCGGCATCTTCTCGACCGGCAGCGAACTGGTTTCGCAAGCCGCACCGGAAGAGGGGCGAATTTTCGATGCGAACCGGCCCATGCTGATCGCGCTTGCAGAAAGCGCCGGATCCGAGGTCATCGATCTCGGCATCGTCGACGATGATCCCGCCGCGACAGTCCGGTTCTTCTCGCGTCATGCGGGCGAGTTCGATTTGTTGCTTTCCTCCGGCGCGGTATCGGCCGGCGGGCGTGATTTCATCCGGCCGGCTTTCGTGGAGGCCGGCGGCACGGTCCATGCCTGGAAGGTTGCGTTGAAGCCCGGCAAGCCGGCCTTTTTCGGCACGCTCGGCAAAACCGCCTATTTCGGACTGCCAGGCAATCCCCTATCGGCATTCGTCAGCTTCGAGCTGTTCGTGCGCGAACAGATCCTGCGTCTCGGCGGCGCAAATCAACCGAAAGGCGGCGCAACACGCGCGCTTGCCGGATATTCGGCACACCGCAAGACGGGACGTACGGAATACGTGCCGGCCCGGATTGCCTCGTGGTCGCCGGAAGGCCTGCCGGTCGTCGAGGCGCTGGGAAATGGCAGTTCCGGAACGCTCCATGCGCTGGGCCAAGCCGACGGACTTGTCGTTATCCCTGCCGGGCAGGCGCAGGTCGCGCCGGGGGACCCGCTTGGCTTTCTTGCTTTCTGCCCGCAAGTGACGGGTTCTTCGAATGGAGATTTCCTATGACGGATCATCAGCTCGCCATCGCCGCGGTGCGGTTCGGCGATGGCGACCGTATCGACGAAGTTCTTGAAACGGTCGTGCGCGCTGTCCAGTCGCGCGGCTATTCGGCCGCTGGCTATCTTCAACGCGAGACGCCGGACGGGCCGGGTTGCTGTCCCGCGACATTCCTGGAGGATGTCTCCAGCGGCGAGCAATTGCGCATCACGCAAGCGCTCGGCGCGGGATCGCGGGGATGCCGCCTCGACCCGCAAGCGCTGGCGGATATTTCCGGACGGCTTTTGTCGGCCATCCGGCCCAGTACCGAACTGCTGGTATTGAACCGTTTCGGCAAAGGGGAATCCGACGGTCACGGCTTCCGCAGCGTGATCGAAAGCGCCTGCGGTCTCGGCGTGCCGGTACTGACCGCTGTCCGCGAAACATACGAGCCGGCCTGGAGCGAATTTACCGCCGGTATCGGCACGTTCCTCCCGCCGGATGCGGAGGCGGTTACGCAGTGGGCGCTAGGTTCCACCGCAGTGCGAAGGCGAACCCGTGATGCAGCCTGAACGCCTGGTAGGGAGTGCGGCGGCGACATGGCGCGCGTTCTGAAAACCGGCGAGCGAATTGCCGCCCGGCATGCGGACATGCCTGCCATCCTGCGGCAGGGATTCCGGATCTTCTTCCTCGCCGCCGCGACTTGGGCGGCGCTGGTGATGGCGATCTTCGTGGCCGTGCTTTCCGGCGTCAGTGTCATTAGCCCGGCCTTCGGACTGGTGGATTGGCACATACACGAACTCCTGTTCGGCTATACCGGAGCGGTGATCGCCGGCTTCCTTCTGACCGCGGTGCCGAACTGGACGAAGCGGCTTCCGGTCTCCGGCTGGCGATTGCTGATCCTGTTCCTGATTTGGGTCGCCGGGCGTATTGCCGTCACGGTGTCCGGTGACTCGAATGCATTGCTGGTTGCTGTGTTCGACCTGGCGTTTCCCGTCTGGTTGATCTTCGTGATCGCACGGGAACTTGTCGTCGGCCGCAGCTATCGAAACTTGCGCGTGTTGGCGCTGGTAACGCTGTTCGCCGGCGCCAACATCGCGTTTCACTATGAAGCCGCGACGACCGGAACGACCGATTACAGCCGGCGAGGCGGGATCGCTGTCATCCTGCTTTTGATCATGCTGATCGGCGGGCGGGTTATCCCGAGCTTCACCCGGAATTGGCTTGCGCAGAATCGTTCGAAATCCTTTCCCGTTCCCTTCGGCCGCTTTGACGGATTGACCATTGCGGCATCCGCCGCAGCATTCCTGATATGGATAGGCGCACCTGAAAGCTTGGTCGCAGCCATGGCCTTAGCTCTGGCCGGCTTGCTCAACCTTGTCCGTCTGGCTCGCTGGAAGGGCTGGCAAACGTTTTCCGAAGGACTGGTGGCGGTCTTGCACGTGGCCTACGCCTTCGTGCCGGCGGGCATGATCGCGGTGGCGCTATCAATCGGTACGCCGGATCTCGTCCCGCCAGCCGGGGCCCTGCATCTTCTGACCGCCGGCGCGATCGCCATGATGACGGTGGCGGTCATGACCCGCGCGAGCCTCGGGCACACCGGGCGGAAACTGCATGCGGATGGCATGATCCTTGCGATCTATGCGGCTCTCGTCATCAGCGTGATCCTGCGCTTTGCATACGCTGTGGAGCCGGCTTCGGCGCTGCTCGTAGCAAGCGGCTCACTCTGGATGGTCGCTTTCGTATTGTTCGGTTCGCGATACGCCTACATGGCGGTTCGTTGAATATCACGTGAGGGCACGGACCCGCGCTTAGGTTCTGCACCGAGCGCCGCGCGGACGCTCGCCATGTCAATCTCAGGAGCCAGGCGGACATAGCTGGGCGCACTGCTTTATGACAGTGCCTTCCGGCCGCAGTAGCGTTTGGGGCTGCGTCCGCGAAAACTTTTCGAGACTCCGGTTTTCGCAAATTCCCAGCGATCTCAAGTAGATCCTTGAGATCCGTGTATCGGGTGGTGTACACGAGCGTGTATCGTTGATCCGGCGGCGACGCGCTTGTATCGTCGGAAACGCGGGAAACAACTCGGTATGGGGGAGAGTCCCTTCCTCTCCGCCATCTATCCTCACCGCAATTCGGGAAATTGGCGCGCCTGGATGTGGACACCAGCGCTGTTTCCGTGTCGCCGGTCCTGTTCCCCGCGTAATGCTTGGCATTGACCCGTTTAAAAGAACACGGGAGCCAGCGGCCCCGAAGACGCTCGACCTCCAAGGTCGCGTCGACATACTGACCCCATGCTCTGACTGCCACGTCGGAGCAAGCCTGTTGGCACGTGGTTCCTTGACAGGGCGGATCGGCCTTATTTCGAAAACCGATAGGGATCGGCTCACGTAAGCCGGTTGCGGAACATCCATGCCGCGATCGGCAGCGTTACCGCGCCAATCAGGAGCATCGGCCAGATGTCGCCCATCAGCTGGCCGAGACCCGCTCCCTCCAGATAGACCCGCCTCGTGATGTCGAGCGCATAGCGCAACGGGTCGATCAGCGTGATCCACTGGAACAGGTCCGGCATGTTGGCGATCGGTGTCGCCAGTCCCGACAGCAGGATGAAGGGCATCAGCAGGATGAAGGAGAACAGCATCGCCTGCTGCATGCTCGCAACCAGCGAGGAAATGAAGAGCCCGATGCCGACGCTGGCGATCACGAAGGGGATGAGCCCGGCATAGAGGGTTACGAACGAACCGGCGAATGGAATCCGGAACCAGAGTTGTGCGACCAGCAGGATGATCGTCGCCTGGATCAGGCCGATCACCGTCGAGGGCAGGGCCTTGCCGAGCATGATTTCAGACGGGCGGATTGGTGTAACGAGCAACTGGTCGAACGTGCCGTCCTCCCGCTCGCGCGCCACCGAGAGCGCGGTGAGAAGCAGCACCTGCAACATGGTTATGGTGCCGATCATGCCGGGTATCATGTTCCAGCTGGTTTCGAGATTGCCATTGTACCAGGCGCGCACGCTGGTCGTGACCGGCGGATCGGGCATGTCGTGCGCGGCGCGCCAATCCGCGTTGAAGCCGCTGACGATCGCGCTCACATAGCTGACGGCGGTTCCGGCTGTATTGGAGTTGCGGCCATCGGCAATCAGCTGGATATCGGCCTGCTGTCCGGCGGAGATCTTGCGCTCGAAATCGGGCCCGATGCGCAACACCAGCAATGCGTCGCGGTCGTCAATCAGGCGGGCGATGTCGGACGATCGCCGGATCGTCGCAACGCGTTCGAACACGCCCGAACCGTCCATGCGCGCCAGCAGATCCGCGGAGGCGGCGCTTCGGTCCTCGTCATAGACCGCATAGGGTGCGTGGTTCAGGTCGAAGGTTGCGGCATAGCCGAACAGCAGGGATTGCAGCAAAGGCGGCACGAAGAGGATGACGCGGCTGCGCGGGTCTCGCAGCAGGGCGAGGACCTCCTTGCGGACAAGACTGGCGACACGCAGAAGGCTGTCTCTCACGGTCGCACCTCAGGCGAGTTTCTTGCGCGTCGCGCGCAGCGTTGCGGCAAACAGGACGAGCGCCATCAGCGTCAGCACTCCCGTGGCCGGCAGGATCACGCGCCAGATGTCGCCCGCCAGGAAGATCGTCTGCAGGAGCGTCACGAAATGGCGCGCCGGCAGGATCTGGGTGAAAATCTGCAGGGCGAACGGCATGGAGCGGATGTCGAACAGGAAGCCGGAGAGCAGCATCGCAGGCAGGAAGGACGCGATCAGCGCGATCTGCGAGGCGACGAACTGGCTTTTTGTCACCGAGGAAATGAAAAGCCCGAAGCCGACCGAAACCAGCATGTAGAGCATGGATACGCCGGTGAGCACGCTGAACGAGCCGCGCAACGGCACGTGGAACAGCAGCAGGGCCGCAACGACGCAAAGCGCGAAGCCGACCATGCCCAGGCCGAAATAGGGCACGATCTTGCCGAGCAGGATCTCCGAGGCCCTGACGGGCGTCACGAAGATCGCCTCCAGCGTCCCGCGCTCCCACTCGCGCGCCATGACGAGCGCGGTGAGAAAGGCGCCTGTCAGCGTCATGATCAACACGATCAGGCCCGGGACGAGGAAATACTGGCTGTTGCCATTCTCGTTGTACCAGATGCGGCTCTCCAGCCGGACCGGGCCGTTGCCGACAACGGGCATGCCTTCGTCCCTGAGACGCCGCGAGGCCATCCCGATCGCGCCGAGCACGTAACGTTCGATGATGCGCGCCGTGTTGGCGTCGGTTCCGTGAAGCAGGACTTGAACGGTGGCGTCTCCGGCGCCGACCTTGCGCGCGAAATCGGCGCGAAGATGGACGATGCCGTCGACCTCGTGGGCCTGCATGAGTGTCTCGGCCTCGGCCATCGAGGTCACGGTCCGCGCGTCGAAATAGGGCGACAGGCGGAAGCCCGCTGAAATTTCGCTGGCCATTTCCGAGGGCTGCTCGATCACCAAAGCGATCGGCGCATTCCTGACGTCGAGCGACAGGGCGTAGCCGAACAGCAGGATGAGGATCACCGGCATGACGATACCGAGCGCGATGCTGCTCGGATCGCGCATGATCTGACGGCTCTCCTTCACGATAAGCGCCTTTACGCGCCGCATGCGGCCGCCATGACTGCTCGCGTCGGGGGCGGGGGAGGACGGGCCGGTCTCGCTCATGCCGCGCTCCTCTCGCCGGGGCGGCCATGGTCGCGCCGCGCTTCCTCGACGATGGCGATGAAGGCGTCTTCCATGGTCGGTTCGCGGCCTTCGCTCTCCGGCGCATGGGCGCGGATTTCAGCGGGCGTGCCGCGCGCCAGCACCTGGCCGGCGTCGAGGATGATGACGCGATCGCAATATTCGGCCTCTTCCATGAAATGCGTCGTGACGATGGCGGTGACGCCTTCCTCGGCGAGCGACGTGATGCGCTGCCAGAATTCGCGGCGGGCCAGCGGATCGGCGCCGCTCGTCGGCTCGTCGAGAAACAGGATTTCCGGCTCGTGAAGGAGCGCGGCGGCCATGGCCAGGCGTTGCCGGTAACCGCCGGGCAATTGCCCGCTCGGCAGTTTCGCCAATTCGGAGAGTTCGAACTGGTCCATGGCCCAGGCGATGCGTTCCTTGCGGCGGCGGCCGGACAAGCCATAGGCGCCGGCGAAGAATTCCAGGTTCTGGGTGACCGACAGCTGGCCGTAGAGAGAAAACTTCTGCGCCACATAGCCGACGCGTTGCCGCGCCGAGGCCCGCGCCTTCCTGAGGTCGACCCCGGCGACGCGCAGCGTGCCGTCGCTGGCCGGCAATAGTCCGCACAACATGCGGAAAGTGGTGGTCTTGCCGGCCCCGTTTGGGCCGAGCAGGCCGAAGATCTCGCCGGTCTTGACTGCGAAACTCACATGGTCGACGGCGGTGAAGGTCCCGAACTTGCGCACCAGATCGTCGACCTCGACCACCGTGTCGCCATTGCGGCGCTTTGCCGTGTGGCCGAGCGACATCGACTTCGAATCGCCGGTGTCGGCGGCCTTGTGCAGCAACGCCATGAAGCCGTCCTCGAAACGCGGCTCCACGGCGGTCAGTTCGATGCCGGCGGGATCGTCAGCGCCGGCCGAAGCTTTGACCACCCTTACGCGGCCGCCCTGCGGCACGGCATCGGTAATGCCGGGATCGTCGAGCAGGCGGGTCTGCAGCAGGCGCGCCGGCTGCCCGTCGGGCGGAGAGGCCAGAAACGCTCGCTCGGCTGCGACCTCGGTTATCGATCCGGGCGGCCCCTTGGCCAGTACCTTGCCCTCATGCATGACGACCGCACGCGCGCAGCGCTCCGCCTCGTCCAGATAGGAGGTGCTGATCAGCACCGTCAGGCCCTGTTCGCGGACGAGGTGCAGGATGATCTCCCACAATTCGCGTCGCGACAGCGGATCGACACCGACCGTCGGCTCGTCAAGCAGCAGCAGGTCGGGCGCCCTGACCAGCGTGCAGGCGAGGCCGAGCTTCTGCTTCATGCCGCCCGAAAGGCGTCCGGCCTGTCTCCTGGTGAACGGTCCGAGCGCGGTCATGTCCATGAGCTGCGGATAGGCGCGCTTGCGGTCCTCGAGCGTCACGCCGTGCAGATCCGCATAGAGATCGAGGTTCTCCTGAACGCTCAAATCTTCGTACAGCCCGAATTTCTGGGGCATGTAGCCGATCCGGTCCTGCACGGCCTGGGGATCCCGGGCGATGTCGATGCCGAGCACATTGAGGCTGCCGGCGTCGGCGGTCATGAGCCCCGCCATCAGCCGGATCAGTGTCGTCTTGCCGGCGCCGTCGGGACCGACCAGCGCCGCCAGGCCGCCATGTTCGACGGTCAGCGAGACATCGTCGAGAGCGGTCACCATTTCGCCGCCGGCCCGCTTGAAGAGCTTGCCGATGCCGTGGCCTTCGATGGCGGGGCGCGGGTTCTCCGTCATTGCGTCGCGTCGTCCGGTGTCAGGCGGATGGTCGCCGGCATGCCGAGACGCAGCGTGTCGTCCGGATCGTCGACCAGCACGCGCACCTCGTAGACGAGACTGGTGCGAAGCTCTTCCGTCTGGATGGCGTGCGGCGTGAACTCCGCCACCGACGCAATGAAACCGACGGTCCCGGAGAGGGCCTGTCCGTAACCATCGACGGTGACGCTCGCAGCCGCGCCCGGGGCGACCTTCGGCAGGTCAGGTTCGGAGACATAGGCGCGCACCCATTTCGGATCGACGATGGCGATGGAGACAACCGGTTTGGCGGGCGATGCCATTTCGCCCGGCTCGAGCAGGCGCGAGCGGATGATGCCGCCGGTCGGCGCGACGAGTTCGGCGTCTTTCAGTTGCTGGCGCAACAGATCGAGCGCCGCCTGGGTGGCCTTGAGCTGGGCCTCCGCCGCGGCGATGTCTTCCTCGCGCGGGCCCGCCTTGGCAAGGGCCAGCGCCTGCCGGGCGACTTCGAGCTGCGCGGCAGCGGAATCCTCGGCGGCCTTGGCCGAGTCGACCTGGCTTTGCGCCACGGCCGGGTTCGATCCCTCATGGAGCTGGACGGCGCGATCATAGCTAAGCTCGGCATTGCGGGCGCTGGCTCTCGCGGCGTCGACATTCGCCTCTGCCTGGGCGATCTCTTCCGGGCGCGAGCCGTTGTGCAGCTTCGCGACTGTCGCCGTCTGCGCCGCCACCGTGGCTTCGGCCTGAGCGACTTGCGGCGCGATGAGGCTCGTATCCAGACGGGCGATCACGTCGCCCTTTTTTACCTCCGCGCCTTCTTCGACAAGTATGTCGGCGATCCGACCGCTGCCGCTGAAGGCGAGGTCGACCTGACGCAGGTCGACATTCCCGTAAAGGACCAATGAACCGTTTCCATTGCCGTTGTGGTCTTGCCACCACCATGCGCCGGCGCCAGCGGCGGCGATGACGACGATCAGGAGAATGACGATCCGCCTCATGGCTTGGTTCCTTCGAGAATGGCATCCAGGTTTTGCAGTATGACCTGCTTGATCGCGGCCCGTTCGCGGTCGCCGATGGCTGTCCAGTTCATGCGCCTGAACACCAGCGTCTGGGCGACGCGGAAGACGAGAACCTGGCCGAGTACGGTGATGGTACGCAGCCGGATTTCCTCGTCCTCCGGCGTATCGAGAATGGTCGTGACGATGCGCAGGGCGGTCGACATGGCGTGTTCCATGAAGCCGTAAATCACGTCGAAAGCGGCTGTCGGCTGAAGCTGTTCGCGGACGATGAAACGCGCCCAGCGCTCCGCCTCCGCAGAGCCCAGCAGGACATCGATAATGGTCCCGACCAGACTGTGCAGCGACGCGCGTGCCGCTTCGGGTGTCGCGGTTGCCTCGGGTGCCGAGATCGTCGCCAGAGTTGGCCCGATCCTGGCGAGAATGCTCTTGGCGACGTGCTCCGCGACGGCCAGATGCAGGGCTTCCTTGCTGCCGAAGTGGTAGACGATCGCTGCGAGATTGGCGTCCGCCGCCTTGGCGATCTGCCGCGTGGTGGCGCCCTCATAGCCAAGGCGTCCGAAGATCTCGAGCGCTGCCTCGATAAGCTGCGCACGCGTGTCTGCGCCGCGATCGCTGCGCGTGCGGGGCTCGGCATTGCCTTCGTTTCCACCGGCGCCCGCCGCTGTTTTGAGGGGCTTTTCGCGTTTCATTCCCGGTTCTCGCTCACCGCATTGTCCTCGCAGGGCAGTCTGCGCTCATCCTTGATTTAAGTCAATCGATTGATTGAAATAAGGTCCTCCCGGGAAAAGCGGTCGTATCCGGCCGGGCGGGCAGGGCGATCCTTACTCCGGCGCGTCGGGCCTTGAATCGCGGGCCGCTTCTCGGCGCCCGGCATCTGCCCCCTGCGTTGCTCCTGGAATTCCGCGCCGTGCGATCTGTCACATTTTGCGCGCAAACTTTGCCTCTAGTGTGCGACGGTTGGTCGCTTTCGGCAGGCGCGCATCCCGCGGACCTGTCATGCATCGGGGAGATATATCGTCGTGTTCCAGCGAGCTTTTTTCGTTTTCCTGTCCACATGTCTCTCCGTCATTCTCGCGGCGAACCTCGCCACGGCGCAGGAGACAGGCCGGCGCGTCGTCACCAGTGAAAACGGCGACTATTACGGCTTCGATATTTCGACCGCGACGGATGTCACGCTGGACCAATGCGAGAATATCTGCCTCGCCAACCGGAACTGCCGGGCCTTCACCTTCAATTCGAAGGTGAACTGGTGCTTCCTCAAGTCCGATTTCGGCCGGTTGCAACTCTCCGAGGGTTCGGTTGCCGGACGGGTGATCGAAATCGGCGCGGAACCCGATCTCGGCGCTGCGCCCGATCTGGATTTCGCACGCGGCTACAAGACGATGGCCACCAATTACCGCAGCAACCTGATCGCGGCTGTGCCCTCCGATCTGACGGAAAGCACCGGTGCGCTGACCGACGAGGCGGAAGCCGCCGCGAAAGCCGGGGATCAACGCGCCGCGCTGAAGAAATTCGGTCTTGCCGCCGCGCTGGCGCCCGAGGATAGCGCCGCATGGGCGGGCATCGCGCGTGCCGCGCTCGCTGTCGTTCCGCGTCCGGACGAGGTGCGAAAGCTGCGCGAGACGGCGGCCAGCGCCGCTTTCAACGCCTACCAGGTCTCGCGCACCGTTTCGGATCGCGCCCGCGCGCTTGCGCTGATGGGCGAAGCCTTCGAGAAACTGGCCGACGGCCGTCCCGCCATCGAGGCCTACAAGGCGAGCCTCGAACTGGCCGATTCCGCCGGTATCCGCGACGCCTATGCCGCCGCGCGCACCCGCTTCGGCTTCCGCGTGCTGGAACACACCGTCGATGCCGACGCCGAGACGCCGCGCGCCTGCGTACAGTTCTCGGAAAACCTAGCCGACACCGATTTCGCCGGCTTCATCACGCTCGACGGCGCACCGCCGCAGTCGCTCGTGATCAATTCGAAGGAAATCTGCATCGACGGGTTGGAGCATGGCGGCCGATACCGGATCACGCTGCGCGCCGGCCTGCCGTCCAATATCGGCGAAGTTCTGGAGAAGCCCGTTGCGCTGAACATCTTCGTGCCCGACCGCGCGCCGAGCCTGCGCTTCACCGGCGACAACTTCGTCCTGCCGGGAACGGCGCGCCGCGGCATTCCGATCGTCACCGTCAACACGGACAAGGCGGAAATCGAGCTTTACCGTGTCGGCGACCGCGCGCTTTCGCAGACGCTGACCCGCAACCAGTTCATGACCCAGCTCGACGGCTATTCGCTCGACACGATCCGCGACGATATCGGCGAACCGGTCTGGAAAGGCGAAATCGACATCCAGAGCGTGCTGAACGAGGAAGTGACGACGAGCTTCCCGGTCGACGAGGCAGTGCCCGAGCGCAAGCCCGGCGTCTATGTTCTGACGGCGAAAGTTCCCGGCGAACGCTCCGAGTACTGGCAGCCCAAGGCGACGCAATGGTTTGTCGTGTCCGATATCGGCCTGACCACCTTTTCCGGTGAGGACGGGCTGACCGTCTTCGCCCGTTCGCTCGGTGGCGCGCAGCCGATCGCCGGCGTGTCGCTGTCGCTGATCGCGCGTAATAACGAACTGCTCGGCGAGGTCGTGACCGACGCCGACGGCATGGCGCGGTTCGAGCGCGGCCTGACCCGGGGCGAGGGCGGTCTCGAACCGGCGGCCCTGACCGCCGAGCGCGACGATGACGATTTTGTCTTCCTCGACCTGACGCGAGCCGGCTTCGATCTCTCCGACCGCGGCGTGACCGGCCGTCCGGCGGCGGGCGCGCTCGATCTCTACGCATGGACGGAGCGCGGCATCTACCGCGCCGGCGAGGTCGTGCATGCGCAGGCGCTTGCCCGCGACAGCGCCGCGCGGGCGGTATCCGGCCTGCCTATGGTGTTCATATTCACCCGCCCGGACGGCATGGAGGATCGCCGCATCGTCTCGAACGGCGCGGAAGCCGGCGGCCATTCCGTCGATCTGCAGCTTCAGGACAACGCCCAGCGCGGCGCATGGACGATGCGGATCTACACGGACCCGGAGCAGCCCGCGCTGGCCGAGAAGGTCTTCCTGGTCGAGGATTTCGTGCCCGACCGTACCGAGTTCACGCTCACCGGCGGCGACATGGTGATCGGCGAACTGACCGAGATCCAGGTCGACGGCCGATATCTCTACGGCGCGCCGGCGGCGGGCCTGACGCTGGAAGGCGAATTGTCGATCAAAACGACGCAGAACTGGGACGCGTTCCCGGGCTATGTCTTCGGACTGACCGACGAGGATGTCAGCGAGGTCGAACGGACCCGCAGCCTCGACGGATTGTCGGCGCTCGACGATGACGGCAAGGCTGTGTTCGAGGTCGGCCTCGACGAGGCGCCCGACACGACGCGGCTGCTCGCCGGCACGGTGACGGTGCGGATGCGCGAGAATGGCGGGCGCCCGGTCGAACGCGCGCTCGATCTCGCCATCGCGCCGGTCACCGAGATGATCGGCATCCGGCCCGATTTCGGCGATTTCCAGGTGCCGGAAGGCGGCAATGCGGGCTTCAGGGTGATCGCCGTCGACAGCGACGGCCAGCGCATCGACATGAACGGCCTGAAATGGTCGCTGGTCCGCGTCGAGACGCATTACCAGTGGTATCGCGACGGCACCTATTGGAAATACGAGCCGGTCGAGCTGACGACGAAGATCGCCTCCGGCACGATCGACGTGACCGCCGATGATGCGGGCGCGATTTCCTCTGCCGTCGACTGGGGCCGGTACCGGCTCGACGTGTCCTCGCCCGAAGACGCGGGCCCGATTTCGAGCGTCGAGTTCCACGCCGGCTGGTATGTCGAGGCGTCCTCGACCGACACGCCGGACGGTCTGGAAATCGCGCTCGACAGGGCCGAATACGCGCCGGGAGATACGGCGCGGTTGAAGATCTCGCCGCGTTTCGCCGGCGAAGCGCTGATCACCATCGGTTCCGAGCGGCTGCTGCAGACTTTCTCGGCCTCGGTGCCGGAAGGCGGTACGACCGTCGATATCCCGGTCAGCGAGGATTGGGGCGCCGGCGCCTATGTTACGGCGACCTTGTTCCGACCCGGCGATGCCGAGGAAACGCGCATGCCGATGCGCGCCATCGGCGTCAAATGGCTCGCCGTTGATCCGGGCGACCGCAAGCTCGCCGTCGCGCTCGACGTGCCGGAACGCATCGAGCCGAATTCCACCCTCTCTGTGCCGATCTCTGTGACCGGTCTGTCGGCGGGCGAGGAAGCCTATGTGACGCTCGCGGCCGTCGATGTCGGTATTCTCAACCTGACCCGCTACGAGCCGCCCGCCCCGGACGACTGGTATTTCGGCCAGCGCCGCCTCGGCCTCGAAATGCGCGATCTCTACGGCCGGCTGATCGACGGCTCGGCCGGCGAGATGGGCAAGCTGCGTACCGGCGGCGACGGCATGGCGCTCGGCTCCAAGGGGAGCCCGCCGACCGAGAAGCTGCTGGCGCTCTATTCCGGCATCGTCCGTCTCGACGCCGACGGCAAGGCGACGGTCAGTTTCGACGTGCCGCAATTCAACGGCACGGCGCGGCTGATGGCGGTCGCATGGTCGGGCGAAGGCGTCGGCCACGCGACGCAGGACCTGATCATCCGCGATCCGGTGGTCATCATGGCGAGCACGCCCCGCTTCATGGCGGTCGGCGATACGGCTCAGATGCTGGTCGAACTGGCCAACACCGACGGCCCGGCCGGCGACTACGAACTCAGCGTCGAACCGAGCGAGGAACTGTCGGCGAGCGTCCAGGCGATGACTGTCGCGCTTGAGTCCGGCGCGCGTGAATCCGTGCGCTTGAACCTGTCCGCGAACGATATCGGCTCCGGCACGGTCGTGGTGCGCCTCGCCCATGCCGACGGCATGGCGCTTGAAACTACGCGCTACATCCCGGTGCGCGCCGACACGCTGCCCGTGACGACGCGCATGCAGGTGCCGCTCGCGGCCAATGGCGGCGCGATCACCGTCGATAGCGAATTGCTCGCGGCGAGCATCCTCGACGGGGCCACCGTCTCGGTCGGCGTCACGCGCTATGCGGCCTTCGACATCCCGTCGCTCCTGATGACGCTCGACCGCTATCCGTATGGCTGCGCCGAGCAGACGACGAGCCGCGCCCTGCCGCTGCTCTATGTCTCGCAATTGGCGAGGACCGCCGGTTTGCCGGACGATCCGGACCTGAAGAAGCGCATCCAGGGCGCGATCGACCGCGTGCTGAACTACCAGTCCTCCGCCGGCAGTTTCGGCCTCTGGGGGGCGGGCGGCGGCGATCCGTGGCTCGACGCCTATGTGTCGGACTTCCTGACGCGGGCGCGTGAGCAGGGCTACGACGTGCCGGAACAGGCGATGATGCAGGCGCTGGACAATCTCCAGAACACGCTCGCCTACAACAATGATCTCTCCGCCGGAGGCAGCGAAATCGCCTATGCGCTCTACGTGCTGGCCCGCAATCGCCGCGCTTCCCTGACCGATCTGCGCTATTACTCGGAGAGCCAGATCGGCGAATTCTCCAGCCCCATGTCGCGGGCGCAGCTTGGCGCGAGCCTGGCGCTCTATGGCGATCAGGCCGGCGCGGAGAACGCTTTTGCATCTGCGCTGCGACTGGCCCGGGCGACCGCGCCAAAATCGGTCTGGCGCACGGATTACGGCTCGCGGCTGCGCGACGGAGCGGCGATGCTGGCGCTCGCCGCCGAGACGAAGCCGTCGGTTTCCTCGGTCGAGGAGATGATCGGCTACGTCTCCGGCATCCGCAAATCGGTGCGCTGGACCTCGACCCAGGACGAGGCCTGGATGCTGCTCGCCGCCCGCGCCCTTGCGGCGGAGGAAAACGGCGTCGATCTCGACGTGAACGGAGCCAGCCATGACGGCCCCTTCGCCGAACGGGTCGAGGGCTCCGAACTGGAGGTCTCGCCGATCCGCGTGACCAACAAGGGCGACAAACCTGTCGACTTGACCATCACCACGGTTGCCGCGCCGAAACAGCCGCTGCCGGCCGGCGGCGACGGCTTCTCCATCCAGCGCCGCTACTACACGCTGGAAGGCGAGCAGGTCAGCGTCGCCGAGGTGAAGCAGAACGAGCGCTACGTCGTCGTGCTGACGGTCAATGAACTCAATGCTTGGCCTTCGCGCGTGCTTGTGACGGACCTGCTGCCGGCGGGCTTCGAGATCGACAATCCGCGGATCATGGGGTCGGCGGAGCTGAAGAATTTCGACTGGCTCGGCGATGTCTCCTACGCCCATAGCGAATATCGCGACGACCGTTTCGTCGCCGCCTTCAACCGCTCGGGCCGCGGCGACAGGGAGTTCTCCTTTGCCTATGTCGTCCGCGCCGTGTCGCCGGGCAATTACGCCCATCCGGCGGCGAGCGTCGAGGACATGTACCGGCCCGAACTGTCGGCGCGCACGGCGACCGGCCGGATGATCGTCTCGGCCGAGTGATCATGCGGCGGCCGGGAAAGAGGGCAAGGCGGATCATCGCGGCTGCGGCGCTTGCCGTAGTCGCCGTGCCCCTTTTGGGCGCGGGGACCTTCCTCGCGCTTGATCGGATCTATCCGTTGCCGCCGATCGGAAAGGTTCCCGTTTCCGCCCAGGTCGTCGGCCGCGACGGCGAGCTATTGCGCGCCTTCGCCACGGAGGAGGGGCGCTGGCGCCTGCCGGTCAGCCTCGGCGAGGTCGACCCGCAATTCCTCAACATGCTGATCGCTTACGAGGACAAGCGCTTCAGCGACCACCATGGCGTCGATCCGGTCGCCATGCTGCGCGCCAGCGTGCAGTTCGCGGTGAACGGCCGCATCGTTTCGGGCGGTTCGACCCTGACGATGCAGCTGGCCCGGCTGATGGAAGTCGGCGGTGGCCAGTCGATCTCCGTCAAGCTCCGGCAGATGTTCCGCGCCCTGCAGATTGAGCGCAGGCTCTCCAAGGACCAGATCCTTGAACGCTACCTGACGCTCGCGCCCTATGGCGGCAATATCGAAGGTGTTCGCGCCGCATCGCTCGCATGGTTCGGCAAGGAGCCCAAGAAGCTGCGCCTGTCCGAAGCGGCGCTCCTCGTGTCCCTGCCGCAATCGCCCGAAACGCGTCGCCCTGATCGGCATCCGGATAACGCGAAAGAGGCGCGCGACCGCGTCTTGCAACGGATGGCCGATGCCGGTGTGATCGAGCCTTTCGAAGTGGCGCGCGCCTCGGCTGCGCACCTGTCGGGCAAGAGGCGTGGCCTGCCGGCGCTGGCGCCGCATCTCGCGGAAGCGGCGATGCGTGCGAAGCCCGACGCCGACCGGATCGAACTCACCATCGACCGGGATATCCAGGCCTCGCTGGAAACCGTCGCGCGCAATGCGGTGCGGCGACTCGGACCGAAACTGTCGCTCGCCATGATGCTGGCCGATGCGCGCACCGGCGAGGTGCTGGCGGAGGTCGGCTCGGCGGATTATTTCGACACGTCGCGCTCCGGCTGGGTCGACATGACGCGCGCGCCGCGCTCGCCCGGTTCCACATTGAAACCCTTCATCTACGGGCTGGCGCTTGAGCAGGGCATCATCGTACCCGAGACGATGATGCGCGACCGGCCGACCAATTTCTCCGGCTACAGGCCGGAGAATTTCGACACGCTTTATCAGGGCGACGTGACGGTGCGCGAGGCGCTGCAATTGTCGCTCAACGTGCCGGCGGTGCAATTGCTGGAATCGGTCGGACCGGCGGCGCTGATGCAGCGGCTGAGGCGCAGCGGCGTGGAGCCGGTCCTGCCGAAGGAGGAACAGCCCGGCTTGGCGATCGGTCTCGGCGGCGTCGGTCTCTCACTGGCCGATCTGGTACAGGCCTATGCCGCGCTCGCCAATGGCGGCAACGCGGTGACGCTGGTGGACGGCGTCCATGGCGTCCGCGCGCCCTACCGGTTGAACACCGTCCTGTCGGCAAAAGCCGCCTGGCAGGTCGGCGACATCCTGACCGGCGTTCCCGTGCCGGCTGCCTCCGCTCCGCGCGCCATCGCCTACAAGACCGGCACATCCTACGGTTATCGCGACGCGTGGTCGGTCGGTTACGACGGGCGTTACGTGCTGGGAGTCTGGGTCGGGCGTGCCGACAATGGCGCGGTGCCCGGCTCGACCGGCGGCGGGACGGCGGCGCCGATCCTGTTCGAGGCCTTTGCCCGTTCGGGTCTCGAGCCAGTGCCGTTCGCCGGCCCGCCACCCGGCACCAGGGCAATCGCCCGCGCGGACCTCCCGGAAGGCCTGAAGCGTTTCGTCCCGAAAAGCGCGGAATTGGTTCCCGTCGCCGGGACGATGACCGGCCCCGAGATCGTCTATCCGCCGCAGGGCGCGCGCATTGAGCTGGCGGAGTCATCGGGCGCGGATTTCTCGCCGCTGGTCCTGAAACTGCAGGGCGGCAAGGCGCCGTTCCGGTGGATCGCCAACGGCCAGCCGCTCGACGGCGTCTTCCGCCGCCGCACGGCCACATGGATGCCGGACGGCAAGGGCTTTTCGAAGCTCACCGTCATCGATGCCGCCGGCAAGGCGACCACCGTCGACGTGCTGATCCAATAGGATCGACCCGACAGCCACTACCGGTTCGCCACAACCTCGTCGAGGAAGTCGAGGAAGGCGCGTGTCTTTGGCGACATCAGCCGCCGGCTCGGATAGACGACGGACAGCACCGAGGCGGAGAGATCGAAACTGATGTGTTTCGCCACTTCGGTCAGTTCGCGGCGACGCAACTGCCCGCGGCAATAGAGTTCCGGCAACAGCGATATTCCCGAACCGCCGAGAACCGCGGCGCGCACCGAGATCGGATCGTTTGCATGGCTAACCCCGCGGCTGAGGTCCATATGTGCCGGCTCGCCGTCGACATGAACCGGCAAGCGGGCGAGGCCGTAACGTTTCTCGCAGATCTGGATATGGGGCAGAAGGGTTTCCGTGTCCCTGCCGAGCGGATTGCCGGCAAGATACCGCGGGCTGGCGACCCAGATCAGCGGACCAGCATAAAGCGTCCGCGAGATCAGGTCGGAATCCTGTTGCGGTCCGACGACGACGGCGATGTCGACCTGGTCGCGCAACAGGTCGACACCGTGACTGGTGACGATCAGGTCGAGTTCGACTGCCGGATAGCGGGCACGGAACGAGGCGAGATTGGGCGCCACCAGTTCCTGGCAGAGCGCTGGCGGCAGTGCTGCGACGAGCCGGCCGGACGGCACCGCGTTCAGCCCGGCCATCGCCGCGTCCGCCTCGCGGACCTGTTCCATAATCAGAACAGCCTGGCGATAAAAGGTCTCACCCTCGCCGGTGACGCGCAAATTGCGCGAATTGCGCTCGATCAGGCGCAGGCCCAGCGCTTCCTCCAGCCGGCTCAGCGCCTTGGAAACGGTCGATTTCGGCATGCCGAGCGCGCGGGCGGCGGCGGTCACGCCATTCTGGTCGACCACGGCCACGAAAACCGGCACGTCATCGATAGTCCACCGCATCGCAATCTCCTTATCGTTCATAAAAATGAACGATAAGTCTAAAAACGATGAATTGTCCAATTGATCGGAGCGCGTAGATATCACGCACGCGGGATGCGCCAGGGCGCGCCGCCAGAGCCAAGGCAGAGGAGACAGGCACATGGCACGGATCATCGGAGGCATCGGCGCCTCGCACTCACCGACAATCGGTTACGCCAAGGATACCCACAAGGAAAACGATCCGGCATGGAAGCCGATCTTCGACGGCTTCGACGTGGTGCGCGACTGGGTTCAGAAGAAGAAGATCGACGTCCTGTTCCTGGTCTATAACGACCACGTCACATCCTTCTTTTTCGATCATTACCCCTTCTTCTCGATGGGGATCGACGACACTTATTATCCGGCCGATGAGGGGGGCGGTCCGCGCGACGTGCCACCGGCGAAAGGCCATCTGGGCCTGTCGCAGCACATCGCGATGGCGCTGACCGCCGACGAGTTCGACATGTCCTTTTTCCAGGGCAAGCCGGTCGACCACGGCATGCTGTCGCCGCTGTCGATGCTGGGCGACGAGAACGGTCCCTGGCCCGGGAAGGTGGTGCCGCTGCAATGCGGACTGCTGCAATTGCCGATCCCTACGCCGAAGCGGATGTGGAAACTCGGCAAGTCGCTGCGCAAGGCGATCGAGAGCTATCCGGAGGATCTGAACGTCGCGATCATGGCGACCGGCGGTCTCAGCCACCAGGTCCATGGCGAACGCGCGGGCTTCATCAACGAGGACTGGGACAACGAGTTCCTGGACCTTTTGGAGAAGGAACCGCAGAAGCTGGTCGACATGCGCCTGGCCGACTATGTCGTCAATGGTGGGATGGAAGGCGCTGAGGTCATCATGTGGCTGATCATGCGCGGCGCGCTGTCCGACGACGTGAAGCTCGTCCACAAGCAGACCTACGCACCCTCGGTGACCAACATCGCGACGCTGGTTTTCGAGGATCTGGGCGGCGAGCCCGACAAGGCCGAAATCGAGGCCTATCGCGAGCATATGGGTTATCATCTTGCCGGCGCGGAAACCGTGCAGGGCACCTATCCGTTCACCCATGCCCGCAGCCATGAAAATTTCCGGCTGAATTCCTTCCTGCACGATCTCATCATTCCCGAGCATCGCGAGCGGTTCGTCAGTGATTTCGAAGCATTGGCCGCCGAGCGCGGGCTGACGGAGGAGGAAATCGACCTCGTGAAGAACCGGAAATGGATCGAGATGATCCGCCGCGGCGTGAGCTTCTTCATGCTCGAGAAGCTGGCCGCCGTGGTCGGCGTGTCCAACCCGGAAGTCTATGCCGCTTTCCGCGGCGAGACGCTCGACGAGTTCTTCGCCACCCGCAAGGTGCCGATGAAATACTCGGTCGCGGGCGGCGACAAGGTCAAGGAAATGGACAAGGTCTGATTTCTTGTCGGCGGGCTGGGGGCATTCCCGAGCCCGCCGGACAAACCGGAACAAATGCTTTCGCGAAATGCGAAAAGGACGTGAAATCAAGGGTTTGATGCGGTTCTTGCCGAGTTGACAGGCGCGGCGCTTTGGGCCAGTTTCGAGCATGAAAGAAGTTGGCCGTTCGCAAGACGATGGCAGGCTTTCACCGTATCGCAAAGCGGGGGATGGAGATGGCAGACAAGATCAGGGTGCTCGATCCGCGGGGTTTCCCGCCGAAAGTGGTCGGCAAACGTCTCGCCAACCGGCCGATGTCGCTGGACGGCAAGGTCGTCTATCTCATCGACGCATTGTTCGATAATGCCGACGTGTTCATGGAAGAGCTGCGCAAGTGGTTCGCCGAGAACATGCCGTCGGTGGAAACCCGGATCATAAAGCCCCGGGAAAGCTGGCAGGACGACCCCGAGATGCGGGCCCGGGTGGTGGCGGACGGAGACGCCGCCATCATGGGCGTCGGCCTCTGAAGCACCTGCTGTCCCACGGTCGTGGGCTTCGCATTAGCACTGGAAGAAGAGGGGATCCCGACGATCCCGGTCTCCACCCATGCCTTCGCCCGCCTCGCCAAGGCGACGGCGCGGACCGGCGGCATGCCGACGCTGCGCAATTGCTACGTGCCGCAGCCCGTCGTCGGACGCACCGCATCTGAACTGCGCGCCTATATCGAGGGGACGGACCCGATCGAGAAGCGCCCCTTCATGCAGGGGGTGATCGAAGGGCTGACACAGCCCTTGACCGATGAGGATCTAAAGGGAGCGACCTTCGAGCGCGAGCGCCCGCGCTTCCTCGAGCCCGACACCGAGGAGAACCTGCACCAGCTCTTCCTCGAGAACCACTGGACCGACAAGCTGCCGATCTATCTGCCGACGGAACAACGCGTCGAGGCGATGCTGAAGGGCACATCGCAGGCCGCCGACAAGATGGTCGGGCAGATGCGCCCGACCGCCTTCCGCGAAGCCTGGGCCTTCGACGTCGAAAAGGTTGCCGTCAATGCGGTCATGGCCGGCGCGCGGCCGGAATATTTGCCGGTCATCCTGGCGCTGGCGGCAAGCGGCGTGTCCGCCCGCTCGTCGAGCACGACCAGTTGGGCCGCGCTGTCAATCGTCAATGGACCGATCCGCGACGAGATCGGCATGAACAGCGGTATCGGCGTGATGGGGCCGTATAACCACGCCAACGCCACCATCGGCCGCGCCTACTGCCTGACCTCGCAGAACGTGCAGGGCGGTTCCGTTCCCGGCGACACCTATATGGGCTCGGTCGGCTCGATCTGGAACTACACCGCCTGTTTCGCCGAAAACGAGGAAGCGAGCCCCTGGGCGCCGTTCCATGTCGACAACGGCTACAAGCCGACCGACTCGACCGTTAGCGTCTTCTTTGGCGGCTGGTACACCCAGTCAGGCTTCGGCCCGCGCGAATCCTGGAAAGAGAAGTTTATCCGCTGCCTGACGGCCACCGACCATTACAGCCCGCCGCTGATCGTGATGGATCCGATTGTCGCCCGCGCCTTCGACGATATGGGCTTTTCCAAGCAAAGCCTGATCGAGTGGTGCGCCGAGAGCGCGAAGATGCCCGCCAAGCTCTACTGGGACGACCAGTGGGTGACGACGCTGCTCAAGCCGAAAGCGGTCGCCGGCATCGAGCCCTTCGCCAGCCGGTGGAAGGCCGCGCCGGACGAGATGATCTCGATATTCTCGCCGGGCGACATCAACATCGTCGTCATGGGCGGAGAAACCCAGGGCGCCTTCAAGATGATCAGTGGACGGTTCCGCGGGCTCGGCGTCGGCACGATGACCAAGGGCAAGGAACCGATCGTTCTGGTGGACGATTGGCGGTAAGCTATTTTTCGCGAAATGAAGCATGATCGCCGGGCGTCTGTCGCCCGGCTTTCGCGTTTCGCGAAGCCATTTTTTCTGTCGGCCCGAATAGTGCCCTGCCGTTTCATGTGCTTTCTGGACCTGTAACGCAGGCCCGGGAGGAAACAGGCATGGTCAGCGCCGACACCATTTTTCGCGATTCGACTGAAATCGCCCGGGGGCAATGACCATGGGCGACATGCAGCGCGTCGATCCCGAATCCTTTCGCCTGACCAGTCTCGCCCATGGCGGCGGTTGCGGATGCAAGCTGTCGCCAGCGGTCCTGCGCGACCTTCTGGCCGACCAGCCGGCGATGAGCGCCTTCCCGGACCTGCTGGTCGGCACCGAGACCGGCGACGATGCCGCAGCCTACCGGATCGATGGCGAGACCTGCGTCATCGCGACGACCGACTTCTTCATGCCTGTCGTCGACGATCCGCGCGATTTTGGCCGCATCGCCGCCACCAACGCGATCTCCGATGTCTATGCGATGGGCGGCCGGCCGATCATGGCGCTCGCCGTGCTGGGCATGCCGGTCGACAAGATCGCCCCCGAAATGGTGCGCGCCATCCTCAATGGCGGCGCGTCGGTCTGTTCCGATGCCGGCATTCCCGTGGCCGGCGGCCACTCGATCGATGCGCCGGAACCCATTTACGGCCTCGCGGTCATTGGCATTTGCCCGACCGCCAATCTGCGCCGCAATTCCGGCGCGAAGCCCGGCGACGCGCTGATCCTGACGAAGGGGATTGGCGTCGGCGTCTATTCCTCGGCCTTCAAGAAGGGCGATCTGGATGAAGCCGCCTATGACGAATTGATCGCGACGACGACCCTGCTGAACAGCATTGGCATGGATCTGGCCAGGGACGAGGCCGTCCGCGCGATCACCGACGTAACCGGTTTCGGCATTCTCGGCCACGGGCTGGAAATGGCGCGCGGTTCGGGCCTTCGGTTGCGGCTCTCGGCGGATGCGGTGCCGCTTCTCTCCCGGGCGGCCGCATTCGCCGAGGGCGGCTACATTACCGGGGCGTCGCATCGCAACTGGGCGAGCTACGGCGAGGAAGTGAACCTGCCGGACGGGTTCCCGGACTGGCGGCGCTTTCTCCTTGCCGATCCGCAGACTTCGGGCGGCCTGCTGGTTGCGGTCGCGCCGGATCGCGCCGAGGCCGTTCTGGCCGACATCGTCGCCGCCGGCTACCCGGCCGCCGCCATCATCGGTCGCGCCGAAGAGGGCGCACCCGCAATTGTCATCGATTAGGAAAACGAGACCCAGACCATGAGCCAGGAATTTGACGTCGCCATCATCGGGGCCGGATTGGCGGGGCTGAGCGCAGCCCTGACCGTGGCGCGGCTCGGCCACAGTACCGTGGTGATGACCGACGGCGTGCCCGGCGGCGAGCTGATCAAGATCGAGAAGATCGACGGCGTGCCGGGCCATGCGGAGGGTGTCCCGGGCTACGATCTCTGCCCGATCACGCAGGAACAGGCTGAGGAGGTGGGTGCGACATTCATGGATTCGCCGGCCACCGCCATTGTCGCCGACGGGGACAAGTGGCGTGTGACCAGCGACGAGGGCGATGTCCTCGCGCGCAGCCTGATCATCGCCACCGGCACGGCCATGGCGAAACTCGGCATTCCGGGCGAGGAGCGCCTTGAAGGCAAGGGCGTCAGCGAATGCGCGAGCTGCGATGCGCCGCTGTTGCGCGGCAAGACGGCCGTCGTCGCCGGCGGCGGCGATTCCGCCATGCAGGAGGCGCTCGTCCTCGCCGACCATCTGGACAAGGTGATCATGGTCACGCGTGGCGACGCATTGACGGGCCAGGCGAAGTATCGCGAGGCCATCGAGGAAAACCCGAAGATCGAAATACGCTATAATGCCGTCCCAGCCGAGATCCTGGGCGACGACAGCGTTACCCATGTCAAGCTGAAGGATGCCGCGTCGGGTTCGGAGGAGGACATCGAGACGGATGCGATTTTCGTCTTTATCGGGCTTGTTCCCAACACATCGCTCGTCGCAGACCTCGTTGCGCTGGACGAGACCGGCCGCATCGAGGTCGATGCGTCGATGCGCGCTGCCACGAAGGGCATATGCGCGGCCGGCAATGTCCGCCGCGGATCGCCGCACCGCGCGGCCGGCGCGATGGGCGATGCCGCCGCCGCCGCTGTCGCCATCGACCAGTATCTCGCGACCGGTGCGTGGCGGGACGCCTGATCCCGTCGGCAGGAAGTAACGGCGATGCACGGGCATAGCGAGGAAGCGCGCAAGGCGCGGCGGCTCCCATCGGTGGACAGAGTGCTGCGCACACCGCTCGGGGAGGACCTGGTTGCACGGTTCGGCCATGCCGCGACCGTCGGCGCGGTCCGCGATGCCCTCGCAGTGGCGCGCGAAAGCGACACTCTCGGCATCTCGCCCGACGGCGCGGCCTCGGCCGCCGAAGGAACGTTGGAAGAGCGCAACGCACCTCGCCTGAAGCCGGTCTTCAACCTGACCGGCACCGTTCTGCACACCAATCTCGGCCGCGCCCTGATCGCCGAAGAAGCGATCGCGGCGGCCACCGAGGCGATGCGCAATGCCGTTGCGCTCGAATTCGATGTCGAAGAGGGCCGCCGCGGCGAGCGCGACGACCTCGTCCGCGACCTCATCTGCGAATTGACCGGCGCGGAGGACGCGACAGTCGTCAACAACAATGCGGCGGCCGTGCTGCTGGTGCTCAACACATTCGCGGAAGGCAAGGGTGCGATCGTATCGCGCGGCGAACTGATCGAGATCGGCGGCGCATTTCGCATGCCGGAGATCATGGCCCGCGCCGGCGCGCGCCTGGTCGAAATCGGCACCACCAACCGCACCCACAAGCGCGATTACGAGAACGCGGTGAACGAGGAAACGGGCCTTCTCATGAAGGTCCACACCTCCAATTACCGCATCGAGGGCTTCACGAAAGACGTCCCCGCGAAGGACCTCGTGGACTTGGCGCGCGCCTCCGGTATTCCGCTGGTCGACGATCTTGGCTCCGGCACGCTGGTCGATCTGGCCCGCTTCGGCCTGCCGCATGAGCCGACCGTGGCCGAGGCGGTGGCGGCAGGCGCGGACATCGTGACATTTTCCGGCGACAAGCTGCTCGGCGGTCCGCAGGCCGGCTTCATCGTCGGCCGCAAGGCGCTGATCGAGCAGATCAACCGCAACCCGCTGAAACGGGCGTTGCGCGTCGACAAGGTCCGCCTGGCCGCCATCGAGGCGACGCTGAGGCTCTATCGCGATCCGAACAGCCTCGCCGAAAAACTGCCGACCTGCCGTCATCTCGCGCGCACGAAGGAGGAGATCGAGGCCTGCGCCCGCCGTGTCGCACCGCAGGTGGCTGAGATGTTGGGGCCGCATGCCAAGGTCGAGATCGCCGAATGCGCCAGCCAGGTCGGTTCGGGCGCTGTGCCGGTTGAGACGCTGCCGAGCGCAGGGCTAGCGCTGAAGCCGGCGGGAGGCGGAGGCGCGCTCGACCGGCTCGCGGCGAGACTGCGCAAGCTGCCCATGCCGGTGATCGGCCGTATCGCCGAGAACGCGCTGCTGCTGGATCTGCGCTGCCTTGAGGACGAGACCGCATTCCTTCGCAATTTCAGCGCCTTGGACGCGAACCCGGAATCAATCTCCGAGAGTGGCGGCGAAGCATGATTGTAGGGACCGCGGGCCATATCGATCACGGCAAGACGTCGCTGGTGAAAGCCCTGACCGGAGTCGACGCGGACCGCTTCGCCGAGGAAAAGACGCGCGGCATCACCATCGATCTGGGCTTCGCCTATATGCCTGCTGGCGACGGCGTGCTCGGCTTCGTCGACGTGCCCGGTCATGACCGTTTCGTCCGCAACATGCTGGCCGGCGCAACCGGTATCGATTTCCTGCTCCTGACCGTGGCCGCCGATGACGGCGTCATGCCGCAGACCCGTGAGCATTTCGATATCGTCTCGCTTCTCGGCCTGACGCGCGGCATCGTCGCCATGACCAAGTGCGACCTTGTCTCCGGCGACCGGCGCGAAGAGGTCACGCGTGAGATCGAGGAACTGCTCGCCGGATCCGCCTTCGAGGGTGCGCCGGTCTTCCCGGTTTCGACGGTGACCGGCGAGGGAATGGATGAACTGCGCGACGCCCTGATCGCAGCGGAGCAGCAGTCCGCGCGCGATGGCGAGGGCCTGTTCCGCCTCGCGGTTGACAGGTCTTTCAGCCTGCAGGGCGTCGGCACCGTGGTAACCGGCGCGGTGTTGTCGGGCTCGGTGGCTGTCGATGACATGGTTCTGGTCAGCCCGGCTGGCTTGGAAGCGCGCATCCGCTCGATCCATGCTCAGAACCGGCCGGTCCGCCGCGGCCATGTCGGCGACCGCTGCGCGCTCAATCTCGCGGGCGAGGGAATCTCCGTCGAGACTGTCGGACGCGGCGATGTGGTGCTGAACCGCGCCGCCCACGCCCCGGCAGACAGGATCGACGCCGAATTAAAGCTGCTTGGCGGCGAACCGCGTGCCTTGAAACACTGGGCGCCGGTGCGCCTGCATCATGCCGCGAGCGAGACCGGCGCACGCATCGCGCTTTTACAGGAGGAACCGCTCGCGCCGGGCGGCGAGGGCCGCGTGCAACTGGTGCTGGAAAAACCGATCGCAGCCGCCGTCGGCGACCGCTTCATCATCCGCGACACCTCCGGATCCCGTACCATGGGCGGCGGCCGTTTCCTCGACCTGCGCGGCCCGCAGCCCCGCCGCAAGACACCGCAGAGGCTGGCGCAACTCGACGTGCTGGCGAGGCAAAATGCCGCCGGCGTGCTTGCGGGCCTGCTTGAGTGTCCGCCCTACGCGGTCGATCTCGCCGCTTTCGCCCGCGATCGGGCGATGCGGCTGGATCAGGCGGAAGCCGCGCTGCCTCTCGTTCCGCATGTCCGTGTCGGCGTCGCCGAGGGAGACTTGCTGGTTTCGCCGGAAATCTGGAAGAAAATATGCGACAGCTCCCGCTCGACGCTGGCGGCATATCACCGCGAGAACCCGCAATTGCTGGGTCCCGGCATCGCCTGGCTGGCCGCCCGGCTGGAACCGCGCCTGCCGGCGAAAACCGCAGCGGTAATCATTCAGGCCCTGATTGCTGACGGCACGCTCGCCTTCGGCGGCGGCGCCGTTCGCCTGCCGGATCACCGGCTCGCGCTGGACAAGCGCGACCGGGGCCTCTGGCTGAAGATCGAGCCCTGCCTTTCGGGCGATTTCCGGTTCCGCCCGCCACAGGGCCGCGAATGCGCCGAATTGCTGGGCGAACGCACCTTCGACGTGCGGCGGGTCCTCAAGGCGATGGCGCGGCAGCAAAGCGTCATCGAACTTGCGCCGGACCGGTTTTTCCTCAGCGAGGCCGTGAAGGAAATGGCCGGCATTGCCGCCGATATCGCCAAAGCGCAGGAAGACGGTTTTTTCGCCGCCGCGCAATTTCGGGACCGGCTGCGAAACGGCCGCAAGGTCGCCATCGAGATCCTCGAATATTTCGACCGAAACGGACTTACATCACGGCGCGGGGATCTGCGCCGCATCGTCCCGCACCGTCTTGCCGAGTATGCCGGTTCGGCGGGCGCAAGCGGGGCGGGCAAACATGTCATTGGAAGAGAATCGTCCCCGGTGGGGCGTCCGGACTTCAAATCCGGGTAGGGCCGTCAGCCGGTCCTGGGTGGGTTCGACACCCACTCTCTTCCGCCAATTCGCTCCGGCGCGGCAGGCCGATCCCGCGCCGGCTTCGCGTGAGACCAGAGATCAGGCCGGGAGGATCGTCGGCTCGCCATGCCCTTGCTGATCGACATTAAGGCATTTCTCTACAGCGCGCGGCTGGGCGGCTTTTCCAGCGCCGCGCGCGCCATCGGCACCACGCCCTCGGTGATATCGAAACGCGTCAGCCGGCTGGAGGACGAGATCGGCACGCGCCTGTTCGAGCGCACCACCCGCGCCCTGACCCTGACGCCGGAAGCCGAACGCCTGCAGCCGCGCCTGCAGGAACTGGTCGCCGAGATGGAGGACGCGCTTTACAACCGGGAGCGCTCGGGTATTCGCGGCTCCCTGCGGGTGCGCGCGACAACCACGATCGGCACCTATTTCGTCGGCGAATCCGTCAACCGCTTCCAGGTCCTCCATCCCGACATGACCATCGAGCTGCTGTTGCTCGACAGGCCGGTCAATCCTCTGGAGGAGGGGTTCGACGTGTCGCTGGGAGCGCTGCCGCAATCCTTCGGTGGCGTCACCGAGATCCCGATCAATCCCTATCCGCGCGTGCTCGTCGCATCACCCGGATATTTGGAACACCGCGAGGTGCCGCGCGCGCCGGCCGATATCGTCGGCCATGAATGCCTGGTCTTCGTGCCGGTCGGCCACACCTGGGCGTTTTCCAGCCCGAGCGGCCCGATCTCGGTCGATATTCACGCGCGCTACACGGTCAATGACAGCCGCATCATGGTCGACGCCGCGATCAAGGGGCTGGGCCTCGCCATCGTGCCGGAATTCCTCGCCCGAAAACCGCTGGAAAAGGGCGAACTTGTCTCGCTCATGCCCGACTATCCGGTCGTGCCGATCTGGTTCAAAGCCTGGGTGCCGCGCCACAAGGCCTTGCGTCAGGAGGTGAAGACATTTGTCGAACACATCCGCCGCGAGTTCGACCCGCCGCCCTGGAACCTGCCGGACGCTGCCATTCTGTAGGCGCGAGGCCCCGACCTGACCCGATATCTGTTTCGCCGGCGCGAAACGCGATAAGGCTTCCCTCTATGAGCAGCGGATCGAGGGGAGAGAGCATGAAGACGGTCGGAGTGATCGGTGTTGGCCGGATGGGCCACGGCATCGCGGCGAATTTGCTCAAACATGGCTGGCCGCTCGTCTTCCTCGACCACCCCGGCAACCAGCCAACCGGCGATCTCGAAGCCGCCGGCGCGAGGCGTGTCGGGCATATCGCCGATATCGCGGCGCAATGCGATACCATCATCCTCGTCGTCACCGGCGCGCCGCAGGTCGAGGCAGTCCTGGCGGGGCAGGGCGGCCTGCTGGAAACCTTGCGCCCGGGCACAGTGATCATAGACTGCTCCACCTCTCTTCCCGAGATAACGAAGGCCATGGCCGCGAAGGTGGTGGAAGCCGGCGGCCTGTTCCTCGATGCGCCGATGACCCGCACGCCGAAGGAGGCGGCGGAAGGCCGCCTGAACCTGATTGTCGGCGGCGACGCGGCCCTGCTGGAGACGCAACGGCCGATGCTCGAATGCTTCGCCGAGAACATCACGCATGCCGGTAAAACCGGCAGCGGCCACGCCCTGAAACTCCTGCACAATTTCGTCTCGCTCGGCTTCGCCGCCGTTCTGAACGAGGCTGCCGTCGCGGCGCGCGAAAGCGGTGTCGCGATGGATGTCTTCTGCGACGTCCTCGCCAAGGGCGGCGGCCGCAGCGTCGCCCTCGACCGCCTCGCCCCCGCCTTCACCGAAGGCGACACCTCGAGCTTCAACTTCACCATAGCCAACGCGGCGAAGGACTTGGGCTACTATTTGGAAATGACCCGCGCGCTGGGATTGGAGCCGGACGCGGCGGAAGCGCTGGCGGAGGTTTATGGATCGCGGGAGAGGGCCGGGCAGGGAGAGAACTTGGTGTCGGAGATGTTAGAGTTAGTGTGAAACGCGATGCTGGTCGGAAATCGGCGACCTGCACAAATTAATCATAACATCAGGAGCTTACGCAACGTTATTGAAATAGCTTGCAAATGGCAAGATTTTAGGGTTAACTCTACGTTAAGTTTGTTTTTGGGGGTTGGGTCCCATGCGTGTCAATCGTTCAATAATCGCACTAGCAGCAGCTTTTTCATTGTCGGTCTTCGGCTTGTCGGGGCAGGCGAGCGCTGCAGTCATTGCAGACAAGCTGCTGGGCAAACAGGATTTGGGTAATGCCGGCGACAGCACGGAACTGTCTGCGCTGGCTGGCATTCTTGGCGTGGACGTGTCGTCCCTGTCGTTGGATTTGAAACTGACGAACGCGGATACCGGTTTTTATGACGATATCTCGGCCGTTCTTACCGACAAGGGAGATGGCTTCGCGATAAACGTGTCTCCTGAAATGCCGGGTTATTTTATCCTGAAATTCCAGCATAATCCGCAAACGCCTCCCGGTGGAGTTACCCATTATTTCTTCGAGAATATCGATGAGTTAACGCAACTGGTTTGGGCCAATTCTCAGGTTGACGGGATTACCGGACTTTCCGGCTGCAATTCCTGTCAGCTTGGCAAGTTAAGCCATTATGTCTTGATCGGCGACTCGAATAACAATAACAATTTTGACGTCCCGCTGCCGGCAGCGTTGCCGTTGCTGGGCGGTGGTATCGCGATCTTGGGATTTGTCGGTACGCGAAAGCGCCGGTGGTCGACAAAGGCCTGATTTCAGCCGGGAACGGTATTTGAACAGCGGCCCTTTCGGGCCGCTTTTCAATTCTGTGCACGTCTCATCAGTTGAAGATTGGATCTTACATCATCCAATCGCCCGAAAACCCGTGATGATCGCGCCACTGCGAGAAGAAGTCCGCCCACTCATCACGAAGTTCAGAACCCCAGCCGCTCGTGCCGTCATCGGCGTCATCGAAATTCGATACCGCAATATCATCATAGGCGGCGGACGACTGCGACGCCGGCGCCAGGATCATGTCCTCATACGTCACGCCCTCGGAGGCATCGGGATTGGAATCCGAGTTGATCACCCGATAGCGCGCTCCTTCTTCCAGTTCCCCGGTGGCGCCCCAGTAGCTTTCGCGGACCGAACCCTCGACGTCGATCTGGAAGATGGTGATCTGCTCGCCGGTTGCGACATTCTCGATCACCCACTGGCTTTCATTGTCCGTATCGACGCCCGTCCAGCTGAACCCGCCCACCATGCCGGAGGAGGTCGCCGTCTCGCCCCTGTTGTCATCGGCGAAGGTCAGGTCCTGCGTGTCGGTGATCGTGATCGAGCCGTCATCGAGCGCGCCGGCCATTTCGCTCGTCGCAGTGAAGGGGCGGCTGTTACGTGGCAGGAAGGAGGACGGGTCGATCGCGAGTATGCCGATGGTGACGCCTGTTGAAGGATCGAAAGGCTGCTCCCCGCTCTCGACCGTGATTTCGGCGATGCCGGTCGCGGTGCCGTTATTGCCGTCGCTGACAACATAGGTGATCTGGTCGACCCCGACGAAACCGGCATTCGGATCGTAGTTGAGCGTGCCGTCGGCATTGACGCTGACGGTGCCGTTGGCTGCCGTCGGCGTGCCGTCGATTACCAGCGTGTCGCCCTCCGGATCGCTGTCATTGGCGAGCACATCCAGATTGGTGAGGCCGGTGCCCGCAGTAGTCGTATAGGCATCGTCATTGGCGATGGGAGCGTCATTGACCGGCGTAACTGTGATGGCGACGGACCCGGCCGCCGTGCCGCCATGGCCGTCGGAAACCTGGTAGGTGATCGTGTCGGCCCCGTTGAAGTCGGCGTCCGGCGTATAGTTGATCGTGCCGTCCGGATTGACGGATACGGTGCCGTGCTCGGCCGTCGGCGTCGCGTCGAGCGACAGCGTATCGCCGTCCCCGTCGACGTCGTTGCCGAGAATGTCGAGGTTCTCCAGCGCGGTATCTTCCGCCGTTTCGAAGGCGTCTGCGGCCGTGACCGGCGCGACATTGCCTCGTTCAACCGTGATCGTCGCGGTCGCCGTCGCCGATCCCCCATTGCCGTCTGTCACCACATAGGAGATCTCGTCAGTGCCGACGAAGCCGGCATCCGGCGTATAGTTGATCGTTCCGTCCGCATTGACGGTGACCGTGCCATTCGCGGCAGTGGGCGTGCCTTCGATCGACAGCGTGTCGCCTTCCGGATCGCTGTCATTGGCCAGCACATCCAGATTGGTTAGCGCCGAGCCTGCCGTGGTCGTATAGGCATCGTCACTGGCTACCGGCCCGTCATTGACCGGCGTGACGGTGACGACAACGGTGCCGGTTGCGGTTCCGCCGTTTCCGTCGCTGACGGAATAGGTGATCGTGTCAGAGCCGTTGAAATCGGCGTCGGGCGTGTAGTTCAGCGTGCCGTCCGGATTGACGGTGACCGTCCCGTGCTCCGCCGTCGGGGTGCCATCGATCGTCAGCGTGTCGCCATCAGCATCGCTGTCATTGGCCAGCACATCGATATTGGTGAGCGGTGTGTCTTCCTGCGTCTCGACCTGGTCCGCCACGGCGACGGGCGCCGTGTTGCCACCCATATCCGGCGTATAGGTCTCGCCGGTCAGCTGGCCGTTGCTGTCGTAAGTGCGCACCCATTCCGACCAGCTCTCGGCATTGTCGACATCATAGACAATCACTTCCGATGTGCCGTCATCGAAGAAGGTCTGCTGTTCGGTCAGCTGGTAGCCAGTGTCGTAATACTCATAAATCTCCGACCAGAGCTCTGAAGCCACATCGATCAGATGCAGCGCGGCCTGCTCGAAACCGTAAGCCGCGAGATCGACGGCATAGAGCACCGCTTCGAAGACCAGCGTGTCATAGCCCGCGCCGCCGGTGACGGCCCCTGCGGCCCAGTTGTCGGCTGCGTCATAGATGATGGTGTCGTCGCCTTCGCCGCCATGGATCTGGTCGGCGCCCGCGCCGCCGTCGAGGAAGTCCTCGCCGAGGCCGCCATTGAGCGTGTCATTGCCGCCATTGCCGAACAGGACGTTGTCGGCGTCGTTGCCGGTGATCGTGTCGTTGCCCGAGCCGCCCATGACGCTCTCGATGATCGTGTCGGGCCCGATGGTCAGGTTGCCGGTCAGCCCGCCCGTGTCCGAGATCGAGCCGGGCGTCAGGTCGATGCGGTTGTTCTTCGCGGAGCCCGACATGTCGATCGTGTCGTAGCCGCCGTCGTCGACGATGGTCAGCGCGTAATTGGTGCCGGTGTCGTTGAGGATGTTAGAGCCGAAGATGCTCGAGCCGGTATTGTTGTTGTAGCCATAGACCGTGTCGCCGGTACGCGTCGTGCCCTGCGTGCCGTAGAGGTCGCGGATGGCGACGATGTCGGCCAGCATCGGGGTGAGCAGATAGGCCTTGTTGGCGTTGATCGTGGTGTTCTGCGACTGGCTGAAATACGACATGACCGTCGCCTGCCAGGAATCATTGGCATAGAGATTGTCGGTGCCGTAGGAGGCCGAGCCATTGTAGTTGCCGGCGTGTCCGAGACCCAGCGCATGGCCGATCTCGTGGATGAAGGTCTGCTGCGTATAGGGCGTCCCCTGGCTGGTCAGCCAGTCCGAGGCGATATTGACGGTCGAGCCGGTGATCGTCGTGCCGGAGCGGCTCGACGAGGACCAGGCTTCCATCGAGCCGTTCTGGGTGAAGGTGATCTCGCCGGACCCCGTGGTCTCGACGAACTGGACGCCGATGATGTCGGACCAGACCTGCAGCGCCTGGCGCGCAAACCCGGCATAGGTCGCGTCGAGGGCGCTCAGATTGTAGGTGATGGCGTTGTCGGCGCCGACATTGAAGGAGCGCTGGGTGCCGCCCCAATAGCCCATGGTCAGCTGGTCTGCGATCTGCTGGCTGGTCCAGACCTCCGTATTGTCGGGCGCCTCGTAGCCGCCGACCTCGACGATGTAGCCGCCGGCGTAATAGTCGGCATAGGAGGCGGCATCGATATAGAAGGTGCCGGTCGTGGTCGCGGTATAGACGAGCGAGGAATAGTAGCCGGCGCCGCCATCGTCGTCATAGGCGACCTG
>NZXU01000005.1 GCA_002698425.1 Ahrensia sp. | reverse complement strand
ATCCTCTCGGCTCTGGATGCCGGGTTGCGCCTGCCGCGCCCCCGGCATGACGGAAGAGAGGCAGCGCATTTCGCGAGCAATCCGACGCCCAAGCGCCAAAGCGGTCAGCCCGTCGGTCTCGATGACCCAATTCTGCGATTATGCCCGGAGGGTATCAGACAGGCGTGACGGGGTCAAGGAATTTATTCCTCTGCTTGCAACGGTCTTTTCGTTTGGCTTCTTAGACTGTTTGTACGATTCGCGTGTGGGCTTCAGAGGTGTTGATAGCGCGCGGCGCTTTTCGACAGCTTCTCGTCTTTTTATCTCATGCTATCAATGGCACCCCAACTATGTACGGCGCCAAACCCTGCGGACGATACTGAAAGACATCGACGGCATTTCGCGCAACGAACGGCTGCTCCTCGTTGTTCTTATACCACTCCTCACAAGCGGAAATAATTTCCCTGCAGAAACTGATCACGTCGAATTGCAAGACACCGTTAAACAGCCCTTGGCTAATCGTGGTCCCCATCCCGTCAGGGAGCGAAAATAATATGCGACGATAGGGCTTGCCCTTTAACTGGACGCCAGAAGTGCCTTTGTGGACTACACCACATCGAAGGCTGTAGCAGTCGTCCGCAGTCAGATGCACAAAACGCTTTGCAAGATAGCGTTCAAACCAATCCTTATACTCGCGCTGACCCGACCAATGGTCCTCACGCTCTAACGCAGCGCACATCCCTGGGATCGAAAGGGCGGATGTGAGCGCGAGCCAAAATAGCTCGTGCGCCATAGCGTTTTCAATTTCATCGAAAATCGGCTGAAGTGGATTTACGTAAATCTTCACCAGCCAACAACATCCGTCCCCCTCTAACAGAGAGCCTTTCAATGAGATCGAACAGATCAACTTCGGTATACTTGTTGCCTCATTCATTGTAAGCGCGGACAATAAGCCTTCCGCGCTCGCTCCGCCAGAGTTCCGCCTTGTTCCGGAGCACCTGGCTGCCGGGATAGCACAGCGGGTCGTCGATTGCGTTGTATCGGACCACGCGTCAGCATTTCTTGAAGGCCTTGGCAATCTCCGCGCGGTAGGCTTCGCCCTGCAATCCGCCCGACTTCGCCCTTTGCGCAATCTCGCGCGAGGCGGCATTCACTTCGATGCTTTCCACGGCAGCGAATTTCGCCGCCTTGCGCGCACCAATCGGCTGCGTCACGAATTTGCCGGTAAGCGCCGAACGGCCGGATTTCACGGTTTTTCCCATGATGACCTTATACCATCCCGTCGGGTTATCTGCACAGAGTTATATATCGGATTCGCCCTACTCCGCCGCCTTCTCCAGAACCTCCTCCGCCCACGCATTGAGGCTCTTGCCGGCAAGTTCCGCGGCTACCGCGGCCTTGCGATGCGTTTCGGGCGAGATGCGGAACATCACCTTGCCGGAAAACGGCTTTTGCGGCGCGCGGCCCGCATGGCTGCAGGTTTCGATATAGTCGTCCACGGCTTCGCGGAACGCCGTCTTCAACTCGGCGACACTCTCGCCGTGGAAACCGACCACGTCGTTGATGCCGGCGATCCGCCCGGTGAAAATCTCGTCTTCCTCGTCGAATTCGATGCGGGCGCTGTAGCCCTTGTAGGTCAGCGTGTTCATGGCTCCACTCCGATCTTGATCAGGAATTCGCGCGCATCGCGCACCTGGTATCGCTTGGCTTCCTTGTCGGGATGCGGCCGGTGAAACGAGGCGATCACGCCGTCCTTTTCAAAACGAACCCGCGACCCGCTGCCCTCGATCACCCTGGCTCCCGTAGCAATCAGCAGGTTCTCGATCGAAGCCCATTCAATGGTGCCCGACACCGGATCCTGGAACACCTTGGACAGCGTCTTTCTCTGCTTGCTGTTCATGCTAGCAATATACTGCGCAGCAACACTCTACGCAAGCAGATACCGCTAGCACGCCAAAGGCAGTCGACCATCGGCCTTGGCGGCAATTCTCAAAGCCGAAGCCAAGCCGAATCAACCCTTTCCCGGGAAAATCTCACCCGCTGGCTTGACTTGCATTTCCCGACGTAAACAATCGATTCACGTTTTGGGATAACCGGCGGGGGCCGGGACGGGGCAGATCATGAAAAACAGTCTTCGCAGGGTCGCGCGCGGCCTCGCCTTTTCTTTCTTCGTCGCTTTCGCCGGCCATGCCGCGGCGTCGCCGCTTGCGTCGGGCAACTGGCTTCAGGTCGGAAACATGTCGGCGGACATTTTCGGCGAAGCGAGCTTTGGCATGTTCAACGGCAATTGCAGCCTGTCCTCCACATGCTCCTACGTGCCTGATTCCGCCGGCGATTTCTGGAACGCCTTCGGCACGTTCGCGGGGCAGGAAATCCTCTTCGTCACAGGCGACAAGAAAATCTGGGCGCGCGCCGCCTATAGCGACGTTATGGCTATCGTCACGGCCAGAGCCAATGTGTTTGCCCCCAACATCACGTGGACGGATGCCGGGCTCGGCGGCGTGTCGATCGGCAGCGTGACCGGCAACATCCTCAGCAGGCTCGGAATGAATACCGATCCGTGGATCACCCTGAGAGGCGAACACTGCGCGCATTTTTCCAGCACGCCACCCTTTCCCAACGCCAATGACTGCAATCTCGTCATCTGGGGAGAAAGCAATTACGGCTCGGAAGTTCACGCGTCCCTGAAAGACGCCTCCGGCGGTGTGCAGGTCTATGTCTCGGCCGTGCCTGTCCCCGCCGCGCTGCCGCTCCTGGCCGGCGGCATCGGCCTGCTCGGCCTGATGGCGCGGCGCGGCAAGCGCGCCGTGCCCGCCTGATCCTCTCGCCCGGCGCCTAGCCGTCGATGCGAAACACGGTCCGCCCGGCAAGGCAGCGGACAGTGGTCAGCACGCCGTCGTCGACCGGTCTCGCGTCGAGAACCTCGCCGCCCTCCGCGGGAACGACCGCCGTGCCGGCCCGCGTCCGGACGAAGAACACGCCTTCCCGGTCGGTGACGATCTCGACCGTGTCGTCGCCCGTCGCCACGTCGACCGCCTTGCCGGCATGGGCGCGGAACCGCTCGACGGCCTGCGTCGTGGTGACGAATTCGAGCCAGGGATAGAGGGCGCGCACCTCGCCGATCCAGCCGTCGAGCATGGGCAGCAGGCCCGCCAGCCCCTGCCCGTTCGTCGCCCGCCACAGCCGCCGGTCCGGATTGCGCCGGTAGGCGTCGTCCTCCGGCCCCGCGGGGATGTCGAAAATATCGTCGGGATGGATGAAATGCGTCCAGACGCCCATGCCGGCGATCTGCGAGAGCAGCATCATGCGCAGTTCCGGCGCCATGACATAGCCATAGGTCTCGCGCGGCAGGCACAGAAGCGTCTCCCGCCACGGTTCGGGGCCGAATTCCCGGTATCCGCCGAGACGGTATTTTCCGCTGGAGTGAAGGCTGCAAACCGTCGAGATTTCGGGAAACACCTCCGCGAGGGCCGGCAGGCAATCGGCGTCGTACCAGTTGTTCGCCGGCACCCAGGACGCCGGCCTTGGCGCGGGCATGACGTCGTCCCACAGGTCGCGGGCAAGCCGCAGCTTGGCGCGCAAGGCCGGCAGGTCCGGCCAATAGTCGCCGGTCAGCGGCACGTGGTTGTAGCCGTGCAGCCCGAATTCGTCGTCCGGACCGCTCGCGGCCGCCCGCTCCAGCCGGCGGCGCAGCACGTCCGCCCCGCTCGTCACGTCCGGCGTCTCCAGGTCCGGGTCCGCTCCGGTATCGATGTCATGGTAGTTCATGATCGCATACCATGTGTATTTGAGGCCGTGCCTTTCCCTCAGCGCCATCATGTCCGCATGCCAGACGTCGAACATGAAGCCGTCCCAGTCGAGATCGCCGAACTCGGTCGCGACGGGCTCCAGCCTCGCGTCGGAAATCGATGTCGGGAAATCGTCGACGTGAAACATCGCGAAGCCGCCTGCGGCCGACACGCCGGCGCCCATGGAGGCCAGCACGGTCTGCAGGATGAAGCCGCGCAGCGCCCGGCAGAACAGCTCGTCCGTGTTCCAGTAGACCACGCGCCCCGCGCCATGGGGACGCCGCCACAGGATCGGGTTGCCGTCGAGATCCGAGGCCAGCACCGTGCAATCGCGATCGAGCGCTTCGGCGGCGATGTCGAACCGGCCGTTCTCGAACACGAAATCCTTGTCCTCGATGCGCAGGCCGCGCGCGCCCGGCAGGACCTCCCTGTCGAAGACCAGCCCGCCGGTCACCCGGATCTTCGGCTCGCCGAGGTCGCCCGGAAAACCGAGCAGGCCGCGCAGATGGTCGTTCCAGCAGCGATAGGCGACCATGAGGCCTCCGCCCGCGCGGACATAGGCCTCTACCTTCGCCGTCTTTTCCGCCTCCAGATCCTCGATACGCTCGGTGCAGGTGACGATGGCGGCGAATCCGCCCAGCGCCGGCCATGGCGCGGACCGCGCGATATCGAGCACGGTGAACTGGATTTTTCCAAATGACAGGGCCGTGCAGACATGCTGCATGATCTGGAGCCCGTCGAGATCCCGCCCGTCGCAGACGATCAGCAGTTCCTGGCTGCGCGCGGCGGAGGAGATTTCCGTTCCTTTTCGGGAGTTTGCGGCGATGCGTAACGGCCAGAGCCTCATCGTTATCTTCCCGCCGGACCGGTCATCGCACCCTCGTCGTTTTTCATTTCGAAAAATCGCTTGCCTCTTGCAAGCAAACTCAACTTACCGTTGAATGTCCACGGGTTTTAATCGGGGTATCGGGAGACAGGGGTGCTGCATCAAAGCGTACTCGCGAGTTCGTCCCTCGCACGCGAGGTTCGGCCGCTGCACGTCCTGCTGTGCCCCGACCAGCCCTCCTGGGCCTTCGACAACATCGCCGACAACATCACCCGTTTCGCGGGTCCGCACCGCGTCTCAAAGCTCTATATGGGCGACGTGATCGGCAATGAGCACCGCTTCTTCGAAGCGATTTTCCTCAAGCGGGTCGATCTGTGCCACATCTTCTGGCGCGAGGATTTGTTTCACCTCTTTCACCCCGCGACGATCGACAAGGCGGCGCGCCATTTGGGCCTCGACCACGAAACGATCGTCAGGGCGATCGGCAGCTGCGCCTTCACCACCTCCGTCTATGACCATCTGTTCAGCGATGCGGTCCGGATCCGGGAGCGGCGGGCCGGCTTTGCGCTTGCCGATGGCTATACGGTCTCCTCCGAAAGGCTGCGCGCCATCTACGCGGCGCAGCCCGACCTGCCCCCTCCCGACGCGGTCATCTCCGACGGGGTTGATACAGATCGCTTCTCGCCCCGCGAGACGGACCGGACGCAGGATGCGCCTTTCGCACTGGGCTGGGTCGGAAACAGCGCCTGGGGCGAGCAATCCGGCGGCGGCGACGTAAAGGGCTTTGCCCGCCTGTTCGAGCCGATGATGCGGTTCCTCACCTCCAGCGGCCACGCGATCGAAGCGAAGGTCGCCGATCCTCAGGTCAGGCGGATCAGCTTCGAGGAGATGCCGGACTTCTACCGGCAACTCGACGTCTTCGTATGCACCTCATCCATCGAGGGCACGCCCAATCCGGTCCTGGAAGCCATGGCCTGCGGCATTCCCGTCGTGTCCACGGATGTCGGGATCGTCCCCGAGGTTTTCGGCGACCTGCAGAAACGCTTCATCATCGCCGAGCCCGATCCGGTCAAATTCGCCGATGCGGTCGCTGAACTGGCGAGAAACAGCGGATTGCGCGCCGCCATCGGCCGGGAAAACCGGCAGCAGGCGCTGAAATGGTCATGGGAACACAAGACCACTGCCTGGTGGCCGTTTTGGCAATCGGTCGCCCTGCGCGCGGTGGAACCGCGCGCCGCCGCACGGCGTGAATTTTGCATCAGGTCGCTCGCCGCGGGCCTCTGAAGGAGATTGCGCATGCGACTGGCAGGATCGGTTGATTTGTTCCGAGACGGAGTTCGGAGTTGTGCAGGGGGTTTGGATGAAAATGGATGAGTTGAAGCAGAGACTGGAAGACGAGCGGTGCGGCTTGTTTATCCTTGCCGGATATGACGAGCCGGAAACAAGCGGCGGCGTGCTGACCATACACGCTTTCCGGGACGCGCTCTCGCAGCAAAACCGGGCCCATATCGAAAGCAGCGTGACGGAGCTCGATCCCGGCATTGCTGTGCGCTTCCGCGCCCATTCCTCCGGCGACCTGCATGCGCCGGGCAGCCTCGAGGCCTTTGCCGAACTGTTCGAACACGAACACATCGTCAGCGACCCGACCGGCGCATTCGGCCGTGTCACCGAACTGTTGCGGCTTGCCCGGCAAATCCGGTCCGATCGCGCCCCGGTCCGCTCGATCCTCTGGCAGCCGCACGCATCCGCGCTTGTCGTCGTCGCGCAGGGCGCCGGCCCGCACGAAAGCGAGGCGCTGGAAACGGCGATCGGCTCCCTGATCGACACGGCCGCCTGTGACGATCTGCGCAAGACGATCCGTTCGGTGAGCGTGGGGGCGACCATGCCGGCCGGCCGCTATACGCCGGTTGACGCGCTGTCGCGCCCGGCCCCGAAGACCCGATCGCGCTTGGCCGGCCTCTTGGCGCGGGCGTCAGGCATCGCCGCCCTGATAGGCCTTGGAACAATGACCGCCGCGCATGCCGCGACGCCTCCGGCGGATCTTGAAGACGACGCGCTGATGCCCGGCCTGATCGCGCTGGTCGACCTGACCACGCTCGGCGAAAACGCCTATGGCGGACGCAATCAGTTTCGGGCCGTCGGCGGCCTGCGCCTCTATTTCGGAGCATCCGGTCTGTTGAAGGCTTCGGCCTTCCGGCCTGGCGGAGAGATCGACATGATCTTCACCGTACCCGAGGGGACCAGCGAGGACGTCGCGCCCGAAACGGTGCCGATGCCGGTCCGCGTCGCTTACGGTTGCTAGGAACGAAGATCGATCGATACGGGGGCGCATTGCCTTCGCGGGAATTCTGGAACAACGGGAACTTTCACATGAAATTGCGTGGCAACATATCCTTCGCGACAGGAGGGCTCGCGGCCGGTCTCGCGATGGCGATCGCGTCTCCCGGCGCGGCGCTCGCCGCCGACACGCTGCTCGAACAGCGAATGGCGCCCAACCCGACGATCGATACCGTCGTCTATTGGGGCGCCGATTTCACGTATGGCAACTCGAACAGGCACGGGATCGGCGTCGATGCCGGCTTTGTCACCGCCCTGAACGGCGATCTCGGCGCAGAGGGCTGGACCATCAGCGGCAATCTGGGCCTCTCCCGTTCGGAGGACATCGGCTCGGACACTGAATCGGTCTACGGATCGCTGCTGCTCGGCTATATCTGGCCGGGTCAGGGCTACTATTTCACCGCGGCGGGCGGCGTGAATTTCGTCAACAATGACGAGACCCCGCCCGGAAGCGTCACCGACGGATCCGCCGTCGGCGCCATCGTGCAATACGGCTTCGAGACCACCAGCGAAAACGCCTTCTATGCGCAGTCCTACGGCTCCTACTCGACCGCCAATGATCAGGTCTATGTGCATGCCAAGGTCGGCTACAAGACATCGCAGCTGCGCTTCGGCCCGGAATTCACGGTGTCCGACGACAAGGGCGGCAAGCCCACTTTGCGCTACGGCGCCTTCGTCGGCGACATTCCGCTGGGCGAAAAGGTCAGCATGGTCGTCTCAGCCGGATACCAGCAGGAGCTCGAGCCCGGAACTGAGGACCGTTTCTACGCGGCGGTCGGCTTCTCCGTCCCGCTTTCGCTGCGCTGACGATCCTGCACCAGTCGCCGGAGGCATCCCGGCAAAGTCAAACGCCCGCCCGCCATAGGCGGGCGATTGTCTTTTGCAGCCCCTCTCTTTTCCGCTCCTGTCGACGCCAGCGCGCCATGTGACAACAAGCACTTGGCAGGTCTGGACTAATTCTGAAACTCGGGCATAATCATTTGCGTCGCCGTTACGCCCTGCCGCTGTCTTCTTTGGCCGCCCGCAGCCTCATACCAGAGTAATACGACGTTCCTTTTTCAATAACGCGCCGTAACTCCTTGTTCCGAAACGTTACCGGATCGGGTTCATCTTCATGGAACCGCCCGGAAATTGCCTTTTTTCGGCCACGCTCCGCCGATTTTCACCACCCATCCGAAAATACGGCTCCGCCATGCGCGGCCGTCAGCGACAAGAAAAACAATACGCTTCATGATCCGGCTTCCTTTCGACGGGCGCGATTTCATGCGCTCCGCCCGCCTTTCCACGATCGCCGTGCTGGTCGCGGCGAGTTCCGTCGCCTCCATGCCGCTCAACCGGCCCATGGTGCCCGACATGCAGGTCGATCTCGTCCTGCCGCCCTCCGCCTATCTCATTCCGCCCGTCATCAATGTGCCGGTGCCGGTCGCCCGGCCGGTCGTTCCGTCGGTGCCCTATCTCAATCCGCCTGCGATCCCCGCGCCGCCGGTCGCGCAGAAACAGGTCGCGTGCCTTGCCACGGCGATCTATTTCGAAGCGCGCGGCGAGCCTGAAAAGGGCCAGAAGGCCGTGGCGCGCGTGATCATGAACCGCGTCGCCTCCAAGGCCTATCCGAACACGATCTGCGGCGTGGTCTACCAGAACCACACCCGCCGCAATGCCTGCCAGTTCTCCTTCGCCTGCGACGGTCATTCCGACGTCGTCAGGGAAAAGAAAGCCTGGAGCCGGGCCAAGGCCGTTGCCGCTGACGTCGTCAAGGGCCGCGGCGTGCCCGCCGCAATTCTCACGGCGACCCACTACCACGCCGACTATGTTCGCCCGCGCTGGGCGAGCCGGCTGAAACGCCTCTCCAAGATCGGCAATCACATCTTCTACGCGGGCTGAGCAGTACAGACTGCGCCGCAAGCAGCATATCTGTCGGAAACGATCTATCGGTCGAACATCTTTGGTAGACGTTCGACCTTCCGACCTGTAACTTTTGGCCCCCACGATCTGGCTATGCAGATCAATATTGAGGAGCCAAAGATGAAGTCGATCGCATTCGCTACCGCCCTGTTCCTGTCCGCAACGGCGGTGCAGGTCAACGCTGCCGACGAGGCGGTCCTTTCGCCGGCGGCGATGGAGCAGCTCGCGCTTGCCGAAAAACTGATCGCGCTCGGGCGGGCCAACAACGATCCGCTGCTACTGATCGCCGCCGCGCAGATCCGCAACACCGTCAGCGACGAACCGGTCGGCCTGCCGAGCGAACGCACACCGCAAGCGGCCCTGATCGACGAGGCCAAGTCGCTCGCCAAGGACCGGCAGGATCTGATCGGTATCGCCGACGATATCTCCGCCGCCCGTTCCAAGGGCTGCTCGGTCCGCTACGGCTGCCAGAATCCCTATCTGCAATAAACGTTCCGCGGGAACCAGGCGTCAGGGCACAAGGTAATGGGCGTCCCAGTTCTCGCGCGGCACGACATCGCCGATCGTGTACTCGAATGACTTGAGCTCAATACGCTCCGGCCCGGTCTTGCAGACATAGGAGAGCCTGCGCCATTCGCCGCCGCTGCGGAACGCCGCGCCCTTGGCGGTCACCGTGTCGGCGTCGAATTTCGGGTCGGAGAAGGCATAGGCTATCACCTTGTCCGGCTTGAATCGCTTCGAGTCGCGCGCGATCGTCTCCAGCGCGGCGATGTCGCAGCGCTGCTCCAGCCGCGTTTGCGGATCCATCTGCTTGAGCGAGGAGATCATCTGCGGCGTGATCGCCAGCGTCGGCGTTGCGGTCAAGCCTGTCAGGGCCAAAGCGAGAGCGGCAGCTATTTGTTTCTTCACGTCGTTCGGATGTCCGGTTCGATTGTCTCGTTCGATTGCCATCGCGGCGAGTCGCCTGCCCCGGGTTAGCCCGACCAAATAAGGCGGACAAGTCCGGCGAAGGCGTGCGCCGATTGCGGGATGACCGTCGCGGCGGTTTAGCCTATAGGCAGTCGCGACAATCGAATCAGGCGGCACAGGAGAGCCATGGCATGCCAGGCGGCAGCAACACGCCCGTTCGCGGCCTCGGCTTCGCATTCCTTTCCTTCGCGCTGTTCGCCACGCACGACGCGATCATCAAGGCGCTCGGCCAGACCTATTCGGTCTTCCAGATCCTGTTCTTCGCGATGCTGTTCGCCTTCATCCCGATGACCGTGCTGGTGCTCGCCGACCGATCGACCGGCAATTTCCGGCCGCATCATCCCTGGCTCATCCTGGCGCGCTCCGCGACCACGCTGATCTCGATGTCCTGCGCCTTCTACGCCTTTGCGACGCTGCCGCTCGCCCAGGTCTATGCGCTGCTGTTTGCGACGCCGCTGCTGATCACCGTGCTCTCCGTGCCGCTGCTCGGCGAAACGGTGCGGGCGCAGCGCTGGGCGGCCGTCGTCGTCGGCCTGATCGGCGTGATCATCGTGCTGCGCCCCGGCGCTTCGGCGCTGACGCCGGGCCATTTCGCCGCACTCGGCTCGGCGCTTTCCAGTTCGTTCGCGGCCATCATCATCCGCAGGATCGGCTCGGAGGAACGCTCGGCCGTGATGATCCTCTATCCAATGCTCGCCACGATCATCGTCATGGGCGCGCTGCTGCCCTGGGTCTACACGCCGGTGGAACTGCCTTCGCTCGGCATGATGGCGGCGGTCGGCGTCTTGTCGGTGACGGCGCAACTCGGCACCATCACTGCCTATCGGTTCGCGCCGGCCGCGGTGATCGCGCCGACGCAATACAGCCAGATCCTGTGGGCGACCGCTTTCGGGATCGTCTTCTTCGCCGAACGGCCCGACTCGATGGTGGCACTCGGCGCGAGCATCGTCATCGCCTCGGGCATCTTCATCGTCTGGCGCGAGAGCCGCGCCAATGTGTCGGAGCGCAATCCGGTGCTCAAGACCCCCAATCCGCGCTTCGATGCCGGCCCATCGCCACGGCCGAAATTCTGGCGGCGCAGGGAAAAGACCTGATCGCTCAGCTTTCGGCGCGCATGCCCATGCCGCGCAGCACGCGGCGCTCGGCCAATGCGACCAGTTCGTAAAAGAGGACAGACAGCAGCACCGATACCGCCGCGACGGTCCAGATCATCCCGTAATCGAGATAGCCGCGCGACTGGTTGAGCAAATTGCCGAGACCGGTGCCGGTCGCCAGCCATTCGGCGATCATCACGCCGAGCAGCGCACGCGGCACGGTCAGCCGGGTCGCAGCAAAGAGGAAGGGCAGCGAAGCCGGGATCGAGACCAGCCGTATCTCCTTCCAGGCGGACGCCCCATAGGCGCGCGGCACGTCGATGGCCGTCTGCGGCACCAGCGCCAGACCCTGCGCGATGGTCACGAAGGCGGGAAAGAAGGTCACCGAGACCGTGATCCAAAGCGTCACCGAAATTCCCCGGCCGAAGATCAGCACCAGCAGCGGCGTCAGGGCGACGAGCGGCATGGTCTGCGTGACCAGTGCCACCGGCATGAAGGCGCGAACAAAGCCCGGATAGAGCCGCGATCCGATCGCCAGCAGGAAGGCCGCCGAAATCCCGGCGACCATGCCGACAAAAGTAATCGGCAGCGTCTCGGCCAAAGCCGACAGCAAGCGCGCCTGCGCATTGGCCGAACCGCCGGAGAAGAACAGGTAGTCGACGACGCCCCAGGGGCTTTTCGCGATCAGCTCGGGCACGCCGGTCAGCTCGATGAAGGCCCACCATACGAGAAAAGGCAGCGCGATCGCGCCCGCCGCAATGAGGACGCGATCGAGGCCGCCCGCGCTCCCCTGCTCCGCCGCATCCGGCGTCGCCGTGTTGAGGCTGACGGCTCGCGTCGAACCGAGGATGCGCGCCGAGATCAGCGCGAAGACGAGATAGCCGAGCCCCGCGATGGCGGTGGCGATCAGGCCGATGCCCCACAGCCGCGCTGGCTCGCCGCGGCCGAGCGAACCGAGCAGATAGGCGCCGAGCCCCCAGCGGCCGCCGCCGCCGAATTCGGCGAGGATCGCGCCGAGCACGGCGTTTGGTGCGGCGACGCGCAGCCCGCTCAGGATCACCGGCATAGCGCCGCGCAGCTGCACATAACGCAGGATCTCGCGCCGCCCGCCGCCATAGGCGCGGATAACGTCGGCGGTGCGGCTGTCATGCTGCGTCAGGCCGATCACCGTCGCCGTCATAGTGACGAAATAGCAGCCGAGCGCCGCCAGCACGATGCGCGGCGCCATGCCCGACAGCGTCAGGGTCAGGATCGGCGCAATGGCGATCGGCGGCAGCGCGAAGATCGCGATATTGACACCGCGCGCCAGCTTCATCGACAGCGGCCACAGCACGAACAACATGCCCGCGGCGATGGCGACGGCATTGCCGATGACGAAACCGGCCCCCGCCCCGTAGAGCGTCGCGGCGATGTGCTTCGGATAGTCGCCCCGGTCGATCCACAGCCGCGCCAGGATCTCGGTAAAACCCGGCAAAGCCCCGCCGGCGATCAGCTCGAGCCGTCCGACGACTTCCCAGATGGCGAGCAGGATCAGCGCGTTGCGCAGCCCCGTATGCCTGCCGCCGGAGGGCTCACTTGCCATGCAGGATCTCCGCGATGCGGTCGGTCAGGACATGGAAGCGCGGATCGGAAAAGAGTTCGGTCGTGCGCGGCCGCTCGAAGGGGATGTCGACGATATCGACCACCCTGCCCGGGCCGCTGTGCATGACGACGACGCGGTCGGCGAGGAAGACCGCCTCGTCGATCCCGTGGGTGACCAGCAGCGCCGTCGAGCCGGTCTCGTTCCATATGCGCTGCAATTCGACATTCATCTGCCGGCGCAGGATCTGGTCCAGTGCGCCGAAGGGTTCGTCGAGAAACAGCACCTGCGGATGGGTGACCAGTGACCGCGCGATGGCGACGCGCTGGCGCATGCCGCCGGAGAGTTCGCCCGGCAGAGAATTCTCGTAGCCGGCAAGCCCGACCATCTCGATCAGGCCGGAAATATGGGCGTCGCTTTCCGCCGTCGAGCGGCCGAGCACCTCCAGCGGCAGCGCGACATTGCGGCGAACGGTGCGCCAGGGCATCAGCGCGGAATCCTGGAAGGCGACGCCGGTCAATCCGCCGGCGGTCGCATCGCGCGGGCTTTGTCCGGCGATGCGGATCGTTCCCGTATCCGCTGTCTCGAGCCCGAGCGAGAGCCGCAGCACGGTGGACTTGCCGCAGCCGGACGGGCCGATGAGAGCGGTGAAGGAACCCGGCGGGCATTCCAGCGAGACGTCCTTCAACGCCTCGACCGTGCGCCCCCGCCCGACGAAGGTCTTGCCGACCTCCGTCAGAACGATGCCCGCCGGTTCGGCCATCAGACTTCTTCGAGAAGCGTGGTGTCGAACATCTCGCGGGTCGCGGTGATGCCGACGGCCCCGAGCGCGTCGATATTCTTCTGAATGTCTTCCTCGGTCATCGCGAAAATGCCGGCCTCGCTCTCCATCAACGGCTGCTGCGCCTTGTTGAAATAGATCTCGTTGTCGATCGTGCGTCCGGTCCCCTCGAACCAGCTGTCGGCGAATTTCGGCGGATAGGCTTCCGGATCCTTGAAATTCTCCACCCAGCCCTTGCGGCTGGCGCGCAGCCACGACACCAGCTCGGTGCGCTTCGAAGCCAGCACCTCCTCTGTGACGACGACCGTGTCGTTATAGATCGTATAGCCGAAATCGTAGAGCAGGAAGGACGTCGCCTCCACGCCCTGCAGGCTGATCGTGTAGGGCACATTGGTGGTGAAATCGAGCGAGGCGTCGATCTCGCCTTTGATCAGCGGCGTCGGATCATAGGCATAAGGCACGATGTTGACTTCCTTCGGATCGATATCGTTCATCTTCAGCATCGCTTCGACCGAGATGACGTTGACCGGCGGCACCGCGAGCGTCTTGCCGACGAGATCGGCCGGCGTCTCGATCGGGTTCGATTTCAGCGACACGATGCCGATCGGGTTCTTCTGGTATTGCGCGCCGACGATCTTGAACGGCGCGCCCTGGTCTACGATCGCCTTGACCGTGGTGTCCGGCGTGGTCAGCGCGAGATCGGCCTTGCCGGCGATAATCGAACTTTCCGGGATGACGTCCGGGCCACCCGACAGATAGGAGAGATCGAGCCCCTCCTCGCTGTAATAGCCATTGTCGATCGCGGCGAAATAGCCGCAGAACTCGGCATCGTTGATCCATGCGGCCTGCATGGTCAGCGGCGTCGCCGCGAAGGCGCGGCCGGGGAGCAAAGGCATTGCCGCGCCGCCGGCCATGAGGCCCAGGAAGCGGCGTCTGTCCATCGAAATTCTCATTGCAGTCTCCAGTGCTGGCGGTGGTGGAAGGTCATGCGAGCCCGCGGATCCGCTGCAGCTCCTGCAACGGCGGGGTATTGGCGATCTGTTCCGGGTCGAGCAGTTCCCAGCGGACGCCCTTGGGGCGCTTGGCGCGCCGCTCGACCACATGCAGGCGGGAGGGCGTGGCGATCATGTCGACAAGGATATCCGTCTCGCTCGGCTGCAGTTTCTCCTCGACCAGCTGGCAGTCATGCACGACCGCGACGACCGGCGTCGTTTCGTCGACCATGCCGAGATCGGTGAACATGCCCCATTCCAGATCGAAGAAACCGTGGCCCTTGCCGAAGCGCACGCCGTCGACCGAGACCGCGCTGGCGCCGGTCACCATCAGGTCGAACCGGCCGTGCGCGGCGACCTCCTCCAGCGAGATCGGCCGTGCGAAATGCTCCATGCCGTCGAGCCAGGCCGCGTACAGCTCGGCCCCTTTCGGCACCATGCCCGGCTCCATCAGGAGGAAGCCGCGATAGATGCCATAGGTCGACATGACGAAGGGAATGCCCGCCTCGATCATCCGGCGGCGCAGGTCGACGAGGCAATTGTCGGGCGTGATGAAGGCATATTTCGACGCCTTGTAGGCATCCAGCTCGACGAGCCGGTCGGTCGCCTGCTCGGATCCTTCGAAATCCGGAATGACCTCGGCGAAGTTCATGTGAAACCGCGTGTCGGGGCGCGCCACGTCCTTCAGCCCGGACCAGATCTTCTGCCGCACCAGTTTCGATTTCGACACGCTCTATCCTCCGGCGTTTCACTGTTTCATAATCTTGAAACAGTCGTTTCATAAATGCAAGAGTTGGCAGGCGAGATTTTTTCGTGCATCCGGGAAGACGGCATGTCGCAGCGATTGGCATTGAGAATTCAGGAGCGTATGGCCCGCCTCACGGCGAGCGAGCAGAAGCTTGGCCAGGAAATCCTGAAACGGCAGGGCGTGGTCGAAACCCATTCGGCGACCGAACTGGCCCGCATGGCCGGTGTTTCCAAGGCGACGGCGGCCCGCTTCTTCCGCTCGCTCGGCTATTCGGATTTCGAGGAGGTCAAGGCGCAGGCGCGCGAGGAGCGCAATCGCACCCAGCCCTACTCCTACTCCGTCGCCGCGTCGGAGAAGATCGTGCTCGGCCGGGCCATCGGCGACCATCTGGCGCTGGAGATCTCCAACCTGACGCGCACCTTCGAGGAAATGCGCTCGGACCGGCTGACCGCGGCGGCGGAGCTGATCTTCAACGCGCCGCGCCTGTGGTTCTGCGGCGCCGGCGCCGAGGACAGCCTCGCCCGTCACGGCCTGCAGCAATTCGCCAAGCTCAGGTCCAACGTGGCGCTGCTCAACATCGCCGACGGGGCGCTGGCCGACGATCTCGCCATGATGGGCCCGCGCGATGCGGTCGTCGTCGTAACCATCGCGCCGCGCCCGCGCGCGATCCGCTCCGTGCTCTCCTATGCCAAGACGACGCGCGCCAATGTCATCACGATCACCGACCATGCCTCGCTCTCTTCGGTACAGCGCTTTTCCGATGTCGTGCTGCCCTGCCACGTCGCCGGCTTCGGCCTCGCCCCGTCCCATACCGGCCTGTTCAGCGCGCTAAGACTGCTCGCCGTCGCCTTCCTCGCCCGCGCCGGCGACACGGCCCTGCAGCGCGCCGACATCATCGCCTCCATCCAGGAAGAACTCGACGACACGCCCTGAGCGCGAACGGCGCGCATGGGTCGCAGGCTTGCGCCGGCAATCGCCGACGTGGAGCCTTCAATGTTTCCGGAAACGGGTCTATAGCGTGGCCCGAACCGCGCATCGCGCTGCATTATCTTGCACGAGGAATGAAACAAATGAGCATGGCGTCTTCACCGGTCGATCCCGATGGTCTGATGGAGTTTTCGGTGGTCTTCACCGACCGCTCCCTCAACCATATGTCGAAGACGTTCCAGGGCGTCATGAACGATCTCCACGCGATGCTGTGTGAGGTCTACCGGTCCGAGACGGCCGTCATCGTCCCGGGCGGCGGCACCGCCGGCATGGAGGCGGTCGCGCGCCAGTTCGCGGCAGACGCCAAGGTTCTGGTCATCCGCAATGGCTGGTTTTCCTATCGCTGGACGCAGATCATCGAGATGGGCGACATCGCCTCGGAGACGGTCGTGATCAAGGCGTCGCAGGTCGGCAACGAAACCACCTCGGCTTTCGCGCCGCTCTCCGTCGACGCGATCACGGCGAAAATCCGCGAGGAGCGCCCGGGCGTCGTTTTCGCGCCGCATGTCGAGACCTCGTCGGGCATCATCCTTCCCGACGATTATCTCAAGGCCATCGCCGAAGCGGCGCATGATGTCGGCGCCCTGTTCGTGCTCGACTGCATCGCCTCGGGCGCGATCTGGGTCGACATGCAGGCAAACGGCGTCGATGTCCTGATCTCCGCGCCGCAAAAGGGCTGGAGCGCCTCGCCGGCGGCCGGGCTCGTCATGCTCGGCGCCCGTGCGATCGAACGGCTCGGCGAGACCACGAGCTCGAGTTTCACGCTCGATCTGCGCAAATGGCACGACATCATGCAGGCCTATGTCGGCGGCGGCCACGCCTACCATTCGACCATGCCGACCGACGCCCTTGTCGTGCTCCGCGACCGGATGGTCGAGACCCGCGATTTCGGCTTCGATCTCGCCCGGGACAGGCAATGGGAACTGGGGACGAAGGTCCGCGCCCTGCTCGCGAAAAACGGCTTCAAGTCGGTCGCCGCGCCGGGCTTCGAGGCGCCGGGCGTCGTTGTCAGCTACACGAAGGATCCCGATTTCCAGAACGGCAAGAAATTCATGGCCGAAGGCATGCAGATCGCCGCCGGCGTGCCGCTGATGTGCGACGAGCCGGCCGACTTCCGCACTTTCCGCATCGGCCTGTTCGGTCTTGACAAGCTCGCCGATGTCGACGGCACGGTCGCGCGGCTGGAATCGGTGCTCGACAAGATCGTGGAAGCCTGACCCCAGATGGCGTTTCGCATTCGCGGCGCGGAGCCCGGGAATGCTCCTCGTACGGCATCGCAGATGAATGTCTGTTCTGGTGCCGGGGGCGGACGGGCAGCTTATGCGCTCCACCTTCAGAAAGCTGACCCTTAGGTCTGTATTCTTCCGAGCGGCCTGTCTGATGACGCTCGTGGATGCGATGTACGCGCACACACAATCTACGGCTCAAAGCCGTGACAAATAGCGGGCAAGGGGCGGGCTTCGCCAGGCTCCCATATCATGCCAACCGGACCCTATTGGTACCCGACGCAACCTCGGCGGCCGCCGTTAAAAGTACGATGGCATCATAAAACATTTTTATCACCGCAATTTGAAATTCGAATTGGACAGATGCCGCGCTGGAAGCTTGGAATAGGCCAAAGACACCGAGAAAGGCAGCAAATGTCAGACAAGAGATTCTATCTCAAGTTCGTCGAAGCCGATGTTACCGGCATAATCACGCTTTATTGGGACACGGCGCCGAAGACCTGCGAAGCGCTGTGGGGCGCGCTGGAGAAGCCGTTCCAGTGGAACGCGACACACGCAATTTTTTCCGGGCCCGAGATCATGATGGGATTGCCGGAAACCCACCGCAATTTCGATCCGACCGCGCTGCCGCCCGAAAACCAGACGGTTCTGCCCGATGCAGGCGAATTGCTGTGGTTTTACCAGCCCAAGAACTTCTTCAAGATCGACCCGGACGAGTTCTGGGAAATCGGCATGTTCTATCATTCCGGGGGAAGGACCTTCGGGCCCACTGGCTGGATCCCCTGCACCTATTTCGGCAAGATGACCGAAAACCTCGATGGGATCGCGGAGCAATGCCGCCTTATTCGCATCGAGGGCGCCAAGACGGTCGAAATGGGACGACTGGACTGAAATCGGCCGGGGCGACACGCCCAGGGATATCTGAATCCAAACCAAGGGAGCGCATCATGAAAGCGACAATAACAACTGCAGTACTGGGTGTTTCCGCCCTTATGAGTTCGTCTGCACTCGCGCAGGACAAGACACTGACGATCAATTCCTTCGGCGGTGCATATGAAGCAGCACACCGCGAATGCGTGATCACGCCATTCGAAGAGAAGACGGGTGCGACGGTCAACATCGTGACGGCTTATTCCGCCGACGCATTCGCGCAGCTGCGCGCCCAGGCCAATGCGCCGCAATTCGACGTCATCCACTTCTCGGGCGGCCAGGAAATCGTAGGGGCGAAAGAAGGGCTTCTGGCTCCGATCGATCCGGCGGGTCTCTCGAACGCCGCAGATATCTACGATTTCGCGAAGTCGAACCTCCAGGGCGGCGAAGGGCCGGCCTACCAGATCGCCCCGATCGGGCTGCTCTACAATATGGAGACGGCGCCGCAGAAGGTCTCGAGCTGGAAGGACCTGCTCGACCCGGCATTTGCCGAGCACGTCGTCCTGACCGACATCTCCAACGGCTACGGCATGCTGGGCTTCCTGATGCTGAACCAGGTACAGGGCGGCGATCTCGACAATATCCAGCCGGGTCTGGATGCGGTCACCGCACTGCTGGAAAATGGCGCGATCGTCGTCAACACCTCGCCGGAGATCCAGCAGGAATTCGCGCAGAACGACGCCTGGGTTGCCTCCTACGCATCGGACTATGCCTATACCCTCAAGAAAGCCGGCCTGCCGATCGCTTTCGTGCAGGGCGAGGAAGGCACGCCGGCAAGCTACATCACGGCCAATCTTGTCGCGGGGCGCGACAATACCGAGCTCGCGATGCAGTTCATCGACATGGAGATGTCGGCCGATGCCCAGGCTTGCTTCGCCGAGGCGTTGCGCTACACGCCGACCAATTCCAAGGCCGAATTGTCCGAAGAAGCGATCGCGGATGTCGTCTACGGCCCGGAAGCGGTCGCCGGCCTGCTTCGGTTCGACCCGACGGTGATCGAGGCCAAGCGCCAGGAATGGGTCGACGCCTGGAACCGCGCCATCGCCCGCTAATCGGCGGTTATTGATACGGATGCCGCGCGGGCAAGCCGCGCGGCATCCCGCCTGAGAGGAAGAAGCCTGATCCATGAGTGACCGCGCGGAAAACACGCTGCTGGTGCTGCCCGGCCTGTTACTGCTCGCACTTGCCTTCTTCGTGCCGATCGCCCAGATGCTGATGCTCTCGATATCGGGCGAAAACGGGCCGACACTCGAACACTTTGCCCGCTTTCTGGGCGATCCCTACTATCTCAATGTCCTGTGGCGCACCGTGCGCCTGTCGCTGATCATCACGATTATATGCGCCGCGCTCGGTTTCCCGCTCGCCTACATCATGGCGCATGTCGGCCCGCGGACGCGCTTGTGGCTGATCGTCATGGTGATCCTGCCTCTCATGACGAGCGTGGTCATCCGCACATTCGGCTGGATGGTGCTGCTTTCGCGGTCCGGCCTGTTGCCGGAGATGCTGCGCAGCATGGGGCTCGTCGGGCGCAGCTACGCCATCATGCAGACAGAGCTCGCCATTGTCATTGGCATGGTGCAGGTGCTCCTGCCCTTCATGACGCTGTCGATCCTCGGCGTGGTCACCCGCATCGACACGCGCCTGGAAGAGGCGGCGCGGACCATGGGGTGCACGTTCTTCGCGGCGGTGCGCACGGTGGTGCTGCCGCTCGCCATTCCCGGCATCGTCGCCGGATCGCTGCTTGTCTTTACGCTGTCGGCGAGTTCGTTCATCACGCCGAACCTGCTCGGCGGATCTCGCATCCAGGTTCTGGCCGCGTCGATCTACCGGTCGGTGACGCAGACGCTGGACTGGCCGTTCGCGGCTGCGCAGGCCGTTATTCTTTTCGTCGGCGTGCTGCTGATCCTCGTGCCTTACGCGCGCCTCGCGCAGGGAGGCCGCAATGGTTAGGTCGATCTCGCCCCTGACGCGCGCGGCGACAATCGTCTTCGTCCTCCTCACCGGCATCTTCCTGCTCGCGCCCTTGATCGTCGTCGTCGGCGTCTCGGTCTCGGAAAGCCAGTTCATCGCGTTTCCGCCCGCCGGATTTTCCCTGCGCTGGTACGGGGAGGTGCTCGGATCGGACGCCTATCTCAGCGCCGGTTTCCTGAGCTTGCAGGTCGCGCTTCTGGTCACGGTGACCGCCACCGTAATCGGTGGCGCGGCGGCCATCGCCATCCACCGGCGCGGCATCCCGTTCGCCGACCTGCTGGGCACGTTCTTCCTGTCGCCGCTCGTCTTGCCGACGATCATCTACGCCATCGGCATGCTTGTGTTGTGGAGCACGCTCTTTGGAGCGGTTTCCATGCTGACGCTCTGGATCGGGCACACGGTCGTAACGCTGCCTTACGTGGTGAGGACGACCCTTGCAGTCCTGTCGGAGTCCGATCCGTTCCTCGAGGAAGCCGCCCAGACCATGGGCGCCGGCCGACTGCAGAGACTGTGGCTGGTCGTTGTCCCGCAATGCCGGCCGGGCTTGATCGCGGGCGCGTTCTTTGCCTTCAACATCTCCTTCGACGAGGCTGTCCTGTCGCTGTTCCTGCGCAAGCCGGGCATGACAACGCTGCCCGTGCAGATCTACGGCCAGCTCGAATTCAGCCCCGACCCATCGGTCGCTGCTGTCTCGACGATCATGATCGGCATCACGATCTTCCTCATCCTCGTCATCGACCGCCTGCTCGGCGTTCAGAAATTCGCGAGTTCATAAGACCATGGCCGACGTCAGACTCACCGATATCCGCAAGTCCTTCGGGCAGACCGAAGTATTGCACGGCGTCTCGGTCGACATCCACTCGGGCGAGTTCATCAGTCTGCTTGGCGCCTCGGGCTGTGGCAAGACCACGCTGCTGCGCATCGTGGCGGGGCTGGAAGGCGTGACGAGCGGCAAGGTGGAAATCGACGGCCGCGACGTCACGGGGCTTCCGCCCGAAAAACGCGACATCGCGATGATGTTCCAGTCCTATGCGCTGCTGCCGCATTTGAGCGTCGCGGAGAATGTGCGTTTTCCCTTGCGTATGCGCCGGATCGGCAGCCGCGAAGAGCAGGCCGAAAAGGTGCGCGACGCGCTCGAGACGGTTCAACTGGGGCACATGGCGGAGCGCAAGCCCTCGCAACTCTCCGGCGGCCAGCAGCAGCGGGTGGCGCTGGCGCGCGCCATCGTCTCGCGCCCCAAGGTGCTGCTTCTGGACGAGCCGCTGTCCAATCTCGACGCGCGGCTGCGCGAGGACATGCAGGTGGAACTGATGCAGATCCACAAGCGGCTGGGGCTGACGACGATCTTCGTCACGCATGATCAGGAGGAGGCGCTGAGCCTCTCCGACCGGATCGTCCTCGTCAACGCCGGTGAAATCGAACAGGAAGGCGCGCCGGAAGACATCTATGCGCGCCCCGCAACCGGTTTTGCGTCGAACTTCCTTGGGGCCGCGAATCTCCTGCCGGCCGAGGTCGATCAGGCGGATGACATCCCGATCGCGAGGCTCGCGGACGGTCAGAGGCTCGAATTGTCGACCGATGTCGCGGTCCGCGGCCCGGCCGTCATCGCGCTCAGGCAGGAGGACATCACGCTCGTCGCGGAGAGTGAAGGCATGCTCGCCGGCGAGGTGCTGGCCCGCATCTACCTGGGCGCGCGAAACCGCTACGTCATACGCGTCGGCGGAACCGAAATCCGCGTCCTTTCAGGCACCGAGCCAGTCTACGAAGGCGGCGACAAGGTGGGGATTTCGGTAGCACCGGAGCGCATGCGGGTTCTCTCGGAACAATAAGGCCAGGCGCCACCGGCCTCGCTTGGGTCGTGCGTATCGGCCGGGGACCCGCAGTCCGGTTCGCCGGGGCGGTGTCGGTGGGCTTTCAGCAGTCATCGGAGTGACGCAATGACGGATTTTGAAAAGCGGCTCCGCAATCGCTGTTGGATCATACCCAGGCGCGCCATTTCATGATCGTCTCTGACAGCCCGCAAAAAGCGCTTTGGCGGACAGGGACAACTGGCTAAACCATGGTCATGCGCTTGATCGACATGACCAGCTTCGTGGTTCTGGCGCGGCATCGGCATTTCGGCCGCGCCGCGCAGGAACTGCACACGACCCAGCCGGCGATTTCCTTCAGGCTCGGAGCCATCGAAGAGGAGTTGGGCCAAAAGCTGATACATCGAAGCGGCGGAGAATTCAGCCTGACACCCGAAGGTGAGCGGACGCTCGAGGCCTTCCGTCACATTCTGGCCAGCTACGACACCCTCAAGGAGGAACTGGACCAGGGAAAAGCCGCGACGAAAGTCATCCGGATCGGAGCGATCGACTCGGTTTCTTCGACCTGGATGACCCCGTTCGTCGAGGATTTGCATGTCATGTTCCCGACGCTGAGGCTGGAACTGACGATCGAGAGCACCAAGAATCTCGTTGACGGGATGCACAAGGGAGAATTCGACGCCATCTTTGCCCTGGACTCGGTGATCGGCGACAACTTTCGTTCCTTTACCTCCTGTATTCTCCAGATGAGCTGGGCGGGATCGCCGAGGATCGTCGATCCGGACCGGACCTACAGCGTCGACGATATTGCCCAACTCGAGATCATCTCGTTCCCGAAAGACACGCCGCCTTATCGGATGATCGCGCCCTATTTTCAGGACGAACAGGTACTGGCCGGCAAGCTGACGAGTTCCAATTCGCTGTATTCGATCATCAACCTCCTGATCGAAGGCTATGGCGTCGGCGCAATCCCGACCGTGACCATCGCCCGCGAACTCAAGATGGGTCTCTTGCACACCATGCATGTATCCAAACGGTTTCCGCCGATGCCGATTATCGGAACCTATCAGACGGCCACAGAACACGACCTGATACGCCGCGTGGTCGAGCGAGCGAGAAAGTGCGCAGTGCACTACTGCTCGACCGTTGACCCATCCATGGCCTGGGTGATCTGAACGGGATCGAGGCATCTTCGAATCTGCTCGCGCGAAATGCTGTATAGCGTTCTTGGCGATCCCGGTCAGTACGACCGCTCGGAGCTGATCGACCGTAATGAGCAGATCAGAATGTCGGCTACTAGGACGGTCGATCTCTCGATCCATCGTCTCGATCGAGGGCGCAGAGCCGTCCTGACAGCCTTCCCCCCGCCGCGCCCTGCGCGACCTTCCGCCGCTCCCCTTCCCCGCTCCGATGCGCTATGTGACGGTTCGAATGGAGACCCCGATGAACGCGCGTGACAGAGACGACTACCCGCCCCTTCCCCCGATGACGACCGGCCCGTCCGGCAAGTGCCCGCGTTGCGGCCAGGGCTCCATCTTCAAGGGCTTCCTCAGCTTGAAGGACCGGTGCGAGGTCTGCGGCCTGGACCTCACCTTCGCAGACGCCGCCGACGGCCCGGCCTTCTTCGTCATGCTGATCGCTTCGGTGCCGATCCTCGGCATCGTCTTGTGGCTGGTGCTCGGCATCGGCGTGTCCTACTGGCTGACCGCGATCATCGCGATTCCGCTGATCGTCGTCTTCGCCATCTTGCCGATCCGCCCGGTCAAGGGCTGGCTGGTGTCCAGCCAGTACTTCCACAAGGCGGAACAGGGTAAACTGGATACACACCAGGACTGACTTCTAGTCTTGAGGTCGCCGCGCAAATACGGCATGAGTAGCCGGGGCATGCAGCACAGGGCGAGTCCGGCAACCGCGCAGGCGGCCCGGCCCGCATTGCGATGAGTGCGGGTTGCCGGCGGCGAAATGAAAAATCCGTTTGGAAAGAAGAGCAGCGATGAAAAGGCGAAGCCTCGGCTGAGGAAGCGCTCGTTCCTGCTCGAGATCGACGCCTGGATCGATTCCAATCTCTACGAGTCGCGGTTCGCGGCCGGCGAGATCTGGGAGGAGATCATCATCTTCTCGCGCCGCTTCCGCGCCCGCGGCATCAAGCGTTTCTTCGTCGAGATCCTCGGCGAAAGCGCCACGCTCGGCGCGGCCGGCCTCGTCGTCATGCTGACGCTGGCCCTGCCCGCTTCCGAGGAAATCTCCGCCAACTGGCGCGAGCAGGACGAATTCGCGGTCACCTTCCTGGACCGCTACGGCAACGAGATCGGCAAGCGCGGCATCCTGCATTCGGATGCGGTGCCGATCGACGAACTGCCCGATTACCTGATCAAGTCGGTGCTCGCGACGGAGGACCGGCGCTTCTTCGATCATTACGGGATCGACGTCGTCGGCCTCGTCCGCGCGATGAGCGAGAACGCCCGCGCCGGGACGGTCGTGCAGGGCGGTTCGACGATCACGCAGCAGCTCGCCAAGAACCTGTTCCTGACGCCCGAGCAGTCGCTGGAGCGCAAGATCAAGGAGGCCTTCCTGTCGCTGTGGCTGGAGGCGAACCTCTCCAAGGAGGAAATCCTCAAGCTCTATCTCGACCGCGCCTATATGGGCGGCGGCACGTTCGGCGTCGCGGCGGCGGCGGAGTTCTATTTCGGCAAGGATGTGCGCGACGTCAACCTGGCGGAAAGCGCCATGCTGGCGGGCCTGTTCAAGGCGCCGGCGAAATACGCGCCGCATATCAACCTGCCGGCGGCCCGCGCCCGCGCCAACGAGGTGCTGACCAACATGGTGCAGGGCGAGTTCATGACCGAAGGCCAGGTCACCGGCGCGCGCCGCCATCCGGCCGATGTCGTGCTTCGCGATCCGTCCGAGAGCCCGGATTATTTCCTCGACTGGGCCTTCGACGAAGTGAAGACCTTCATGATCGCCCAGCATCTGCCGAACCGGTCGATCACGGTGCGCACGACGCTCGACCGCGACCTGCAGCGCGCCTCCGAGGAATCGATCGAATTCTTCCTTCGCCAGAATGGCAAGCAGTACAACGTCTCGGAATCGGCCGTGGTGCTCATCGAGAACGATGGCGCCGTGCGGGCGCTGGTCGGCGGCCGGGATTATGGCGAAAGCCAGTTCAACCGCGCGACGGCGGCGGAACGCCAGGCCGGCTCCTCCTTCAAGCCCTATGTCTACGCGGCGACGCTCGAGAACTCGGACCTGACGCCGGAAAGCGTCGTGCGCGACGGGCCGGTCACCTGGCGCGGCTGGTCGCCGAAGAATTACGGCCGCTCGTTTCGCGGCCGCGTGACGCTGGCGACGGCGCTCGCCAAGTCGATCAACACCGTCCCGGTGCTTCTCGCGCGCGACTATCTGAAAGGCACCGAAAAGATCGTCGAGCTGACGCATGCGATGGGCATCACCTCACCGATCATCAAACACCACACGATGGTGCTCGGCACATCGGGCATCACGGTGCTGGACCAGGCAACCGGTTATCTCACCTTCGCCTCCGGCGGCTATGCGCATCGCCGCCACGGCTTCACCCAGATCCTCAGCACGGCGGGCGACGTGCTCTACAAGCATGAAGATTCGGACTTCGTCGGCGATCGGGTCATTTCCGAACAGACCGCGCTCTACATCAACCAGATGCTCGCCAATGTCCCGAAATGGGGAACCGGCCGTCGCGCCGACCTGAAGATGACCACGGCGGCGGGCAAGACCGGCACGACCCAATCCTACCGCGACGCCTGGTTCGTCGGCTACACCGGCAACTACACCGCCGCGGTCTGGTACGGCAACGACAACTACCAGCCAACCAACCGGCTCACCGGCGGCAGCCTCCCCGCCATGACATGGCAGCGAATCATGGAGTTCGCCCATACCGGGATAGACCTCCTGCCCATTCCCGGCGTTCCACAGCCCGAAAACGCCGAACCGAAGAATTCCGACGATGCTATCGCCGACGCGGCCGGAAAGGGCGACCGGCCACGCGTCCTGTCGGGCACGATGTCCGATTTCCTGAAACAACTGGGCGACCGGCTGGAGCGGGCCAAACCGCTCAACACGGACAATCTCACCGTCGCGAGCACGCGAAACCGGTGATCCCGTCAGCTTCCAGTTGATTTCCTGTCTCGTTCCGGCACAACACGATCATGATCCGTGAACTTTCCACCCTGCTCTACGGCGTCGCTCTCGCGCTTGTGCTCGGCATCGGCTCCGCCGTCTGGGCGACCGGGCATTATCCGCTGTTCGGCGAGTTGGAGATCAACGGGTGGGACGCCAATCCGGGCGTCGGGGCCGACAGTCCCGATCCCTATTCCCAGGCCTATTTCGCCCGTTCGGGCGGCCTGCCTCTCGCGGCGGCCGAGGGCGTGGCCTTCGTGCGCAACGCCGATGACGACGGCGGCACGCTGAATGCGCGCTGTATCTATGCGGTCGAGGGCGACACGCCGGGCGCGCGGCTGTGGACGCTTACCGTGCTGCGCGGCGGCGAGCCTTTGCAGGCCCCGACAGAAGGCACACCCGTCGCGTTGCATTCGCGCTCGATCCTGCGCTTCAGGAGCGGCGATTTCGACATCAGGATCGCCCCGCTGCCGCAGCCCGGCAACTGGCTCTATGCCGGATCGAGCGGCCCCTTCGCGCTCGGCCTGTCGCTCTACGACACGTCGATCGGCAGCGATACCGGCCTGACGGACCTGCGCATGCCGTCCATCAAGAATCTCGGATGCTCCTAGATGGCCCGGTTCATCTACGCGACATTGGTGGGGATCGTCGGGGCGGCGATCGTTCATCTCGCGATCGTTCTGATGTTGCCCCAGCTCTCCGAAAACGATGTCTGGCAGCAGATCGAGGCAAAGGGCACCGAGAACGAGCCGATCCGGTTCGACCGCAACGGCGTCGAACTGTCGGCGGCGCGGACGCTGGATCCGATGTTCGCAGTCATGGCGTGCCGCTACGACCTGACGAATGGGGTCTTCTCGATCACCGCGCCGCCGACCGGCGATTTCTGGTCCGTCGCCGTGTTCGACGATCTCGGACGGATCGTCTTTTCCGCCAATGACAGGATCGTCGCCTCGGAGAACCTCGATCTCGTTATCGCCCTGCCCCTGCAGATGCGCTTCCTGCAGCAGGCGTCGCGCCCGGAATTCGCCAATGCGGTGCTAACCGAGGCAAACCGCGCGGAAGGTTTCGCGGTGCTGAGGGTATTCCGGCCCGATGAAACCTATGAACCCGTTGTCCGGGACTTCATCGACCGCGTCGAATGCGTCTCCACCCCGCTCTAGGCCGGTCCCCGATCATGGTGAATCATGATCGGAAAGGTCACCGGTCCATAAACAATGCCGGGTTGGCTATTTCTTTGGTTTGCGAACCCTGTTTCCGTCCTTGACGGACTCCGACCGTTCGACACGTTCGTGCCAGACGCCCGTGAACAGGATCACCTTACCGAAAACGCTGTCTCCATTCGCCCGGTTCGCCGTTTTCTGACGGCGGGCGATACGCGGAGCGAATGCGTCGAACGCGACAACCTGTGCCATGTCCTTTTCCTCGCTCGCTGAATGCGACGGAATAGACCTGACATTTCATGGTTAACAACTTGCTAACGCTTTGGTGTCTAGGCTCGCCGTCATGTCAATCATGAAGCGGGCGCCGGTCATGACCCAAATCACTGAAACCCTTGAAGCATTCGACAACAACGGGATCGCTGTCACGGCGGTGCGCGACTTCTGTACCATGCCGAGACCGGGAAAGGCGGACGCGACGCGCCTGGCCGATCTCGTCCTGCCCCTGCTGAAATCGCTCAACGACGACAGCCGGCGCGAAATCGCTTCCCTGCTCGCGGTGACCGACGCCGCGCCGAAGCCGCTTCTGTTGGCGCTCTGCGATTATCCGGTCAGCATCTCCTCGCCGATCCTGACACGCTGCCCATTGCTGACCGCGTCGGAACTGATGGCGATCCTGTCGCAGCGCAGCCCCGATCATGCCCGCGCGATCGCCCGGCGCACCGATCTGGAAAGGCCGGTCGTCAATGCGCTGCGCATGCTGGAAAATGAGGGCGTCGATCGTGCGCTCGATCTGCGCCAGAAGCTGAAAAGCCCGCTGCCGCGCGAGCAGGAAGACTCCTTCGCGCAGTTCCGCGACGAGCTTCACGGGGACCTCGCTGCCCATGCCGAACCCACCATCGCCATGTCGATCGACGAGATCGTGTCGGCGGCGCGCGATCCCGATCCGACCGTCCTGCATGAGACCGTCTCCGACGCGCTCGCCATCACGCGGGTCAGTGCCGCGGGCCTGTGCAGCAATCCGACCTCGCGTAACCTGATCTACATGCTGCGTTTCGTCGGCGCGTCCGTCGAGGACGGGCTGAAGATTTTCACCGCGCTGGCCCCCGATCTGGCCGGAGATCGCGATGTCATCGCCCGTTTCGAGGCGGTCTATAAGGAAATCACGACAGAACAGGCCGTCCACAAGGTCTGGTCATGGCGAAGCGACGACCTCCTGGCGCTGGCGCGCGAAGCGCTGTCCGCCAACGATCCCGGATCGCCGGACGAGGAGCGCGCCAACATCGTTCACGAAAGCATCATGAAAGTCGCCTGACCGGTTCAGGCGATATCGAAGTAATCCGAGGCCGACCGGCCGAACAATTCCAGCTCGACCACCCAGAAATCCGGGTCGAGGCGGGCCTCCCGCTCGAACTTCGCGTCGAGTTCGTCCGGCGACAGCCCGTCCGCGATCTTTTCGAACAACCGCCCGCCGGATGGCGGCGCGTCCCGTTCGGCAATGAGGACTTGCGGCGCCTGGGCATAGAGCGTCGCGCCCTCGCCGAAACCGCCCGGAACGCAGATGAAGATCGCGCCGGCTTCGTCGGATCCGTGCCGCACGACGGCCGCGAACCCGCCCTCGCCATTGACGCGGCGGATCAGGGCCGAAACGAAAATCGCCGACGTCAAACGGCTCGACATGGCGGTCCCGCCTGCTGCGCTGACTGTTACTGGATAAGCCCGACGGCCCGCATCTTGTCGAGCAGGGTGCCGTCGATCTCGCCGGTCACCGGCAGATGGAACAGCGCCTGGAACTCGCGGATCGCGGCGGTTGTCTGTTCGCCGCGCACGCCGTCGACGACGATATCGGTGTTGCCGAAAGCGCGCAGCGCCGCCTGGACCTTGACGACCTCGGCGGACGGAATGTGCTCGGGCAGCGGCGCCGATCCGTCGGCTGCGCTGGCGATCAGGTCCTCGACCATCTGCGTCACTTCGGATTTGACCGCGTCGGGCTTCGGCTCGGGAATGGCCGCCGTGACGCCGAGATTGTTGCGTAAGGAGGTCATCAATTCGTCCTGCGTCAGTTCGATGCCGCGCAGTCCCGACTTCTGCTTGTAGGCGTCGATCGCGGCAAGGGTCATCGGGCCGCTCAGCCCGTCGACCGCGCCGTCGTAATAGCCGAGCTTTGCCAGCATGTCCTGAATGCCGGCGAGCGACTGGTCGGACTTCTCATCGACGGGTTCCGCTGTCTGGATATCGGGACGGCGGGCCGGAACCGGCGCGATTTTCGGAATGACCGGATGGGCCGGTTCGACGGTTTCCTTCGTCTCGGCAAAGCGCGTTGGCTTCGGTTCGGCGGCGGCTGTCTGCGTCTTCGCGGATTGGGCGGCCGGAACCTTTGCGGGCTGGCTTTCGGCGAGATCCGGGCGTGTGGCGAACAGCGCGGAGGGGTGCTGCCGGTCCTGGAAATAGACCGCATTCGCGGTAAAGAACGTCATCGCGACGAAAAGCGCGGTCGCGCCGCCCGCGGTCCCGGGCTTCTCGGCGATCCTCTCGCCGAAAAATCCCGCCGTTTCGCGAAGTGCCGAAAGAACCGTCATTTTCTCATCCCGCGAGTCGTATCGTGTTGGTATTCGCGTCGGACCGGCCGATGCCCGGCGCCTGCCTGCCATTGCTGTTCCCGACCTCCAGGGCATCCCTCTCATGCCTGATTGCGCCGGGAATGAAAATCGTCATCTCGGTGCCCTCGCCCGGCACGCTTTTTACGTCCAGCGATCCGCCATGCAATTGCACGAGGCCGGTGACGACAGTGAGGCCGAGCCCGGTGCCTTCACAAGAACGCGTATAGGCGTTGTCGACCTGGGTGAACGGCGTGCCGATCAGCCGCAGATCGTCGTCGGACATGCCGATGCCCGTGTCGCGGACCTTCAGCAGGAAGCCGTCCTGCCGCGTTTCCGTCCCGATATGGATCGTGCCCCCGGTTTCGGTGAACTTGATCGCGTTGGACAAGAGATTGATGGCGATCTGCTTCATCGCGCGGCGGTCCGCGTCGGCCTCGTTGGCAGCGGCGTCAAGATCGAGCTCCACGGCGACTTCCTTGGCTTCGGCCTGCGGCCGAAGCATGGAGGCGCATTCCCTCACGACCGCGTTCAGGTCGAAGGGATCGCGATGAATCGAATAGGTGCCGGCATTCAGCTTGGAGACGTCGAGGATCGTATTGACCACGGCGAGCAGATGCGCGCCGGAGCTGTGGATCAGATTGACATATTCGCGCTGCCTCTCATTGGCCAACGGCCCGAAGATGTCACGGCGCAGGATGTCGGAAAAGCCGATGATCGAATTGAGCGGCGTGCGCAATTCGTGGCTGACGGTCGCCAGGAACTGCTTTTCGATGCCCGGCTCAGCCGGGGCGTCGGTCGGAGCTTCTTGCGGCGTGCGCAGCAACAGAGTGATCGCGCCGTCATCCGCTGTCAGTTCCAGGCGCACCGGTTCGAAGGACTGCGGATCGCCGGCTCGCGCCAGGTTGATCCGAGCGGTGATTTCGGAGCGCGCCTCGCGCTTGCCCGTCACGTCGGCCAGCGCCGCGAGGAATGCGATGCGGTCGGCCAGATGCACATGGTCGACAAAGGGCCGGTCGCGTTGGATCTGCGTGGCGAAGGATCCCCTCACCCGCTTGACGATCCCGTCATGGGTGAGTTCCGCCCGGGTTCCCTCGCGTTCCGCCTCGGGCGCGGGTTCGGTCGCGGGCGCTGCTTTCTGCGGCGCCATGAGGCTTTCGACACGCCGCGCCGTACCATGGCTGCCAGCGACCGCGAAAAGGACAAGACCGCTGGTCAATGCAAGCAGCGGTGAAACCGCGATGAGCGTGCCCGCCAATGCGCTCCAGCTTGCCAGCGTGAAGATTCCGGTCGACCAGGGCTTGCGGTGAATGCTCAACCAGCCGAGCGCCAGAAACGGGATCGCCAGATGCGCAAGCGCGATCGCGGTCGCGGCGCCATAGGTCCCCGGCAGGCCGAAACCGCTCAGCACCAGGCACATCGGCCCGACGATGAAGGTCGCGCCGGCGGCGAGTGCGATCAGTTTTTCGGCCAGGAATGTTACGGCCGGATCGCCGGTTTCCGCCTCGCTGCGCGCAACCGGGACCATGCGCCGCGCCATGTCGCCAAGCGCCTTGTCCGATAGGTCTAGAATGGTTCGCAGCAACGCCAACAGGATAACTCATTACGCGGTCGAAAGGCCAAACCGGCCTCTTCGCCAAAATCGCAGCTAGCGTTTAATGAATGGATAAGCGACGGGCCCGGCGGCCGCGATACAGGCGATCTCAGGCCCGCAATCGGCAAGATTTACGCTTATGGTTAACCATCGGTATCTTCCCCAACCGCCTGATATGGCGTGATTTTTTCACGATCGCTAAAGATTTAGCAAAATGAGGCTAAAATCCCCCCTCGTTCCCATGAACTCCGCCAACGGTTGCCGCGTTACCGAGATGTTTGGGACGGGCCTGACCGGGCCCTGGTTTGGTGGAAAGACATGCGTTTTCTGATGAAAATGATGGTTCTCGGCTTTCTCGGCCTGATGGCTCTGCCCTATTTCGCGCCGCAGGAATATCGCGGCGCGGCCGATGCGGGCGACCCCGGCCCGACGCCTTCCGCTTTCGAACTGGCGGCCATGGTCGGTGAGGCGGCCGCGGATGTGAGGAATATCTGCGTACGCCAGCCGGAGGTCTGCGAAACCGGCGGCGAAATCATTTCCTATGCGGGATCGAGGGCCAGGGAAGGCCTTGTCGTCGCCTATGCGATGTTCCGCCACGGGCACCCTTCGATGCAGCAAGAAGAAGACACGGCCGAAACACCCGCCGAATAGGTCCATTCGGACACGCCCTTGCCGGCTGTCTCCGTACCGCCTAAGTAGCCAGAAAGCCGATGACAGGCCGTGTCACGGCACATTCTGCTACACAGGCTGACCGACCATGCTTCCGGCGCTCGACACGATCATCGACGATTTCGAATTCCTGGACGACTGGGAAGACAAATATCGATACGTGATTGAAATCGGCAGGAGCCTGCCGGATCTGCCGGACTCCGACAAGACTGCGGAAAACAAGGTACATGGCTGCGTCAGCCAGGTTTGGCTGACGTCGTCCATCGAAGGCGGGAGCGACCCGGTCGTCACCTTTCAGGGCGATTCCGACGCGCATATCGTGCGCGGTCTCGTCGCCATCATGATCGCGGCCATGTCGGGTCGCAAAGCCTCCGAGATCGCGGCGTTCGACGCCGCCGCGCTGTTGAAGACTCTGGGTCTCGAGGACAATCTGACGCCGCAGCGCTCGAACGGCCTGCGCGCCATGGTTGCGCGGATGAAGGACGAGGCGCGCGCGGCGGCCGAAGCCGCCTGATCGCGCTCACCCCTTCAGCGACGGCCGAAAGTCGCCGCTTCCCCAATGCAGGATCCGCCGGGACCGGCGCGGACCGGCCGACGGCGGATGATAGTGCCTGTCCAGCAGCCCGAGCGCCGTCTTGAGCATCAGTTTCGCCGAGCGGCGCGGCCAGGCCCTCTCGCGCTCGCCCTGCTCCAGGCCTTTCAGAAAACAGCAGACATCGATCAGCGCGCCGCCGAGATCCGGGCCGACCGCCTCGACGGCTGCATTGACGCGGTCCCGGGCGGCTATCGCACTGTCGGCCAGATCAGCGTTGCCGCCCCGGCCGGACGGTCCGGACCGCGCGACAAGCGAGAGATCCCAGGACGAGGTCACCCGCGGCTGGAGCAGCGCCTTTTCGAAATCGGCCCGCAGCCGTTCGCCGGCAGCCATCTCGGTCCGGTCGAGCCAGGCCTGTCCATCCGTTTTTCGAAGCCGCGCCAGGGCCGCCAGCGGCGACTCCGCGTCGTTGACCGTGACCATTTCCTCGACATGGCCGGGTCCCATTCGCATCCTGCGAAGACTTCGATGCTGTCCCGCGAACTCGCCGCTCTCGCGGCGCCGCAAGGCGGCCTGCCCCAGCTCGGTAACGGCCAGTTCCTTGCCTTCGCCCCGATTTCGCAGGACGACGAGCCCGTCACGGCGCATCGCATCGATATCGACGGTTGTGCAACGGACGGAACGGCTTCCCCGGAACTCCAGCAGCATCGTTCCCGCCGCGCCTGTCTCGCATAGTCGCGCCGGTCCGGTCTTCAGGAGACCGAGATAACGCAACCGCCGCTTTTCGGATTTCGGATCAGCCATCGCGCCGTGCATCCTGCCGATCGAGGGCGAACGCGACACTGACGAGACGCTCGACCCGCGCCACGATGAGATCGAAATCCTCGTCGTCGCGCATATCCTCGATCGTGTGGCAGGCATGAACGACGGTGCTCTTGTCGCGGCCGAAACCGGCGCCGACCTCGGTCATTTTCAGCCCGAGCGTGACATGGCCGACATACATACCGATCTGGCGGACCCTCGATACAGGATTCGGCGTTCGGCCGGACGATCGCAAATCCTTGCTGCTAACATTGAAGAATATGGCGGTCAGATCGATGATCGCATCGCACAGCGCGATCGCGCCCGCCGTCGTCCCCGTAGAATGGCTCGTCCGAACCCGCTCATCCCGGCCGCTCATGGGTTTCGGCCGGCTGCCGCGTCCTGCGTCACCCTGGTCTTCGATAGATATGCCTGCGGAAATGCCGAGCATCCGTGTCGCCTCCATTTAAGGAATATATTCCTACATCAGAAGGCATGCCGGTTGTACAGGATTTTCGCCGGACTATTCCGGACACCCCGGAATTCCGGGAAGCTGGCAGGATTTATCGTCGCGAGCCGAACCGATTTATCCAACCGCTCGGCGGTCCTTCTACTTTCGTCCGGCAACAGATCCGACAGGAGTAGTGGACATGGAAACGGCAAGACTTGGAGCAACGGTCGACCAGAGGGTTCGCGTCTGCAGGCTATCGAGGCGTTCGGCCGACCTGCTGATGGTCGCGCATGCCTCGCGGGATCAGATTGCGGCGCTGCCGATGCAGGACCTTCTTGCCTGGAAGGAAGGCTTGGCGCTGGCGCTGCGCCGCGAGCGCAACAAAAGCATGGCCCGCCACTGGGCCTATGACCTGAACCGGCACATCGCGCTCAAGCGCGGGCGTGATCGTATAGAGGCGGAGCTTTCGGCGCGGGCCGGCGAACCGGCGCCAGAAACAGCAAAGCCGCGGACGAGCCGCGGCTTTAACAGAAGGAACGGAATAATCCGCTAATTACTTTCCGCGCTTGCGGCCAAGGCCCATTTCGCGCGCCAGCTTTGAACGCTGCGCCGCATAAGCCGGAGCGACCATCGGATAGTCTGCGGCCAGACCCCACTTTTCGCGATATTCTTCCGGCGTCATGCCGTAATGGCTCATGAGGTGCCGTTTCAGGGATTTGAACTTCTGCCCGTCTTCCAGGCAAATGATATAGTCGTCGGTGACGGAACGCTTCGGATTGACGGCCGGACGCGGCTTTTCCTGAACTTCCTCGACAGCACCGGTAAGGGTTTTACCAAGCGCGCTGTGAATCTCCGAAATAAGTCCGGGCAGATCCGACGCCGGTACAGGATTGTTGCTGACATAAGCGGACACCACGTCCGCCGTCAGTTCGGCCAAGAGATCGTTTTGCCCCGAATTCTCAGTCATAATATTATATTCCTTTTTTCTTGATGCGCACTACATGCTCTGAAATGCGCGTCGCTTGGTTATCAACCCCAAACCGTTTGTGACATCTATCACAACAAATTGGAGGTGACCAATATAAAAAGTAACAGTTTCAGCAACTGAGGGTTGTAAAAATATCTTAATAAGAAGACGATCAAACGCGTAAGCTGTATTGAAATAGCTTATTCAGTCTTTTTTGATTCGTCCATTTCGTCGAGTACCGAAGATTTTGCAAGTCCATAACCTACCACATAGGCGGCTTTGGCAAGCAAATGCGCTGAAATCGGAGCCGTCAGAAGAAAAAATGCAATGCCGGCGAGTGCGCGCGTAACCGTTGGTGTATCGCCTGAATGCACCGCCAGCGCAAGCAAAACCAGCCCCGACCCAAGTGTTCCAGCCTTGGAAGCCGCGTGCATGCGCGAGTAAATATCCGGGAAACGCCACAATCCGACGGATGCAACGAATGCGAAGAAAGTACCGGCAAGTATTAGCAGTCCGGCGACAAGGCTGACGATCGCGTCCATATCACTCGGTCTCCCCGTTTCCGGCGGCGGCGCCCGCCGGCTTGGCCGCGGTCAGGCCACCATCTTCCGGCGGCCTGACGGCGGCCTTGCGGGGCGATTGGGCCAACAAAGAATTCTCGCTGGAAACGAGGCGGGGCCGGCCTTCCTCGGCCTCCTCGATATGGCCGCGCGCCAGGATGAAGCGGGCAAACGCCACGGTCGCCAAAAAGCCGACGAGGCCGAGCGCGATGGCGATATCGAGATAGAGCGTATAGCCGGTCTTGATGCCAACAACCGCGATGAAGCCGATCGCCACGGCGACGAGCATGTCGAGGGCGAGAATGCGGTCCGGCAAGGTCGGACCGTGGATCACCTTGATCACCGTGATCAGAAAGGTCAGCGAGAGGATCGCGAGCCCGATATGCACCGCGACATAGAGAAAGTCGCCGAAAATCGTCATCGGAAGGCCTCCAGGATCTTGCGCTCGAAGCCGTCGGCGATGTCCTCACGCGCCTGATCCGGATCGGAACAGTCCAGCGCGTGCACATAAAGCGTCCGCCGATCCTCGGATACGTCCACCGACAGCGTCCCCGGCGTCAGCGTGATCAGATTGGCCAGCAGCGTGATCTCGGAATCGCGGTCGACCTTGAGGGGATAGGCGAAAATGCCTGGCTTCAGGTCCATCTTCGGCGACAGCACCAGTTTCGCCACCTTCACGGACGACAGCACCAGCTCGTAGATGAACAGCAGCATCAGCGAGAGGATGCGGCGCGCCCTGAAGAAATATCCCATCGAGCCGACCTGTTCGCGGATCAGCGACAGGGCCACGGCGCCGAGCGCGAAGCCGAAAACGAGGTTGATCGGACTGAAGGATCCCGTCACCGAGGCCCAGATCAGGGCCATGAGGACATTGGCAAGATAGAGGTTCATTGCTGCGTCTCTCCCTCCTGCGCCGCGCCGTCGCCGGGCGCCGGCGTCATGTCCGCCGGAAAGACCGAGTCCACGTAGCCGGCCGGTGCAAGCAATTCGCCGGCGATGCGGTCGGTCACCCGGATCACCGGTTCCGGGTAGACGCCGACGGCGACCGTCAGCAGGGTCAGGCCGACCAGCGATCCAACAACGGCTCCGCTGACCGCGCCCTTGGTCGAGACCGTCTCGGCCTCGCCGTCGTCACGCTCCCGCCAGAACGAGAAGGCGAAGGTCCGCCCGACCGCGATTGTCGTCAGAAGACCTGTCAGAAGAATGGCGAAGGCCAGCCACCAAGCGCCGACATCCAGCGACGCCTTGACCAGATAGGCCTTCGGCCAGAGGCCGGAAAAGGGCGGCAATCCGGAAACGGACAGGAACAGGACAAGGGCGAGCGCCGCCAGCCAGGGCATCCGGCTGTAGAGGCCGCCGGCCTTGTTCAGCGCGAAGCCGTTCATGCGTTCGCCCATGATGCCGGCGAGGAAATAGAGCGCCGTCATGACGACCATGGAATGCGCGGCATAGAAGACCCCGCCGGACAGGCCGGTGCGGCTGCCGAGCGCCAGCCCGGCCAGCATCATGCCGATCCCCGAAATGACGAGATATCCCAGTTGCCGCCGAATGTCGTTCTGGGCGAGCGCGCCCATCGCGCCCGTCACCATCGTCACCGCGGCGATCACGGCGATGGCGCCGGCCAGCATGTCCCGCTCGACGTCGAAGAGGGTGAGGAAGATGCGCAGCAGCGCATAGATGCCCACCTTGGTCAGCAGGCCGGCGAACAGGCCGGACACGACGATGCGCGGCGTGTGATAGGAGGCCGGCAGCCAGAAATTCACCGGAAAGGCGGCGGCTTTCATGGCGAATGCGAACAAGAACAGCGCCGCGATCGTGAACAGCGGTCCGGTGTCGCGCACCAACGCGGCCTTGCGCGCTATGTCGGCCATGTTCAGCGTGCCGACCGTGCCGTAGAGATAGGCGACCGCCAGCAGGAACAGTGTCGTCGCAAGCAGGTTCAACAGGGCGTATTTCGTCGCGCCGTCTAGCTGTTCGCGCTCCGACCCGAGAACGAGCAGGCCAAACGAGCCGATCAGCAGTACCTCGAACCAGACATAGAGGTTGAAGATGTCCCCGGTCAGGAACGCCGCGGTAATCCCCGACATCATCAGTAGAAGGAAGGGATAGAAGCCGTAGCGCCGGCCGGTCTGGTTCACGTCGTCAAGCGCGTAGACGCCGCCGGCAAGGCCGACGATCCCGCCGATCAGCGCGAAGACCGCGCCCAGCATGTCGGCCGCGAAGGTGATGCCGAAGGGCGGCAGCCACCGGCCCATCGTCATGACCACCGTGCCGTTTTGCAGCACATGCCAGAACAGGCCGATATCGGCGGCCAGCATCAGGACGAGACCGGTGATCGCGATGAAGGGTTGGCGCGTCGTGTTCTTGCGCGTCATCAGGCACAGCGCGCCGAAGACGAAGCCGATCGCCAGCGGTGCGACAACCAGATAGTCCGCCATCGGCGGCGGCGTCATCACCATCGCATCGGCAAGATCGACACTGTGGGCTGTGGAAGTGGCCATGATCGTCGTGTCCGGGCGTCTCAGTATCCGAGCGGAGGCGCGGGTTCGTCGACCGGTTCGGCCTCGCGCATCTCGTCGGTGTCGTCGGTGCCGAGCTCCTGGTAGCTGCGGAAGACCAGCACCAGCAGGAAGGCGAAGAAGGAGAAGGAAATGACGATCGCGGTGAGCACCAGCGCCTGCGGCAGCGGGTTGGCGATCGCGTCGATCGGCACCACCGCATCATCGGGAATGATCGGCGGAATTTCGCGGGTCAGCCGCCCGGTGGTGAAGATCGTCAGGTTCACCGCGTTGCCGAGCACGGCGACGCCGAGCAGGACGCGGATAATGTGCTTCGACAGCATCAGGTAGAGCGACGTGGCGAAGAACAGGCCCGTCAGGACGGCCATTGCGGTTTCCATCAGTCGCGCTCCCTTTCCTCGAGCGCCAGCGCGGTCGAGGTGATCGAGCCGAACACGACAAAATAGACGCCGATATCGAACAGCAAGGGTGTCGAGAGTGGCACCTCGACGCCGAATATCTCCGGATAGATCCACAGCCCGGTCAGGAAGGGAACGCCGGAGAAGATCGACAGGATGCCGGCAATCGCCGCCAGAAGCAGGCCGAAGCCGGCCAGCGCCATCGGGTGGAACCGGATCGCGCGCCTCACCGGCGAGACGCCGAAGGCGATACCGTAGATCGCCAGCGCCGACGCGGCGATCAGTCCGCCGATGAAGCCGCCGCCCGGCTCATTGTGGCCGCGCAACAGCACGAAGACCGAAAACAGGATCATCAGGCTCGACAGGAACGGGGCGACGGTCCGGAAAATCAGCGTGCGCATGTCAGCCGGCCTCCCCTACGCTCTGCGGATCTTTTGGCGGCTCGCTCAAGGCCGAACGCGACCGCCGCGGCAGCACCCGGATCAGCGCGAGAATGGCGAGACCCGAGGTCATCACGACGGCGATCTCGCCGAATGTATCAATGCCGCGGAAGTCGACCAGGATCACGTTGACGATGTTTCGGCCATGGGCGATCTGCAGCGAGTATTCGTTGAAGAACTCGGTCAGCGAGGCGTCGAAACCCGTTTCGAGCACGCGCAGCAGCAATAGCGTCAGCGCGCCGCCGACCGTCAGCGCGATGGCCCCGTCCGTCACGGTCTGCGCGGCCGAGCGGTGGTCCTGCGGCGACAGGCGCAGCCGCGTCATCGCAAGGGCGAGGATGACCACCGACAGCGTTTCGACCATGAATTGGGTGAACGAAAGGTCGGGCGCTCCGAGCATCATGAAGAACACCGCGACCGCGAAACCCTGGATGCCGAGCGATACGATGGCCGTCAGGCGGTTCTGCGCCCAGACGACCGCGAAGAGGCCGAGGATCGCGATCAGGACCAGGAGCCATTCGTAGAAATAGAGGTCGGGGAAGCCGGGCATCGCCGGCCATTCTCCCGCGATGCCCATCGGCACCAGGATCGCCAGTGCGAGGAAGATGAGCGTCGCCGTGATGTAGAATTCGAGACGGCCCCTCTGGACCAGGCGGGTTACAGCGACGGACAGTTTCACGATACCGGCGATAGCCTGATCGAAGCCACGGTCCGGCCCCCAGCCGATGGCCGCCAGCAGCACGGACATGCCGGACCTGATTTTCGCCAGCGACAGATAGAAGAGGACACCGATCGCGATGGTGGCGAGCGAGAGATAGAGCGCCAGCCCGAGATGCGGAACGATGGTGATCGTGATCTCCGCCGCGTGCCCCGTCACCGCACTGGCCATCGGTGTCGAGAAGTGCTCGTGCGACCAGCCGGAAAACACCGCGTAGAGGAGGCTTGCAAGCGCGAGGGCGACAGGCCCCGCCAGCAGCAGGACCGGTCCTTCATGGGCGTGTTTCGGAGTCTCGACCTTTGGGCCCAGGAAGGGCTTCAGCGCGACCGCGAAACCGATCACGAACATCAACGCGTTGCCGATGATCGCGACGATCGTGAAGATGACCGACCAGGTATCGCCCTTGGCGAGACCGTAATAGATCTCCTCCTTGGCGAGGAAGCCGACGAAAGGTGGCAGTCCGCCCATGGAGATCGCAGCGAACAGGGCCGCGGCGAAGGTCACGGGCATCGCGCTTGCCAGCCCGCCGAGCTTGGTGACGTCGCGCGTGCCGGCCTCGTGGTCGACATTGCCGGCGACCATGAAGAGGCCGCCCTTGAACATGGAATGGGCGATCAGATAGAGCACCGCCCCGGCGATCGCGCCCTCCGTGCCGAAACCGGTCAGCATGACCAGAATGCCGAGCGACGCCATGGTCGTGTAGGCGAGCATGAGCTTCAGGTCGGTCTGGCGGGCGGCCAGCAGCGTCCCGGCAATCAGCGTCGTTCCGCCGAAGATCGGCAGCACCGTTTCCCAGGCCACCGTATCGCCCATCACCGGATTGAGCCGCATCAGCAGATAGACGCCGGCTTTCACCATGGTGGCGGAATGCAGATAGGCGGAGACGGGCGTCGGCGCTTCCATCGCATTGGGCAGCCAGAAATGGAACGGGAACTGCGCCGACTTCGTAAAGGCGCCGCCCAGGACCAGCACGAAGGCGGCGATGAAGAACGGGCTGTCCCGCAACAGGTCGCCGGTCGAGAGCAGCAGCGACAATTCACTGACGCCGGTGATGTTCCAGATGACCAGCATGCCCGCCAGAAGCGACAGGCCACCGAGACCGGTGACGACAAGCGCCTGGATCGCCGAACGCCGCGAACGCTCCTCGGTATGGTTGAAGCCGATCAGCAGGAAGGAGGTGATCGAGGTCAGTTCCCAGAACACGAACAGCATCAGGAACGAGTCCGAAAGGACCAACCCCTGCATCGAGCCCATGAACATCAGGATGAAGGAGAAAAACCGCCCCTGATATTTGTGCCCCTTCAGATAACCGCCGGAATAGAGCACGATCAGCGTGCCGATCCCGGTGATCAGCAGCGCGAAAGTCAGCGACAGCCCGTCGATCATCCAGGAAAAATTGACGTTGAACGACGGGATCCACTGCACGCCGCCGGTCACGCGCTCATCTTCCGACACCGCTCCGAGGAAACCGAAGAAGTGGACGAACAGGGCCGCCGGCGCCAGCGCCAGGACCCAGGCGGCATTGTGCTTGAGGATGCGGGTGAGCGCCGGCGCAAATAGCGCGGCGATGAACGGCAGGAAGAGCGCGTAAAACGTCATGTCAGGCGACGCACCCTTTTCAGACAGACAAGGACAGCGGGAATGCGGATTTCATGGAAAACGGACCTAGGTCGGTTGACGCCAAATCACAAGTACCGCGGTCCGTTTCACGCCGCTTTTCAATGATTAATCGGCCTGAAATCCCGTCCTGGCCCGAAATAAGCGGGCTTGTCCCGCGACCGGCCCCGCTCGGACGACTGCCGGTCAGCCCTTCTGCATTTTCTCGATATGGGCGGCGTCGATCGCCTTCGCCGCCTTGTAGGCTTCGCGCGCGCGCAGCCGCTCCGCGTAGGCGCGGAATTGCTCGCGGTCGGGCAGCGTCTTGAACGCGAGCCCCCAATCGACCTGCGCGCCGACATAGATATCCGCCGCCGTGAAGCGATCGCCGCAGACATAGGCCCGCTCCTCCAGCATGCCGGCCAGCACGTCGACGACCCTGTCGTAACTGCCGAAACCGACCCGTCCCTGCCCTCTCTCGTCGAGCGCCTCGTCCCACTTGAAGGAATGCGTGACGATGGCCTGCTCCACAGGCCCGGCGGCGAAGAAGGTCCAGCGTAGGTAATCCGCCTTTTCCGACAGGGTTCGCGGCTGCAGATCGGCTTCGGGAAAGGCCTCGGCAAGATAAAGGCAGATCGCCGCCGCCTCGGTCACGATCACGCCGTCATGCTCGATGGCCGGCACCTTTCCCATCGGATTGATGCGGCGGTAGTCGCCCTTCATCTCGGGTCCGAAGCCGAGAATATGCTCCTCATACTCCGCGCCGGCCTCGTGCAGCGCCCATCGGGCGATCTGCCCCCTGCTCATCGGATTGGTATAGAACCGGATGTTCGCGGCCATGCTTCGCTCCCTTGCTTTGCGGCGGATGCATAGAAGCGAAGCGGAGGAGAACGCGCAACGGCATTCTGCCGTCACTCCTCGATCAGATCCTCGTAGCGCTTGTCGGTCAGTGTCTTCAGGAACGCGACCAGGGCATCGATGCGATCGTCGTCGAGAGCCGGACCATGGGTCAGTTCGGTCACCGACAGCGTGTCAGGCACCTGAGGATCGGCAAAGGGCTCGCCGGTTTCCGGATTGATCAGCCTTTCGGGGTTCTTGGTATTGTAGCGATTGTAGAACAGCACGACGGTGCGCAGATCCTCGAACACGCCATTGTGCATATAGGGACCGGTCACCGCGACATTGCGCAGCGTCGGGGTCTTGAACTTGCCGCGTTGTGCATCTCCCTCGACCAGCGGATTGTCCAGCAAACCGCCGTCGATCGTCCCCGGCTTGACGCCGTTCAGCGCGCGCAGCGCCAGGTTTTCCGGCGTCCCGATATTGTGGAAGCGATAATCGGTGAAGGTTTCGTGCGGATCGATCGCGCTCTGCGAAAGCTGGTGGCACTGGTTGCAATTGGTGAATTGCTGCGAGAAGAACAGCAGCCGTCCCAGTTCCTCCTTGTCCGTCAGCTTCGCCTCGCCGCGCAGGAAGCGGTCATATTTTGAATCGAATGGCGCGAATTCATCCGTCTTCTCGAAGGCGGCGATGGCCTTCGTCATCGCGTCATAGGCCGCGTCGGCATCATCGAGAACATCCGTGCCGAACAGCGCGGCGAAATCCGCCTGGTAGTCCGGGTTCTCGCGCAGCCTGTCCACCACGGCGGCCTTGTCGGGCATGCCCATTTCAGCCGGATTGAGCGGCGGTCCACCGGCCTGTTCCTCCAGCGTGGCGGCACGACCGTCGAGGAACTGACCGCCGACCCACTCGCCGTCCTCGCGGCGATGGAAAGCGGGCGAGAAGGACGCATAGGCCGCGGTGGGCGCGTTGCGGTCGCCCATCGAGACGCCATCGTCGCCGGGCGACGCCATGCCGCGCGGATCGGAGAATGCGAAATTCGGATCGTGACAGCTGGCGCAGGCCTGTGTGCGGTTCGCGGACAGGTTGGTGTCGAAGAACAGGGCCCTGCCCAGTTCTTCCATCGAGACCGTGGCCGTGGCCCCGGTGCTGTTCGCGGCCAGAAGCGCCAGGACAAGGGCGCCCGCGACGGCCGTTCCGATCGCACTCGCATAACGCAACACGATCATTTCTCCTTATATGACTGATTTTGTCATATTAAGAAGGAGAACGCCCGGCCGCAATTGATATCGATCAAAAACGGGCGGGCGATTCGGCGTGTTTGGATGTCGCGGCTGCGGCTCAGTTCGGGCGCATGTATTTCATGTAGACCCAGCCGGTCTGCCACTGGCCGTTCTGGGCCGGGTCGTGCCAGACCTCGCACCATTTGTAGCGGACGGCCTGGCGCTGCTGCCAGTCCGGCAGGTGGGCGATGGTGTCGAGCAGCGTCGGCGCGCCCTTGCAGCGGCCGGTGAGCGACAGGACGGTGCCGTTCGGATAGGCGCTTTCGATCCAGGACTGCGAGGACGGCCAGCGTCGCACGTTCAGAACGTCGCCCCAGGACACGTCGGTGACTTCCCAGGCGTGGAAGACGGATGCGCCGGCGGGAGCGCCCGCGGTCAGCATCGACGCCGCCGCGACGGCGGCAAACAGGATGGATTTCTTGGTCATGGTTTTCTCCGGGCTTGAACAAGGGCCAGTGATCGATACATCTGACCTACCGCCCCGTTGCTGAATTGGCGCTTATCCTGCCATTCAGCCCCCATTCATTCCGTGCATTCGCGCACATCCGGAGGTTTCATGTCCCGCCCGTTTGGTCCCCTGCCCGCCGCCCCGCTCGCCGAAAAGCGCCCGTTCACCGATACGAGACACGGCATCGAGCGCAGCGACGACTATGCCTGGCTGCGCGCCGACAACTGGCAGGAGGTCTTCAAGGACACCTCCGTGCTCGACCCGGCGATCCGCGCGCATCTGGAGGCCGAGAACGCCTACCAGGAAGCGGCGATGGCCGACACGAAGGAGCTGCAGAAGCTGCTGTTCGACGAGATGAAGGGGCGCATCAAGGAGGACGACTCCACCGTTCCGATGCCCGACGGGCCCTATGCCTACGGCACCTCCTATCGCAAGGGCGGCCAGCAGCCGCTTTTCCAGCGCATGCCGCGCGACAAGACCGCCGACGAAGACAAGACCATCATCCTCGACGGCGACGCGGAAGCAGACGGCAAGGCCTATTTCCGCATAGCCTCCGCCGATCATTCGCCAGACCACGGCAAGCTACTCTGGGGCTATGACGACAAGGGCTCGGAATTCTTCCGCCTCAAGGTGCGCGACATGAAAAGCCGCGAGGATCTCGGTGACGATGTCGCCGATTCCAGCGGCGGCGGCGTGTGGGACGCGAAAAGCGAGGGCTTCTTCTATTCGAAGCTCGACGCCAATCACCGGCCTTCGAAACTCTACTACCATCGCGTCGGCACCGCACAGGAAGACGACGTGCTGGTGTATGAGGAAACCGATGCGGGCTTCTTCATGGGCGCCGGCGGCAGCCGCCTGAACGATGTCGTCCATGTCAGTTCGCACGATCATGAAACCAGCGAGGTGCGGCTGATCCGCGCCGACGATCCGCTGTCGGAACCGGTTCTCGTCGCGCCGCGCCAGGAAGGGGTGGAATATGAGCTGGATTCGGGCGGCGACGTGTTCTTCATCCTGACGAACGCCGACGGGGCCAAGGACTTCAAGATCATGACCGCGCCCGCCGATGCGCCGGGCAAGGAAAACTGGTCCGAACTGGTCGCCCACAAGCCCGGCCGGCTGATCCTCGCCATCCAGGCCTACAAGGATTTCCTCGTCTGGCTCGAGCGCGAGGACGGGCTGCCGCGCATCATCGTGCGCGACCGCGCAAACGGCGAGGAACACGCCATCGCCTTTGCCGAGGAGGCCTATTCTCTGGGGCTCGTCGGGTCGATGGAATACGACACGAATGTCATCCGCTTCTCCTATTCCTCGATGACGACGCCCTCCCAGGTGTTCGACTACAATATGCGCGGTCACGACCGCACGCTGCTGAAGACGCAGGAAGTGCCGTCCGGCCACGATCCGGCGGATTACGTTACGCGGCGCATCCTGGTGCCGTCTCATGACGGCGAGGAAGTTCCGGTCTCGCTGCTGTACCGCAAGGACACGATGCTCGACGGCACGGCGCCCTGCCTGCTCTATGGCTACGGCTCCTACGGCATCGCCATCCCCGCCTCGTTCAACACCAATTGCCTGTCGCTCGCCGATCGCGGCTTCGTCTACGCCATCGCCCATATCCGCGGCGGCAAGGACAAGGGCTTTGCCTGGTACGAGGACGGCAAACGGGCGAAAAAGGAAAATACCTTCAACGACTTCGTCGCCGCGGCTCACTATCTGGCGAAAGAGGGCTTCACCTCGGCCGACCGGATCGTCGCGCAGGGCGGGTCGGCCGGCGGCATGCTGATGGGGGCTGTCGCCAACATGGCGCCCGGGGCGTTTGGCGGCATCATCGCCGAGGTCGCCTTTGTCGACGTTCTCAACACGATGCTCGACGATACGCTGCCGCTGACACCGCCGGAATGGCCGGAATGGGGCAATCCGATCGCCTCGAAAAAGGACTACGAGACGATCGCCGCCTATTCGCCCTATGACCGGACCGGGAAAGCCCCCTCCCCGCCGATCCTCGCCGTCGCCGGCCTGACGGATCCGCGCGTAACCTATTGGGAACCGGCTAAATGGATCGCCAAGCTCCGCGCCCTCAACCCGGAGGCCGGACCGTTCCTGTTGAAGACCAACATGGATTCCGGCCATGGCGGCGCGTCTGGGCGCTTTTCGCGGCTGGAGGAGATCGCCTTCTCCTACGCCTTCGCGCTGAAGGTGGTCGGCAAGGCGTAAGACGGCGGCTTTCGCGGCCAACAGTTTTAGGTGTCGCGGGGGAACCTATCCGCCTCCGGTAGATTGGGATTATGCCGCCATCCCTTTCCACCGTCAGGCCCCGCATGCAGACAGAAGACCTTTTCTCCCTCGACTCCTACCACATCGCGCTAGCCGTCATCGGCGTCATCATCATCGCCGCGAGGTGGTTGCCACGCCTTGTCTCGAGCCGGGAGCCGGCCGCCGCCGCGCTGATGATCCTGTTCGGCGCCGTGGCCACGGTTGTGCCGGGAATGCCGACGCTGCCCGATCCGCGCAGCAATCCGCTGCCATGGGAACTCGTCAGCGAACTGACGGTGATCGTCGCCCTGTTCGGCGCCGGAATCCGGATCGACCGGCTCGGCCCCTTCCGCAAATGGATGCCCACCGTGCGCATGCTCGGCATCGCCATGCCGCTGACGATCCTCGCCGTCGCCACGCTCGGCATCGGCCTTGGAGGCCTGACGCTCGCCGGCGCGATCATCCTCGGCGCAGTCCTCGCGCCGACCGACCCGGTGCTTGCCTCGGATGTCCAGGTCGGCCCGCCGCATGAAGGGGCGGAGCACCCGGTGCGCTTTACATTGACCACCGAGGCGGGGCTGAATGACGGGCTGGCCTTTCCTTTCGTCTATCTGGGGCTGGTCATCGCCGCCGAGGGCCTCGATCCCGGCGGCTGGGCGGTGGAGTGGCTGGCGATCGATGTCGTCTATCGCATCGTCGTCGGCACGCTGGCGGGATGGGCCGGCGGCCGGGCGCTCGCCTATATGCTGTTCCACGTACCCAGGGGATCGCCGCTGGCCGAAACCGGGTCCGGCGTCGTTTCGCTCGCCGGCGTACTGCTGTGCTACGGCTCGACAGAGCTTGTGGAGGGCTACGGCTTCATCGCGGTCGCCGTGATGGGCCTGACGCTGCGCCGGGTCGAGGCCGATCACCGGTTCCACCGCCGCCTGCACGATTTCTCCGAGTCGCTTGAGCATGCGCTGACCGCCATCCTCCTGCTGGCTCTAGGCAGCGTCCTGCCGGTGATCTTCGAGGACCTGACATGGTCGCATATCATCCTGGCGCTGGTGCTGATCCTCGTGATCCGGCCGCTGGCCGGCTGGATCGGGCTCCTCGGCACCGGCCTCCCGCGCAACGACCGGGCCGTCATCGCCTTCTGGGGCGTGCGCGGCATCGGTTCGATCTACTATCTCTGCTACGCCGGGCGGCACATCGAGTTCATCAACGAGAGCCAGTTGTGGTCACTGGTCGGTGTCGTCATCCTGCTCTCGACGATCCTGCACGGCTTCTCCGCGGGATGGGCGATGGACCGGCTGCGCGGCGACTGACAGTTTCGGCCCTTGCGCCGTCAAACGAAACCGCTGATCGGCCGGGTCCGGTAGGGCGCTTCGATTTCCGCAATGTCCTCCGGGGCAAGCTCGAAGTCGAGCGCCGCGAGCGCGTCGGTGATGTGGCTGTCCTTGGAGACCCCGACGATCGGCGACGTCACGCCCGGAACCTGCAGCACCCAGGCCATGGCGATGCGCGCCATCGGGACGCCTCGGCGTTGCGCGACCCGCTCGACCGCCTCGACCACGGCGCGATCGTCATCGCCAAGGCGCGACAACCGCTTGTCGGTCTGCGAGCGCTCGGTCTGCTCTCCCCAGGGCCGCGTCAGGCGGCCGGAGGCCATCGGCGACCAGGGCATGACCGCAATGCCGTCGTGGCGGCAAAGCGGCAGCATTTCGCGCTCCTCCTCGCGGTAGAGCGCGTTGACCTGGTTCTGCATGGAAATGAACTTCGCGCCGCCCGCCGTCTCGGCGGCGCGCTGGTATTTCAGGAACTGCCAGGCATGCATGGAGGACGCGCCGATATAGCGCGCCTTGCCGGCCTTCACGACGTCGTTCAGCGCCTCCATTGTCTCCTCGAAGGGCGTTGCCGGGTCGGCCCGGTGGACCTGGTAGATGTCCACATGATCGGTGCCGAGCCGTTTCAGGCTGGCGTCGATCTCATGCAGGATCACCTTGCGCGACAGCCCGCCGCCATTCGGTCCGCGCCGCATCGGCAGGCAAACCTTGGTCGCGAGCACGATCTGGTCGCGCGGCGCCAGTTCCTTCAGGGCCTTGCCGGTGATCTCCTCCGACGTCCCCTCGGAGTATACATTGGCGGTATCGAAAAAATTGATCCCGCCCTCCCATGCCACGCGAAACATCCGCCGCGCCGCATCGAAGTCAAGCGTCCAGGGCCGTATGTCGGTGGGCTTGCCGAAGGACATGGAGCCGAAACAAAGCCGGCTGACTTGCAGCCCCGTCGAACCGAACCGCACATACTCCATGATCGCCCTCCCGCTTGTGGTCGATCCTGCTTAGCTCGTTTCGCCGCTGGGCTAAAGTCATGTATACATGAAAGGCGACATTCCATCGGTACGTTGACGGATAGAAGCCGCGCGCCAGCGACATCCGTCGAACAGCGCCGGCAAGCAGCTTTCGCACGTGCGAGTTCCGCTTTCCCAATCCGTGCGACGCGAACAAACGCCCGCGCCGCACCGCAATGGGCGGATCTGATCTCAGCCGTAGACGAGCCGCGGCAACCAGATGATCACATGCGGGAAAACCATGCAGATTGTGAGCCCGACGATCTGCAATGCCAGAAAGGGCAGCGCCGACTTGAAGATCTCCGTCATGGGAATTTCCGGCGGCGCCACGCCGCGCAGATAGAACAGCGCATAACCGAATGGCGGCGACAGGAAGCTCATCTGCATGTTGACGAGATAAAGCACGCCGAACCACAGCACGAGATCGTCGGGATCGGTCAGCCCGAAGGATGCAGCGCCGAGCGCCTTGATGATCGGCACGAAGATCGGCACGCACAGAAGCAGGATTCCGACCCAGTCGAGAAACATGCCGAGAATGATCAGCACGATCTGCATGAGAATCAGAATGCCCCACGGACCGAGACCGGTGCCCTGCAACGCCCCCTGCACGAATTCCTGACCACCCTCCAGAACGTAGAGGCCGACGAAGATCGTCGCGCCGAACATAATCCAGATGACCATGGCCGACGCCTTCAGCGTCGTCAGGCTCGCCTCGCGAACGGTTTGCCAGTCGAGCTTTCGGTGGATTGCCGCGACAATGAAGGCTCCGAACGTGCCGATGCCCGCCGCTTCCACCGGCGTCGCCACGCCGGAGAAGATGACCCCGAGCACGATGACGATCAGCGAGATCGGCGCTGCCATCTTGCCGATCAGCCTGAACTTCTCGCGCGTCGAGACGCGCTCTTCCTCCGGGATCGGCGGACCGAGCTGCGGGTTCACATAGGACCGGATGGTGACATAGGCGATATACATGCCCGACAGCATCAGGCCGGGAATGACCGCGCCGATGAACAATTCGCCGACCGACTGTTCCGCCACGACCGCATAGATGATCGCAAGGATCGACGGCGGGATCAGGATGCCGAGCGTGCCGCCGGCCATGATCGAGCCCATCGCGATCTTCGGATCATATTGCCGGCGCAGCATCGCCGGCAGGGCGATGATGCCCATCGTCACCACCGCCGCGCCGATGACGCCGACCATGGCCGCAAGGATAGTCGAGGCGATGATCGTCGCCGAGGCCAAGCCGCCTTTCACGCCGCCGAGCACCCGGTAGATGACGTCGAACATGTCGTTGATGATGCCCGCTCGTTCGAGCATCGCCGCCATGAAGATGAACAACGGTATCGCCGAGAGCTGATAGTTGGTCATCAACGGGAAAATGCGGCTCGGCACGATGTTCAGCGCGCGCTCGTCGCCGAGCACGAACAGGAAGATGCAGGCGAGACCGCCGGTGACGAAGGCTAGCGGCAGGCCCGCCATCAACAGCACCAGGAGGCTGCCGAACATAATGAGGGTCAGAAGCCCGATTCCGATGTCGAGACCCATCAGTTCGCCCCCTGCGTGGTTCCGGGCGTGTCATTGCCCATGATCGTCTGGATGTCTTTGAGCACCTTGGAGAGCCCCTGCAGGACCAGCAGCAACCCGCCGAGAACCATGACCCATTTCATCGGCCAGAGCGGCACCTCCCACTCGTTGAAGGAAATCTCGCCCCAGCGGATATTCGGGTCGGTCCACTGTTCAGGCGACATCGATCCCAGCATCTCGAAGAAGCCGGTGCCGCCGCGCGCCCATTCGGAGACCGCGCCGTTACCGGTCGAAACGGCGAGTGCGTCCATCGCGAATGTGTAGGATGTCCAGAGCAGGGTCCCGGCGAAAATGAAGAAGAAGAAGGAGGTAAAAAGGTCGGTCCATGCCTTCCGCTTCGGCGACATCTCCGCATAGAAGATATCGACGCGCACATGGCTCTCGGTCAGCATCGCATAGGCGCCCGCGACCAGATATTGCATGCCGAACATGAGGTACATCGACTCGTGCGCCCAATTGGTCGGGCTGTTGAACACGTAGCGCGAGATAACCTCGAAATAATAGACAAAGACCGCGATGACGGCCCAATAGGCGACGTATTCGCCGCAGAACAGGCTCAGTCGGTCGATCCAGTTTTCGGCGTGATCCGCATCGGATTTCGCGCCTTCCTTCGCCTCGGCCCGTTCCAGCGCCAGCTCGATATCGGATTTCGTCTCGGGCTGGATTGTGTCGTTGGCGCGCCGAACCAGCCGCGGCATCAGGATCGCGTCGACCGCCATCAGCGCGAGGATGATGTAGAAGGCGTAGCCGGCCGCGCTGCGCCAGAACGCGCGTTCGTCGCGCGCTTCGTCCAGCGTGTTGCCGACGGCGTCGATATCGGCCTGGGCGTCGGCTATGCGCTGCTCACCCTTGGTGACGGTGTCCTGCGCCCTTTGCAGCCGCCGCTCTGCGGCGCGCTTGGCGAAAGAGCCCTCCTCCGCCGCGTCGAATTCCGCCTGCAACTCAGGAATGGCGACCTTCGCTTCCTCGACGCGCGGCTTTTCGCGTTCGAGAACCCGTTCCGCCGTGCGAACCTCGTTGGATATGTCGGAGACGACCGACCGCGCCGCATTTTCCTGGTTGTTGGAAATCAGGATCGCAAGGAAGATCGGGATATAGACCAGCCCCAAAAGGCTCTTCAGATAGAAACGGTGCAAGCCGATGATGCCGCCCGTCACCAGGATCATGTATCCGAGGCCGATCGAATAGCGCGACTGGGCTGGCCGCGGGCGCCTCGCGAGCACCATGGCGATCAGGGGAAAGACCACCAGTCCTACCCAATACGCCCAATGCGGCAAGGTGAAATCAAGGCTGGGCATCAAGGCCGTCCTGTTTCTTGAAGGGAAGTGTGCGCAGAGCGCCGCCCGGACATCGCGCCCGGGCGGTATGTATCGGCGATTGCCGCTAGGATCAGAGCTTCAGCTCAAGTCCCTCGGTGAGTGCCGGATCGACATAGCCGAGCGAACCCGACTGCATGTAGTCGAGCTGGATCTTGAACACCCGCGCCGCGTTCGGGTCGCGGTTGGCGTATTCGAACCAGATCGGCACGGCGACCTCGGTCATCAGCTCGACATCGTCCTGGCTGAGGCGCGTAACCTCGGTGCCGTCCGCCTCGAACTTGGCCCAGGCCTCCTGGTCCGCCTTCTGGATCTGCGCGTGATGCCAGTCGGAATAGACATGCGTCTCCATCTCCACGAACTGCTTCATCTCGTCGGAGAGCGCGTTCCAGGACTCCATGCCCACCGTGATGTCCATCAGGTCGACGGGCTGGTAGAGCGACATGAAGCCGGGCGGTCCCATCGAGATGTATTTTGTCACCTGGCTGAAACCGAGCGCGTAGTTCACCGCCGGCCCGACATAGTCCGCGACGTCGATCGTACCTTTTTCGAGCGCCGGGAAGATTTCCGATCCCGGAAGCACGGTCGTCTCGGCGCCGATCTGGTTGAACACCTCGGCCACCATGCCGCCGGGCAGGCGCATCTTGCGGCCTCGGAAATCGTCGATCGAGCGGATCGGCACCTTGGAGTGGATGATGTTCGGGCCATGATGCACCGGCCCGACATAGTGCATATCCTGCGCCGCATAGAGTTCGCGGGCAATCTCGAGACCGCCGAGCCCGTAATAGAACACGTCGAATTCATGCGGATTGCGCAGCCCGAGCGGATAGGACGTCAGGAACGTCGCCGCCGGAATGATGCCCTGGGCGTAGATGGTGAACGGATTGACGGCGTCGAGCACACCGTTCTTCACGGCGTCATAGAGCTGGAAGTCACCGACGACGTCATTCGCGCCGAAGGGTTGGAACGCCAGTTCGCCGCCGGTCTTCTCGACGATGGTCGCGCACCAGTCCTTGAAGATCTGCAGCCCGGCCCCTCCCGGCCAGGATGTCTGGATCTTCCATGTCGTCGTCTGTCCCTGCGCCGTGGCGATGCTCGGTGCAGCGAGCGCAGTGCCTGCGGCCGCGCCGCCCGCGATCGCGCTCGTCTTCAAGAATGAACGGCGCGACACGTCGCGCGTTTTGAACTTGTCCATGATTTTCCTCCCAATTGCCCCAGCGTTACCGCCGGGAACGCGAAGTATAGCGTTGGGACGATATGTGACAAGCCGTCGAGCAATGAATCTCAATTAGAGGGAAATTTGATCGATTGAATTCACGGAATCCGAAGCTTCCGGCGAACCCCTGTGGACAGGAGCATTTCGCGCCTCAAGCCTTATTCGAAAAAGGCCGATCCCCGGCGCCCGGCATGGATTTCACGTTGCGGCGATTCGACAAATCGGCGAAGAATGCCGCTTTGCATGGTGAAACCGAGGCTTGGCCGAGTAGCGCTCGGCCAAGCTGATGTGTTTTGGCGGAAAGTGGCACTTCCAGGTCAAATACAACGGTTGCTGATCTGGTAAGTTTTTCGAGATGATCGACGTAGGAAGCATTATGAGCGTGGGTGAAGATTTTGCGAATTCGGTTTACTGCCTGAGCGAACAGACCTCGCTCCAGGGATTGGGAGAGGATGAGGGAGGCGTTCTGCTGAAGCTTGAAAGCGGTGAAATCTATACGATAAACGATACCGCATATGCGTTCCTGGCGAATCTGGATGGCCGAAACAGTGTTCGAGAATGTATCGGAACAATCCTCGCGGATTTCGACGTCGATGAGCCGACGCTTCTGTCAGACCTTCAGGAACTGATCGTCGAGCTCGAAGCGGAAGCGGTTGTAACAAGGTCCAGATGAGTCCGTTTCCTCCGTCCTGCATCCCATTTTCAGCAAGTCTATGGATATCGGCGCGATTGATGCCGGTGTTTGCAAAGAGCGCCCCAATCGGGAAATTGCTCCGTATGGCGACGCCGGCGGGCGAAAGACCCGCCTACACTGCGCTGGCAGCCGACACGATCGTGGACTCGGTCAAGCGTGTCACGCGCCGTCCATGGCGGATGCGCGGGCGACGCTGCCTGCGTGAAGGCCTGCTCGCGTTCCGGTTCCTGTCGTTAGCGGGCCATCGGCCTCTGCTTCACTTTGCCGTCGAAAAGGAAACGCTCCATGCCGACAGGCTCAAAGCGCATTGCTGGATTTCGGTTGACGACGAAGTCGTGATGAATCCGCCATCGCCAACGATGCTGGAGCTGTTCACCTATGACGGCAGCCAGAGCATTCCGGCAAATGTCCTCGGTTCACCGGGGGCCACTCAATTTGGCTGAATCAAACTCGCTGGTGCTTGACTTCGAAGGAGCGGTGCTGCGGATTTCCGCCGGCAACGCGCAATGGACGCAGATGCTCACCAGCGGATACAGCTGGTTCGTGTCCGACGCGTCTGCCACGCGCGGGTTTTCTCTCAACATCGAAGAAAATGAGCGCCCCCGCGTTCCCGAAGCCTTTCCGCTGACCTGGTCAGGCCGACTTATCGAGGGAAACGCGGCCAATCTCTACGAAACTGAAGACACATGGACCGTGGAATTGAACGGCTTAGGCCATGCCACGATAAACTATCCGGAGAAACAGGCATCCATCGTTGCGAGGCCCGGCAGCGTCGATGCTTTCAAGTACACCCCGATCACGGCGATCGTCGACGCAGCTCTGAGCACCCAGGGCCAGCGCATCCTTCATGCAGCCTGCCTCGGCATCCCGAATGCGCCGAGTTCCATATTGCTGTGTGCCCCATCGGGCTTCGGCAAGACCACGACGTCGCTGGCCCTCGCTCACGGAGGCTTCGGTTTCATGGCGGACGACACCAGCGTCGTGTTCAAGGACGATGAGCGCTGGATGGTGTGGGGCCTTCCGAACCAAATCAAGATTCATCGCCGTACGGCCGAATTACTGCCCTGGATCGGCCCCCTGCCAGGCAAGTGGAACGATGAAGATGAACAGGGCGTCCATATCGACATGTTGCGCGATGCTTTTCAGGTCAAGAAGCACCCGCCCAGGCCGCTCCACGCTGTCGTCATGCTGGGCGAGCGCACGGACGGCCCTCACCGGATTAGTCCTGTTCCACGGGCCGAGGCGCTTCTGCAACTCGCTCAGGACAATGTCTCCAACAGTCCGACCGGCGTGAAGCCCTGGAGCCAATCGCAATTTTCCGTTTATACCGATTTGGTGCGCCACAATCCCGTGCTTGAATTGAGGGTGGGGTCCGATCTGGAAACATTGGCGCCGATGCTGGCGCAGGCGCTTGGCCAACTCGCTGAAACGGACGGAGGCCAATGAACTGGCGGCAGTCTTCCAGATGGCTGGTGTATTACAGCGATCCTTTGGCCGAGGTCGCGAAGGGCGATGCGCCAAAGCTGCCTATGCCGCTTACCGAAAGTCACATTGAATGGATCGAGGCGCAGGCCGGCAATCACGGTGTCATCATGGCGACCAGCCGAAACGTTGCCGCGGCGCTGAATGCGAAATCCGCCATCGTCACCGGTGGGGACGAGAATGCGTGCTCTGTCGCCGGGACATCTCTCGCCGACGCGCTTGAGTCGTCTCATCTGGCGCATCTGAGACGCAACATGATGCTCAACGACGTCGCACGCCGGATCAGCGCCCGGCTCTCTGAAGAGAGCCTGCCGGCTGTTATCGTCAAGGGCCCTGATTTCGCCGATAATGTCTATGGCGGCCTGCATATGCGCGCGTTTTCGGACATCGATATCCTGGTTAATCCGGTAGCGACAGAGGCTGTCGAGGCTGTCATTGCCGATCTGGGGTTTGCGCCCGTCGCGCCCAGCTCTAAACGCGAGGCATACACCGAGCGCCAATTCGTCAGGCAAGGCGGAGATGGCGAAACCCATCTTGTCGAACTGCATACGGATGTCGTTCATGCGCCAAAGTTGCGCCGGTCGATGTCCCTGACCCACGATGACTATGCCGGGCGCAATTCGGGAGGCGTCACGATGGCGGGACGGCTCATCTTGGCAGCGCTGCATGGCGCGACCTCGCACCAGTTCGATCGACTGCAATATGTCGTGGACATGTTGATGATAGCCCGCGCCGGCGTCGATGCGCCTGAACTGAAAGACCGCGCCGCGCGAGCGGGCGCTGAAACAGCCGTTCTTACAGGGCTCGATCTTGCAGTCGGCTTGTTCGGATGCGAGACGAGCGCAGCTTTGGCAAGGCAGTTAAAACCGCGACACGACAACAAGCTCGCCCGGCGCCTTGTCGGGCCAGCCTCGGTCGTGAACGCACAATCGCCATCGCGTTGGCTTTATTCCTGGCGCCGACAGGCCTACCGGTGGATGTTGACGCGTCAGCCAGAGTTGGTTCAGAGGGGATCGTCCGAACTCGGGGCGAACTGAATTCGACAGCCGCTGTCGCCGTAAAGAGCTGGTTCGTTGCCCGGGGATAAGCCAGGCATTTATTCTATCAATAAAATAGTCGAGCCAGCCCCAGAGCCTATTGGCCTTGGGGCTGGCTATTGATTTTGCGGTCAGATCTCAGCGGAAGCTGGATCCTATTCAACCTTCGTCCAAGTAATGAGAGACGTCGCGCTTGTAACGCGAGCAAGTTTGGCCCGCTTGCGTACTGCCGGTTTGGTATATTTCTTCATGTGCTATCCCCTAAATCCGTCATAAGACGGCATAGTCAGCCAGGTTTCGCCCCAGCGATTGATTAACTGGCTGGAAGTTTATCGTCAACGGTATCGATTAGGATTTCCAGGCCAAGTCAATTGTCCGGTTCGGACCTGCGCCGATCTTCGAACTGCGGCATTCGCAGACGCGTCCGATGCGTCTCCGGAGACGCCTTTTTATCGAAGATGTCGGTTCCGCGTCTGTAATGACCGGGCCATTTCATCCGCCTTTCCTCCGATTCCGGGTCTTTGAGAGCCGCGTTGAACGCCCTGCGTTGCGCGTACCACTGTTCCATGTATGCAGCGATCTCCGGCTCGTCCGAGACGCTGCGGATCTCCGGTTCAAAGGCCTCGGCGTCGCCGCGCCGCACCGGAAAAATCTGGGCCATGGCATCACCCTTTCGAAACCGTACCGCACGGTCGGGTTCCGTGATCTGCCAGTGGATGGCCGGTGACGTCAACACCCAGTCCGTTTCCACCAGTCCACTGAAAGGGGTCGCTCCGCGAACCGGATTGTTGGGAGGGCCCTGTATCATCAGATCGAAGCCGGGTTCGGTGCGAAATACGGCCGGAAAAGAGAAGGTGAATATGCCTGCGCCAAAATGGCTGATAGTGCGCGCAATGTCCGTTTCGTCGGCGATTACCGCAAGGCTGTCGCGGTTGCCGCCGCCGTTCCAGACCACCGTGAAACCAGTGGGGGTGCATATTTCCCAACCAAGCTGGTTGGCCATGACCATGGGCAGGCATCCATAGGCATATCCGTCGCCATAGGTGTCAAGCCAGGCGCGGTTCGGCCTGGCCGGACGGATATCCAGATCGTATCCGTCTTCAACATATGCAGTGAGCTTCATGAAATAACGCCGTGCTCCGGTCCGTTGGACGGTTTGTGTCGATTGATGTCCGAGTTTTGCAGTCTGGCCGAAACTCCGGATTACGACAATCTGTGAGTGAACGATGTTGAAAAGCCTGCACTGAAAAGCAGGCTGAAGGCCGATCTCGCGGGAATAGCCATCCCGCGCACCGGATAGCCATGAAAGAGCGCAATCCGCAAACCCGGCGCGAACGCCCCGGCTAGTTACCCTGATGCGCCGGGATCGCTTTCAGATAGGCCGCGATCGCCTCGCGGTCTGAGGCGGGAAGTTTGGCCATGTTTTCCTGGACGTCGACCATCGAGCCGCCGACGGAATCGAAATCCGGGGTGAAGCCGCTTTCCAGGTAATAGGCGATGTCGGCTTCCGACCAGTCGGCGATGGTGCCGTCGGACGTGATGTTGGGAATACGGCCCTCCCCGTCAGGGTTCGGCGCGCCGGCAAGCCACAGGTCGCGTTTGACGCCGCCGGCGACATCGCGCGGCGAGTGGCATTCGCCGCAATGGCCGAGCCCTTCGACGAGATAGCGGCCGCGTACGAGTTTCTCGTCCGTCTCGTCGATCTCGGCGATCCATGCGTCATCGGCGTAGAGCAGCTTCCACAGGCCGACGCCGCGGCGGATATTGAACGGGAAGCCGAGCCTGTGCGGGCCGGGATCGTTGTCGACCGCCGGCAGGGTCTGCATGAACGCCCAGAGATCGGCGAGATCCTCGCCTTTCATGCGCGCATAGGAGGTGTAGGGGAAGGACGGGTAGAAATGCCCGCCGTCCGGCGACACGCCGCGCAGCATCGCATTGGCGAAGTCTTGCCTCGACCATGCGCCGATGCCGCGCTCGGGGTCCGTCGAAATGTTGGGAACGACGAAATCGCCGAAATCGCTGGACAGCACATGGCCGCCGCCCAGCATCAGCTTGCCGTCGCCCTCGGCGTCGTCGGCGGCGTGGCACGAGGCGCAGCCGCCGGCCCAGAAGACCATTTCACCGCGCGCCGCGTCGCCTTCCGGCAGGGCCGCGAGCGATCGGGCGTCGAGCGTCTTCGGGGCGCTCAGGAACCAGAATGCAAGCCCGCCGACGATTGCGGCGAGCACAACGAGTAAGGCGAGCTTGCGTATCATGCCGGCTTAGCGGGTCTGGAACTTCTCGTGGCAGCTCTTGCAGGTGCCGAGGACCGGGCCGACGGCGCCCTGGAAGGCCGCGAGATCGGCGGGGCCGGCGCGGCCCGAGGCTTCCATTGCGGCGGCGGCGGCGGTCTTGAACTTGTCGAGTTCGGCCTGCCAGCCTGCGGCGTCTTCCCAGATCGCCGCGGCGGCCTTGGTGTCGGCGCCCATGTCGCTGCCTTCGGGGAAGAAGTCGCCAAAGGCTTCGGCCGAGGCGTGCAGCGCGGCGATGGCCGCCTTGCCGGCGGCCGGGCTGTAGTCGATTTCCTTCTTCATCATGCCGGCGGAGAGGCCCGCCGCGGCGCCGTTCGCCTGCATGAGCGACTTGCGCACGGCGATCGGGTCGTCGGCGGCGAATGCCGCGGTGGCGGTGGCCGCGATGAGGGAAAGGGTAATCAAGGTCTTTTGCACGAGATCCTCCTGGTGCTGGTTACGCGCAGGTTAGACACCAAGACTGCGATATTTATTCCCGCCCCGTGATCACGCTTGCGTGAGATTGCGAGATTTTGCGTGCGACACAGTGTCAACGCAGAAAAGACACGGCCCCGCACAAGGCGGGGCCGCACGTCATGTCCTGCAGGCGTCTATTGTCGAACTCAGGACGCGGCTTCGTAGAGTTCCAGCACGTAGTCCCAGTTGATCAGGCTGTCGACGAAGGCCTCGAGGTATTTGGGGCGGGCGTTGCGGTAGTCGATGTAGTAGGAGTGTTCCCACACGTCGACGCCGAGGATCGGGGTCGCGCCGTGGACCAGCGGGTTCTCGCCGTTCGGCGTCTTCATGATCTCCAGCTTGCCGTCCTTGACGGCGATCCAGGCCCAGCCCGAGCCGAACTGGCCGACGCCGGCGGCGATGAAATCGGCCTTGAACTTGTCGTAGCCGCCGAGGTCGCTGTCGATCGCGGAGGAGAGCTTGCCCGGCAGCGACGTGCCGCCGCCGTCCTTCTTCATCCACTTCCAGAAGTGCATGTGATTGTAATGCTGGGCGGCATTGTTGAAGAGGCCCGGATTCTTGCCGTAGGACTGCTTGACGATCTCCTCGAGCGACAGCCCGTCCATCCCGGCCTCGGCCGCGAGCTCGTTGCCCTTGTCGACATAGGCCTTGTGGTGCTTGTCGTGGTGATACTCCAGCGTCTCCTTCGACATGAACGGCGCCAGCGCCTCGTAGTCATAGGGAAGATCGGGAAGCGTAAAAGCCATTTGGGGTCTCCTTCTTAAAAAAGTGATTCTAATCAGCGCGGCGGGCGGACATGCCGTCCAGTTCGCATTTCACATAGAATTCCGTCACGACCACGACAACAACAGCGGCGGGCTTTTTCCGTAAAATCAGGCGTGCGCCCATTCCCAGTAAAGCTCGCGCGCCTTGGCGGCCACGGGGCCGGGCTGCAGTTCGCGGTCCTCAATGCGTATAATCGGCACGACCTTGGAATGGTTCCCTGTCGAGAAAATTTCGTCGGCGTCCATGAAGTCCTCGACCGTCAAGGTCGTCTCGACCGTGGAGAAGCCGTATTGCGCGAGGAGGTCGATGGTGCGCGCCCTCGTGATGCCGGTGAGAAAGGTCCGGTTCGGGGCCGGCGTGAAGACCTGGGCGTCCTTGACCATGAAGACGTTCGACGCGCCGGTCTCGGCGACATTGCCAAGCATGTCGCGCACCAGGCAATTGTCAAAGCCACGGCTTTTCGCTTCCAGGATCGCCCGCCCGTTGTTCGGATAGAGGCATCCCGCCTTGGCGTTCGTCGGCATGGATTCGATGGTCGGCCGGCGGAACGGGGAAACGGTCACCGAAAAACCCTTCGCCGGCAGCATCGGCGCCTCGTGCAGACACAGGCAGAAACGGGTCGATTCCGGATCGGCGGGAACGGACATGTAGCCGCCATGCTCGGCCCAGTACATCGGCCGGATATAGACGGCCGTCTTGCCGTCGAACTTCTTCAGACCGTCCCAGGTCAGGCCGACGATCTCGTCGGCGCTCATGGTCGGCTTGAGACCGAGCGCTTCCGCAGACGCGTTGACCCGGGCGGCATGCAGGTCGAGGTCCGGGGCGACGCCCTCGAACCAGCGCGCGCCGTCGAAGACGGACGAGCCCAGCCACATGGCGTGGGTGCGCGGACCGATGATCGGCACGTTGCCTTCATGCCAGTCGCCGTCGATATAGGTCCAGGTCAGGGTCTGCGCTGTCGTATCGACCGCCATGTTTGCCTCCGCATATGATTTTTTCGGAGCACGGAAACCGGATTTCCGCGAGGCCGTCAATGACCGTCCGCAGTCAGCGGACCATATGACGCTATTGACCCGTCCATCCTCTTTGACCAAAGTTCCGGCAACCGGAAAGGGACGATGAAGGTCAGAACTTACGTTTTCGACGCCTACGGTACGTTGTTCGATGTTCACGCGGCCGTCCGCAAACACGCCGATTCGCTCGGGCCGGACGGTCAGCGGCTCTCGGAAATCTGGCGCACCAAGCAGCTCGAATATTCCTGGGTCCGAACCCTGATGGGCTCCTATGCGGATTTCTGGCGGCTGACCGAGGATGCGCTCGATTACGCGCTCGGCGCGACGCCCGGCGTCGATGCGTCCTGCCGCGACAAGCTTCTGGAGGCCTATTGGACGCTCGACTGCTATCCGGAGGTTCCCGAGGTCCTGTCCAGGCTCCGCGAGAAGGACGCGCAGATCGCGATCCTGTCGAACGGTTCGCCCGACATGCTGTCCGCGGCTGTCGATTCGGCCGGGCTCGCCAGCTTTTTCGACGCCATTCTCTCGGTGGAGGCGGTGAAGACATTCAAGACCGCTCCGCAGACCTATCGCATGGTCACCGACACGTTCGACGTCTCTCCGGCGGAGGTTTCGTTCCAGTCGTCCAATCGATGGGACATTGCGGGCGCCCATAAATTCGGCTTTCACACGGTGTGGATCAATCGCGCCGGGCTGCCGAACGAATATCAGAATTACGGTCCGTCACGGGAAATCGGCGATCTCGAGAACTTGTAGCAATCGCAAAGTGTTGCGGCGCTGCAACGATGCGCGGGGATTTGGGATCAGGTCGCGCCGTTCAGGGCCGATGCCAACATTTTCCGCTCAAAACTTCGCGCGAACACGGGTAAAGGCAATCTGTCGCCCTTCTCCGGCTGCGCCATGCGCCTTGCGCAGCAATTCTCTCACGGAACCATGATGAAAGACATTTCGCGCCGCAGTTTCCTTTCCGCCACCGCCACGCTCTCGGCCGGTCTGGCGCTTTCCGCCTGTACCACCGTCGATGAAAACGGCGAACCGGTCAGCGTATCGAGCAGGGTGCCGGATTTCCCCGACTACGCAACCATGTATGCGTCCGTCGAGGACGGCGGCTTCACCATTCCGGCGGTGCCCTACACGAAGATTTCGGAACGCTATCTGCGCCAGGTCGTGAAAGACCCGACCGGTGAAGCCCGCGGCACCATCGTCGTCGATACGAGATCCCACCATCTCTATCTGGTGATCGGCGGAGGCCGGGCGGTCCGCTACGGCGTCGGGCTCGGACGCGCCGGTTTCGAATGGTCGGGACGCGCCGAAGTCGGCGCGCGCCGGGTCTGGCCGAAATGGTTCCCGCCGGACGAGATGATCGATCGCGATCCGAAGCTCGAGAAATACCGGATGAGCTACGACAAGAAGAACGACATCTATAATGGCGGCATGGAGCCCGGCATCCGCAATCCGCTGGGAGCTCGCGCGCTCTATCTCTATGAAGGCGGCAAGGACACGCTTTATCGCCTGCACGGCTCGCCGGAGTGGAACTCGATCGGCAAGTCCGTTTCGTCCGGCTGCGTGCGACTGATGAACCAGGATATCATCGATCTCTACGCCCGGGTGCCGCAAGGCACGCCCGTGCTGGTGCGCTAACACCGATCCGAAGAAACGCCGGCCCCGCGCCGGCGTTTTCTTATCTCAGGCTCTTTTTCAGGCTTCCGAGAATGCCGCGCACGAGCGCGCGGCCGAGTTGCGTGGAGACCGAGCGCGCCAGCGACTTCATCGCCGCCTCGCCGACAGTCTGCCGGCTCGACGACCTCCGTTTCGACGAAGAGCCGGACTTGCTGCGCGACGACTTGGTGCGGCGATCGTCCCCATCGAAATCCGGCAGGGTCCAGCGCGAGCCGCTTTCCTCGCGCTCCTCCTTCTCCGCCTGCGCCCTTTCGCGCTCGGCGACCTCGGCAGCTTTCTCGCCGCGGGCCTTGAGCATTTCCGCGGCGGATTCGCGGTCGACCGTCTCGTCGTAAAGCCCGGCGACCGGGCTGAGCTTTATAACCTCCTTGCGCTCGTCATCTTCGAGCGGGCCGAGACGCGAGGATGGCGGACGAATCAAAGTGCGCTGGACGATGCCGGGAACGCCCTTGGCCTCCAATGTGGAGACGAGCGCCTCGCCCACGCCCAGCTGGGTGATCGCTTCATAGCAATCGAATTCGGGATTGGGCCGGAACGTGTCGGCGGCGACCTTCACCGCCTTCTGTTCGCGCGGCGTGTAGGCGCGCAAGGCGTGCTGGACCCGGTTGCCGAGCTGCGAAAGGACCGTATCCGGCACATCGAGCGGATTCTGCGTGACGAAGAACACGCCGACACCCTTCGAGCGGATCAGCCGGACGACCTGCTCGACGCGTTCGACGAGGATCTTGGGCGCCTCGTCGAAGAGGAGATGCGCTTCGTCGAAGAAGAAGACCAGCTTCGGCTTGTCCGGATCGCCGACTTCCGGCAGTTCCTCGAAGAGCTCGGAAAGCAGCCAGAGGAGGAACGTGGCGTAGAGCCGCGGATTCATCATCAGCTTGTCCGCCGCCAGCACGTTGATCGCGCCGAGGCCGTCGCGCGTCGTGCGCATCAGATCCTTGATGTCGAGGGCGGGCTCGCCAAAGAAATGTTCGGCCCCTTCCCTCTCCAGCACCAGCAAGGAACGCTGAATCGCCCCGAGCGAGGAGGAATGGATGTTGCCGTAACGCGTCGAGAACTCCTTGGCGTTTTCGCCCAGGTGGACGAGCATGGACCGCAGGTCCGCCAGATCGAGCAGCAGCAGCCCCTCGTCATCGGCGATTTCGAAGGCGATGTTGAGAATGCCCTCCTGCGCGTCGGACAGATCCATCAGCCGCGAGAGGAGCAGCGGTCCCATCTCGGAGATCGTCGTGCGGATCGGGTGGCCCTTCTCGCCGAACAGGTCCCAGAAGATGACGGGAAACTCCTGGAACTCGTAGGGATCGAGCTTGATCGTTTCGGCCCGCTTGAGCAGGAAGTCCTTCGCCTCCCCCTTGGCCGCTATGCCGGAAAGATCGCCTTTGACATCGGCGCAGAAGACCGGGACCCCGGCATTCGAAAAAGACTCCGCCAAGATTTGCAGGGACACCGTCTTGCCCGTACCCGTCGCGCCGGTGATCAGGCCATGGCGGTTCGCGTAGCGCAGCGACATGAACTCCTGCTTGAGGAAACTGTCATCCGGATTGCGGCTGGCGCCAAGAAAGATACGATCGACTACGTCCCACATTGGCGGCCTCATTCCGTTGCGTCGGTGCTATCCGCGTATAGTCGGCGAGGCGAAGATCGGCAATGCCGGGAAAAAGTGGTCCGCCCGGAACAATCGTCTTTACGGCCTCGACTGTTATGCATATTACGTAAACGTCAAAATTTGGAGAAAGACATGGACGAACTCATCTCCCGCATCACCGACTCCGTCGGAATCGACGCCGACGTCGCCAGAAAGGCCGTCGGCATGATCCTTGGCTTCCTCCAGAAGGAAGGCCCTGCCGACCAGATCAATCAAATGCTTGCCGCCATGCCCGGCGCGCAGGATTTGATCGACAACGCCCCGGACGCCGGTGGCGGCATGTTCGGCGGCGGCGTCATGGGGCTCGGCTCCGGCCTGATGGGCCTCGGCCTCGGCATGGGTGAAATCAGCGGCGTTTCCAAGCAGACCGTTGCCTTCGCCAAGGAAAAGGCCGGCGACGAACCCGTCGACGATGTGATCGCCTCCATTCCCGGCCTGAGCCAGTTCGTCTGATCGCATTCGCGACTGCCTGAAACCGCCCGGCCCGAAACGGCCGGGCTTTTTCTTTTGCCCTGCGCAATCATTGCTCGCATCCTTCGCGCAGGAGCGAATCAATGAAGCGACGCCTTTTTCTGGCCCATGCCGGCGCCGCCGCCCTGAGTGCGGCGACACCCCTTCCGTTGCGCGCCCAGACACGCCCTCTCATCGGATCGGGCTTGCGCGGCATGCGAAACGCGCTCGAGTTCGGCGTCGCACCGGACACCGACAACGACCAGACGGCGGCATTCCAGGCCATGCTGGAAACGGTCGCGGCCGAAGGCAACGCGCTTTTCCTGCCCGGAGGGCTCTACGTTCTCGCCGGTATCGAACTGCCGTCCGGCCTGCTGATCGAGGGGGTTCCCGGCCGCACCCGGCTTGTTCATGCCGGCACCGGGCCCCTCCTCCATGCGGCTGGGGCGGACGCGATCACCTTGCGCGGGCTGACGGTCGACGGGGTGAGCCGTCCGGCGGACGGGGATCAGGGGCTGCTCGACCTGCGCGCCGTGACCGCCTTCACGCTGGAGGACTGCGGCTTCGAGAATGCCGGCGTGAGCGCCATTCATCTGGAGCGCAGTTCCGCGGCACTGATACGCAACAGTGTCAGCGACGCATCCGGGGTCGCCATTTTCGGCCGCGATTGCGACGGGTTGCGGATCGACGGCAACACGATCCGCCGCTGCGCCAATGGCGGTATTCTCGTTTATCGCAGCGAGCCAGGGCGCGACGGCGCGGTGATCACCGGGAACAGCATTTCCGGGATCGGCGCGGCCAATGGCGGCACCGGCCAGTGGGGCAACGGGATCAACCTGTTCCGCGCCGATGACACGATCGTCGCCAACAACGTCATCTCCGGCAGCGCCTTTTCGGCCATCCGCGGCAACACCGTGCGCAACATGCAGGTGACCGGCAATGTCTGCCGCGACAGCGGCGAAACGGCGATCTATGCGGAATTCGCGTTCGAGAACGCGCTGATCTCCGACAATCTCGTGGACGGCGCGGCGAACGGCATTTCCGCACCCAATCTCGATCATGGCGGCCACGGGGCGACGATCAGCGGCAATATCGTGCGAAACCTGCATGCAAGCGGGCCCTATGATCCGGGGTTTCCCGGCTTCGGCACCGGGATCGGCGTCGAGGCGGACGCCGTCGTCACCGGCAATCTGATCGAGGGCGCGCCGCTCTACGGCATCAGCGCCGGATGGGGCCCGTTCCTGCGCGATGTGCTTGTCGCGTCGAACACGATCCGCGATGCGCGTTTCGGCATCGGCGTATCGGCGGCGGACGGCGCAGGGCGGGCGCTGATCCGCGGCAATCTGATCGCAGCGCGCGAAACCGGCATCCAGGCCCATGCCTGGGCGGAAGCCGTCGCGCCGGACCTGCTCGCCGAACCGGCGGCCGCGCCGGCGAACATCACGCTGTCGGACAATCTTTCGACCGCCGGCTAAGCGGCATTGCGCGGCGATCCAAGGCCGTTTCTTCGCCGTATTCGCACATAAGGATTGTTCCCGTCGCCAGCCGGACCGGCTGCGGCAGCCAAGCAAACGAACGGACATGACCGGATGCGCTATCTGAGAATCGGGGCGATTTTCATCACGCTGGTGTTCCTGATGCCCATGGCCGCCGCGGCGGGCTGGTGGGCTACGGTCGACCGGCCGAACTCATGGCGCAGCGCCAACTGGACCTCATCAGGCCTCCTGCCCTCTCCCGAAAGCGAGCCGGACGCGGCGATCTATGTGATGGCGGCGCGGACGGGCGGCTTCAAGGGCGCGTTCGCCGTGCATAGCTGGATCGTCCTGAAGGAACCCGGCGCGAACCGTTACGAGCGCTATGACAAGGTCGGCTGGGGCGCGCCGATCCGCCGGGACGCCTATGACGCCGATGCGGCCTGGTATTCGAACCGGCCCTGGGTCGTGGCGAAACTGTCCGGCCCGGAGGCCGAGGCGGCGATGCCGAAAATCCGCGCGGCGATCGAAGCCTATCCGTTCAGGCATCGCGGCGACTACCGCATCTGGCCGGGGCCGAATTCGAACAGCTTCGTTGCCCATGTGATGCGGGAAGTTCCGGATATCGACGCCGTCCTGCCACCCAATGCCGTCGGGCGCGACTATCTCGCCGGCGGCGCGTGGTTCGCCCTCGACCCGGACGGCCGCGATATGCACCTCTCGCTGTTCGGGCTTGCCGGCATCTCGGCGGGGCTGCGCAGCGGGGTCGAACTGCATCTGCTCGGGCAGACCGCGGGCATCGACTTCATGCATCCGGCACTGAAAATACCGGCGGTGGGGCGGGTCGGTTTCTAGAGCGACTGGTTGTACGCACCGACTTCGCCGTTTTCCCGCAGGATGGCGTCGACGGCGCGGAACATCTCCAGCTTGCGCTCCTCCGACACCGGGCTTTCGACGACCACGACCAGCTCCGGCTTGTTGGAGGACGCCCGGACCAGCCCCCAGGTGCCGTCGTCCGCGACCACGCGCACGCCGTTGACCGTGACGAGATCGGCGATCGGATGGCCGGCCACCGTCTCGCCGGCGTCGCGCATCGCCGTGAAGCGATCGACGACGCGCGCGATGACATCGTATTTCACCTCGTCCGGGCAATGCGGCGACATGGTCGGCGAACCGAAGGTCAGCGGCAGCGCGCGGTAGAGATCGGCCATCGACTTCGCCGGATTGCGGTCGAGCATCTGGCAGACCGCGATCGCGGTGACCAGGCCGTCATCGTAGCCGCGGCCGATCGGCGGATTGAAGAAGAAATGGCCGGACTTCTCGAAGCCCGCTATCGCGCCGAGTTCGGCGACGCGACGCTTGATGTAGGAATGGCCGGTTTTCCAGTAGTCGGTCTCGGCGCCATTCGCCCGCAGCACGGGATCGGTCATGAACAGGCCGGTCGATTTCACGTCGACGACGAATTTGGCGCCCGCGTGCTGAGAGGAAATATCACGCGCGAGCATGACGCCGACCTTGTCGGCGAAGATCTCGCTGCCCTCATTGTCGACGACGCCACAGCGATCGCCGTCGCCATCGAAGCCGAGGCCGACATCTGCGCCGGTTTCGAGCACCTTGTCGCGGATGGCATGGAGCATTTCCATGTCTTCCGGGTTCGGGTTGTAGCGCGGGAAGGTGTAGTCGAGATCGACATCCAGCGGGATGACCTCGCAGCCGATCCTTTCCAGCACCTCGGGCGCGAAGGCGCCTGCCGTGCCGTTTCCGCAGGCCGCGACGACCTTCAGCTTGCGGGACAGCGAAACGCCCTGCGTCAGATCTTCGACATAGCGGGCGCGGAAATCCGCCACGGCCTCGTAGGAGCCGCCGCCGGCCAGGTCGAAATCGCCGCCGAGCACGATGTCGCGCAGCTGCGCCATTTCGTCCGGCCCGAAGGTCAGCGGGCGCTCGCAGCCCATCTTGACGCCGGTCCAGCCGTTTTCGTTATGGGACGCGGTCACCATCGCCACGGAGGGCGCGTCGAGCGCGAATTGCGCGAAATAGGCCATCGGCGACAGAGCCAGACCGATATCCTTCACATCCGCGCCGGCGGCCATGAGGCCTTGCGTCAGCGCCAGCTTGATCGACAGGGAATAGAATCGGAAATCGTGGCCCACCACGATCTTCGGTCCCGCGCCGAGCCGCCGGATCAGCGTGCCGAGACCCATGCCGAGCGCCTGGACGCCGAGCAGGTTCAGTTCGGGCGCCTTGTCGGATGCCGGATGGCCGAACCACCAGCGCGCGTCATATTCGCGGAAACCGGTCGGTTTCACCAGGGGCTCGGTTTCGAAGGCGAAAGTGTTCGGCTCGATATCTGCGCGCGGTTTCATCGAAAGGTTGCCCCCTGTCCGGTTGAGGATGAATCGCCTGTCGGTCCGGCAAAGCTCTAAGCCGCGGCGGCCGTCATGTACAGGCGATGCGGGGGTTCCCGCATTTCTCTCAAAGAATCGAAATCGCGCACTTGCGGGAACAGGTGTCGGGCGCTATAGACCGCCTCCGTTGGTCGCGGAGTGTAGCGCAGCCTGGTAGCGCACCTCGTTCGGGACGAGGGGGTCGCAGGTTCAAATCCTGCCACTCCGACCACTTCCTCACATCTTTGAGAGATACGGCCCCTGCCAAGTGCGGGATCTCGCCGTTCATGGACGGCCTCCGGAGCCCGGCCAACCTGCAGCGGACTGGCAGGCCGCCCGGTCTCGAAATCGCCGCACGCAGCGCATCGCGTTTTGGGAAGTCCCGAAACGTTAAAAATTTTCTCCCCCGCATACGGCAGAAAATGCAGGTTTAAATTGCCGGATTTCCACGCCATGCCGATTTTGCTTTCCTTTCATCACGCAATTGCGAAAAGGGGAAATCGATGGAGCCGGCCAGAACGCCTGTCGAAAGGCGCTCTTCCAAACGTGTTCGATGTTCGCATCTGGCCGAGATAAGGATTGGTGCGAATGTGAGGATTCACACCATCGTCAAGGATCTCACCACCGATGGCGCGAAAATACAGCTTCCGCGCGATGCATGGATGCCGAAATCCTTCACACTTTCCATTCCGGACAAACTGTTTTATCAACAGGCAATCTGCCGCTGGCGCCGCGGAGACTTCGCCGGTCTGGAATTTGTCTCAGATCCGCCATGATTTTGACATAATTTGTAACTAACGCCGCCGCCTTACCGGTTGTAATTGGCGGTTTTCAGGAAAAACCGACAGCGTTTGGAACGCCCTGCCCGTTGGGAACTTGGGTCCTTCGCACTCTTCCCGTGCTGAAAACGACAACCTCTTTTGAGACCAGTCAATCCGTTCCGATTTTTCGGCGCGGTCTATCAACAATGGACAATCGATAAAATGGCGCAGACCGCCGCTCCGCTTAACGATGACGCCGATTCCGGATTCGTCGACCGAATTGCCGACTGCAAGACCAGCTATGATATCCTGCGTCTGACGCGGGAAATCGCGAAATCCTTCGGGTTCCAGTATTTCTCCATCATGCGCCTGCCGAATGCGGATGAGCGCAATCTGGCATCGCTCTCCATCATCAGTAACTGGCCGCCGGATCTGATCCACAGCTATGATCAACTCGGCCTGCTGGAAAACAGCACCGTGATCGGCGCCTTGCGCCGCAGCACGAAGCCCTTCGTCTGGCGGCTGGAGGATCTGAGCCGCAGTCGGACAGACGGACGGGAAGATGAAGTGGCAACGCTTTTCGCGGCCTATGGCTTTCATCGCGGCGTTTATCTCGCGACCCAGGAACCGTCCGGCGAGCGCGGCGCGGTATCCTTCAGCGGCTCGCGCGACACGCCGTCGAACACCGAGCTGATGGAACTGAGCTTCCTTTCAAACCTGATCTACGAGAAGGTCGCGGAGATCAAGAAACCGGCCCCTGCCCCGGACCAAACGCTGAGCGCGCGCGAACGCGAATGCCTGCACTGGACCGCCAGCGGCAAGACAAGCTCCGAGATCGCCACGATCCTCGAGCTGTCCGAGCACACCGTGAACCACTATCTGAGCGCGGCGTGCCAGAAACTCGGCGCAACCAACCGCGCCCATGCGGTCGCCCGCGCCATCCGCGCCGGTCTCGTGGACTGATCGATGATCGACGCTGCTCATCCGCAACTGCATGTCGAGATCAAGGAATCGCAGCGCGCGCAGCAATCCCTCGCCGAGATCGGGCTCGACGACGCCTCGCTCCTCGAGGCGCTGTCCCAGTTCGATCTCTACGGCGCCTGGCGCATCGATCTCGAAACAGGGATGGTCTACTGGACCCGCGACGTGTTCGAAATCCACGGGCTCTCCTTCCATGAGGGCCCCGTCGATCAGACGCAAATGATATCGCTCTACCACCCGGATGACTGCGAACTCGTCATGAACTGCATCGAGGAGGCCGCCACCCGCAAATCCGGCTTCCGCTACGTGTTGCGGCTGACGACGCCCGACGGTCACGGCAAACTGGTCAAATGCAATGGCCGGTACCGCGTCAATCGCGCGGGAGGCGAGGAGATTTACGGCACGTTTTCACAGTTCCAGGAACGCATCCGGACTGTCGCCGTCACCTCGTGATACCCCTCTTATGCGGCAAAAAACCCAGCAATCCTGAATATTTGAATCATGCTTTAACCATTATACTTCACGTTCAAAGCGCAATCCGAACCGGTCAAAACGCGTAAGCGGCGACATTGATCGAGAAAGCCCTCGGATTGCTGAATTTCGACACTAAGTTGGTGTCATGTGAGCGTAGAAGGCGTTAAGGCGGCATTGTGAAGGTCATTGCCAGGAAGTTCCCCCTCAAATGGGCGTTAGGCGTGCGGCTTGGCCGGGCGGCAGGCTTGTGCGCCTTGCTGGCGGCCGGCTCGGTCCCCTTCGCGCCGTCCGACGCCCAAGCCTTCGAACTGTTCGGCCGGTGCCTCTTCGGGGCCTGCAAGGACGGCGGCGAGGACGGCCCGATCGACCCGAAACGCTATGAGGCGACGCTGACCGTCCTGTCGGAAGGCGCGCCGGATCGCGATCTCGAAAAGGCGGTCGCGAATGCCTCGCTTCTATGGCGCCAGCGACGCGAAGCGACGGCCGGTTCCGCCGGCCTGCTGACCCGCGCCAAGGGCGACTACAAACGCATTCTCGCAGCCCTTTACAATGAAGCGCGCTACGCCGCCGAAATCTCGATTGCCTGGAACGGCCGGGAAATCTCGTCGATCCCGCCCGGAACGGAACTTCCCGACACGATCGACCTGACAATCACGGTGAATGCCGAAGCGCCCTTCAGTTTCGGTAGGGCGGAGATCGTCAACCAGGCCCCGCCGGCCCAGACGCGCGACGACCGGGTCGATCCGCCGGAGGCCGAGGGCTTCATGACCGGCGCGCCGGCCTATGCGACCTCGGTCAAGAAGGCCGGACGCCTCGTCGTCGAGGCCTGGAAACAGCAGGGCTACGCGAATGCCGAGATCGCCGACCAGCAGGTCACGGCCAATCACGACACCCGCGAACTGAATGTTCGCCTCACGGTCGAGCCGGGCCAGCGCGCCGTTTACGGGCCGGTCGAGGTCGACGGCACCGATCGCATGCGCGCGCAATTCGTGGCGCGGCAGACCGGGCTGATCCCCGGCCGCGAATACGATCCGGACGATCTGAAGCGGGCGGAAAAACGATTGCAGCGCCTCGGCGTCTTCCGCTCGGTTTCGCTGAAACAGGCCGAGCGCATCAACAGCGACGGAGCGCTGCCCTTCATGCTCACCGTCCAGGAGCGGAAATTGCGGCGTATCGGGCTGGGCGCGACGGTTTCAACCGCCGATGGCGCCGGGGTCGAGGGCTACTGGCTTCACCGCAACCTCTGGGGCCGGGCCGAACGCCTACGGTTCGACGGGCGCGTCGCGGGGCTCGGGACGACAACCGAGTTTCAGGATCTCGACTATTTCCTCGGCGCGGAACTGACGCTGCCCGGCCGCTTCACCCCCGACACGGACATCACCATCGGCGGGTATTTCGAGCACAAGGTACTCGATCTCTATTCGACCAACCTCGGCTCCGTTTCCGTCGCAGCGACGCATTTCTACAGCGATGAAGTCACGTTCGCCCTCGGCGGACATGTCACCTACGGCCAGTATGACGACGTCTTCGGCCGCCGCAATTTCGGCGTTGTCGGGCTGGAGGCGAGCGTGGAATACGACACGCGCGACAACGAACTCGACACGAAGGACGGGCTTTATCTGCGCGCGGCCGCGAAACCCTTCTACGAGTGGGAGTTCGGCAACGCCGTCGGCAAGGCGGAGGCGGAGGCGCGCATCTACCGCGCCCTCGGGCCTGAGGAACGCACGGTACTCGCGGCGAGAATGAAAGTCGGGACGATCGTCGGCGCGCCCATTTCCGAAATCCCGCAGGATGAACTGTTCTTGGCCGGCGGCGGCACGTCCGTGCGCGGCTATCCCTATCGCGGCATCGGCGTGCCGGTCGCGGGCGGCACATCCGGCGGACGCGCCCTGTTCGAAGCTTCCGCGGAAATCCGGCAGGATGTCACGGACACGATCGGCATCGTCGGCTTTGCCGATGTCGGCCATGTCAACAGCGGCGCGTTTCCGGATTTCGCCGGCGACGTTTTCGTCGGCGCCGGCCTCGGCCTGCGTTACGACACGGGCCTCGGTCCGCTGCGCCTCGACGTGGCGGTTCCGCTCAATCACAAGGCCGGCGATCCGACTTTCGCGGTCTATGCAGGCATCGGGCAGGCATTCTGATGACGCGTATCCGACACCTTTTCGGCCTTCTGGTCCTCGCGGCGCTCGCCGCCTGGTGGACGATGCCCGCCTTGACGCAGGATTCCGAGGAGGCTCAGAAATCCGGCTTCATACGCTTCGTCGAAGAGCAACTGTCCGCGCCGAACCGGCAGATCAGCCTCAACGGCATTCAGGGCAGCCTCTCCTCGGATGTGCGTTTCACGAGCATCACGATCGCCGATGAAAACGGTGTCTGGCTGGCAATCGAAAATCCGAGGCTGCAGTGGAGCCGCACCGCGCTTCTTTCCGGAAGACTCGACATCCAGAGCCTGACCGCGGACCGGATCGACTGGCCGCGCATGGCCGTGGCCGATGAAAACCTGCCCGCGCCGGAATCGAGCGGCTTTTCCCTTCCCGACCTGCCGGTTTCGGTCGATATCGGCGAACTCGCTATTCAGGAAGCGCATTTCGGCGCTCCGGTTTTCGGGCTCGAATCCAGCCTGTCCCTGAACGGGCAGTTGTCGCTGGACGATGCCGCGCTTGCCGCCACTCTCGACATCCGGCGCCTCGACGGGCCGGGCGGGCAGCTGGCGTTGCAGACGTCCTATTCGGACCAGAGCGGACAGCTCGACATCGATCTGTCGCTGCGGGAGCCGGAAAACGGCGTGGTCGCCAACCTGCTGAACATTCCGGAACGCCCGCCCGTGGCGTTGACGATCGCCGGATCGGGGCCTCTTTCCGAGTTCGCCGCGCAGCTTGCCTTCGACGCGGACAGCGAACGGATCGCGGACGGCTCCGTGAACGTCACCGAAGACGCCTCCGGCGCCCGCCTTCTCGGCTTCGACCTGTCCGGCCCGATCGCCCGGATCCTGCCGGAGGAACATCGCGCCTTCTTCGGCGACGATACGGCGCTCACGGCGCAGGCTCTCCTGCGCGCGGACGGCGGTGTCGATATCCGGGAATTGCAGCTCGACAGCGGCGCTCTCGACATCTCGGCCTCCGGCTCGACCCTCGCCGACGGTTTCCTGAGCGACCTGACGGTCGACGCGACACTGCGCTCCGCCGACGCCGCCCCCGTCAGGCTGCCGCTCGGCGGCGATCCGGTGACCGTCGAGAACGGAAAGATCTCGCTTCGTTACGGCACCAACAACGCCGATGCCTGGACGCTGTCCGGGACGGTTGCCGGCATTGCCCTGCCCGATGCGGGAATCGCCGAACTCACGATCGACGGCGGCGGTGACATCGCCGGCCTGAACACGCCGGGTAGCCGGTCGGTGACATTTTCAGTTCAAGGCGACGCGTCCGGGATACGGCCCCAGGACCCGGGGGTCGCCAGGGCGGTCGGCGACACGATCTCGTTTTCCACCGATGGCGACTGGAAGACGGCGGAACCGATCCGCATCGCCAATGCCCGGATCGCCGGGGATACGCTGAATATCGATTCACAGGGCCTTCTCGAAGAGATGGTCTTCAAGGGCAGCGCAAAGGTGGAAGCCGCCGATCTGCAAGCCTTTTCGCTCGTGGCCGACCGCGACCTCGCCGGCAGGGCTTCGCTTGCCGTGAATGGCGATGCCGGCCTCGTCGGCGGGAGCTTCGACCTCACCTTCGACGGTTCGCTGACCGATGCACGGATCGGCAGCGATTCCGTCGACCGGCTGCTGGCCGGCGAAACGCGCCTGACGGGCGGTGCGGCGCGAACCGAGGACGGGCTGACATTCCGCGACCTGGTGCTTTCAAACCGCCAAGCCGAGGCGCGCATCGACGGCAGCTTCGCGACCCGTCGCGCCGATTTGCAGATCAAGGCGACCATCGCGGAAATGGCCCGGATCGTCGACAACGCGTCCGGCCGGCTGACGCTGGACGCGGCCGTGAACAAGCCCGAAGGCTCTTCGCGCCAGGCTTCATACGATGTGACGGCGCGCCTCGCTCTCGCCGATGCCCGTCTCGCCGACCGCGCGGTGCCGCGCGCGGACCTGACCTTCGACGGCCGGGTTGCCGGCGCCGACATCATCGGCACGATTTCCGGCGACGGCTCGATCGGCGGCGAGGCGCTCGCCGTCAAAGCTTCGCTGGCCCGCGGCGAGGATCGCGTGTCGCTTTCCGACCTCTTGCTTAGTGTCGGCGCTGCGCGTCTGAACGGCGACCTGGCGACCCAAAACGGCCGCATCGACGGACAGTTCGCGATCGCGGCCAATGACATTGCTCCGCTGGCCGCGCTCGCCCTCGTCGAGGCGTCCGGCGCGGTGAACGGCATAGCCGAAATTTCCGGCGCGGCAAGCGATCCGCAGGTCGCCTTTTCGCTGCGCGGCACGGCAATCGACGCGCCACAGCTTCGCGCCGCGTCGGTGTCGCCGATCACGCTTTCGGCCTCGGGCAGCTATGGCGGCGGAGCGGTTCGCCTGACCCAGTTCAATGCCGAAAATGCGCAGGATCTGAAGTTCTCGGGATCGGGCACGATCCCGCTGTCGGGTCCCGGATTGTCGGTCGGCGTCAACGGCAGCGCGCCGCTGGCCCTGGCCGAACGCTATCTCGCCGAGCGCGGCACGCGCGTAAGCGGCACGGTGCGCATCGACGCGACGATCGGCGGGTCGCTGTCATCGCCGAGCGCCGACGGGTTGTTCTCGATCTCCAACGCCTCGGTCAACGACCCGCTGTCCAATCTGCGCCTGAACCAGATCGGGGTCGTCGCCGGGCTGCGCGGCGACACGCTGTCGATCAACCGGATGACCGGCCAGCTCGCCGGCGGGGGCTCGGTCAGCGTTTCCGGCACGATCGGGCTGTCGGGAGCCTTGCCGGCCAATCTCTCGATCCGGCTTTCCAACGCCACCTATTCCGACCGGGAGACCATCCGGACGACGCTGTCCGGCGATCTCGCCGTTTCAGGCGGACTGACCGCGGGGCCGCTGATTTCCGGCCGGATCGATCTTTTGGGAACCGAAATCACGGTGCCCGAAACCCTGACCGGCGAAGCCGACCTGCTCGACGTCCGCCATGTCGATCCCGACAGCGGCACTCTGAAGACGCTGCAGCGCATCCAGGCCGTCTTGCCGAAGGAGAGCGGAAGCGGGCCGCAGGCGCCCGTGCGCCTCGACGTGACGCTCAATTCGCCCAATCGCATCTTCGTGCGCGGGCGCGGGATCGATGCCGAAATGGGCGGCCAGTTGCGCGTGACCGGTTCGCTGGACGCTCTCCAGCCGATCGGCGCGTTCACGCTGATCCGCGGGCGCCTGTCGATCCTCAACAAGCGGCTCGACCTGACCGAAGGCCGGATCACGATGACGGGCTCGCTCGATCCGGTGATCGACCTGACCGCGCAGGTCAGCGGCGACGACATCGTCGCGACGATGCGCCTTTACGGCCGCGCATCCGATCTTTCGCTGGAGCTTTCCTCCTCGCCCGAACTGCCGCAGGACGAGATCCTCGCACGGGTGCTGTTCGGCAAGAGCATCTCGAACCTGTCGCCCCTGCAAATCGCCAATCTCGCGACCGCGGCGGCGTCTCTCGCCAGCGGCGGCGGCGGTGGCGGGCTGTCGGAACAGATTCGCCAGGGAATCGGCGTGGACGACCTCGACATCACCCAGGACCAGGAAGGCAATGTCGGCGTGCGGGCGGGCAAATACATCCAGGACAATGTCTATCTCGACATCCAGGCCGGGCAAAGCGGCGGCGAGGCCTCGATCAATCTCGACATCACCGACAGCCTGACGGCGAAGGGCACCGTCGATACCGAGGGCGATTCGAAGCTCGGGATATTCTTCGAGAAAGACTACTAGGACCGGCCAGCGCCGCCGCTCAGGCGCGCAGGTCCGCCGTCCGGGCCTTTTCCACGCCCAGCACCGACAATGCGGTGCGAACGATACCCGCCTTGTCGAGGCCGGCGAGTTCGTACATGCGCTCCGGCTTCGCCTGATCCATGAAGATGTCCGGCATGACGAGAGAACGGACCTTCAGCCCGCCATCGAGCAAGCCTTCCTCGGCGAGGAATTGCAGGACATGGCTGCCGAAGCCGCCGACCGAGCCTTCCTCGACGGTGATCAGCATCTCGTGCTCGCGGGCAAGCTGCCTGACGAGCTTTCGGTCGAGCGGCTTTGCGAAGCGGGCGTCGGCCACCGTGGTCGGCAGACCGTAGCTGTCGAGTTCCTCGGCGGCGCTGATCGCATCCGCCAGCCTCGTGCCGAGGGAAAGAAGCGCGATCTTGCTTCCTTCGCGCACGATCCGGCCCTTGCCAATGTCGAGGATCCGGCCGCGTTCCGGCATCTCCACGCCGACGCCTTCGCCGCGCGGATAGCGGAAGGCTATCGGGCCTTCATCATAGGCGGTGGCGGTGCGGACCATGTGTTTCAGCTCCGCCTCGTCCGAGGCCGCCATGACGACGAAGCCCGGCAGGCAGGACAGATAGGCGACATCGAAGGCGCCCGCATGGGTGGCGCCGTCCGCACCGACGAAGCCCGCCCGGTCGATCGGGAAGCGGACCGGCAAGCGCTGGATGGCGACGTCATGGACGACCTGGTCATAGGCGCGTTGCAGGAAGGTCGAATAGATCGCCGCGAACGGCTTCATGCCATCGGCGGCCATGCCGGCGGCGAAGGTGACGGCGTGCTGTTCGGCGATGCCGACATCATAGGTCCGGTCCGGGAATTCCTTGTCGAAAATGTCGATGCCGGTGCCCGACGGCATTGCCGCCGTGACGGCGACGACCCGATCGTCCTCGCGGCCTTCCTGAACCAGCGACTCGCCGAAAACCCTGGTGTAGGCGGGCGCATTCGGCTTGGGTTTTGCCTGCGCACCCGTGATGACGTCGAATTTCGCGACGCCGTGATACTTGTCTGCGGCCTGTTCGGCCGGGGCGTAGCCCTTGCCCTTCTGCGTCACGCAATGGATCAGAACCGGCCCGTTCATGTTGTCGCGCACATTGCGCAGCACGGCGAGCAGCGTCGGCAGATCGTGCCCGTCGATCGGGCCGATATGGTAGAAGCCGAGTTCCTCGAACAGCGTGCCGCCGGTGACATAACCCCGCGCATGTTCGACGGCGCGGGTGATGGCGCGGTCCATGCGATGGCCCAGATAGGCGGTCAGCTTCTTGCCGAAATCGCGGAATCCGAGATAGGTCGAGCCGGATGCCAGCCGAGCCAGATAGGCGCTCATCGCACCCGTCGGCGGTGCAATCGACATGTCGTTGTCGTTCAGGATGACGATCTGGCGCGCATCGAGCGCGCCGGCATTGTTCAAGGCCTCGTAAGCCATTCCCGCCGACATGGCGCCATCGCCGATAACGGAGATGACATGACGGTCGATCTTCTGCAGCCGCGCAGCCTCAACCATGCCGAGACCCGACGAAATCGACGTGGAGGAATGCGCCGCGCCGAAGGGGTCGAAGTCGCTTTCGTCGCGCTTGGTGAAACCGGAGAGCCCGCCTTCCTGGCGCAGCGTGCGGATCCTGTCGCGGCGTCCCGTCAGGATCTTGTGCGGATAGCACTGGTGCCCGACATCCCAGATCAGCCGGTCATGCGGGGTATTGAAGACGTTGTGGATGGCGATCGTCAACTCGACAACGCCAAGACCGGCGCCGAGATGTCCGCCGGTCTTCGAGACGGCGTCGATCATCTCCGTGCGGAGTTCTTCGGCCAGTTGCGGCAGCAACTTGTCGTCCAGATCGCGCAGGCGCGAAATCTCGGTAATGCCGTCCAGAAGGGGCGTTTCAGGCGCGGTATTGGTCACTTATCGGTTCCGTTCATCCAGACAGGCATAGCCGAAACAGCGGTCCTGTCACAAGCAGCGCGGCCTTTTTGCAACAAAACATGGCGACAGCAGGATGATTTTCAACTGCCCGCAGGACTCAGGCCAGCAGCAGGTCCTGGCGGGCGCGCAATTCGGCGATCAGCGAATTGTCGCTTGGCCTGGCATTGTCCCACGTCAGCAGGTCGCCCTTGGCGATCGGTTTCAGCGCCACCCCGTTCTCCAGAAGTCCGCAGGGAATGGCATTGGCCCGCTTCGCGTCTCCAGCCGTCAGCGTCCATGACCGGTAGCAATACTGGCCGACCGCATCGAGCGTCTCGCCGGCGGCGATGTCGCGCTTGGCCACCGCGCACACCTCGGCGACACGCCTCGGCAGCGGCACCATGTCGCGCTTTCCATGCAGGACGACGCGCGCCGCAGTCAGCGGCACTTCGAGCGAGGTCAGGTGATAGGGGCGATGGAAGGTGAAATAAGGCCCCTCGCCCATCTTCAGATCGGCCATGCGCTCATGGATGCGCGGATGTTCCGCCTTGATGATCACGAAAACGCCCGGCGAAACGCCCTTGCCGATCGAATAATCGACGCAGCCCGGCTTCGACAGCACGCCGCCATCTTCCTGCGGGATCAGGACGGAAGAAAGCTGATCGACCGTTGCGCGGGGGCCATGCATGCCCGGGATATCCGGCACCAAGCCGGTCGCATTCGCAATGGCGGCCATCTCGACCATCGTCTTGGATCCGTCGACGAATTCGACCAGCATCCGGACGCTCATGTTCCGCCGGTCGGCCTCTTCCTGATAATCGTCCGGCACGGCGTCGAAATTCAGCGGGTTGTTCTTGCCCTTTCCGGCGCAGACGACGGAGTGGCCCATCGCCGTGACGAATTCGATGATCTCCATGCAGGACGACGGCTCGTCGCCGGCGCCGAGCGTGTAGATCACGCCGGCCTTTTCGGCCTCATGCTTGAGGTAGGGCCCGATACAGACATCGCACTCGACATTCATCATGATGAGATGCTTGCCGTGACCGATGGCCCGCATGCCGATATCGGCGCCCGCCTCCGGTACGCCGGTTGCGTCGATCACGACATCGATCAGCCCGTGCGACAGGGCGAGGTCCAGATCCTGGGTCACGGCGATCCGTCCCGCTTCCATCGCCGTGGACATCTGGTCGTGCGTGGTTACGTCCTGAGTATGGCCCGGTTCGCCATAGGCCAATTGCGCACCGATCGCCGCACGCCCGGGCGTGCGCTCGACCACCGCGCCGACGCGGACGCCCTCCATCTGCGCGACCTGGGTAAAGATGTCGGTCCCCATCTCGCCGGTACCGACAAGACCGATGCGGATGGGCTTGCCCGCAGACGCGCGTTCGCGCAGCTCGGCGGCGAGACCTGTCAGGGCAACATTGGGCGGCGGTATCGGCATCAATTCTCTGGCGCAACAGCGCGCCGAACCGGCGGCGCGAATCCGCCATCTTCTTCACTATCGCAAAGGCGAAAGCAACCGCGAAGGCGTTTATGCCACAGCTGCAAGACTTGCCGCTCGGTCAGAAATCGCGAGTCAGATCAGCGTCTTCTGCGCTCCCGCAGAGGTAATCCTCCAATCCCTTCGCATATCGATCAAAGATCGAGCGACGCGATCAGCTCTTTGACGTCGTCACGCACATCGTCATGCTTCAGCGCCAGCATGATATTGGCTTCGAGGAACCCGAATTTCGAGCCGCAATCATAGGTCCGCCCGTTGAAGGACACGCCGTAATAGGGCTCCGTTTCCATCATGGTCAGCATGGCGTCGGTCAGCTGGATCTCACCGCCCGCGCCAGTCGACTGGTTGGCCAGAAGCTCCATCAGTTTGGGCTGCAGAATGTAGCGGCCATTGATATAGAGGTTGGACGGAGCGGTTCCCGGAGCGGGTTTTTCCACCATTCCGGTGATTTCGAAGGCTTTTCCCTTTTCCGCTCCGGTCGAGACGATGCCGTATTTATGCGTCAGTTCGGGCGACGTTTCCTGCACGGAGATGATGTTACCGCCGACCTCTTCATAGGCGTCCATCATCTGCTTGAGACATCCCGGCTCGCCGTCCATGACCATGTCCGGGAGCAGGACCGCGAAGGGCTCGTCGCCAACAATGTCGCGCGCGCACCAGACGGCATGGCCGAGACCGAGCGGCTTTTGCTGGCGCGTGAAACTCACCTGCCCGGCGCCTGGCGTTTCGGCGTCGAGCTTATCAGCAGCCGCCTCCTTGCCGCGCGCGCGCAAAGTGGAGTCGAGCTCGTACTGATAATCGAAATGATCCTCGATAAGCCCCTTGCCCCGGCCGGTCACGAAGATGACGTGTTCGATTCCCGCTTCGAAAGCCTCGTCGACGCAATACTGGACGACCGGACGGTCGACGACCGTCAACATCTCCTTCGGCGTCGCCTTGGTCGCGGGAAGAAATCGGGTTCCGAGACCTGCCACCGGGACAACTGCTTTGCGTACGGGCTTAACCATCAGGGTACGAACTCCTTGGTCTTAAACACTTCTGTCGTATATTTTCGCGATGCAACATCGCGCTGGTAAAAACGGGGTAACGCGTTCGGAGTTCCAAGGCAAATCCGAACAGGGAATGGACATTGTCGGGGCGAAATAATAGGCCGCTTCCGAAATTACAGACATCAGCGCGAAACGGTTGGGGTTGGGATTGACCGAGAGGCACATGAATATCGACGATCTGATCGAGGTCACGCGGAAGGCCGGCGAGACCGCGATGGCGGTTTATGCGCGCGACCATGACGTGGCGATCAAGCAGGACAACAGTCCGGTCACGGAAGCGGACCTCGCCGTGGACAACTTGCTTTATCCGGTGCTTCGCGACCTCTATCCGGACATTCCGATCGTCACCGAAGAACGCGCCGCGACACATGGCGCGACACCGCAAAACGGAAAGTTCTTTCTCATCGACCCGATCGACGGGACGAAGGAATTCATCAAGAAGACCGGGGAGTTCACGATCAACATCGCCCTGGTGGACAACGGCGTGCCGACGGCCGGCATCGTCTATGCCCCGGCGATCGGGCGCCTGTTCGTCGGCGACATGTCATCGGGCGCATACGAGATCGGTCCCGCCGGCAATGCGCGGAAAATCACGGTCCGCAGCTGCGGCGAGGACATGACGGCCATTGCCAGCCGCTCACACCTCACGAAGGAAACCGAAGACTTCATTTCGGAAAATAAAATTACCGATTGCGTAAATGCCGGTTCCTCACTGAAATTTTGTCTTGTCGCGGCGGGCGAAGCGGACATTTATCCGCGTTTCGGACCGACGATGGAATGGGATACCGCGGCCGGACACGCGGTTCTCCTGGCAGCCGGCGGACAGGTTTTGACATGCGACGGCTCGCCGCTTAGCTACGGCAAAACCGAGTTCAGAAACCCCTATTTCATCGCCGCATCGCCGACTGCCCACTATTCGATACCGACGACAGTTCAGGCCATGTAAGCCCGCCGCGCGGACGTTTCCCGGCAGGCGATTTTCGGAGCCATCCACCGCATGCAAACGCTCACCCATCTCCAGCGTCTCGAAGCCGAGAGCATCCACATCATGCGTGAAGTGGCCGCCGAGGCGGACAATCCGGTCATGCTGTATTCGATCGGCAAGGATTCGGCCGTCATGCTGCATCTGGCGCTGAAGGCCTTCTATCCGTCCAAACCGCCCTTCCCTCTGATGCATGTCGATACGACATGGAAGTTCCGGGAGATGATCGCCTTTCGCGACAAGATCGCGGAGAAATACGGTCTCGACCTCATCGTGCATGTCAATGAAGACGGCGTGCGCCAGGGTATCGGTCCGTTCAGCCATGGATCGGCGCTGCATACCGACATCATGAAGACCCAGTCGCTGAAACAGGCGCTCGACAAGTACAAGTTCGACGTCGCCTTCGGCGGCGCGCGCCGCGACGAGGAAAAATCGCGCGCCAAGGAGCGCGTCTTTTCGTTCCGTACGGCCGATCATCGCTGGGATCCGAAGAACCAGCGGCCGGAACTCTGGCGCATCTACAACACGCGCAAGGCAAAGGGCGAGTCGATCCGTGTCTTTCCGCTGTCGAACTGGACCGAGCTCGACATCTGGCAATATATCCACCTCGAGAAAATCGACATCGTGCCGCTCTATTTCGCGGCGAAGCGCCCGGTCGTCGAACGCGACGGCACGCTGATCATGGTCGATGACGAGCGCATGCCGCTCGAACCCGGCGAAGTGCCGGAGGAACGGATGGTGCGCTTCCGCACGCTGGGCTGCTATCCGCTGACCGGCGGCATCGAGAGCGAGGCGGCGACGCTGACCGAGATCATCCAGGAAATGCTCCTTACTACGACCTCCGAACGCCAGGGCCGCATGATCGATCACGATCAGGCCGCCTCGATGGAGAAGAAGAAGCAGGAGGGCTATTTCTGATGGCGCATAAATCCGACCTCATCGCTTCCGATATCGAAGGCTATCTCAAGGCGCAGGAAGAAAAATCGCTGCTGCGCTTCATCACCTGCGGCAGCGTCGACGACGGCAAGTCGACGCTGATCGGCCGGCTTCTCTACGAATCCAAGCTGATCTTCGAAGACCAATTGTCGGCGCTCGAAGCCGATTCGAAGAAGATGGGCACGCAGGGCGACAAGCTCGACTTCGCCCTTTTGGTCGACGGGCTGGCGTCGGAACGCGAACAGGGCATCACCATCGACGTCGCCTATCGCTTCTTCTCGACGGAAAAGCGCAAGTTCATCGTCGCCGATACGCCCGGCCACGAGCAGTATACGCGCAACATGGCGACCGGCGCCTCGACGGCCGATCTTGCGATCATCCTGATCGACGCCCGCAAGGGCATCCTGACGCAAACCCGGCGTCACTCCTTCATCGTCTCCCGTCTCGGGATCGAGAACGTCGTTCTTGCCGTCAACAAGATGGATCTGGTCGACTATTCGCAGCAGGTGTTCTCGGACATCGAAATCGCCTATCGCGCCTTCGCGAAGGAACTCGGCGGCATCGAGCACATCACGGCGATCCCTATGTCGGCCCTGGAAGGCGACAACATCGTCGAGCGCTCTCGGGCGATGGACTGGTACAACGGCCCCGTCCTGCTCGAGCATCTGGAGACTGTCGGCGTGCGCGACGCCGCGCAAACAAAGGCCTTCCGGCTGCCCGTCCAGTGGGTGAACCGGCCCAATCTCGATTTCCGCGGCTTTTCCGGCTTCGTCTCGTCCGGCGCCGTCAAACCGGGCGACCTGATCAAGGTGCTGCCGTCCGCGAAGGAGAGCAAGGTCGCGCGCATCGTCACGATGGATGGCGACCTGGACGAAGCGGTGGCCGGCCAGTCCGTCACGTTGACGCTGGAAGACGAGATCGACATCTCGCGCGGCGACATGATCTGCGCCGCCGGCGATCCGTCCGAAGTCGCCAACCAGTTCGAGACGACGATCCTCTGGATGGCCGACGAACCGATGTATCCGGGCCGCCCCTATCTCTTGAAGAACGGCACGTCGACCGTGAACGCCACGATCACGCGTCCGAAATACCGCATCGACGTCAACACGCTGTCGCACGACGCCGCCAGCGAACTGGCTCTCAACGAAGTCGGCGTCTGCAATATTTCACTCGATCGTCCGATCCCGTTCGATCCCTATCAGGACAATCGCGAGACCGGCGGTTTCATCCTGATTGACAAGATGACCAACAGCACGGTCGGAATGGGCATGATCCACTTCGCGCTGCGCCGGTCATCGAACGTGCATTGGCAGGCGCTCGACGTGGAGCGCTCGACGCGGGCCTCGATCAAGGGCCAGAAGCCGGCCGTGTTGTGGTTCACCGGATTGTCCGGCTCCGGCAAGTCGACCATCGCCAACATCGTCGACCGCAAGCTGATCGCCATGGCCGCGCACACGATGCTGCTTGACGGCGACAATGTCCGCCACGGGCTGAACAAGGATCTCGGCTTCACCGATGCGGACCGCGTCGAGAATATCCGCCGCGTTGCCGAAGTCGCCAAGCTTATGACGGATGCGGGGCTGATCACGCTCGTCTCCTTCATCTCGCCCTTCCGCGCCGAACGCCGCCTCGCGCGCGATCTCGTCGGGGACGGCGAATTCATCGAGGTTTTCGTCGATACGCCTCTGGAGGTCGCCGAGGCGCGGGACCGCAAGGGTCTCTACAAGAAGGCGCGCGCCGGGCAGATCAAGAATTTCACCGGCATCGATTCCCCTTACGAAGCGCCCGAGAACGCCGAGATCCGGATCGAGACCACCGAGGTCAGCGCCGAAGCGGCGGCGGATGAAATTATCCGGCAACTGACGCTGCGGGGGATCATCGCCGCGTAGGAACGCCCGCCGACGGGCTTTTCCGCTGCCGTTTGCCCGCAGCGCCTGTCAAAGACAGCGCGACAGCTTCGCCGGTATCGCCGTATTGAACGGCGATACCCCTTGGCATAAACGGACCCGGTGCTAGCAATGCGGATCATATCCGCACGAAAAGACCGGTATGGATTCGTCACGCAATTTTCCCGTCGCCGTCATCATATCCAAGGACAATGGTTATGGTCTTACGGTCGACGCGAAGATTCTGGCGAATGCGCTCGGCAGGCTGGGCATCCCCGCCACCATCGCGCAACCGGGAGACCGGCGATGGTTCGACCGGCTGCGACGCCGGCGCACACATGATTTCATATTCCATATCGAGAGGGTCTATCCGTCCTGGATCGATGCCGGCGCGGCCAACATCCTCATTCCGAACCAGGAGCGGTTTCCCAGGCGGCACAAGGGGCGCCTCAGGAGGATTGACCTTGTGCTGACCAAGTCGGCGCATGCTTGCGAGATTTTCGCCAACCTCGGATGCAAAACCGCCCATGTCGGGTTCATGTCGCCCGACCTCCACGATTCCGCGATCGACAAGGACTGGCGGAAGTTCCTCCATGTCGCCGGCGGCAGCACCTTGAAGGGGACGGACGATATCCTCTCGTTGTGGAACAGCCATCCGGAATGGCCGGAGCTCACTCTTGTCCAGAAGAAGGCCAATCTTGCGAGATCCCTGCCGTCGAATGTGAAAGCCGCGCCAGGCTTTCTGTCCGAAGGCGAGATCGCTCTCCTGATGAATAGCTGCGGGATACATTTGTGCCCTTCGAGATCGGAGGGCTGGGGCCACTACATCCACGAAGCGCTCGGCTGCGGAGCCGTCGTGATCACGACCGATGCGCCGCCCATGAACGAGTTCGTGAACGCGCAGAACGGCGTCGTCGTGGAAACGGAGAGGTCCGAGAGGCGGCATCTGGGCAGGAGTTATTTCGTCTCGCCGCCTGCCCTGGAAGCGGCGATCGAGTCACTCCTCGCCGTCGGCCCGGGCACGCTCCAGGAGATGGGGCGGCAAGCGCGACACTCCTTCCTGGACAACCAGAAAGAATTTCAAGAGAGGCTACGCATCGCCATCGCCGGGATCGACCTCCGATAGACGCGTCTGGGCTCTCCGGCCGTCGCCAGCGGGTACCGACGCGGCAATAAGGACCAACAGGACGATGAATGCACTGTCCATGAGGTCGTGTTCGAAAAGAATATTCGTCATGCCACTCGCGACGAATCCCACCGTCAGAATGATCCCGGCGGCCATTCTTGTTCGCCAGGTCTCATCGCGATCCGCCATTGCCGCGATCACGACCGGCGCGGCCAGCAGGAGACACAAGGCTACGAGTCCCGTCACCCCGGCATCCAGCAGCGCCGCGAGAAATCCGTTATGCGGGTGGTTATAGCGAACCAGATCGCGGCGATCCGCCGGGACCTGAGCCTGGACGGCCTTCATACGTTCATGGATTCCGTAGCCGGACCAGGGAGCCTCCAGGATCGCGCTCCAGGCCGCGTCATACATTAAAAGCCTTCGCCCCGTGGAGGAGTCGTAATCGCCCTCCTCCATGATGTGGGCGATGTCAGTGGACAGTTGCGCCGAACGCTCCCAGATCATGCCGCCGGTCAACGCCACCCCGATCGCCACGGATGCGGCGGCCGCGAGCGAGATCCGGCGAAGGGTTGCTCCGGAAAGCCGTTGAGCGCTTGCCCAGAGGATCACCGCGGTGACGATCGGTATCCCGACCCAGGCTCCCCTCATTCCCGACAGGATCACGCAAAAAACCATCGCCAGCCAGGACAGGTAGCCGAGCCAGAACCGGCGGCGGCCCGACGCGGCGATATTGATCGCCCCGATCGAGCCCATGACCAGAGCCAGCACCGCGAAAACGCCGGGATTTCCGCTCCCCGCCTCGGCGCGTCCCCCGATCCAGAAGACCTGGTAGGCGGCTATGGGAGACGCCAGCAAGGCCGAGAAGCCGCATCCGAATATCGCGGCATTCAATATGCCGGACCGCTCCACGCGGCGCAGGTAGGAAATCAGGAAGACAGGCGCGAGAAACAGGACAAACCCGTAGAGCGTGTGCGTGCCGGCCCAGCCGGAATGCGCCAGGGTGAAAACGACCTTGACCAAGGCATAGAAGCCGGCTGCGGCGGAAGCCAGAACGGTCGCGCGATCCCGCTGCAGCGGACAGCGCCTGAAGACAAAAGCCAGCAACGCCCATCCAAACGCGACGGCCAGTCCCACGGTCAGGATCCGGCTCCCGAGGGTCGGCGCCGTGGCGAGGACGGCAAATATGAAAACTAGCGTATTGCGATCGCGGGGTTTCAGCCCTTTGGTCTTGGAGAAGGAATCCGGCGGAACCGGCGACCTGGCGGATCGAACGGGAGCATTTACGGCATTACGGCTCAAGATATCTGCTCATATGGCCTTTTGCACACGGTCCGAACGCGGTCACCGGATTTCGACAATACATGCGGGTATGGCACGCCTGTAAATAACAGATCATCAAGATCCGACATACGGAAGACACATGCAGGCAAATCCAGACCCGATCCATTTCAGAATTAAATTATTCTTGATCCCGTGTTTCAGGTAGATTTCCCCTATCGGTTCGTTCATCCTCGAAACCGATAGGACGGCATCAGTGGATATAAACTTTCCCATGAAAGGAAGTTCGTCGCTCAACACTTTTGCGCTGGCTCGCCGTCTTTTTTCCGAATCTGTGGTCAAGGCACATTCCCGCAGCCTGGCTTTCGCTGTTCTTTGCATGATTATCCTTGCACTCGCGACTGCCGCAAGCGCATGGATTCTCCGCCACGTCGTCAACGATGTGCTGTCCGGGCAGGACATCAGCAAGATCTGGGCGCTCGGCGTCTCGATCGCCGCAATCTACATCGTGAAAGGGTTCGCCGGCTTCGGCCAGAATATCGTTCTCGACCGGATCGGCAACGCGGTGCAAACCGGCTTCTACATCCGCTCGATCGAGCAGCTCGCGGCGCTTCCGGTCAACGCTTTCTCCGGCCAGCATTCGAGCAATTTCGTCACGCGGATTTCGCGCGGCGCCCAGGCGGCCCGCGAAACAACCGACCTCATCTGCACACGGCTCGGCCGCGACCTGCTGACCCTGATCGCGCTATTCGCGGTCATGCTCGCTCAAGACCCGTTTCTGACCTTCATCGCGATCGCGACCGCGCCTGTCGCGCTGATTTTCGTCACCCGCATCGTGCAAAAGGTGAAGGCGCACGACACGGCCGAATTCGGTCATTTTTCCTCTGTCCTCGCGGCCATGCAGGAGACGGTTCAGGGTATCCACATCATCAAGGCCTACTCGCTTGAATCGACGACACGCGACCGGGTAAGCAAGGCCGCCCGGGAAGCCGAAAAACGTGCCAACGCCATCAGCGTCGCAAGGGCCAGCACCGGCCCGTTGATGGAATCGCTCGGCGGCATCGTGCTTGGCGTGCTGGTCGTCTATGCCGGCTGGCAGATCATGGCGGCCGGCAAGACCGCCGGTGAGTTCATGGCTTTTCTCGCCGCATTCCTGCTCGCCTATGAGCCATCCCGCCGCCTGGCGAGACTGAACGTGGAATTGCAGCGAAACCTGAACAGGCTTCGCCCGCTATACGAGCTCCTGGACTGGCCGAGAGGAGACGCCGGTTCGGGCAAGAAAACGCTTTGGCATGCAAAAGGCGATCTTTCCCTGGATAACGTCACTTTTGCATATCGGGCCGGACACGACGTTCTGCGCGGCGTGTCCTTCAAGGCCAAACCGGGCGAAGTGATCGCGATCGTCGGATCGTCAGGCGCCGGCAAGACGACGATCATCAACCTGATCCAGCGCTTCTACACACCCGATTCAGGCACAATCACAATCGACGGTAACGACATTCAGGATCTTACCGTAGCGAGCGTCCGGCAAAACATCTCCTATGTCAGCCAGGATGCGTTCCTGTTTGCCGGGAGCATTCGCGACAACATCGCCTGCGGGCGCGCGGATGCGACCGAGGCGGAAATCCACGCGGCGGCGGCAGCCGCGAACGCGACGGAGTTCATCGAGGCCCTGCCCGACGGGTTCCAGACCGTGGTCGGCGAAAACGGCGGGATGCTTTCCGGCGGCCAGCGCCAGCGGATCGCGATCGCCCGGGCTATCCTGAAAGGCGCCCCCATCCTGTTGCTTGACGAAGCCACGTCTGCGCTGGACAGCGAATCGGATGCGATCATCCGGGACGCGATCGGCAGGCTGATGCGCGGGCGCACGACACTGGTGATCGCGCACCGCCTTTCCACGGTGGTGTCGGCAGACCGGATTTACGTGATCGACAAGGGCCGGGTGATCGAATCCGGATCGCACGACATTCTCGTTCGAAACGAGAAGCTGTATTCGCGCCTGTTCGAAAGCATGAACATTTTCGACGACGGGCCGAAAGCGCGTGAGATCCGTTCCGCTTCGGCCGCCGGACCATCGGGGGCCCGCAGCGAATAGAAACGTCCGTCAGCAGCGGCGAAAGCCGCCGCCAATCGGGATGTTTTTCGTCAATCAGGCAAGAACGGGCGCTGCAGGGTTGAGGCCGGTTTGCGGGTTCCAACGAGGTTCGTTGCGAGCACGCCAACCGGCGGAAGCTCAGTTGACGAATTGCCCCTTGGCAAGCGGCAGGGCGACGACCTGCCCCTCAACGCGCTCTCCGTTCAGCTTTGCGATCAGGTCGAACAACAGATCCCGCAAAGCGCCCTCGTCCAGCTCATCGAGCGCGCCCTCGAGCTGGATCAAGGCCTCCTCGGCCCATTGATGGGCATTCGTCTGGCCGCGCACCATCATGATTTTGGGATGCGCGGTTCGCTGCGTCGCGCTTGTGTCGTACCAGAGTTCCTCATGCAGCTTCTCGCCTGGCCGCAATCCCGAAAACTCGATCGCTATGTCACCATCGGGATTCTGCTCGTCCCTGACCGCGAGACCCGCCAATTCTATCATTTCGCGGGCAAGCCGGTAAATCGAAACCGGCTCCCCCATGTCCAGGACGAATGTCTCCCCGCCTTCCGACAAGGCGGCGGATTGAATGATCAGTTCAACGGCCTCGGAGGCGGCCATGAAATAGCGCGTGACGTCCTTGTGCGTGACCGTGACCGGTCCGCCTCGCGCTATCTGTTCGCGAAACATCGGAACCACCGATCCGCTCGACCCGATCACATTGCCAAAGCGTACGACCAGAAACTTCTGGCCTGTGCGTTTCCTGTCCGCCAATCCGGCATAGGACCGCAAGATCAGTTCGCAAAGCCGTTTCGTCGCGCCCATGACCGAGGATGGATTGACCGCCTTGTCGGTGGATATGAGGACGAATGTCTTCGTACCGCTGTTGTAGGCCGCCTCGATCGTGTTTCGCGTGCCCAACGCATTGTTGCGAATTGCCTCGGCCGTGTTCTGCTCCACGATGTCGACGTGCTTGTAGGCGGCCGCATGAAAGACGACGTCGATTTCATGCCTGGCGAAGAAACGAGCGAGGAAAGTGCTTTCGGTCACGGAACCGAGAACGATGTGAGCCGGATAGAACTGGCGCGCATTGTGAAGCGATCGCCACACGCGGTAGAGGGCGAACTCATTGTTATCCAGCAAATACAATTCCGCCGGCGCATAGGAATCGACCAAGCCTGCGAGATGGGATCCGATCGACCCTCCCGCGCCGGTGATCAGGATCCTCCGACCCCGCACCATTTTCTCGATCAGTTCGCTTTTGGGCGGCACGGCGGAACGGCCGATGAGCTGCGCGATATCGAGCTTCTCCAGCATCTGAACATCGAAGCGTCCCGTCGCAAGGCCCGATGCCGCGGGAAGGATGCGTACCGAAACCGGCAATTTCGCCAGGGACGCGCCAATCCTGAGCTTTTCATCCGTGGTCGCGGACGGAACGCTCAGAACAATTTCCTCGATGCCGAGATTCTCGATGAGGGACTTCAGGTTCCTTGGATCATGGACGCGAATACCGTTCACGTCTCTTGAAACCAGCCTCGGATCGTCATCGACGAATCCGAGAATATGGGCCACGCCTGCGTCCCGCATCGCGGTCGCCAGCGCGCTTCCGCTACGGCCGGCGCCGTAAATCAGTGTTCGGCGTCGACCGGAAGACGCTTCGGGCTTCGCCATAATCCACTTGACCGCAAACCGGCTCAGGCCGATTGCGAACAGGGCCAGGAATCCGAAAATGAAGGGCACGGTGCGGGGAACGCCCGCCCCGCCATAGCTGCCGGAAAAGAAGGCGAGCGCGGTCCAGACCAGCGCCGCTATCGCGACCGCCCTGAATATCGTCAGAAACGCCCGCTCGGGAAGATAGCGCAAAACCATCCGGTACAGACCGGACTGGACGAATATCGGAACCGTTACGACCGGCGCGCACAAGATCATCGCGATCTGCGCAGAATTCAAGCCGCTCTGAAATCCGAGGCGCAACACAAACGCCGAATATGCCGCGATCCACAATGCGACAATATCGAAAACAATCAGCAATAATTGCTTGTTGCGCCGGGAAAGCTTGTCGATCAGAACCTGAATTCGGGCAAGAACAGAGCTGAAATACATCGAACCGGGGCCGTCTTCCCACCAACAATAATAGATTTTAACAGACGCCCCATACCCCGTCGACACACAAAATCTGACAGCGAGATTTGGGTAATCAATACCTTCAACGATGATGTGGGAGACCGGCCGCAACGCGCCCCGGTCTTCAGGACCGAAGGCAGGAATATCGCTTCCCGCGCGGGAACAAGCGGTGCAATCCGGCGTCGGGGACTAACTTGTCGCCCTCAGTTCAGGCAACAACGCCCGGAAATAGGCGATCGTCTTTTCGAGCCCCTCGGCAAGCTCCACCTTCGGCGTCCAGCCCAGTTTCTCACCGGCGAGCCCGATGTCAGGCTGGCGCTGTCTCGGATCGTCCTGCGGGAGTTCGCGATTGACGACCTCCGATTTCGATCCCGTCATCTCGACGACCATTTCGGCGAGCTGACGGATCGTGAACTCTCCCGGATTGCCGATATTGATCGGGCCGGTCACGTCCGGGTCCGTCTCCATGAGCCGCAGGAAACCCTCGATCATATCGTCGACATAGCAGAATGATCGCGTCTGGGAGCCGTCGCCAAAAATCGTTATGGGCTCGTCCCTCAGCGCCTGCAGGATGAAATTCGACACGACCCGGCCATCGGCCGGATGCATGCGCGGACCATAGGTGTTGAAAATACGGGCGACCTTGATCTCGAGCCCGTGCTGCCGGTGATAATCGAAGAACAGCGTTTCCGCGCATCGCTTGCCTTCATCGTAACAGGAGCGCGGGCCGATGGGATTGACGTTGCCCCAATAGGCCTCCTGCTGGGGATGGATCGCCGGATCGCCATAGACCTCGCTGGTCGAGGCCTGAAAAGCCTTGCAGCGAAGGCGCTTCGCCAAACCGAGCATGTTTATGGCGCCATGCACGGATGTCTTGGTCGTCTGGACAGGATCGTGCTGGTAATGAACCGGCGAGGCCGGACAGGCGAGATTGTAGATCTCGTCGACTTCGACATAGAGCGGAAACGTGACGTCGTGGCGCATGAACTCGAAGCGCGGATTTCGTGCGAGATGCTCTATGTTGCGCCGGGACCCGGTGAAGAGGTTGTCGACACAGAGCACGTCATGGCCTTGCCCTATCAGCCGATCGACAAGATGGGATCCCAGGAAACCCGCCCCTCCGGTCACGAGAATTCTTTTTCGGCTGTCGTAAAGTCGGGCCACAGTTTTCTCTTCCCAGCTGACTTGGTACACAAATCGCGAAACAGGCAGGCGGTCAACGCCACCGACCTTGGAAATTCGGCCGCTCGATTGCAGGAGGAATCCTGGCTGGGGCGGCTGGATTCGAACCAGCGCATGGCGGTACCAAAAACCGCTGCCTTACCGCTTGGCTACGCCCCAACGTCGGGATGTGCTAGCCAAACCGGAAGAATTGATCAAGCCCGCTTCGCGATCACGCATGCGCCATCCCCGACATTGCGGCCCTGACGCGCGCTGTCCCTTCGCGTTGAGGGGTGGACGGGCACTCGGCGGCATTGCGATTCGCACTTGTTCGCATTCCTGATAGTGTCGCGCGAAACAAGGCTGCGGCGGTGGCGTCTTTCGGGGATTCGACCGAACCGGATCCGGAAAAATCGCCGAAAGGCCTTACGCAAGGTAAGACAGGTATTGAGCGGCAATGAGACTTATTGCAATTGGGAGTTTCGCGATTTGCAGCATGCTGCTGCCGGTTGCTTGCCAGGGGGCTTCGATGGACATGATCGTGTGTCGTGTGGACAATGAAAACGGCGTCGCTCCGGCGGGCCTTGCCGACCATTTGTGCAAAGCCGCCGCTGAAGCGACACAGGCCGCCGAAGTGTCGGCCGCGGACATGAAAGCCATATTGGCGTCGTCGCCTTCCGCGGATCTGCCCGACCGCCTTCATCTTGTCGAAATCGCCTTTCCTTCCAACCGCGAAATCGCCTTTGCCTATGCATATGGCACGCCGGCGGATTGGAATGAACATCGGGAAAAACGCTTCGATGACCTCCATGTCGACATCATGGACGCGGAGCTGAATCCGGCCACTGTCGGCATGTTCGCCGATACGCTCCGGCGCCTTTCTCGTTGATCGGCGGAGATTCAAACCTTAAAAAATTATGATCGGGCAATGAAACAATTCGACATATGGGTTTAATCGTCTGTTCCACGCCGCACTGTATAAGGACCAATCGAGAACCAAACACGTCCGGGCACAAATGTGAGGCCAATAAATGTGCGAAGCCTGTGCTTCCCTGAAGACATTCTCTGCTGATTGCGTACTCGGCGAAGAGTCGACGGCGCTCGAACAGACAGACACCACTTTCGCCGACGTGCTTGCGACCGGCGGCACGAGCGCGACGGTCTCGGTCGGCGGCAGCTATGTGGGCGAGCTGGAGGCTGCGGGCGACAGCGACTGGATCGCGGTCAATCTCGTGGCCGGGCAGGCCTACACGATCTCGCTGTCGGGCTATGGCGACACGCCGGTTTCCGACACCTATCTGCGGCTTTTCGCACCCGGTTCGCAGGACCGCGCCACCGGCACGCAGGTCGCCTATGACGACGATGGCGGCGCCGGCTACTATTCCTCGCTCGTCTATACCGCGACCACGACCGGCACCTTCTATATCGATGCCGCCTCCTAT
>NZXU01000004.1 GCA_002698425.1 Ahrensia sp. | reverse complement strand
AGGCTACCGCCCGCCGGCCCCGGAAACCATCGTCCCGATGGACCGCAGGCCGGTCATGCACTAACAATCAACATGGACCACTCGGACGGGGCTGATCACGCAGATACTGCCAAACGTTCTCCACCGGATTGAGCTCAAGCGAACGCGACGGCAGAAAGATCAGCGTGCTGTTCCTTGGGACTTTTAGTTTGGCGGTGATGCGGCCTACCAGAAGTCCTTCATCGGCCAGTTCGGCGTGAATGCGCGGTGCGCCATAGATCTGCCTTGAGGCTTGGTGAATAGCCTTGATGTGTTCGGTCAGATCACCATCGGCCATTGAACGGGCCGAAACACAGCGGAACGTGGTTGGTCACGCGCGCATTGAAATCGTAGCCGTCGATCAGCGCCCGGACCGGCGCGGACATGTCCACAACATGGTCGCGGCCACGTCGGGATGGAGATCAAAGGCGACGCCTGTCATGCCGTTGCCGCATGCGATCTGCTCAACGAGTACGGTGGACGTTACCAGACGCCCCTTCTCATTTATTGAATGCGGTCACGAGAGGCACCTCGAATAGAGCGGCCCAAGCTTCTGCGCTGGCCTTCTGGATTGCAACGATATTTGTGTCACCCGTCCACCAGCCGTTCCCGATCGCCACGATCACATCGGGATGAAAAAGCATGGACTGGACGATCGGCCAGACGATGAGCTGCTCGTAGCATATGAGCGGCACGATCGACGTGCCGGCAAATCCCACTTGCGGATTGTCAAAGAAATGCGCGGCTGCACCACCGGTCGACCAAGGCTGCCACATCGAGACCGGGACTGGCATACGTTCGCGGTAGATTATTTTAGCCCCCTGGCCCGTCACCTCGATTATGATGTTATCGTAACCGGCCTCGTCCACAACGATAGCGCCGCCGGCGACCGTGACGTCGAGACCTTTGAGGTTCCGCTTCCAAAAACGTTCGGTTGTTGGCGTCCAGATACCGAAGGCGCTTTCGGGGAGAACGATTTTCGAAGCGCCGACTGTCGCAGCTTTCCGAACGAGAGCAATGGTCGCTAAATGCTGCCCGTAATCCGCATGGCGACCGTGATCATCATAGTCGAATTCGGTGTCGATACCGATCCACCCCGCCGGCGGCTTCGGAGCTGTCCAGCTCGTGGCCGACAGAAAGGCAACGCCGAAGACAAGCCCGATGATCGACCAGGCTCGTGTTGTCATGGCTGAGAGGCCGATCGCTGTCGCGACCAGACCGAACCAGCCCCAGCCCGGGAACAGAACACCAGCGGCGGTGATCGGGCTGGCCCAGCCGACGATCCCGAACGGCGGCACGCTCATCAGGCTCACGGCCATGGCATAGCGTACCGGACGTTGCCGATCCTGCTTTGCTGTCCACAACCAACTATGGACCACAACGAAACACAGGGATGCGGCAAGCCATAAACCGATGCCCATGATCATATCGGTGGCATAGAAAATGGTTACGCCTTCCGGCAGACCGCGAGAGGAGCTAAGAAAATATCCGGCAGCGACGAGCGTCGCGATAAAGCGCGAGGGCGAAAATGCCCACAGCGCCGGAAACAAAACCGCCACCGGCAGTGCGAGAACGTTCCCGCACCAGGCGACAGCGCCGATAGCCACCGCACCTGCAACGAACGCCGTGGCGCGCACGAGACTATGGCGCGAAGGTAAGGATGGGGGTCGCCAAACCCAAAACACCGGCGGCCGGGATCGGCCCAAAATATCGCGAGTCATAGGAACCTCTGAACGGAGAATGAAGAAAGAGAAACCCGGATGGCACGACGCCGCCGGCATAGGACGCAAGAGGTCTGCCCGATCCGTCGGCTGGTTGGATTTCGGAATGTGGTAGCTCGCGACCATCGATCGTCACGGCGGCCCCGATCCCGATCGTCTGCGCGGGCAGCGCCGCCACCGTCTTGATCAAGGGGCTCTGCCAGCCCGGACACAATCCCCGCCGCAGATATCCGCGGTCCCGCGCGCGTCGAAACACAACACTTGGGGGCGGGCAGATGAAGATGCGATCTCCGACGCGAACCTCACCCCTGAGCGCCTCGATGCGCCAAAGCCCGAGCGGATAGCTGGGCGTTAGGTTGACCCGGAACCCAACCCCATATCCGGCGCCAAATAAGATCACCGGTATGAACACAAGGGAGGCGACGATCGCGATACGCCGGCGCCGGATCACTGCTTGAGCCCCTGGCTTTGGCGCTGGGTTTGGCGAAGCGCTTCGCTTTCCTTCAACTCAGCTTGAGTCCGTTCATGGATGGCAAGCTGCTGACCCGCGCGCATTGTCGGCCAGGCCGATGCAAGCTTGTCCCGTTCGCCCGGCGACATGCCTTGCGCGGCCTTGTCGAAGGTCGAACCCGACGGGTCCTTGGCCGCGTTACCGAGCAGCGTCCGCTCGCCGAACCGCTCCGAGACCGCCTTATTGAATGTGTTGAGTTCGGCCCTCACCATTCGGTCGGCCAGCGCGAATCCGAGCGCGGCGGGCAGGTCGTTCCGATCGATTGCGTCGCGGACTTTCTCCATGGCCCACGCGGCCGCCGGCGACAGCGAGGGGATATCGATCGAGGTTCGCTTGCGGTGCCCCTCCTCCTCGGCAGCGTATTTCTTCATCGCGCTCCGACGCATGTCCAGATAGCGCTCGAGATCGCGGCGCAAGGCGGGAACATTGACTTCCGCAACGCGCCGGTCTTCCCGGTCCGCACTGCTTGCCAGAAGTCCTTCCCGGCCGCGCAGCGCACCGAAGCTTGCCGCGTTCCGCTCGATCTCACCGAGACGTTGCCGGGCGACGTTCGGGTCTTCCAAAACCGCCTCCATGCGCATGGCCTTGAATGCGGCTTCCGGATCCGCATAGACGAGGCGAATACGATCGGAGAGATTGTCCCACTGCTTTTGCAGGGCCGGATCGGATTGCAGCTTTTCGTCGGCTGCGTCCGTCGCTGACAGGGTGAAACTGGAAACGCCTTTGACCATCGGCTCGGCCTTTCTGGTTGATTGAGGGGACTGGTGATGCGGGTGATCGACAAGACCGAGCCGCGCGCCAGCGGCGCGAAGGCGGTCACCGAGATCGACCAGCTTTTGTCTTTGCCGAATTGTCCACTGGACCCGGTCGCGCATCAGCGTTCGTGCGACGCGAACAAGATGCAGACCGCGATTGTTGGCGAAGCGGAGCGCCTGGGCGTAGAAGCGGTCGCCCGCATAATCGAGCGTAACTTCCTTGGCGTTCTCCCGGGAGAGAAGCTTCTCCAGCCCGCCGGCGAGATGGAAGGATCGGCTGCCATAGTAGAGCGCCACATCCTCCCGGTGACGGGTCATCGCGACATAGGTCAGATGCCGATCAAGCGAGAGCGAAGCCAGCACTTTCACCCGGTCTACGGTGGCGCCCTGCGACTTGTGGATCGTCGTCGCGTAGCCGTGATCGAGGTTGCGATAGAAACGCTGATCGACGGTAACTTGGGTAGCCGCCTCCCCGTCTCCGATCGTCGCGACGATACGTCCGGGTGCGGCCTCGACGACCTTGCCGATCATGCCGTTCTTGACGCCGAGCGATCCCTCATTCTTGAGAAAGACGATCTGGTCGCCGGCGGCAAAGTGCCTGGTTCCGTCCTCGGTCCTGAAGGCGTGGCCTTCCTCGATGATCCCGCGTTCGACGAGTTTTTCGCGCGCCATCGTATTGAGCTGGCGGACATCGCGGCGCAGATGCGCGAGTATCAAAGTCGACTTCTCCGGATCGTAATCACGGTTCCAGTCAGCGATGAGCGTTTCGACAGCATCGGCCTTCAGCGTTTGCGAAATCAGCTTGCCCTTGGCGCGGTAGGAGGAGAGCGCTTCCCTGATCCGACCATGCGCCAGATCGAGCGAGGCGGCCCGCATCCATGGATTATTCTGGCGGTAGATGGTTTCGAGTTCGGCATAGCCGGTGCGATCGACGATGGTGCGGAAAGCGGCGCCTGCCTCGATCGGTTGCAGCTGTTCCGCATCGCCGACCAGGACTAGTTTGGCGCCCGACCTCGTAACCGCTTCAACGAAGGTCGCCATTTGCCGGGACGAGACCATGCCCGCTTCATCGAGGACGAACACTGTCTTGCCATCGAAACGTCGGCGGCCCTGTTGCCAGCCAAGCTCCCAGGAGGCGAGCGTACGGGAAGAGATGCCGGCTTCCTTCTCCAGTCCTTCGGCCGCCTTTCCGGCGAGCGCACCCCCGACCACCGTGTAACCGGCCAATTCCCAGGCTTCCCGCGCGGCCTTCATCATCGTGGTCTTGCCGGCCCCTGCCCGGCCAACGACGGTTGCGATCCGGTCGGCGCCCGCCACATGCTCAATGGCCGCCCGCTGCTCCTCCGACAGCCGCTCATGCCGGCCAAAGACGGCTTCCAAAACCTTTGCCCGGACTGCAAACCCGCTCTTTCCCGAAAGCCAGTCCGCGCGGCTGACCATTTCGGCTTCGAGCCGGATCATCGCCCGTGTCGTCAGCCGCGCAGGGATACGTGCTCCCGTTGCGAAGTCGATGGTCTCGTCAGCGAGCTTCAGGCATTCCGGGCTTTCCGTGATCCGCGCGAGAAGCCGCTGGAAACTCTCCGGATCGTCGACATAGCGATGCAGGACCTTGGCGATATCGCGCTGATCGAAGACGCTCTTTTCCGATGTGAGAATATCGAGAACGAGCTCCGGCCGATGCTCGATCCGCGCGGCGTTCTTCCGGCGTTGAGCCTCATGTAGCGCCAGGCGTTCGAGATCGATGGCGCTGCCCGTATCGCCGGCCTTGCGCTGAAGCGCCTTGGCCGCAACACCGATATGGGTGGTCGGCTCGATGTCGATGCCCCGTTCGGCGTAAGAGCGGCCATCGACCCGGATTTCCAGCCCAGCTATGGCGAGATGATCGTTCTGTAGATCGAGCCATCTCTGCCGCTGTTCGAGGAACTCGGCCTTCTCACCGGACCAGAGCTTGTATCGGATTTTCCCGCTTTTGGTTCGAACCGGATTTCCGTCCGGGCCGAGCACCGCGACTTTCTTGGAGCCGAACCCGTCTTCGGTGAGCGGGCGTAAAGTGGTCATCAGATGGACGTGCGGATTACCCGGATCGTTGTGAAACACCCAATCGGCAACCTGCCCCCGCGCCAGCACCTGCTCGAAGACGAATTGCTGGACGAGCGCGATGTTCTGTTCGCGGCTGAGCTCGACCGGCAACGCAATGATGAATTCCTTGGCGAGCTGGGCGTCGCTGCGTTTTTCAAACGCCTCAACCTTGTTCCAGAAGGCTTCCGCCGCACCGGCAACAGATCGATCGGCGATCATGTCCCGCGCCCATTTCGGGGCATCGACCGGCAGCAGGAAATCCTCGTGAACGAGATTCTTCTTGTTGGAATAATCGACCGTGCGCGCCTCCGCCTCGTGGCTCATCTTCGCGCAATGGCGATAGGCCGCCGACAGCAACGCGCTGCGGCCGTTTCCGCGCGAAATGAGCTGGGGTGTGAAATGCGTGATCGCCACGACGCAACGGGCTCCTGAGAACAAGTCCATCCTTGTTCCGGGAGGAATGGCCCCTGCCCTAGGCATGGGCCGCCAGCAGCACGTCGCCATCAGCGACGTATTACTGCGCCCTTGGGCGCATTCCTTCGGAACGCCGGGATCATCTCTCAAAGCGTCGGCTGCGCCGACCCGGCATTTCTGCCGGGATGCGCTGAACGCGCACCCGGGCGATTCTGCTCATGCCGTTCCGGCATTCGCGAACCAAAGGAGCAGACGGAATGAAGAAACCCGCATCGAAAATCCGGGCCGATATCGCCAGATTGCAGGAGCAGTTGAAGGCCGCTGAAACACGCGAAGCCGAACGGATCGGCCGTCTGGCGCTGAAGGCCGGCCTGGGCGAGATCGAGATCGACGATGCAAAGCTCGTCGGAGCTTTCGAAGAATTGGCCAAACGGTTTCGTGAGCGCACCGGCGAAACCAGAAAATCTCCGCCCACGCAAAACTCGGCTGGCGCGGCTTCGGGGCCGAATAGCGAGGCTTGAGCGAATGCGACAGTCGAGCCAGACGGAAGCCCGCAGACAAGACACGCGCGAAAAGATCCAGCTTGGCGGCCTCATTGCCAAGGCAGGGCTACGCTACGAGAAGCGGGCGCTCCTGCTCGGTCTGTTGATCGACGGCGCTGATCGCATCAGGGCCGATGAGACCGAGCGCATCCGGCTGATGGCCATTGGCGAGAAGGCGTTTTCCGATGACGATGACTAAGGTCCTGATGCTGATCGCCGCGCCGGTCCTGATGATCGCCACCTGTGTCGGCATCACCGGCATCGAAACCTGGCTGGCCGGATTCGGTACGACAGTGCAGGCGCAACAAACGCTCGGGCGGATCGGGCTCGCATTTCCCTATGTGATTGCCGCGACCGTCGGGGTGATCGTCCTATTCGCCGCGCGTGGCGCCATTGCGATCAGATCGGCTGGGCTCGGCGTTCTATTCGGTGCGGTCGGTGTGATGGCTATCGCGGCCGTTCGCGAGTTTGGGAGATTGGCCGGCTTTGCCAATTCAATTCCTGACGGGCACGGCTTGATCGAATATGCCGACCCCTGGACAGGCACTGGCGCGATGATCGCCATGATCGCGGGCATGTTTTCCCTGCGCGTCGCGCTACGCGGCGATGCGGCGTTCGCGACGCTAAAACCGCGCCGTGTCACAGGAAAGCGCGCAATCTACGGCTCCGCCGACTGGATGACCGTCTCGGAGGCCAAGCGCATGTTCGGCGAAGATGGCGGGATCGTTGTCGGCGAGGCCTATCGCGTCGACAAGGACAGTGTTGCGAGCCGGACATTCCGTCCTGGCGACAAAGACAGTTGGGGTGCCGGGGGCAAGTCGCCGCTCTTGTGTTTCGATGCGTCCTTCGGTTCGACGCATGGTTTGGTGTTTGCGGGCTCGGGCGGTTTCAAGACGACGTCGGTCACGGTGCCGACGGCCCTCAAATGGGGTGGCGGGCTCGTTGCGCTCGACCCTTCGAACGAGGTCGCCCCGATGGTCATCGATCATCGCCGGAAGGCTGGACGCTACGTCCACGTGCTCAGTCCGAAGGATGCATCGGTGGGGTTCAACGTGCTCGACTGGATCGGCGGGTTCGGCGGTACCAAGGAGGAGGATGTCGTTGCCGTCGCCAGCTGGGTCGTGACCGATGTCGGTCGGCAGGTTTCGATGCGGGACGACTTCTTCCGCGCGTCCGCCCTGCAGTTGATCACCGCATTGATCGCGGATGTCTGCCTCTCCGGACATACGGAAAAGGGAAACCAGACTTTGCGCCAGGTGCGCATGAACCTGTCCGAGCCGGAACCCAAATTGCGCGAGCGATTGCAGAGAATCCACGACAATTCCGAATCCGCATTCGTTCGAGAGAACGTCGCCGCCTTCGTCAACATGACGCCGGAAACCTTCTCCGGCGTCTATGCGAACGCGATCAAGGAAACCCATTGGCTGAGTTATCCGAACTATGCAGCACTGGTCTCGGGGTCGAGTTTTTCGACCGAGGAGATTGCCGGCGGGAACACAGACATCTTCGTTAATCTCGATCTGAAAACTCTTGAGGCCCATCCAGGTCTGGCACGCACGATCATCGGCGCATTGCTCAATGCGATCTACAATCGGAATGGAGACATCAAGGGCCGGACATTGTTCCTGCTCGATGAGGTGGCCCGGCTCGGCTATCTGCGGATTTTGGAAACCGCCCGGGACGCAGGGCGCAAATACGGGATCAGCCTGCTTCTTCTTTTCCAGTCCATCGGGCAGATGCGGGAAACCTATGGCGGGCGGGACGCCACATCGAAATGGTTCGAGAGCGCCTCATGGGTCTCGTTCGCCGCGATCAACGATCCGGAGACTGCCAACTACATATCGCGACGCTGCGGCAACACCACGGTGGAGGTCGACCAGTTGAGCCGTACATCGCAGATGTCAGGCTCATCGCGAACCCGCTCCAAGCAACTTGCAGCCCGTCCGCTGATCCTGCCGGAGGAAGTGCTGCGCATGCGCGGTGACGAGCAAGTCGTTTTCACATCCGGCAATCCGCCGCTCAGATGCGGACGGGCAATCTGGTTCCGGCGAGACGACATGAAGTCGGGCGTTGGAGAAAATCGGTTTCACGGAAACCAGCCCCGCACGAATGAGGCGAGTGGTAAACCGCAGTCCCGATCCGCAAACAACGACTGATCAACTTCGATAGCCCGGAGTTCCCGTTTCTTGGACCTGTGCTTGTCAGGCCCGGCAATCTGTTGACAATGGACCGCATGGGGAGGCGACCTTGACGTTTTTCAAATGGTTGTTCGGCAGATCGACTTCGAAGGATGAGACAGCCCGTTCGCCGGGGAACCGCTGGGTCGTCTCCGAGAACGGCAACCCGATGCTAATCGAAGGGACCATCCGCATCACTGTCTTTCCTCAGGACCGCGGCTGGAAATTCTGCATTGCCGATGTCGATGACGGGGAAGACCCGTATTTCTCTGATGCGTATTCCAGTGAACTGGTTGCTAAGGAGGAAGCGCTTGCACATTTGCGCGGCGAGCCGCCAATCCATGAGCCTCTGTCAGCATCGTACACGGAGGATCGTCGCGATCGATGGGAAGCGCATATTCGGACTCGAGCAGCTCTAATTGAGGAAATTCAGCGGCTTCTTTCGGAGAATTCGGAGCTCAGCATTACCGCGTTGCGTAAACCGGAAGCCAAGGTGTCGAGCCACCTCAAACAGCTGAAATGGCAGATCGCGGAGTACCATCGTGCGGGTGTGTCGGCCGACATGATTGCTCAGTCTGAGCGCCAGGAGTCAGTTCTTTCGAGACTTGCCGACGAGATTGGCAAAAGGATCAAAGCGAAGCAGGCGCAGCGCCCAGCTCGCAAGCCGCCGGTCTCGGACAGTCAGTTGCCGCCCGAATTAGCTAGAAAAGTCGATGATGTCATTGGCCTGCTCGCCAACCAAAAGATCGTCGATGACGAAGAGCAAGAGCGACTTCGCCGGAAGTCAATACGAGCGACGACGGACAGAATGCTGGAGGAAGGGATCCCCTATGGCCAAGCGTCAGATGGGCCGGACTTCCTGAACCAGGACGAAAGCTCGTTCCGCGCCTTCATGAAAACCGCAGACCAAGATCTTGGATGGCAGTGCGACACAGTATCCGATGCCTTCATGCGGTATCTAAATACGGCGGAGATTCCAGCGCCGCATTACCCAATGAGGATCGCCGTTTTGCTGCGCAGAGAAAAGGATTTCGATCGGGAGAAGCTTTTTTTGGCAGCTTGGTGCAAACACTTTCCATCGGGAAACGGGACCACCTATGCGAAGCTCGTGGAGCGGGCAAAGAAGGTGGGCGCAATTCCGGAGTAGTATCAATTTCATGAATCGATCCGTGCCCGACGATTCAGGGAATTCGTTGGACGCCTCTTCCGAAGGAAGCGAGACTCGATGCCATGAGCAATCCCGGTCCCGTTCATCTCAGGCGCGTCGACCCGTCACAGAACATGCAGCGCTTCTACAGCCTTTCCATACAGCCCACACTGTTCGGCGGGGCCTCGCTGGTGCGGGATTGGGGACGGATCGGCACACGCGGTCAGTCGATGGTCGAGACTTTCGATACAGGCGGGGAAGCCGATCAAGCGATGAAGCGCCTGGAACGCAAGAAGAGGCACCGCGGCTATCGCGACGCGTTTTCCAGCCAACCGAAGCGTTGAAGGCGAACGATGCCTGATGACATGGGCAAGGCCCCGCCTTGCGGCGGAGCCTTGCCTGTGGAGGTCAGTCCCGATTGCCGTTGGGGCGGGACCAGATGAGCTGCAGGCCTTCCTGACCTTCCACCTCGATCAGGGTGGCGTAGATCGGAGCGGGGAAGCTCGGGTCGTCCAGCTTGACCGAGAGGTAGTCGCGTTCGGTCTGCCTGGCCTGCTTCTGCCAGGCGGCACCCAGTTCGACTACATTTGAGTAGATGCGGAAGTGGGGTCCGTTCTCGGAGGGATTTTCGATGCGCTCGAAGCGAGCTTTGACGTTGAGAGCGAGGGTCTTGATCTGACCGGTGAACTCATTTTAGGTCAGCCGCCAACTGTCATTCAGAGCGCAAGCTGTTGATCCGGCTTCGTCATTCGCTGGAGGACACTTTCGGGTGTCCTTTTGCAGGGTCGCGGCGCCCCGAGGTGGAGCGCCGCTTCCGGGGTGGCCGCCTCAGCGCGACCAGATGAGGGCGTATCCGTCCTCGGTCTCCACGAGGCTCGCGTAGATCGGAGCGGGGAAGCTCGGATCGTCGAGCTTGACGGAGTGATATTCCCGGCCGGTTTCCTTGGCGGTCTTCTTCCAGCCGGCACCGATCTCGATGGTGCCTGCCAAAGCGCGAAGGTCGGGAGACTTCTCGCTTTCCTTCTCGGCGACGACAAGGCGGGCCTTGATGTTGAGGTTGAGGGTCTTGATCACTCCGGCGAAAGAGCCGTCTTCGTTGCGGGTGAAAGTGCCGATCTGAGCCATTTGTCTTCTCCTTTGCTGTATCAGGCCGCGCCCATCGCGGCCTCACATGAGGAACCACTCGTCAAGCTGTGTTTCTGAGCTGCTGAGCGGCGGGTTCCGGATGACGCCCCGCCAAGTGCGGAGCGTCGTTTCGGTGTTCGTCAGTCGCCGTTGCGACGGTTCGGTCGTGACCAGATAAGGCTGTGGCTCTGTCCGTCTTCGTCCTCGACGAGGTTGGCATAGATCGGTGCGGTGAAGCTCGGATCGTCAAGCTTGAGACCCAGGTAGTTACGGCCCTCGTTGGACTGTTTGGACCAGGCGGCTCCGATTTCGACCCGGCCCACGAAGACGCGGTGGCTGGGAGCGTTTTCGCCGCTGGCGCGCGTATCGGGAACGATACGGACCTTCTTGGCCTGGAGGGAAAGGGTGACGATCTCGCCGTTGAACTCGTTGTCGCCGGCCTGCTGGAAGTTTCCGATGGTAGCCATTGTCGTTCTCCTGACTTGGTTGTTCGGAGCCGCCCTGTGCGGCCTCGATAGCGGTCGTGAGACGACGATCCGTCCGACTGCATCCCATGGGCCGCAGCGTCAGCGGAGGACGGCGGCAGCCAAGCTTGTTGTCCAGCGAGGAATGCGGCGCAGCCGCAGGGGAAGAAGGTTGGCAGAGCCGTTGCAGGCAAAGGTCGGACCGGTGTCAGACCAGCCAGAAGAGAGGCCGTTCAGGGAGGTTCCGGCATCAATCCCAGGGGAAGAACACCGGCTTACGGACTGTCAGCCATGCATTCGACACGGACGGCGCGATCGGTCCCGCTGCGTGAACCAGAGGTCTGAGCCCATTTCCTGATCCGCGCCTGTGCACGTATCAACCTCACATCCGGTCGCCGCTCGAGCGGCCGCACCATAATCCCGCCTGCGGCGGCAAAGGCTCAGGGGACGAGACCAGTCTCGATGACGGCGATTAACCCATGCCGCAATGCGGTCGTCCACCCGGTTCCGGCGGGGCTGATCAGGCCCGGGCCGAACTGTTACGCGCTCACGTCATCATGGTCTGACGCGCGCGCCTTCGATCACTACGCCGGCGGTGACGTATTTCCACAAAGCCACGACGAGCTTGCGCGCCAGTGCTGTGATCATCACTTTCTTGAAGCGGCCGCCATTCTGGGCAACGCGCTCGTTGAACCAGCGACTGAGTTCGGAAGCGGGTTGGTGCCGCAGCCACAGCCAGGCCATCTCCAGCAGCGTCGATCGGAGGCGAGGATTGCCGGATTTACCGATTCCTTGTTCCCTGTCGATCGATCCGCTTTGCCATGGTGTCGGCGCCAGTCCGGCATAGGCTGCCACCTGTCGGCGGTTGTCGAAGTGGCGGAACAGGCCTTCGCCCCAGAGCACAGCGGCAAATTCCGGTCCGATGCCGACCACCTTCGTCAGCATGACCACTTCGCGTGCTGACCGCTGTTCTTCAGCAAGCATGGCGTCCCGCTCGGCTTCGACCGCCTTGATCTGGTCGAGCAGCATTTCCATCCGGTCGAGCTCCCGCAAGACCTGGCTTTTCAGATGCACCGGGAGTTCCCGCCCGTCACCGGTACGCAGCGTTTCCAGGCGCTCGCGACGGTCCCGGCGCAGAGGATCGTAGCCCCTGATCCCCTGCGAGAAGAGCAGGCCCTTGATCCGGTTGCTGTGCCGGATGCGCTCCTCCATCAGAACCTTGCGTTCGCGAACGATCCGGCGACGGTCTTCCTCGAAAGGTGTTGGCACGCTCAGCATCGAGCAGACCCGCGGTTCGCCGCGCTTGAAAGCGAGCAGCGCCCGGATCATGGTTTCGCCGTCGAGCCGATCTGTCTTGACCCTTCGTCTGCGTCGGGATGTCGCGATCGATGCCGCATCAACGACATGGCTTTCGTGGCCTTCGGCTTCGAGAACCCTGTGCACCCAGAAACCGTCGAGACCGGCCTCCTGGATGGTGACGAACGGATAGTCCTGGCCAGTTCGGTCGCGGGCTTTCTGTTTCAGCTGCGCCAAGCGAGCAAGCAGCCCTGCAATATCACCGCCAGGAACGCTGTGGCGAGACAGTTTCTCGCCAGCGCCGGGCGAGATCGACGTGATCAGCCAGGTTTTCTTGCTCAGCTCAATGGATACGTAGATCGTATGAAGGTTTTCGTATGTCGATTTGCCTGCGTGTTTGTTCTGCGTCATCTTCCTGCTCCTTTCCGCAACGGCCAACAACGACTGCAGCATCAAAGCAGGTCGCCACCATTACTCATAGGATCTCGATGGCTGTCGAAGAGATCGGAAACGATCGGCGCGCATCCCGAAGGGACCGCAATGAAATGAAGGACGGCGGGACGGGGCTTTCTTGTCTCGCGAGGAATGGCGGCGCAGCCGGCAGGGGAAGAAAGTTTCGACCCGCCGTTGCGACAAGCCGAGCGAGGCGAAGCCGGTTGCCGGTCAGACATGCCAAATCGAGACCGCGTTGGGCGAGCTCCATGAGATACGACGGAAAAAGGAATGGGCCAAGACGTGGCGAACGCGTCGACTGCCGGCCCCGCAACGGGTGAACAATCGGCAGATCGAACCAGGCACAGTTCAAGGCAGAATGATTGATGCATCTGGCATCCACGTGATCTGAGCCAGCCTCACCGCGTCTCCGGTGACCGGACGCGCGACCGGAAAAGAAAGAACAGGCACCTGTCCGAATGTGACGTTCCGCTGCAAGCTTGCGCGGCTGTTGCCGGGGTTCTGCTCTGGCACCTCGTGATGTGGGCAGACAGGTGGCGCAGCTGCTCCGTCGTCGTGGGCCATCGTCGCGATCGATGGTTACAGTCATGGGCCCGACCGCGCCATGGGCCGCCATCAGGGCGAGTGCCGTCGACTGAACGCCGGCGTCGAGCGATAGCGCGCGCAGGCGAATGGCAGAGGGCGGGCCGCCCTCCGCACCTGCATTCGAGAGGGAGAGATCAGGCCGCCTCCCGCTCTTCACTAAGCTGTGCGGGCTGAAGACCGTGGAGATAGGTCACCGCGCGCTGCGCATGGGCTGCTGCCTGAAAAATCGCCCGTCTGTCGTCCTTCAGGATCGAAAGCCACGACTGAAGGTAGCTGGCGTGATCCGGGCGAGGCTCGAGCTCCGGGACAATGCCAAGGTCGGCACATAAGAAGCAGCTTCCAAGCTCGGCGATGAGTTCTTCGCGGGCGCGCTCCGTGGGATCCTTGTGATAGCGTGAGAGATCGCGACCCACGCGATGCGCTGGCGCAGTCCAATGGGTTGCCTCATGGCTGAGGACAGCCACGTAGGATTCCGCATCCCGGAAGCTCTCGAAGGGCGGCATCTGTATGTGATCGCTCGAGGATGCGAAGAAGGCTTTCGTGCCACCATGGCGGATCACCGCACCGGTATTCTCGAAGAAGCGGTCGGCATGTTCGATCCGTGACACCGGATCGATGATCTTGTCCGGCCGGTGATAATAATGCTCCGGCAATCCATCGATCTGATCGCAATTGAAGACGGTGTAGGTCTTGAGAAACGGGATATCCCGCTCGACCTCGTCGCCTCGCGAATCCGTTTCGGTCTTGGTGAAGCGGCTGGCATAGACTACGGTCGCGCCGGTTTCGCCTTTGCGGACCTGCGCACCGACCTGACCGGCCTGCCGGTATGTCATCCAGAGCGGCGCCTCGAACCCTCGGGCGAGGCTCTCTGACCAGAGCAGCAACACGTTTATGCCTGTATAGGGCTCGCCGGTATGTCTGAGCGGCCGCGTGATCCGGCCTTCGAGCCCTCTCGCGCTCCAGAGTTTCATCCAGGGCCGGACGCCTTTTTCCAGATCGGCGACGATCGTCTCGGTTATCCGCGCATAGATATCGCCGCGCGGGCTTTTCTCTTTCCTTTTCATTTTCAGACCTCCTGACTTCGGGACCGCTCCGATCGCGGTCCGTCACGAAGTCCGAAAACGGCGGGGCTGCAGGCAGGAGCGGCACCCGAGCCGGGTCCCCGTCGCGCACAGCGCAGCGGGGAGGCGAAGGGCCGGAACGGAGTGGAGGACGGCAAAGCCGTTGCCGCTGCTGCCGGCTCCGCCCGGACCTTCCTCGGGACGGACCACGACCGGGGCAGACGCGCAGCGAAAAGGCGGCGCCAGGCGCCGCCGCTAGGGGATGAGAGAAATGATCGGTCAGTGCACCGAGTGACCGCCGGTGTAGGGATCGTATTCGAAGAGGATGACGATCTCGGCGTCTTCGACTTCGTCGGCGGGAAGGACGCCGTATTCGTCGTTGGACTTGAAGAGGACAATCGGAGTCATGAGGGTGCGGGCGAGGTTCCAGGCGTGTTTCTGGGCGAGGGAAAGATCGTGCTGCATTTGAGGGCTCCATCGT
>NZXU01000003.1 GCA_002698425.1 Ahrensia sp. | reverse complement strand
CGGTCTCCAGGATGTCCTGCTTCTCGCCGATCTTGATCGACAGATGCGACGCCACCGTATCGGCGAGCTTGGAGGGCTCCTCGATCTGGGTAACCGCGGAGACGATGTCCGGCGAGATCTTCTTGTTGAGCTTCACATAGTTCTCGAATTCCGAGACCACGGAACGCGCCAGCGCGGCCAGTTCGACCTCGTCCTCCTCGGGCTCGACAACGTTGAACGCGTCGGCCTCGATATATTCGGCCCGGTCGGTGAAGCCGCGGATTTCCATGCGCGACACGCCCTCGACGAGCACCTTGACGGTGTTGTCCGGCAGCTTCAGAAGCTGCAGCACGTTGGCGACCGTGCCGTGGCTGTAGATAGCGTCGGGCGCCGGATCGTCGTCTCCGGCGTCCTTCTGCGTCGCCAGCAGGATCTGGCGATCGTTTTCCATGACGTCTTCAAGCGCACGGATCGATTTCTCGCGGCCGACGAAGAGCGGCACGATCATGTGCGGGAAAACAACAATGTCACGCAGCGGCAGGACGGCGTAGAGCCCGTCTTGTCCGCCCGATGCTGTTTTCTGTTCGGCTTCAGCCATTCTTCAGTTCCTTTCAATGCCTTTGCGGCTTTGGGGTGCTTCGCCGCCGTGCCCTATGGCCCCGGTTCGGAAGCACTCCTGATAATTGGTCCTGCGGCGCACCGATTTCAACGGTTTGAAGACAGGAGGAATCGGTATCGATCTTCGCGCTGTTATGCGTATACCGCAATGCCGCATTCGGGCCCTGAAACGGAAAAAGGCCGGTCGCCCGGCCTTTCACACAATCTGTTCGCAGGTCGCGCGTCAGGCCGACGCATTTTCCTTGTCCTCGGCCCGGTCCGCATAGATGTAGAGCGGGCGGGCGCTGCCGGAAACCACTTCCTCCGAAATGACGACCTCGCGGACGCCTTCCAGCGCCGGCAGTTCGAACATCGTGTCGAGCAGGATCGCTTCCATGATGGAGCGCAGGCCGCGTGCGCCGGTCTTGCGCTCGATCGCCTTGCGGGTGATCGCGCGCAACGCGTCCTCGTGGAAGATGAGGCTGACATCCTCCATCTCGAACAGGCGCTGATACTGCTTGACCAGGGCGTTCTTCGGCTCGGTCAGGATCTGCATGAGCGCATCCTCGTCGAGGTCTTCCAGCGTGGCGAGAACCGGCAGGCGGCCGACGAATTCCGGGATCAGGCCGAATTTCAGCAGATCCTCGGGCTCCACCTTGCGGAACAGTTCGCCGGTCTTGCGGTCTTCCGCGACCTCGACGGTCGCGGCGAAGCCGATCGAGGTCTTGCGGCCGCGATCCGAGATGATCTTGTCGAGGCCCGCGAAGGCGCCGCCGCAGATGAACAGGATGTTCGCGGTGTCGACCTGCAGGAATTCCTGCTGCGGATGCTTGCGGCCGCCCTGCGGCGGAACGGAAGCCACCGTGCCTTCCATGATCTTCAGAAGCGCCTGCTGGACGCCCTCGCCCGACACGTCGCGGGTGATCGAGGGATTGTCCGACTTGCGCGAGATCTTGTCGATCTCGTCGATATAGACGATGCCGCGCTGGGCGCGCTCGACATTGTAATCGGAGGCCTGCAGCAGCTTCAGGATGATGTTCTCGACATCCTCGCCCACATAGCCGGCTTCGGTCAGCGTCGTCGCGTCGGCCATGGTGAAGGGCACGTCGATGATGCGGGCCAGCGTCTGGGCGAGCAGCGTCTTGCCGCAGCCGGTCGGGCCGATCAGCAGGATGTTCGACTTCGCCAGTTCGACGTCGTCGTTCTTCTCCGCATGCGCGAGGCGCTTGTAATGGTTGTGCACCGCCACCGAGAGGATCCGCTTGGCGTAACCTTGGCCGATCACATAGTCATCGAGAACACCGAGGATTTCCTGCGGCGTCGGCACGCCCTCCTGGCTCTTGACCATCGAGGACTTGTTCTCCTCGCGGATGATGTCCATGCACAGTTCGACGCATTCGTCGCAGATGAACACCGTCGGGCCCGCGATCAGCTTGCGCACCTCGTGTTGGCTCTTTCCGCAGAAAGAGCAGTAGAGCGTGTTCTTGGAGTCGCCTCCGCCACCGCCGCCGCCACTGTTGCCAACCTTGCTCATGCCTATTCCTTTCAGGGGATTGCGGAACCGGGCGGTTCATCCGCCATGGCAATCCCGACTTCAATTCTGTGACGCGGCCCTCGGGCCAAACCCACAAGCGTCACAAAGGCTTCAAATCACATTCGTACACATATACGCGCCGCGTGCAACGATTCGACATATACCTTTACGGTTCCTTTAAGGCCGAAACGCGGATTTAAACCTAATGAGGTTATCGCGGCGCGAAAAGCGCCCAATTGTCACAAATGCGCGATGCTTTTTGGGCGTCGCGCAAATACAACAGTCGCCGGGCGCCCCTTATTTCTCTTCCGGCTCTATCGAATCCCGCGATTCGATCACCCGGTCGATCAGGCCGAACTCCTTCGCCACGTCGGCCGTCATGAAATTGTCGCGCTCGAGCGCGCCCTCGATGTCGTCATAGGAGCGGCCGGTGTGCTTGACGTAGATCTCGTTGAGCCTCCGCTTCAGCGCCTCGACTTCCTTGGCGTGGATCAGGATGTCGGTTACCTGGCCCTGGTAGCCGCCCGACGGCTGGTGGACCATGATCCGCGAGTTCGGCAGCGAGAAGCGCATGTCCTTGGCGCCGGCAGTCAGCAGCAGCGAGCCCATCGAAGCGGCCTGGCCGATGCACAGCGTCGAGACCGGCGGCTTGATGAACTGCATCGTGTCGTAGATCGCCAGGCCCGACGTCACCACGCCGCCCGGCGAGTTGATGTACATGGAAATCTCTTTCTTCGGGTTCTCGGCTTCCAGCCACAGGAGCTGCGCGCAGACCAGCGACGCCATTCCGTCTTCCACCGGACCGGTGATGAAGATGATGCGTTCCTTCAGCAGTCGCGAGAAGATGTCGTAGGCGCGTTCGCCCCGGTTGGACTGCTCCACGACCATCGGAACGAGGTTCATGGCGGTGTCGATCGGATTGCTCATCGGAGACCTTTCGGGGATATCGTTGGGAAGCGCACGGAAAACATGGGCGCGAGGGAATCGTTCGGCCAATATTTAGGGTGCCCGACCCCGGTTCCGCAAGACGCCCCGACGCGTAAACCTTAACGGCAGTAAGGTGGGGAAAACCTGGCCGAGACCTTCGGCGTCGGGACGAGCTTTCGCCGACAAACCCGACCTGTTCGACGCTTTCGCCGACACGCCGAAATTTTATTACTTTTTTACCAAACTTCTTTCTGATTCCGCTACGTAAGGTCAGTAGAGTTTTACTGGGGCATTTCAGGGCGCAGATCGGCCACCATGTTGAGAAATTGGAAGAAATTCCGATGCGATGAGAGAGGCAATATTGCCATTCTCGCTTCCTTTACCTTACCGGTTTTCATCGGCGGCATCGCATTCGGCACCGAGGCCGGACACTGGTTCGTCGAAAAATCGAAACTCAGCTTCGTGACCGATGCGGCCGCGCTTTCTGCCGGCCAGCTCTATAATCGCGGCGTTACCCAGGAAAACATCCAGGCTGCGATCCGCGGCAACTTGCTTGCCGAAGGATATCCCGATGACAGCCTTGTTCTGAACATTACCTATCCCGACAGCACCAGCGACCTGATGACGGTACGCACATCCTATCGGGCGACAAAGTACTTCAGCCAGGCGCTCTGGAACGGCAATGTCGACATAACCGGCAAGTCAGTCGTCGCGATCAACGGTAAAGGCGCCTGCATCCTCGCCCTCAACAAAACGGAATCCGGCGCGGTCACTATGGGAGGCTCTGCGACTGCGACATTGAACGGTTGCGTTGTCGCGTCGAATTCCACCGCTGCGGATTCGATCTATCTCGGCGGCTCGACCACCGTGGCCGTCGATTGCATGATTTCATCCGGCGGGATCTACGGCGAGGACAAGGCGACGACCGATTGCCAGAAGAACCTGAAATATCGGCGTGCCACGAAAGATCCCTATGCCGATCTCGTGCAGCCGAAGACACCATTCTGGTGCGAAAAAACGCCCAATTTCAAACCGACCGGAAGCTATCTGCTCGATCCGGGCTGCTTTAAAACCTCCCTCGACCTCAAGGGTACCGTTACGTTTGAGCCGGGCGTCTACATCCTCGACGGCATCGACATGAAGATCAACTCCGGCGCCGTCGTGACCGGGCATGATGTCACCTTCGTTCTGAAAAACGGGGCGACTTTGAACTTCAACGGCGGCGCCACCATCGACCTTAGGGCTCCGGAAGAAGGATCCGGCGCGGATTACCCCGGCATTCTTTTTTGGGGATCCAAGTCGAACAATACCTCCCACAAGATCAACGGAGACGCATCGTCCTTCTTCTCGGGCGCGATATATTTGCCCGACGACGAGGTCGAGTTCACCGGCAGTTCGGGCATGGACTCGACCTGCACGCGTTTGGTCGCCGATACGATCACGCTTCTGGGCAACAACAGTTTCTCGACCGACTGCACGAACAAGCTCGGTCCTTACGACGTCAAGACGGCTGATGCCGTCGTGCTCGTGGAGTAACCTTTGACTTTCAATTCAAGGCTCTGCCGCACATGCAGGACATATATTTCGCAGAAATCGACCCTTTTCCACCGCGACAACAAAGGGATCGCGGCTGTCGAATTCGCCGTGATTGCGCCCATCCTCGCATTGGGGCTGATTCTGATGGTGGACATCGGCGAGGCTGTCTTCGTGAAGTTCAATGTCGAGCGAAAGATCCGGCTCGCGATCGAGGGCGTGATCCGCTACGGCAACGATCCGGAAAAGGTCCTGGCTTTCGCCAATGCGTCGGGCAGTTCGGCATTCAAGGACAATAACGACGTGTCCGAGAATTCCGCTGCATTGACGATCGAACCCTACTACATCTGCCGCGGCAGTCAGGTTTCACAGTTCGTGACCCTGGATAAGGCGAACTGCCCGAATTACGAGACCTGGTACGACATCAAGGCGACCGGCTCCGTCGATACGCTGTTCGGCAAAACCTTCGATCTGAACACTGCAGTCAACCTGCTCGCGGACTAAGGCCGGCTCCCGATGAACAGGCTGACCCGCTTTTTCTTGCGCGACACCGGCGGGGCGGCCGTCGTAGAATTCGCTCTCTTGGGAAATCTTTTTGTCGCGATTCTCCTTGGCGTGCTCGCCATTGGCTACACATTTGTCGTGCGCGCCGATCTGGAGAATTCGATCACGGCGGCGGAGCGCTATGCGCTGATCCATGAAGAGAACAACAGCAGTCTGACGGACATCATCCGCTCCAAGCTCGCCACCTATGACGGAACCAAGGTCACCATCCTCCTGTCTCGCGCCTCGGATGGAGGCATCGACTATGTAAAGGCCGATATCAGCTACACGGTCGATCTCGGAATCAGCTCCATTTTCGGCCCGATAAAGATCAGCTCGTCACGAGTGTTTCCGACCTAGAAGAAAGCCGGAATTCCATCCAGGCTCAGCAGCTACTCTGCCCGCATTCTTCGTCATCACGCATCAGTCTGCAACGCCGGAAACCAAGTCGTCGGCATACTCGCCGGAACATTCACCATCGAGGCGATCCCGATACCAGCCGCTTTGCCGCGTCCGGCCGCCAGCCTGATGCTTGTCAGCCTTCCCGGAGCCTCTGCTTCGCCGCCGAGAGATAGTGCAGTCCGGTAAGCTTCCTCAGGAGGGTTACCCGCCGCCTCTTCGCCGCCTGCTTCTCGGACAGACGCCTGTTCCGCTTGTCGCTGCTTACCAGCACGGCGGTGACGACCTCGCTTCCGTTTTCAATCGTCAGCGTCCGGTCCACCACCTCCCGAAAGACATCTGGATGGGCATGCATGAGCGACGTCTCGTATGTATACCCCACCGACATCAGAAACAGCGCATCGAGCGCCTCCCTGTGCCGCGGCTCCGCGCCCTGCAGCAACCGGATGATATTGGCATAGGACGCCATCTTGGCGGTGAGCGATTCGACGGATGCGTTGTTTGTCTCGGATTCCGCAATATCGAAGCGGTGCGAGATCAGCACCTCGTTGATCTGGTAATAGGAATAGCCATGCAGGGCGCAGAGCAGATTGATCGCGAAATCCTCGGGCGCGGTGATTCTGTGCTCCCGCAGAAACGGCTTGTACTTGGAAAGAGCCGCCAGGACGTCTCTACTGAAAAGCCGGGTCCAGACATTCCAGTTGTCGATCGTCTCGTCGAGAAAGCCTTCGAGCAGGGTGTCCGTGCCCTCGATGAAGACGGGATCGCGCCGCTTGCGGTTATTGACGAGTGACCCCACGACATCCGCGCCGCTCTCAAGGGCGGCGGCGTACAAAACGTCCAGGCACCGGTCCTTGCATGTGTCGTCGTAATCGAGAAATGCCACATAGTCGCCGCGGGCCGCCTCGACCCCGATGATACGGCTGACCATCGTGCCTTCGTTCCGGTCGTTCTTGACGCACCTTAACCCGGGTATCCGGCCGGAATAGTCCGCTACGAAATGGCCCAGATCCTGTTCTGGATAGTCGTCGACCAATATCACTTCGAAATCGCGGAATGTCTGACGCGAAACGCTTTTCAGGCAATCTTCGAAGAATGGACTTGCCTTAAACACAGTGATGATAAGCGATATCGCGGGAGCATGCGGCGCATCTTCAGACGCTTCGTGCGACATGGCGATCCAATTTGAACTGTGTTCCGGCCGTTATAGCTTGCGTTCTATACGGCGGCATCCGGCTTCAGCAAGCGCGCGCGTGGCCGAACCGCAGCCTAGCCTTCCGCGCGCATCCACGCCTTGAGCGCGTCGAAATCCCCGTGCTCGATGAACTTCGCCACCCGACGCCCCACCGCTGCACCGAATTTATAGCCATGGCCCGAGCAAGCCGAGACGACGAGGCAGCGGTCCTCGTGGTGGACGAAGAAGCGCTCGTCTTCAGTGAAGGTGTAGGCGCAGGTCACCACGCTTTCGATCCGGTATTGTTCGATATCGCGCATGGGCGGCGCAAAGAGATTGCGGATCCTCTCGCCCTCGCCGTCGGCCGGATCGCGGTTCTCGTCGGCGTTCGCGTTCCTGAACTTGTGCAGGCCGGAGCCGAATTTCAGGCCGCCCTCGCCGCTCGGCGGCAGGATATAGCCGTCCGTCTCGCCGCCCACATCGAGGATGACCGGCGCATGCCGCCACGCCTCCTTAAGATGATCCGGCGGGTCGAGATAGACGACGGCGGTGCGCCAGGGCGTCAGGTCAGAGGTCAGGCCGGGAAACAGCTTCGTCACCCAGGCGCCGGCGGTGACGATCACGTAATCCGCCTCGATGCGCCGCCCGTCAGCCGTGGTGACCGCCGCTTTCGCCGGATCGACCTCTGTCACCTGCATGGTCTGGCGCAGCGAAACGCCGTTCGCCTGCATCCAGGCCGCCATGCCGAAGCCAATGTCGCGGCAATGCAGCGCGCCGCCTTCCGGCGAGACGAAGGCGTAGCGGATCGTGTCGGGGTCAAGGAAGGGAAAGCGTTTTCCCGCCTCGCCCGGCTGCAGCACTTCGCAGGGCCAGCCGCCCTCGCGCAGACCGTTCAAGTAATCCTCCGCCTCATCGCCCTCCTCTCGGCTGACGGCCATGAAGCCGCGCGCATCGAGGTAATTCGCGCCGAAATCGCGCCACAACTCGTCCCAAGCGTCATAGGCCTCCGAGATCGCCGCTCCGTAACCGGACCCGGCGCCGTAGGCGCGCCGGATAATGCGGTGATGATCGCCGGACGCGCCAAGCGGATTGGGGATCGTGTTCTGCTCGAACAGGATCACCTGGTGCCCTTGCTTGGCGAGGGCCCATGCTGTGGACAGTCCGGCAATGCCGGCGCCGACGACGGATATTCTCATGGCTCTACAACCGGATCACATATTCCTTGCGGGTCGTCTCGATAACCTCCCAGGTTCCGCTGAAACCCGGCCGCAGGATGAAACTGTCGCCGCCGCGCACGGTCATTGCCTTGCCGCCTTCCTCCGCGATCACCGAGACGCCATCGAGAATATGACAGAACTCCCACTCGTCATAGGAGATCCGCCACTTGCCCGGCGTTGCCTGCCATATGCCGCAATAGAGCCCGTCGCGCGCCTCGGTGTTCCAGGTCGTGAAGACCGGATCGCCGGAGATCAGCTTCTCCGGCGCGGGCCGCTCGGTCTCGGGCTCCGCTGCAGTCGTGTCGACGGGAAGGAAAAGCCGCGCGCTCATCGCCGGATCCGCTCGGACGACCACGCCATCAGCATACCTGCACGCCGCATTCCTTGATGGTGAACTCGGCGTCCGGTTCTGTGCGCGATGCATCGAACTGGCGGCCGTCGCGGCATTGCGCGCGCGCCTCGAAGGTCTTGCGCCCGCCGAGTTCGCCCTCGGAGATGTTGACGTAATATTCGACCGCGCAATCCTTCTCGGCGGCGAGTTGTTCCGAGAGCACGTCGAGCCATGCCGGATCGGCCGACTGGGCTATCGCCCCGCTCGTCACGAAGATCATCGCCGCCGCGGCGGCCACTGTCCTGATGGAATGCATGAATCGTCTCCATATTGTCCGGCTGGCGTCAGCTAATCAGCTTCGCGTGGATCGCGAATTGAGATTCGTCAAGCCTGCCGGTTCATTGGTTGAAGAGGGCTTCGGCCTCGGCCGGCACCTCATATGTCAGCGTCGCGTCGTTGAAGGGAACGCGGAAACTCTCCGGCCCTTCCGTCGCCTCGCCGGTCTTGCGCATGACGATGTCATAATGGTGGCCACCCGCGCGGGGATCGAAAACGATCTCGTAGGAGCGGACATAACAGTCCCCGAAACCCTCGCCGCATATGCCGGAATTGTCGGCATCGACGGGGATCGACCCGAGTTCGATCACGTCGCTGCCGGCGATACCGAAAACGACAGTGGTGCCGATATTGTAGCCTTGCCCCGACCAGCCGGTCTCCATCGTCCAGCCATGGCGGCCATCGCCCGTCTGACGCAGCCGAAAGCTTTCCTCCGGCGGCGGGGCGCCCCACGCGCCCGACGGTTCGGCAAGGGAATTGCGCGCGACGAGACCGAGCCGGTCGCCCCCATCCTCCAGCACGATCAGCCCGAACGAGCCGGCGCAGGCATGGCAGTCCGAATGCGTGTCTCCCTCGCCGAGCGGATAGCCGCCGGTGACAACGAAAAAGCGCGTCCCCGCCTCATCCGAAACCGTGTCGAGCCGGTGCGGCCGCATGCATTGCCGCTGTCCGTCCACTGTGCCGACCCAGCATTTCAGCGCGCGGTCATAGGGTCCGTAAAAGGCCTCCATGACGGCGCGCCAGAACGCTTTCGGGTCGTCGGCCAGCACGGCCGGGATCTCCGTCCGCGTCGCCGCTTCGGCGTGCAAGGGCCCCGCGCAGAGAGCAGTCGCAAGGCCGAGAGCAGGAAGGGGCCATTCAGATCGCATGGCCCTATCCTGCCACGCGATCAGGCCTTGTCCAGCGCCTGGTCGATATCGGCGATGATGTCGTCGACATTCTCGATGCCGATCGACAGCCGCACCACGTCGTTGCCGGCGCCGGCGAGCGCGCGCTGCTCGTCGGTCAGCTGGCGGTGCGTGGTCGAGGCCGGGTGGATCACCAGGGTGCGCGTGTCGCCGATATTGGCGAGATGCGAGATGATCTCGACGCCCTCGACGAACTTGACGCCCGCCTCGTAGCCGCCCTTGACGCCGAAGGTGAAGACGGAACCCGCCCCTTTCGGGCTGTAGCGCTTCATCAGCGCATGGTTGTGATGATCTTCCAGACCGGAATACTCGACCCACTCAACCTTCGGATGCGCTTTGAGATGCTTCGCGACGGCCAGCGCATTGTCGCAATGGCGCTGCATCCTGAGCGCCAGCGTCTCGATGCCGGTCAGGATCAAGAAGGCGTTCATAGGCGCGATCGCCGGGCCGAGGTCGCGCAGGCCGAGCACGCGGCAGGCGATGGCGAAGGCGAAATTGCCAAAGGTCTCGTGCAGCACCACGCCGGCATATTCGTCGCGCGGCTTCGACAGCATCGGATATTTGTCGGAGGCCGACCAGTCGAACGTGCCGCCATCGACGATGACGCCGCCCATCGAGTTGCCGTGGCCGCCGAGGAACTTGGTCAGCGAATGGACGACGATGTCGGCGCCGTGCTCGATCGGCCGCACCAGGTAGGGCGAGGCCATTGTGTTGTCGACGATCAGCGGGATGCCGTGATCATGGGCGATCTTCGCCATCGCCTCGATGTCGGTGACGAAGCCGGCCGGGTTGGCGAAGCTCTCGATGAAGATTGCCTTGGTGCGCTCGTCGATCTGCGAGGCGATCGTCTCCGGCTTGTCGACATCGGCCCAGCGGACCTCCCAGCCGAAATTCTTGAAGGAATGGCCGAACTGGTTGATCGAGCCGCCATAGAGCCGGCGCGCCGAGATGAAATTGTCACCCGACGTCATGATCGTGTGGAAGACCAGCATCTGCGCCGCGTGGCCCGATGCGACCGCGAGGGCCGCCGTGCCGCCTTCAAGCGCGGCGAGCCGTTCCTCCAGCACCGCCTGGGTCGGGTTCATGATGCGGGTGTAGATATTGCCGAAGGCCTGCAGGCCGAACAGCGAGGCCGCGTGATCCGTGTCGTTGAAGACATAGGCCGTGGTCTGGTAGATCGGCGTGATCCGGGCGCCCGTCGCCGGGTCCGGCTGCGCGCCGGAATGGATCGCAAGGGTTTCGAAACCGGGTACCTTCTGGGACATGATCGTCTTTCCTCCTGAAACGGTGTGCGCCGTTTTGGCGGGCTTCCGTGAAGCTGTCAAAGAGGATTTTTTCTATGTGTACAGCGATGCCGGGATGAAATTTCCCCGTTGGTACACCTGCCCCGACGGCACGGAGCAAGCGCGCGCATCGCAAGCCTAGTTCCGCCGTATCCCGAAACTCTGGAAGCCGGTGCGCAGTTCCGGCTTGCGGGCGGAGATCGTCTTCGAATTGATCCCGGACCAGCCGATCTCGCGCGACAGGCGGCCATACTCGATCTTCGGACAGCGATCCATCACCACTTGTATACCCTTGTCTTCCAGCCGCGCCGCGCTCGCATCGTCGCGCACGGTCAGCTGCATCCAGACAACCTTGGGCAGCGTCTCCATGGCGAGGATCTGGTCGGTGATGCCCGGCACAGCGGCGGAAGCCCGGAAGATGTCCACCATGTCGACCGGTCCGGGCAGATCGGCGAGCGACGCGTAGGTCGTCTTGCCGAGGATCTCCTTGCCGGCGTGGCCCGGATTGATCGGCATGACGTCGAACCCCTTGCCGAGCAGATACTTCATGACGAAGAAGCTCGGCCGCGCCGCATTCGCCGACGCGCCGACAATGGCGACCGACTTCACCGCGTCCAGAATCGAGCGGATATAGTCGTCTGAATAGTGATCGTGGTCCATGACGATCTCGTAGCACCGGCGCGCGCGAAAGTCTCCAGCGACAAAATGCGCCTCTACATGCGGATCGCCACCGCGCTGATGCGCCAGCCTTCCCCGGTCCGCGTGAAACACACATGATGACCGAGATAGGGAACGAGGACCGTCGCGCCGCCCATCATCTGCACATAGGCGCCGGACCCGTCCGGCATGACGACGAAATCCCAGCAACAGGAGCGGATCGGCGGCGCGTCCGCGTCGACATACAGCAACTGCCCGACGCTCCAGTCGAGCGGCAACCCGCCGCGCATGCGGCCGGCTTCCCTGCCTGAAATTGTCGCGACACGCCAAGCCTCGATCGTCGTGTCCGTTTCGGCGAGCAACGCGCGTATTCGGTCGTCGGCAAGCCGCTCGAAGGAGCCGGTGCAAGTCTGTCCGTCCAGCCGATCGTTCGCCGCCACGAAATCGTCGGCGTCGAGCCCGGCGAGAAACCGCGCGCTGCGGGCTTCCGCCCCGATACGGCGGATCGGTTCGTCATCGAGGAACTGACCGAGAAAGGCGAGAAACTCCGAGCGCGGAAACCGGCCAAGCCTTTCGAACCGGTCCTCCGGTGTCAGTTTCATCCCGCCGACGAAAACGGTCACCTTGTCGGCGAATATCTCGTCGACAGGAACCGGTGGCCTGTGCTCGCCGAACCCCCTCGCAAAGCGCCCCAAGGCCTCGCTCGCCGTCTCGAGAAACTGCGCGAGCGCCGGTTCTACAGGTTCGCCCTTCCAAAGGATGACCGTCTCGTAACCGGCACTCCGCTGCTGCGCCGCCGCTTCGACAGATGCGAGAATCAAACCGAGCAGCGCCGCCAACGCCGGCCCCGCAGGACCGCGTCCGGCACATCTGAAAAGGGCAATCATCGCCAATCCCGAATGTCCAGCCTCGGGAGCCAACGCTAGCCGCGATTACGGCAATTGCATGAAGCCGTTTTCGTCGTTTTCCATGAACGGGTTGTAGGCCAATTCCCAGAGGTGCCCGTCGGGATCGGCGAAATAACCGGAATAGCCGCCCCAGAACACCTTTTCGGGCTTCTTCACCGCCGTCGCCCCGCAAGAAAGCGCATGGGCGAAAGCTTGGTCCACCGCCGCCTCGCTGGCGAGATTATGCGCCAGCGTTACCGCCCGGAAGCCAGACCCCGCCGCCTCGACACCCGCATCCTCCGCCAGCGCCGCCCGCCCGAACAGGCCGAGCAGCGTCCCCTTCAGCTTGAAGAAGGTGACGCTCTCCTGCGAGGCCGGGGATTTCTCGAAACCGAGCTTCTCGTAAAACATCGTAGAGGCGGCCAGATCGGCGACGCCGAGCGTGACCATGGATATGCGGGGATCGAAACTCATGACATGGCCCCATCTGAACAAATCAGGAACAAAATAGCCAACTGCTCGCGAAAAGCAAGCCAGAGGCCCCTATCAGTCGAAGGTCGCGCCAATGGCCAGCCTGGAAGCCGGGAGCAGGACCTGTACAAGGCAAATGTCCCCGCACTGTTCGACAGTCCATTTTCGGGGATATCTGAAACGCACCAGCGCTCCGTCCCAGTCGAGGCTCTTGATGGTCTCAGCGCAATTGGAGTGAGTGTATCGATCTGCCTGAACGACAAACATCTGCGAGCGTGAGGCGAACTCCCCGGTCTGCCCATGATCCTCCGCTCCCAACAGATCGGAACCGGTCCCAGCCGCCATCCAGGGCGACCAGACCCGTCTTTTACCCGCCGGCGGTGGCGCATTCCCGTTCAACAGGGTCAGGCCGGCCGCGGAAAGGCGGTCGGCCGGTCCGGCGTCGAGCCGATAGATTTTGATCCAGGCCCCTTCCCTCAGCCCGGGCGACCAACCCGAGCAAACGGCCTTTCCAAGTGCCGCTTCGGGCGGGAATTCCGCCCGTCGGAACCCGAGGAGTTCGGTAACCACGCTTGCCGTCCAGAAGATGACCGCGACCGTTGTCAGCACGATCAGGGACAGGACCGCGATACCGAAAAGCAGCTGCCGAAGTGAACGCAGCACGGTCCGCCGGCCCTACTCCCCCGTCCACTCCGGCTTGCGCTTCTGCAGGAAGGCGTTGATGCCTTCTTCCGCGTCGCGGAACAACATGTTCTCGACCATCACATTCGCGCAGTAGTCATAGGCGTCCGGCAGGCTCATCTCGGCCTGGTGGTAGAAGGCCTCCTTGCCGGTCTTCAGCGTCAAAGGCGATTTCGAGGCGATCACCTCGGCATATTTCTGCACCACCTGTGCCAGGTATTCCTTCGGCACGATGCGGTTGACGAGGCCGAACTCCTTGGCGGTACCGGCGTCGATCTGCTCGCCGGTCAGAAGCATCTCCATCGCCTGCTTGCGGTGAACGTTTCGGGTCAGCGCCACCATCGGCGTCGAGCAGAACAGGCCGATATTGACGCCCGGCGTCGCAAAAGACGACGTGTCGGTGCAGATCGCCAGATCGCAGGAGGCGACCAGCTGACAGCCCGCCGCCGTCGCCAGCCCGTCGATCTCGGCGATCACCGGTTTCGGCAGGGTGACGATCGTCTGCATCATCTCGGCGCAGAGCCGCATGGTCTTTTCGAAGAAGGCCCTGCCCCGGTCCTCGTCGGCGCGGTGCAGCGTCATTTCCTTCAGATCGTGGCCGGCCGAGAACACCTTGCCGGCCGCCGCGATGACGATGACGCGCACATCCGCGTCGTCGCGCGCCGCGCCAAGCGCCTCGACCATCGCCTCCATCGTGGCGATCGACAGCGCATTGGCCGGCGGGTTGTTGAGCGTCAGCCGCAGCACCGGACCGTTGCGGTCGCGGGTCACGAGCGGCGTTTCGACAAGGGCGGGACGTGCGGACATCGGGGCTCCTCCGGCGAGCATGGATCAGGTCACGGACTTGACGCTGAACCTATCAGCGGGGCAAAGCCGCCGACAAGATCATTCCGATTTCTGTATTTGGAAGCCGCCAATGACCCGCCAGCCCGAACCGGTCGTCACCGCAGAAGAACTCGAGGACTATATACTCCGCGAATTCTCCCAGGCCTTCAAGGACGGCAAGGTCTATCACATCGAGGACCTCGGTCCGGGCTTCCTGACGCTGCGGCTTGACACCAACGACACCCATCTGCGCCCCGGCGGTACCGTCTCCGGCCCCACCCTCTTCACCCTGGCCGATCTCGCCGCCTATTACGCGATCATGGCCCATATCGGCCTGAAGGGCCTCTCGGTGACGACCAGCATCCATCTCGACTTCATGCGAAAGGCCGCCCCCGGCCCCCTTTACGCCACCTGCACGCTCCTGAAACTCGGCAAGCGGCTTGTGGTCACCAGCGTCGCGATCAGGGACAAAGAAGATGAGCTGATCGCGCAGGGATCGCTGACCTACTCGATCCCGCCGCGGTGAGAGCCCGGTCCAGCGGATGCGACCAGATTTCCCAATGAGAAGTTATGGGTCTCAAAATGGATAGCGAAAGGCCAACCTCCAAGCAAATTCGCGACAGGATTTGCGACGAACTTTACATTGAAATCGGGGAACTCGGCTTCTCCAAACCGAAGGCCGGGAAGCTACATTATCTGAATTCAACAGACAGGCATTGGAAAATTTATCTCGAGATCCACGTTTCTCAGCGATGGGGTGAGTATAACGTTGAGCCGATGTTCATCGTAAACTGGAGTAGAATTCGAGAACTCAGAAAGGAAATGGAACCCGAACTCAATCACGATCACTTCCTGATCGGCATAACCTTTCAGAACCTTATGACTGCTCGAATTCCCCTTGGTGATCAGGAAGCCTGGAAAAACGTGGAAGATTGGGACGAGTTGTATGTGCCCGAAACCGGCGACATTGAACCCGTCTTGGCAAGGATACTGGATATCTTTTCCCGCTATGGCATTTCGTTTCTGAGAGACTGGTCAAACAAGGAGACAGCACGACAGTTTGTTATGAAATACGGGTCACATACAGCATGGCACTGGCTGACCGCGTTTGCCTTGATTATGGAAACAAAAGGAACCGAAGAAGCCTGTCGCTGGTTAAGGCACGTCGAAGACCCGAATTCAATTTACGGGCAAGAACAGGTTGATTTTTTGAGGGCGAATTATTGCCGAGGCGTCTCTGGCGCTAGATAGTGCTTTCGATAAAAATCCGATAGTCACCTCGCACCTTTTCTTGGGCCACATCGGTAAGTATGTCCGGCTAACAGACGTTCGAACCCGGCTCTAAATCCGCAAGGGCTCCTGCCCAATGAGTTACTGCGCGTGGCAAGCCGGTGCGAGCTACAGAGCCATTACTTTAGAGCTGGTCGCATGCATCGGATACGGATCGAGGCAACGCACGTTATGCGGTAAAATATTACCCCACTCCCAAGCCATTGATTTTATTTCGCTTCTCGCAAATCGCGATTAAAACAACGCTTGACGGGCGGCCCTTTTCCGCCTATTGCACCGCCAATCGCGCATGGACCCGTCCGGCGCGATACGTTTTTGCCGGTTCGCCAGGCAATCCAAGCAACAAGAAAAGCCCGTTCCGGCCCCGCCGGTCCGGGATGATGAACCAAGGAACACACCAATGGGTACATTCTCCCAGAAGCCCGCTGACGTGGTGAAGAAATGGGTGCTGATCGACGCCGAGGGTCTCGTCGTCGGCCGTCTCGCATCCATCGTCGCCATGCGTCTTCGCGGCAAGCACAAAGCCACCTTCACTCCGCATGTCGATGACGGCGACAACGTCATCATCATCAATGCCGACAAGGTCGCCTTCACCGGCAAGAAGCGCTTTGACAAGAAATATTACTGGCACACCGGCCATCCTGGCGGCATCAAGGAACGCACGGCCGAGCAGCTGCTCGACGGCCGCTTCCCGGAGCGCGTCGTTGAAAAGGCCGTTGAACGCATGATCCCGCGCGGCCCGCTCGGCCGTCGCCAGATGAAGAACCTGCGCGTCTATGCCGGCGCCGAACATCCGCACGAGGCGCAGCAGCCGGAAGTGCTGGACGTCGCCGCGCTCAACCCCAAGAACAAGAAGGTGGCCTGATCACCATGGCTGAATTGAACTCTCTCGAAGAACTCGGCGAAGCAACCGGCACCGTTGCCGCCGACGTCCAGGAAGCCCCGGTCCATGTCCAGAAGCTGGACGCCCATGGCCGCGCCTACGCCACCGGCAAGCGCAAGGACGCCGTCGCACGCGTCTGGGTCAAGCCGGGCACCGGCCGCATCACCGTTGGCGGCAAGGACTTCACCGAATATTTCGCGCGCCCGGTCCTGCAGATGGTCCTGCAGCAGCCGATCGTCGCGACCAACCGCGCCGGCCAGTACGACATCGACGTCACCGTTGCGGGCGGCGGCCTCTCCGGCCAGGCGGGCGCCGTGCGTCACGGCATCTCCAAGGCTCTGACCTATTACGAGCCGGAACTGCGCGGCATCCTCAAGAAGGGCGGCTTCCTGACCCGCGACAGCCGCGTCGTCGAGCGCAAGAAATACGGCAAGGCGAAAGCCCGCCGCTCGTTCCAGTTCTCCAAGCGCTAATTCGCTTCGGATTATCGGATCTTCAAGGGCGTCCCTCGGGACGCCCTTTTTTGTTGTTTGCAGATCTGAACCGAACTTTGATCCGCAGGCGTTCCGGTTTACCCTTCTCGACATGACAGGTACCGAATCCACCAAGCTTTGATGACCGGACAGGATCGGTACGGACAAGGCAATGGAAGGGTGTGTCGTTTTTCGAAGAAATGCGAGCCTCTGTTGCCAAACGCACATCGAGGTTCCTGGCGGCGCGGCATACATGACGCGATCGACGAAGCACTGGCATGAGCCGCAACAGCTATTTGCAGCCTCTGCAGACTTGGCCCGCAAACATCCAGGGAAATAACAACAGTGCCCTCCAATCTCGCGATGCCGGTGCTTTTGGTAAACCTCGACCGCTCCAAAGAACGCCTGAGGCTAAGCGCGCAGCAATTGGAAAGGCTCGGCTTTCCGTATCGCCGGATACCTGCCGTCGACGGCCTTGAACTTGATCGCAACAGCGTGGAAATCTACGCCGCGAGCGAGGCATGGTGGCGAACCGGACGGGACCTTACCAACGCCGAGATTGGCTGCTTCCTCAGCCACTTGAACTGCTTACAGCTATTTATCGAAACCGGCAGGGAGGTCTGCCTGATCATCGAGGATGATCTCGAGTTTGGGAAAGACGCCGCCGACACAATCGAGGCTACTGCTGGCTGGCTGCAAGGCAGGAGCGGTGTCGATCTGGTCCACCTCAGCCAACCTGTGAAGAAGTTGCACCGGCGGCTGCAAACAACCACTCCCGCGCTGGATAACGCCGGAATTTGCCATGCCCCCTATCTGCCCATAACAACCGGGGCGATTCTCTGGACGCGGTCCGGCGCACAAGCATTCTTGTCCCGCACGCGCTCTATCCACGCACCTTTTGACGAGTATCTTCAATCATGGTCGGCGAAGCGCGGAAAAAGCTACGCTTACCTCAAGCCCCCGGCTCGACAATTTGGAATGGACAGCCTGATTGAAAAGGACCGCGAAGTTACAAGACGAGCCAGAGGCATAGCCGGGCAATTCATCCGCTTCTTTGCCAGGGCCCCGGTCTATGCCGATGCGCTCTTCCGCAGCCACTCAAGGCTGGAACATGACGAAGCGCGACGTTGAACGGCAAACAGATAATATGAGAAACGCCCTGCTATTCGCTGCGCAATTCAAAAAGCCTACTCAACGTACGGGAATCGACATACTTCTCCGACGCCTCTGAATATAGTGACAAAGAGCGCCCGCTCTCCAGGCCCTCCCAATAAACCTTGTATTCCTGACTATCGTTCCAGTGCAGATTGTCGCGAACAGCTACTTCAACTTTTTCCCGGAAATCCTGGAAAAATTTGAAATGAAGCAAGGCCGCTATGGTTTTTGTTTCCTGCATGTATTTAGGCGAGACCGAATGCGCCGTCTTGACAAGCATTCTATTGTCCCACTTGAAGAATGAGTATTTCGTCAAATTGATTTTGTTTTTTCCATCTTCCGATTTGAAAAAAACTCTGTCGCGAACGCCTCCTTCAACGCCATAGCCAAATCTCTTGATAATAAGATTATAGGTATCCACGCCATCGAAGTAACTACAGGTGCCGGTAAAAGGCTCGCCTCTCTTGTAATCCACCTGATCCAGATCCAGACGCGAATACATGTCGATCATCGGTGTAAAAACAATTCCGTCGCCGGCAGACTCCGAATCCGCGATCAGTTCGGAAATGCCACCATTCTCGACACCCCGAAACACCAGCAGTTCATCGACATCGACCAGTAACACCCAACGTCCGTTTACAACCTTGTCCCGCAACACATGGTTCACCCAATAGAGACCGCAGCGGGCAGCCAGGTAGCTGCCATTCGCCTCGATGAGCACGACATCGTCTTGCTCGAGCAACAGTTCCCTTGTGCCGTCAGACGACATGTTGTCGATCGCGATAAAGCCCTCGAAACCCAGGTCCCGATAGTACTGCAGGAAATAAGGCAGCCTGAGAGCTTCATCCCTGCAGCAAAAAACGACGATTGGCCCGGCACTGTGGAGCAATGACGCGCCGTCACCGCCAATTACCGACAGTTCCGTCTTATGCCGGTCAATAAGCTTGTTGTATCGGGCAGACAGGCGCTTGTGGCGTATATCCGCCACTAATTTTCTAAATACTCTTTTCAATTTACCGAACACAATTTCCGACAGCCGCGCTGTATCTCCAATTTCGCCACAAAACGCTCAGGCTGAAAAACAAACTGCCAATGCAGCAAGATCCAAACAGCGCATCCCGTATGCCATTCATCCAACACGATCGATCGCACTGTCGGACACGGTTGCCGACAAGGCATCCTTCAAGAAGGCCTCGGATCGTCCTCGCCAAGCATCAAGTTTAGGCGTGATTTCCGAATAATCGGGCTCGGTCACGTCAACGCCTGACGCGCTGATGGGTATCGCTCTATTGTCCGCGCCGACCTCTCGCAACAGGCTCAACATCCGCGAATCGCCGCTCTCCGCATCATTGATGACGGAATAGAATGATTTTTTGAAAATCAGCGAAAACGCCGTCGCGTGCAGCGACGTCGTAATGACATGGGATGCATCGCGGAACAGACGCACATAGTCTGTCGGTCCAATCGCATTCAGCATTCTTCCCCCTCTTCCGCGATGGGGGTTTCTCTCGCTGAATATATAGATCACGTCCAATCCGGTTTGACGCCTGATGTCGTCGATCAGCTCCACGATTTTCGGATATGGATCGTATGCGTATGTCGGGATGTACGCCAGCAGATACGGTTTCTTGATACTGACCGACGACTCATCTGCCAGTCGATCCCATATTCCCGGATCGATCAGCAAACTCGGATCGCAGACGACCTCCGCAGACATTCCCGTCAGCGATCTGACCAGGCCTTCCCCGGGTCGCTCTCTGACGGAGATCGCTTTGTACTTCGAAAGATATTTGACGTAATCCCGTTGATACTCGTCCGGTATCGCTTCGGTCGCGAAGCTCGCCGCATAGGAAGCCCGCGGGATACCGTCGGGCACGAAATCGCACATGAACACAGTGTCCCCGACAGCAAAACGCGGGTTCCAGACCTGATCGCTGCCGGTCAGGTAGAAGTCATAGATGGGCGGCTCCGCCCTTAACTCCTCGGCGGTTCTGTATTTGACGGGAGACAGGTTCAGCTTGGTCTCGATAAATAGGTGCTTGAGAGCGCGCGCTTTATTACGGTCTCGCTTGATGCCCAGAATGCGACGGCTTGCGCTTTGAAGGAGATACCGCAAGTGGCCGGCCACCCCTTGGCGGGATGCTTTCAGATCGACGTCCTTGGCGTCACGGCGTAAAAAATGCCATTTCGTCGGATATGCATAATTGATTACCTCTGCCTCGAATCCCAGTTCCTCCAGCTTCTTCTGGGTCGCAAAGGCTTGGAGAACGCTCCCGCAATTGGGGATGTGCATTGTGATGATGCCAACTTTCTTTGGCACAGCTTCTCCTTAATGCAATCGCTCGGTAAAACAGCGCGATTCATCTGCGTAGTACCGGCAAAGGCTCGATTAGGCTTCCTGGATTGACCGCAATTCGCGTGTACGTTGTGTGATCTCATATGCGGCAGATACTGTATAGCCCCGAGTCTTACAGCCCACCGGTTTAGGTTTGCTTCCGCCGCTCCCGTTTGAGCAGGTTGGCAAAACTCTTCACGCCCGCCTTCCCGGACCTCGGCCCAAATTAGATTTTTCGCTTTTCGCCCGGCTGGCGTAAGACAGGTGTCGGGCTGAATCGCCGGAACCCTACAGGAGAACCAGATGCCGAAGCCGGGATCCCTGATGGGTCTCTTCAGGAACCAGACATTCGCCATGCTCTGGTTCGCCTCGCTGGCATCCAACTTCGGCGGGCTGGTGCAGGCCGTCGGCGCCGCCTGGATGATGACCGAGCTCACCTCCTCGGAAAGCATGGTCGCCCTCGTCCAGACCTCGGTAACGCTGCCGATCATGGTCTTCTCGCTGATCGCCGGCGTCTTTGCCGACAATTTCGACCGGCGCAAGGTCATGCTGGTCGCACAGGGCTTCATGCTGGTCGTCTCGATCGTCCTGACCGTGCTGGCGCTGGAGGGCCTGCTGTCGCCATGGTTGCTGCTCTCCTTCACCTTCCTGATCGGCTGCGGCACCGCGCTGCACAACCCGTCCTGGCAGGCCTCGATGGGCGACATCGTCTCGCGCGACGAATTGCCGGCGGCCGTTTCGCTCAATTCGATGGGCTTCAACATCATGCGCTCGGTCGGGCCGGCGGCGGGCGGCGCGATCGTGGCGATCGCCGGCGCGGCGGCCGCCTTCGCGGTCAATGCGGCGAGCTATGTGGCGATCATTGCCGCCCTGTTCCGCTGGCATCCGGCAACCCAGCCCAGCACGCTGCCGCGCGAGCCCTTCGGCAGCGCCTTCCAGGCGGGACTGCGTTACGTTGCCATGTCGCCGAACCTGATGAAGGTGATCCTGCGCGGCTTCGTCTTCGGCGTCTCCGCCGTAGCGCTGCAGGCGCTTCTTCCCGTGGTCGTGCGCGACAATCTCGACGGCAACGCCCTCGTCTTCGGTACGCTGCTCGGCTGTTTCGGTTTCGGCGCGGTCGCGGGCGCGCTGGTCAACGCCCGGCTGCGCGAACGTTTTCACAACGAAGTCATCGTGCGGATGGGCTTCGCCGGCTTCGCGCTCAGCAGCTTCGTGCTCGCCGTCAGCCCCTGGACGGCGGTTTCGGCGGCGGCGCTGCTGCTTGCCGGCGCCTGCTGGGTCGTCTCGCTGTCGCTCTTCAACGTCACCATGCAGATGTCGACGCCGCGCTGGGTCGTCGGCCGTGCGCTGGCGCTCTACCAGACCGGCGTCTTCGGCGGCATGGCCATCGGCTCCTGGCTCTGGGGCGCGCTGTCCGAGACCATCGGCACGAACAGTGCGCTCACCGGCGCCGCCCTGGTGCTGCTGGCCGGCGCGATGATCGGCTTCTTCCTGCCGCTTCCCGATTTCGGCCAGCTCAATTTGAACCCGCTCAACCGCTTCACCGAACCGCCTTTGCGCCTCGATCTGACCCAGCGAAGCGGGCCGATCATGATCATGGTCGATTACGAGATCGCCCAGGAAGACGTGCAAGAGTTCCTCGGCCTGATGACGCTGCGCCGCCGCATCCGCATCCGCGACGGTGCGCAGCAATGGGCGCTGTTGCGCGACCTGGAAAATCCCGACCTCTGGACCGAGACTTATCACGTGCCGACCTGGGTCGAATATATCCGCCACAACCAGCGCCGTACCCAGTCCGACGCCGAGGTGACCGAGAAGCTCCTGGCGCTGCACAAGGGCCCGACCCCGCTTCGCGTCCACCGCATGATCGAGCGCCAGACCGTCACGCCGCTCGACGACATGCCCCGTGTGATCCGCGACGACCCCGCCTGAACGCAGCATCTTTATCAAGCGCGGCCGATGCGCTACCAGACGGCACCGTTCGAAACAGAGCTCCGCCATGCCCTCGAAAACCATCGACCACGCCTTCACCGCGAAAAGCCTGACCGGCGGCGCGACCGACCCGACCCATGCAGGCGCCCTCTCCTTCATGCGGCGCAAATATTCGAAGAGCCTGCGCGGCGCCGACGCCGTCGTCTGGGGCATTCCCTTCGACGCGGCCGTCTCCAACCGGCCGGGCGCGCGCTTCGGTCCGCAGGCGATCCGCCGGGCCTCGGCGATCATGGACAACGACCCGCAATATCCCTTCGAGCGCGACCTGTTCGAACACCTCGCGGTGATCGATTACGGCGACTGCCTGCTCGATTACGGCAACCACCAAAAGACCCCGGCGACGATCGAGCGCGAGGCGGCGAAGATCCTCAAATCCGGCGCCTTTCTCCTCACGCTCGGCGGCGACCACTATGTCACATGGCCGCTGCTCAAGGCGCATGCGGCGAAGCACGGAAAGCTGGCGCTGATCCAGTTCGACGCCCACCAGGATACCTGGTTCGACGACGGCAAGCGCATCGACCACGGCTCCTTCGTCATCCGGGCTGTCCGCGACGACGTCATCGACCCGGCGCATTCGATCCAGATCGGCATCCGCACGCACGCGCCGGAGGATTGCGGCATCGAGATGCTCTACGGCCACCAAGTCGACGAGATGGCGGCGACCGCGATCGCCAACGAGATCCGCCGCCGCGTAGGCGACATGCCCTGCTATATCACCTTCGATATCGACTGCCTCGACCCGGCCTATGCGCCCGGCACCGGCACCCCGGTAGCGGGCGGCCCGTCCTCAGCCAAGATGCTCTCCGTCCTGCGCCAGCTCGGCGACCTCGACATCCGCGGCGCTGATATCGTCGAGGTTGCACCGGCCTACGATCATGCCGATATCACGGCGATCGCCGGCGCGGCCGTCGCACAGCATTATCTCGGCCTGCTTGCGGAGAAACGCTCGAAGAAATGAGGATGGAAGGCAATGCGGGTTATGGACCGGCTGATTTCGGCCTACCTCGCTTTGTGCAATCGAAACGAAACTGCTGCAATGATTGGCGGACTATCCGCCATCTTCGGCGGTATGCTTTTGATTTCCTTCATAGTTTTGATAGGGTTCGGCTTTCTCGATTGGCTGGGAATCAGTAACGAATTTCTGCTCTACATAATTTCCCTCCCGCTACTGCTTCCCGCCGCCTATATCCTCTTTCTTCTGGGATATTTGGCTGTCGAATGCGTGTGGGCGGTATTCGGAGTGTACGGGGTTTTGGGTATCCAGGGTCGACCCATGAGAAACAGGGTCGCAAGATATCTGGAAAAAAGAGAAGGCCGTGGCACAGCATCGTCTCGGCTAACTGGCGTAGAAACGAGCGACTGAGAGACGATGAAACGCAAGCGATGACCGCCCCTCCTCCATCATTCCCGGCGCGCACTGCCTCATGCTTCGTCATTCCGGGGCCGCGCAGCGGAACCCGGAATCCAGAGCCGAGGATGGCGCGACTGGCCGCACTCTCTGCCAAAACGGCGAAACCCACGCTTCTGGATTCCGGGTCGCGCAACGCGCGCCCGGAATGACGACATTTGAGAGTAATCCGCGTACCAACTCCGCCACACATGGCAGCGAATAGAGAAACACAATGAAACCGAAACTCTTCATCGACGGCGAACACGGAACCACCGGCCTGCAAATCCGGCAGCGCATCGCGGGGCGTGACGACATCGAGGTCCTGTCGATCCCCGAGGCCGAGCGGCGCAACCAGGCGATGCGCGAAGAGCTTCTGAAGGAAGCCGACATCGCCATCCTATGCCTGCCGGACGACGCCGCGCGCGAATCCGTCGCCATGTGCGCCGACGCCGGCACGCGGATCATCGACGCCTCGACCGCGCATCGCGTCGCCGAGGGCTGGACCTACGGTTTCCCCGAGATGGACGCCGGCCAGGCGGAAAAGATTGCCGGGTCGCGCTATGTCTGCAATCCGGGCTGCTGGCCGCAGGGCCCGATCGCCATGCTGCGCCCGCTGGTCAAGGCCGGGCTTGTCCCGACAGACTACCCGGTCACCTTCACCGGCATCACCGGCTATTCCGGCGGCGGCAAGGCGATGATCGCCGACTACGAGGAGATGGGCGACACCGCGCCGGCCTACCTTCCCTATGGGTTAACTTTGTCGCACAAGCATTTGCCGGAACTGAAGAAAAACGCCCTTCTGACGCGCGACCCGCTGATGGTCCCGGTCGTCGGCGACTTCGCCCAGGGCATGCTCACCATGGTCCCGCTGCAGCTCTCGACCCTCGACACGGTGCCGACCGGCCAGCAACTCCACGAGGCGATCGCCGACCATTACGCCTCGATCCCCGGCAGCGTCGTCACGGTCGCGTCCTACGCCTCGATCGAACGCAGCGGCGACATCGACCCGCAGGTCAATAACGACACTGACGCGATGACCCTCTATGTCTGCACCAACGACAAAAGAGCCCAAGCCGTCCTGATCGCCGTCTACGACAATCTCGGCAAGGGGGCCTCAGGGGCGGCGGTGCAGAATCTCAATCTCATGATTGGCAGGTGAGCCTAGGCTACCCCGCCCCCATCGGCGCGAGCCCCTTGTACTGCCGCTGATGCCAGATCAGCGGCGGGGTCTCTTGATTGACCTCCACGCCGGTCACCCCGCCTGCGAACAGCACATGGGTTTCCGTTTCCATCGTGCCGATCAGGTCGCAATCCATCGCCACGACCGCGCCGGCGAGGCGCGGATGGCCGGAGGGCCATTCGGACCAGTCGCCATTCTCGAACCGCTTCTCCGGGTCGCTGCGGCCGGCAAAGGCGTCGGCGACGTCGCGCTGCGTTTCCGCCAGCATGGCGAAGGAAAAGCCGTAGGTCTCGCCGATGGCCTCGGCCAGTTCGCTGCCGATATTGATCGAGATCAGGATCGACGGCGGGTCGACCGACAGCGAGAAGACGGAGGTGACCGTGCGGCCGAGCAGCCGGTCGCCGCGCCGCGCCGTCACCAGGCAGGCCGTCGTGCCGAGCGACGCCATCGCGTCGCGGAAACCCTGCTTGCCCGCATAGGGCCGGAACGGCGATCCGAGCCGGAACGTCGCCGGCTTGTCGGCATGGTCCTGGAGTGTCGTCATGATCCCTCGCCCGGCTTTTCAGAGAACAGGTCGCGCAGCTTGTTGGGCACGCCCTCCATCTCCTTGGCGTTCGCCGGCGGCGTGCCCTTCATGGTGATGTTGGGCCACAGCTCCGCATATTTCGTGTTCAGCGCCAACCAGTCGTGAGCGCGCGGGTCCGTGTCGGGCAGGATTGCCTCCACCGGGCATTCCGGCTCGCAGACGCCGCAATCGATGCATTCGTCGGGATGGATGACGAGGAAATTCTCGCCCTCGTAGAAGCAATCGACGGGACAGACCTCGACGCAATCCATGTGCTTGCAGGCGATGCAGTCCTCGGTGACGACATAGGTCATGATGTCTGTTTTCGATCGTAAAATCGGCCGGCGGAGCCGTCGGGCCCCGCCGGAACCGGTGGATTATCCCAGATTGGCTTCGGCGAACTCGTAATTCGCCAGCTTGTCGAGGAAGTTCATCACGTAGTCGGGGCGGCGATTGCGGAAATCGAGATAGTAGCTGTGCTCCCACACATCGAGGCCGAGCAGCACCTTGCCTTCGCCGGTGGCGAGCGGATTGGAGCCGTTCGGCGTCTTCGCGGTCTTCAGCTTGCCGTCATCGCCGAGAACGAGCCAGGCCCAGCCGGAGCCAAACTGGCCGACGGCCGCGGTCTTGAAAGCCTCCTTGAAGGCGTCGACCGAGCCGAAATCCTCGACGATCTTCGCTTCAAGCTTGCCGGGGATCGCGCCGCCGGTCGGCGACAGGGCGTTCCAGAAATGGATGTGGTTCCAGTGCTGGCCCGCATTGTTGAAGACCGGCGCCATGTCCGGCTTATCCTTGACGAAGGCGATGATCTCCTCGATCGACTTGCCCTGGAGGTCGGCGTTCTTCTCGACGAAACCGTTCAGCGCGGTGACATAGGCGTTATGGTGCTTGCCGTGGTGCAGCTCCAGCGTTTCCTGGCACATGCCGCGTTCGGCGAGAGCGGATTCGGCGTAAGAGAGGGCGGGAAGTTCGAAAGCCATTTCGGGGCTCCTTTCATTGGACGGCTTGCGCAGGCAGGCCGTATGGGATATTTTCCAAGCGATTGCTTTGAAAACTAACGGCAAGGATATGTCAAGAGAGAGCTTGGACAATTCCGACTGGTCGCCGCGCAGCCCGTCAGAGCGCATCCTGATGCTGCTCAAGATGCACGGAAAGCTGACGGCGGCGGATCTGGGCGAGAAGCTCGGCACCACCGGCGAGGCGGCGCGCCAGCAACTTGCGCGGCTGGCGAAGGACGGCCTGGCGATCGCCACCAGCGAGCCCTCCGGTGTCGGCCGTCCAACGCGGATCTGGAAGCTGACGGCGGCGGGCCACGCCCGCTTTCCCGACACGCATGCCGCGCTGACGGTGCAGATCCTCGAGTCGGTCCGGTCCCTTCTCGGCGAAGCCGCGCTGGACCGCATCATCGCGAAGCGCGAGGACGAGACGCGCGCCCAGTACAAGGCCGCCATGGCTGGGAAGTCCGGCCTGAAGGAGCGCGTCGCCGCGCTTGCCGACCTGCGCTCGGCGGAAGGCTACATGGCCGGCTGGCAGGAAACTGCCGATGGCGGCGTCTTGCTGGTTGAGAACCACTGCCCGATCTGCGCCGCCGCCACCTCCTGCCAGGACTTCTGCCGCGCCGAACTCGGCGTCTTCCGCGACGTCCTCGGTCCGGACGCCTCGGTCGAGCGCGCCGAGCATCTGGTCAATGGCGGCCGCCGCTGCAGCTACGTCATCCGGGAGACGAACGCATGACCACGCCGGAGACAGAACCGCTGCGCAGGATCCACCCCGATATCGAGCGCGCGCTCAACGAAGGCCTCGACGAGGCGATGATCCGCCGTGTCGTGGACCGCTTCTATGGACTCGCCCGCGAGGACGATGTCATCGGCCCGATCTTCCTGCGCGTTGTCCCGGACGAACACTGGCAGGCGCATCTCGACACCATCGTCGATTTCTGGAGTTCGATGCTGCTCGGCTCCGGGCGCTATGACGGCCGCCCCATGCCCAAGCACATGGCGATCCCGGAACTCGACGACGCGCATTTCATGCGCTGGCTCGCCCTCTTCCGCCAAACGGTAGAGGAACTGTGCCCGCCGGCGACCGCCGCCCTCTTCGTCAACCGGTCCGAGCGGGTGGGCAATTCGTTCCGCATCAACATCAAGATGCGCCGCGGCGAAGACATCATCCACTTGGCTCCGCTGGAACGCGAGGAACTGGCCTGAGCCCGCCCCGCGCAGTCAGCATGCACCTCACCGAGAATTACGATCTCTCCGCCCGCAACACGATGGGCCTGCCCTCCGTCGCCCGTTTCGGCGCCACGCTCGCCCATGCCGACGAGATCCCCGTCCTCGTTGAGCGCGCGCAGGCTTCGGGCCGGCCGCTCCATATCCTCGGCCGCGGCAGCAACTGTCTTCTGCGGGACAAGATCGACGCGGTGGTCGCGATCATGGCGACGCAGGGCAAGACGATCCACGAGGATGGCGGCGTCCGTCTGGTGACCGCGCAGGCCGGCGAAGACTGGCCCTCCTTCGTCGAATGGACGGTCGGACAGGGCCTCGCAGGCCTCGAAAACCTCGCCGGCATTCCCGGCACGGTCGGCGCCGCGCCGGTCCAGAATATCGGGGCCTATGGCGTCGAACTGGACCAGCGCCTCCATGAGCTCACCGCCTATGACACTCTCAAGCGCCGCTTCCGCATATTCCGGCCCGCCGAATGCGGCTTCGCCTATCGCACCAGCCTCTTCAAACAGGCGGCCGGGCGCTATATCATTGCCGATGTCACCTTCGCCCTCCCGGCGAACTGGCGGCCTGTACTGCGATATCCGGGCCTTGCCGATACGCCCCGCCTGAGCGACGCCCGGTCGGTCATGGAGAGGGTTCTCGCCCTGCGCGCGGCAAAACTGCCCGACTGGCGCGTTCTCGGCAACGCCGGCTCCTTCTTCCACAATCCGATTGTATCCGCCGCCGTCGCCCGCGACATCCCCGGCGTGCCAGGTCATGAGCAACCGGACGGCCGGGTGAAGCTCTCTGCCGCCTGGCTGATCGACTCCTGCGGATTCAAGGGCCACCGCCGTGGCGGGGCCGGCGTCTACGACAAGCACGCGCTCATCCTCATCAACCATGGCGGCGCGACGCATGAGGACATCGCAGAGCTGTCGCGGGAGATCACGCAAGCGGTGCGGACACGCTTTGGCGTGGACCTCGTCCGCGAACCGGTTGAGGTCTGACGCCCCTCTGGATCGTAAAAGCCCACGTTTCCACCAAATGGTGGATGCGGCCGCAGCGAATCCCGGCTCTTTTCACCCCGTAACATCATCACTCGGGGTTGGGTGGATTCGTAATGACCAGAATACGTCTTCTATCGCTCGTGGCGGCGCTCTGCCTCGCGATTCCGGCGCAGGCAGCGCCGATCACCTACAATGTCGATTTCTCTTTCGACGCCAGCGACTATTTTTGCGTCGGCTGCGGCGGCGCCAATTCCGAGCCCGAGCCCGGCGGATCGCTGTCCGGCTGGCTCACGCTCGATGACGAACTGACCGGCGCGGCGCGTCTCGTCGCCTTCGATTTCATCACCTACCTGCCGCAGGCGCCGGCGGACATAAGCTACGCGCCGTCGACAAGCCTCGGCGACCGCTACCTTTCCACGGAAACGGGAATTTCGGTGTCGACCGGCAGCAGCGCGGACCAGTTCATCATCTCCAATATCACCGACCTGGTTGCGGGCAACGGCTGGAATTCATCCGTCTCCATGACGCTTCTGAGCGGACTTGGGGGTCCGATCCTCGACGCCGTGTTCGAGGAGACCTTCGCACTTCGGATTCAGTATCCCTTTGACTATGTCGCCGGATTTGCACCGTCGCGCAACGACCGCCGCGCCCGCAATCTCAACACCGAGGCGACGCTCGTCGTGTCGTCCGCCGTGCCGCTGCCGGCGAGCCTGCCACTGCTTGCGGCCGGCATTGGCGCACTGGCCCTGCTGAGACGCCGCCGCGGCTGACCTTCGGCCTTCCCCGATGCAGCCCGAAGGGATTGCGGCCTGCGTGACGATCTCGCCTGATCCGCAGCCCTGTCCTTGCAATCGGAGAAGAACGTTCTATATTGGTTCTCAGGACGTTCGATCCGTGAGGCTCCTTCCAGATGTGTCGCGAGGTTCCGGACACCGTCCGATTTGAGTTGATCGATCGCTTGGCGACCACGGAGGTACTGGCGCCCTGAAGATCTCAGCCAACGAGGGAAGCGGGCAACAGCCCGCTTTTTTTGTGCCCGGCGAAAGGCCTTGTCTTTCGTTCGATCCCGTTTCTCAAACGAGCACGCATCCGCGTCTGAGACACGGAAGAATTGGAAATACCCGGCCGTGTACGTCGCACCAGCCGCTCATATCAACGATCCGCCAGAGAGCGAAGCAAAGAACACGGGCGGGAACGATGACTCCCGGCATCAATGCCGCGAGCCCACTCTCCCCCCTCGCGGGGGAGATGTCGGCGCAAGCCGACAGAGGGGGGGCATGGCGCCGATATCCAGCCGCCTCTCCCTTCAGGACACCTCCCCACGAAGGAAGAGAACAGGTTCCGCCCCTCAGTCCCGCACGCCCACCATGTCGAAACGATGCGGCGTGCCGTCTTCCAGCGGCAGCGGCCCGACGAGGCCGCGCCAATGCGCCACCGCGAAGCCGAGCACGATCATCGCGCTTCCCTGATGGATGAGACCCCAGTTGAGCGGCACAAAGGTCAGCAGTGTGACGATCCCGAAGATCGCCTGCAGCGTCACGAGGCCGAACAGGATCGCGGCGCGGCGCGCATGGGTCGAGCCTGGCGCCCAGCGCCAGGCGAACACCATGTGGACCGCCGCCGCCAGCCAGACGACCCAGGCGAAGGTGCGGTGCGCGAACTGCACGATCGCCGGCGTGTCGAAGTAATTCATCAGCCCCAGCGCCGGCTCCCATTGCGAAGACGGGAAGAAGCCGTTGTCCATGGTCGGCCACTCGTTGAAGACGAGGCCCGCATCGAGCCCGGCGACGAGCGCGCCCAGATACATCTGGAAGAAGATCATGACGACCAGGAGCGCGGCGATCTTGTCGGACCGCGATGTCGGCTTCAGGTCGGGCGCATGCGGAGCGATGCCGCGCGCCACCCACATGATCGACGCATAGATCAGGCTCGCCATCATCAGGTGCACGGCCAGCCGGTAATGGCTGACATCGACCCGTTCGGTCAGCCCCGACGTGACCATCCACCAGCCGATGAAGCCCTGCAGGCCGCCAAGCGCAAGAATGCCGAGAAGCGGCCATTTGATCCGCCGGTCGAGCCGGCCCGTCGCCCAGAAGAAAGCGAGCGGAAGCGCGAAGAGTACCCCGACGCTGCGCGCCAGCAGCCGGTGGCCCCATTCCCACCAGAAGATGCCCTTGAAAGCCTCCAGCGACATGCCGGCATTGACCTGCTCATATTCGGGGATCTGCTTGTATTTGGCGAATTCTTCCTGCCACTGCGCCTCGCCGATCGGCGGAATGACGCCATGGATCGGCTTCCACTCGGTGATCGACAGGCCCGAATCCGTCAGCCGGGTCGCGCCGCCGACGACGACGAGCGCGATCAGGACGAGCAGCATGAGATAGAGCCAGCCGCGCACCTGGGCGCGATGGCGGATTTCGCGCATCTGCGCATCGAGCGCGATTGGCCGTCCGGATGCGGCGGTGTCGAGTGTCATGTCCGTCATGGGCCTGTTCTGCCGGGCGAGGTCTGCGATATCGGAGACATAAAGCCGGCGGCCGCCCGTGAAAAGCGTCGCAATGCCGCAGAAGCGGGATTGGTTTTGCCGGTCGGGATGCTACATAGCCCGCCAGTCGAAAAAGAAAAGCCCGATGCCCCCACGCCTGAAACGATTTATCGGCATGCTGATCCTCGTCGCGCTCGTCGTTCTCTATGCGCTGATCGCGACGACGGTGGCGACCTACCGGCTTGCCGAGAGCCCCTGGTATATCCACCTCGCCTTCTTCGCGCTGTCCGGACTGGTCTGGGTGCTGCCGGCGATGGGCGTGATCAGCTGGATGGAGAAAAAGCCGAAAGACCGCGGCGACCGGGTCACACGGTAACGAAGCGGCGGCCGCGATTGGCCGGCGGCACAGTGATCCCGCTCAGCATGGTCTCGACATAGGAGACATGCTGATAATTCCCGTTCACCGATACGCGCGGCAGCGCCTGCATTGCGTCCTTGTGGCCCGGCATCAGCATGCCGTGCCGCGTCGTCACGCCGGTCTCGAAGCCGAGCTCGCGGGCGATGTCGACCTCGCGCTGGCCGACGGCCGCGGGAAATCCGTAGGGATAGGCCAGATGGCTCGGCCGCTTGCCCAGCTGTTCGGCAAGCAGGTCGCGCGAGCGGGCCATCTCCTCGGCGGCGCGGTCCCGCGGCAGCCGGGCAAGCATGAAATGGTTCACCGTATGCGCGCCGATCGTGGCGAGCGGATCGCTGCCAAGCGCCCGCAATTCGTCCCAGTCGAGCAACGACGCGTCCGAATGCGCCCGCCGGTCTATGCCGTAGGTCTCGCACAGCGAACGCACGAGTTCCCGCTGCGCATCCTCGTCGATTTGCGTCCAGGCATACTGCATGAACTCGGCATATGCCTTGTGCTTCGCGGCGGCGGTTCTGCAATCGAGGACCTTGCGGCCGGAGGCGGTGTCGAAAGCCACCTCGTCATTGGCCTCCACGATCATGTCGGCCAGTTCCCACCACAGATCCGCGCTGCGGTCCGCATAGCCCGGACAGACATAGATCGTGTAGGGCACGCCATGCGCCCGGAAGACCGGCGCGGCATGCTCGACATTGTCGCGATAACCGTCGTCGAGCGTCACGGCCAGATAGCGCTCGTCCTCATGCCCGCGCCGCAACCGGTCGGCCGCCTCGTCCATGCTGACGAAGCGCGCATCCCGCTTCAGCTCGTCGAGAAGCCGGTCGAGAAACGCCGGCTCAATCTCGAGAAGCCGATTAAGGCCCAAGCCGCCGCCATAGGGCCGCACGTGATGCAGCATCAGGATCGCCCCGACCCCGCTCAGCAGCGGACTGAACAGTGCCGAAAGCCCGCTATAGCGAGCCCCCTGCATATAGGCCTTGCGCATTAACGTCTTGATAACCGTCATCCAACCCTGGCGCCCCGTTTTCTCCTCCGGGAGGACAAAACGAAGTAAATTCGAAACTCTGCCATGCCATGCATGCCGACAAAGAGTTGAAACATGGTTGATGTCGAAACCGATGGCTGAAATCCAAACGATGACCGCGCTCTCCGTTCCGGCTTCCAGATCGCGGCATGTCGACGGCGTCCGGGTAACCGTGCATTCCACCCGCGACGCGGCTCTCGCGGCGGTCGACGCGTTGCCTCGCGACATCGTCTGCTCGGGCTACCAAACCCCGTCCTTCCTGCGCGCATGGCTCCGCCACTCGCCGCACCGGCCCGCCTTCATCACGCTGACGGCCGAAGGCGCAGGTCCAATCCTGCTACCGCTCGAACACGCCGGCGCCAACGCGCTCGTCTATGTCGGCGAACGCCATGCCAACGGCAATTTCCCGGTCGGGCGCACCCGCGATATCGAGGCGCTCGCCGCCGCCGGCGAAGAGGCGATCGTCGCCGCGTTACGCGCGGCGCAGCCGGACGCGCACGCCATCGTGCTGGAGCGGCAATTGCCGGAATGCCGCGGCATCGCCAATCCCTTCATTTTCGAGGGATCGACCGTGAGCCCCAATCCGGCGCTGTCGCTGTCGCTCGAAGGCGGCTTCGACGCGGTGCTGTCGCGCCATTCGGCGAAACGCAAGCGCAAGCGCTTCCGCGGCCAGGAACGCGATCTCGAGCAGATCGGCGGCTATGCCTATGTGCCCATGGTCGAAGCCGACCGGGTCGAGGAAACGATGAAGCGGTGCCTTGCACTGAAGGCGGTGCATTTCGGGGCGGCGGGGATCAACGACGTATTCGCCGAGGATCATGTCCAGGCGTTCTTCACCGAGGTTTTCCTCGAAGGCGCCCGCAGCGAACCGCATTCCTACATCTTGAAAACGATCGAGGCAGACGGCAAGCAGATAGCGATCAGCGCCTGCACCTGCCATGACGGCCGCCTCACGGTCGAGTTCAGCACCTACGATCCGGCCTATCGCGACTACAGTCCCGGCGATATGCTCTTCTTCCTGTCGATTCGGGAAGCAGCCGAAAACGGCGGCGAAATCTACGATTTCGGCGTTGGCGACGAGCTCTTCAAGCGCAATTGGTGCGAGATCGAAACCTGGCAACGCGACACGATCATCCCGCTATCGGCTCGTGGCCGTGCGCTTGCCGCCACGAGGAGCGTCCGCAACGCTCTGGTTCGCTCGCTGAAGCAGAACAAGAAACTCTGGCAGACCGCGAAGAAGATCCGGCGCGCGGTGCCGATCATGCGCCTCGGCAACCGGCACCCCTGAACCGGCGGCTCAGCGCGCGAAGGTCTGGCGCGCTTCCGCTTCCGGCGGCATCGCGTCAACGCCTGCGGCCGTCACCAGCGTCAGGTCCTCATATCCCGCGGCGACGAGGTTCTCCGCCGTCTCGACGATTTCCGGCGACGCCGGATCGGCAACGCTGATCGCCACCTGGCCGCTGTCTCCGGTCAGCCGCTTCAGCCCTTCCGCATTGGTCGGCCCGCATTCGACGATCACGACATCATAGGCCGAGACCAGCGCATCCAAGATGATCGGCAGGCGGTCGGCGGCGCGCATCGCCTTGACCGGGTCGGCCGTGCCCGTCGGGATCACATGCGCGCCTGTCGCATAGTCCGCATAGATGACGTCGGAGTAGGACGAGGACGCCGCCAGGAGATCGGTAATGCCGGGGCACTCGGTGTCGGCCAGCATTCGCCGCGACGCCGCGCCGGAACTGGTCAGGTCGATCAGCACCGTGCGCAAGCCCTCATAGGCCAGCGCCCGGGCGACGGCGACCGATGCCGCCGCGCCTGCATCGCCTTCCGGCGAGACGAGGATCGCGCGGTCCGCGCCGCTTTCGACGAGGTGGGCGACCAGCGCATCCACGCCATATTCATCGCTGGCCGCCGGCTGCGTCTCGACATGCTCCAATGGAGCAGGCTCGGCAGGCGGCGTGACCGCGATCGGGATTTCCACTTCTTCTACGTAGTCCTCGGGCACATCCTCGTTTGCCGACGGCTCCTGCGTGATGACGACATTCATCGGCGCGGCCGCCGGCACGAAGGCCCTGCCGGAGAAGATCTCGCGGACCAGCGTCGCCAGCATCATGATCAGCGCCGACACGAAGAACGCCGCCCCGAGCATCGGGATCATTTTCGGGAAGATCGGCGCCGCCGGCACGACCGCGCGCGAGATCAGCCGCGCCGTGGCCGGGGCGTATTGCCCCTCGTCTCTCGACTGCGCCTCGCGGTAGCGGCCGAGATAGGATTCCAGCAGGGCGCGCTGCGACGCGGCCTCCCGCTCCAGGGCGCGCAATTCGACCTCGCGCTCATTGGCATTGGCGGAGGCCACCTTCAGGGCGTTCAACTGGTCGGTCAGTTCCCGCTCGCGCGCTTGGGCGATCTCCGCCTCGTTGCGCACGCCCGCGAGCACCTTGCGCGCCTCCTCGCGGATCCGGCGCGACAGATCGGCGATCTGCGACTGCAGCCCCTTGATGCGCGGATGGCCGGGCAACAGCGTCACGGACAGGTCGGCAAGCTCCGTTTGCAATCCGATTTCGCGCTCGCGCAGCCGCCCGATCAGCTCCGACTGGAGGACATCGGAAAGCGTGTCGATCGAAGCGCCGCCATCCAGCGCCGCCTTGATCGAACGCGCCCTCGCCTCCGCGCTCGACCGTTCGGCGCGGACCCGCGACAGCTCGGTGCTCAACTGGCCGAGCTGCTGCGTTGCAAGGACTGAACTGTTAGTGCCGTCGCCGATGAGAAGATCCGACGAGGCGCGGAAATCGGCAACAGCGGCTTCGGCCTTGCGTACGCTATCCTTCAGGTCGGTAATCTCGTCGGCAAGATAGTCCGCGGCCCGGCCGGTCGAGTCGAGCTGCGCCTTGCTTTGCAGCTGCAGATAAGCCGCCGCTAGCGCATTCGGAAATCTGGCAGACAGATCCTTGTCCTGCGAACTGAAACCGACACCGATCACGCGCGACTTCGGAACGGTATAGACGTCGAGCCGTTCGTTGATCGCATCGAGAATGCGTTTCTCGGGAGAAACCAGCGACGGATCCTCGATCAGCCCCAGCGCGACCATTCCCGCCTTGAGGCTCGACATGGAGCCCGTCGGGTTGAATTCATCGTTTTCTTCAAGCTTCAGATCGGTCGCGACCTGCATGAGAAGATCGCTGGAGCGCAGGATCTCGACCTGGCTGCCCACCCCTTCCGGGTCGAGCAGCGACGACGTGGTGTCGGACCGCTGATCGCTGCCCTGCGGGCGCGTGAACACCGATTCGCTCGACTCGATCAGGATGCGCGCCTCGGACCGGTATTTCGGCGTCATCGAGGACAGAAGCAGGAACGCCAGCCCCGTTATGACGATTATCCCGGCAACGATCAGGATCTTGTCGCGCCACAACGCACCAAAGAGCCTGCCGATATCGATATCGGCATCCTGCGTCGTGTTCTCCATGCGCGCCATAATCATTACCCCGGCAATCGGACTTTATGGAGCGAGTCCTAAAGGAACATGGTTTCCGGGCGGTAAATGGCGCCGTAACCCTTTGTTGATGACTTGCCCGCCTCACGCTTGGAAAAGCGCCTCCCTTTACCGGCCATTAACCCTAACAGACCAATAACGGATACGTGGCGGCTCGCCGTCACCGCTATTCGAGGTTGCAATGATCCGGCTCTTTCGCATGGGACTCGCTTGGGCGGCGTGCCTTGTCGCCCTCAGCTCAATTGCGGGCTGCTCGGGCTACCGCCCGGCGCCAGCCGCCTTTCACGAGGCGATCAACCAGCCCTATATGCTCGACGCCGGCGATAAGATCCGCGTCACCGTCTTCGATCAGGCCGACCTGACCAATACCTATTCGATCGACCAGTCCGGCTATATCGCCTTCCCGCTGATCGGCGCGGTCGCGGCGCGCGGGCGCACCGTCCAGCAGATGGAAGGCCAGATCGCGGCCCAGTTGCGAAACGGTTATCTGCGCGATCCCGACGTGTCGATCGAGGTTGACCAATACCGCTCGATCTTCGTCATGGGCGAAGTCGGCGCATCCGGCCAGTATCAATATGTACCCGGTATGACCGTGCAGAATGCGATCGCGGCCGCCGGCGGCTTTTCGGCGCGCGCCAACCAGGCAAATGCCGACATCACCCGGAAGATAAACGGACGCGTCATTACCGGACGGGTGCTGATCAGCGATCCGCTGCTGCCGGGCGACACGATCTTCGTCCGCGAACGCCTTTTCTGAGGAACGGGAAAACGCCGATCATGGCCAGTGGCGACTCCCTGCGCATCGTCCACGTCTTGCGAGCCCCGATGGGCGGACTGTTCCGCCACGTGCGCGACCTCGCCATGGCCCATCAACAGTCCGGGCATCAGGTCGGCGTGATCTGCGATGTCGCCGGCACGCCCGGCTACAACGAGACGATGGTGGCCGAGCTTGCGGATACGCTGACGCTTGGCCTGCACCGGACGCAGATGCGCCGCGCGGTCGGCCCAGGAGACATATGGGACTCCCGCAACATTCTGAAAATCATCAAGGAATTGCAACCGAACGTCCTGCATGGACACGGCGCGAAGGGTGGCGTATTCGCCCGCGCCCTCGGTTCACTGGTACGGGTTGAAAGGTCTCGCGTAGCCCGTCTCTATTCGCCGCATGGCGGCAGCCTCCACTACGGCGCCGAAAGCCGCGCCGGGCGGCTTTATTTTCGTGTCGAGCGGATGCTGGAAGGCCTGACCGACCACATCCTGTTCGTCGCCGATTTCGAGCACCGCACCTATGTGGAGAAGATCGGCGAACCGAACTGCGCCTGGTCGGTCAACTATAACGGCTTGCAGCCCGCCGAGTTCGAACCGGTGACGCCGGACGATGATGCCGCCGATTTCCTCTTCCTCGGCGAATTGCGCGAGTTGAAGGGCCCGGACATCTTCCTGCGAGCGCTGGCCGAATTGCGCGCCGAGGGCCGCGAGACTGTCCGTGGCGTGATGGTCGGCGACGGTCCCGACGCGCAGAAAACGAAAGCGCTGGCCCGGGAATTGTCGCTCGACGAGGCCGTGACCTTTCACGCCCCGATGCCGGCCCGCCGGGCATTCGCGATGGGACGCTGTTTCGTGATGCCGTCGCGGGCCGAGGCCATGCCCTATGTCGTGCTCGAGGCGCTCGCCGCAGGCCTGCCCGTCATCGCGGCGAATGTCGGCGGAATCCCCGAGATTTTCGACGGCGAAAGCCCGGCGCTGATCGCGCCGGAGACCGGCGAAGCCGCGCGCCTGATGCGCATCGCCCTCGACGAACCGGACAGGCTTGCCGGCTGGCAACCGTCCCGGACGGATCTCACCAGACGGTTTTCGGTCGAAACCATGGCCTCCAACGTCCTGCAAGCCTACCGCTCGGCATTAACCATAGGAGCAAACGGAGGTGCCCGAACGGAACGCTTATCAAGCGTTTCTTAGTGGCTTTGATCTAAAGCGGGCCTGAACGACCGCGAAGGTTCCGATGAACAAGATCGATCCAGGCTTGCGCATTTCCGCGAAGATGATCCGGGAAACGGCGTCCGGGGAAAAACCCGATCCCGCCGAAACCGAACTCAATCCGCTTGTCGAACGCATCGCCGAAGAATTCCAGGGCGACACGATCTCGCCCGTCATGGTCAGCGGCTATCTGCGGATCGGCGAATTTGCCGGCCTGGCCGCGATCGGCCTCGGCATCATGGTCAGCTATCTCGGCTTCGAGCAATTCTGGCAATACGCCCTGGCGATCGCTTTCGGCCTGACCATCTTCGTGACCCTCAACGAAACCATCGGTGGCTATGCGATCCGTGCGCTTCGCAAGCCGATGAAGTGGTTTCCCCGGGTCGCGCTCTCCTGGTCGGCGAGTTTCGCGGCGCTGGCCATCACCGGCTTCGTGCTGAAGATCTCGCTGGAGTTCAGCCGTTTCTGGGCTGGGTCATGGTTCGTCGGCGGCCTTCTGTTCCTGCTTTTGACGCGGCTTCTCCTGTCGATGCGCATCCGCAAATGGACGCAGGACGGGACGATGGAACGGCGCGCCGTGATCGTCGGCGGCGGCAAACCGGCAGAAAAGCTGATCCGCGCGCTGGAAGCGCAACGCGACAACGATATCCGCATCTGCGGAATTTTCGACGATCGCGACGACGTACGCTCGCCGCCCATGGTCGCGGGCTATCCGAAGCTCGGCAACATCTCCGAACTCGTGACCTTCGCCCGTCACGCCCATATCGACATGCTGATCGTGTCGTTGCCGATGGACGCCGAGGATCGCGTGCTGGCGATGCTGAAGAAGCTTTGGGTCCTGCCGGTCGACATCCGCCTGTCGGCCCACTCCAACAAGCTGCGCTTCAAGCCGCGCGCCTATTCCTTCGTCGGCTCCGTGCCGATGCTGGACATTTTCGACAAACCGATCCGCGACTGGGATTCGGTCGCCAAGCGAACCTTCGACATCGTCTTCTCGCTGCTCGGCATCGTCGTCTTCTCGCCAATCATGCTGGGGACTGCCATCGCCATCAAGCTGGACAGCAAGGGCCCGGTCATCTTCAAGCAGAAGCGGCACGGCTTCAACAACGAGGTTATCGACGTCTTCAAGTTCCGCTCGATGTATACCGATCAGTGCGATCCGTCTGCATTGAAGCTGGTCACCAAGGGCGATCCCCGCGTCACCCGCGTCGGCCGGATCATCCGCAAGACCTCGATCGACGAACTGCCGCAATTCTTCAACGTCCTGCTCGGTAATCTTTCGCTGGTCGGCCCGCGGCCGCATGCGGTCACGGCAAAGGCCGCCAATGGCCTCTATATGGAAGTCGTCGACGGCTATTTCGCCCGCCACCGGGTCAAGCCGGGCGTCACCGGCTGGGCGCAGATCAATGGCTGGCGCGGCGAGACCGACACGGATGAGAAGATCCGCCAGCGCACGGATTTCGATCTCTACTACATCGAAAACTGGTCGATCCTGTTCGACCTGAAAATCCTGTTGCTGACGCCCATTCGGTTGCTGAACACGGAAAACGCCTATTGACCGGCGCCACGCTTACCGTCTCGCACGAAACAGCCAATAGGGCGCTCGCTACCAGGCTGGTCAATGCATCGATCTGGCTCGGCGTCTTCCTGTCGGGCTTCGTCCTGTTCGAGCCGGCGCCCTATGAGCTCTTCGTCGCCCTGCTGATCGGACTCTGGACGATTACAGGCGCGCTGACGATCCCGCGCAGCGTCATGTTCCTGCTCATCACGATGATCGTCTTCAATATTGGCGGCATCATCTCGATCACGCAGATGGAGGATTGGCGCAACACGCCGCTTTACATCGCCAGTTCGCTATTCCTGGCGCTGAGCGCCGTCTTCTTCGCCTCGCTGATCGCGGAACGCCATGAGCGCCTGGCGCTCATGTACAACGCCTGGACCGCCGGCGCGGTGCTGACCAGCCTGTTTGCGATCGCCGGCTATTTCGGCGTCATCCCGGATTCCGGCAGTTTCACGCTTTACGGCCGCGCCAAGGGCTTCTTCGAGGATCCTAACGTCTTCGCGCCCTATCTGACACTGCCGACGCTTTTCTCGGTCTATCTGCTGCTGACCCGCCCGCTGCGCTCGCTCCTGCCGGTATCGGCCGTGGCCGCTGTCCTTTTGCTGGCGACCTTCCTGTCCTTCTCGCGCGCGGCCTGGGGCCTCCTGCTGCTCAGCTGCATGATCCTGGTGGCTGCCCTGTTCATCAACAGCCGCTCCGGCAAGTTCCGGATGCGGATCATCGTCCTTTCGATCTTCGCGGTGGTCGGCGCGGCGATGGTGCTCGCGATCGTCCTCCAGATCGATTCCGTGCGCTCCCTGTTCCTCGACCGCGCGCAGTTGCTACAGGATTACGATGCGTCCCGTTTCGGACGGTTCGAACGGCACCTGATGGGCTTCATGCTGGCGACGCAAAAGCCACTGGGCATCGGGCCGCTGGAATTCGGCTATCTCTTCGGCGAGGACACCCACAACATCTGGCTGAAGGCGCTGTTCGACTATTCCTGGCTCGGCTTCATGGCCTATATGACGATGACGATCGTGACGCTTGCCGCGGGGTTCCGCATCCTGTTCCGCGACCGGCCCTGGCAGCCCTATCTGCTATGCGCCTATATCGTCTATCTCGGCCATGTCGCGATCGGAAACGTCATCGACACCGATCACTGGCGGCACTTCTATCTTCTGCTCGGAATCATCTGGGGCTGCATCGCGCTGGAGGCGCAATATATGCGTGGCAACGGCCCCGCTGTGCGTCAGGAAACCTCGAGCAATTCCCGATAGATCGCATTGATCGCGCCCGCCTCGATCTCGATGCGGAATTTCTCCTCGACATGGCGCACGGCGTTCGCGCTCCACTGCGCCCGAATGGCCGGATCATCGAGAAGCTCTGCCGTCGCACGCGTCAAAGCGTCGATATCCTCGATATCGACGAGGCGCCCGGTCTGCCCGTCGGCGACGAGATCCTCAAAGGCGCCGGCGCGGGTGGCGACGACGGGGACGCCGCAGGCCATCGCCTCCAGCGGCGTGAGGCCGAAGCCTTCCCAGCGCTGCGGCGCGACATAGAGATCGAGCGCCTTGAACCAGGGCGAGATGTCCCAGTGCTTCTCCTCCGGCAGGAACAGGATCCGGTCGGCAAGCCCGGCCTCCCTCGCCTTCACGGCAAGATCGTCGGCGAAGGTCCGGTTCTCCTCGGTGACACCGCCCATCATGACGGCGATCGCCTCCGGCCGGTCCGGCAACAGGCGAAGCATCGCCTCGACGAAGAGATCGTTGCCCTTCTGATAGCGCACGCGCCCGAAACACCCGACAAGGACGGCCTCTTCCGGCAGTCCCAGCCGCCGCCGGATGTCTCGCCGGTCGGCAGGCGGGCTGAAAAGCGCCGTGTCAATGCCGTGGTGGATGACGGTGTTTGGCACTTCCAGAAAGCCGGCGGATTTCGAACTCGTCGCGATGACCCGGTCCATCCGGCGGATCAGCCATTTGGTGAAAGGCTTGTGGTCGCGCTGCGCCGCCGAGGTAAAGACCAGCCGCAGACGCTTGCGCAGAACGGTTTTGAGAAGCAGGCCGACGACCATCTCGATATTGCGGCGAGCGTGCCACACCCGGACGCCGGACGGCCCCTTGCGCGCCATCAGCGCAACATCAAGAAGTGAGACCTGCGGGATGTCGGCGGGGATGGCCGGTCCGACCGTCGCGATGCGCATGGATCGCGCCTGAACCGGGACAAGCCGGAAGACGGTAGAGGTCACGCCCGACATGCGCTTCTTCAGATTGGGCGCAAGGATGTCGATCTCGCCGATATCCACCGAATTGCGCTTGGCTGCGCGCTCCATGCCGATCAAACCCGCTCACACATCCAGCCGCATCCGCCCGCCGGAAAATCCGGCAGGCCGCGATTTCAAAACGCGACCGGCAGATGCGCGGGGAAAGAATGGTCGGAGCGGCGGGATTCGAACCCACGACCCCTTGACCCCCAGTCAAGTGCGCTACCGGGCTGCGCTACGCTCCGAACCGCGGAAAGCCCTAATTTATCGTCGTTATCGAGGCAAGCGGTAATTCCATCGAAGCTCGCAATTCGACACGAGCGCTACTGCAAAGCGCGGATTTCGTCATTGGCGAGCCGCAAGCGGTCCGACATGATCCGTACCAGATTGCCGAGGATGGTCGTCATGATCATCGGCGATTCCACGCTCAATTCGCGGATTCGGTCCACGGAGAAGCCATAGCAGATGACCGGCACGTCGGCGATCACGTCGGCCGAGCGTTTGCCGCCATCGAGAAGCGCCATCTCCCCGAAGGGCCCGCCCTGCCCGACCGAGCCGATCCGGCGCGCCCTGCGGCCGTCGACATTAACGGAGACGCTGACCGAACCGCGCCCGACGACGAAGAAGATGCGCGCATCATCGCCTTCACTGATGATCTTGTCGCCGGCGTTGAACTGGAATGTCGTCACTTCCGCCGACAGCCGGCGCAGATCGTCGGCCGCGAGACCGTCGAAGATCTCGATCTCGTGCAGCGGAATGATGCGGTCGTCGCGGCGCAGGTCCGAATGCAGCAGGATCGCTTCCTCGAACTGCTCCACAGCCGCATCCGTGTCGTCCATCAGCGTGACCCTGGAGCTTCTGTGAAAACGCGCCTCCAGCGCCGTGCGCAGCCCTTCAAGGTCGGTCTTTTCCGACAGCTCCGTGAAGACGATGTTGCATCCCTTGCCCGCGAGGACTTCCGCCGTCTGGCAGATCAGTTCTATGGCGGTGCGGTCGGCATAGGCGGCGCGCTTCATGTCGACGATCACGGTCGCCTCGGGCTTGGCGATTTCCGACAGCCGCCGCAGGAAATTCTCAGCCGAGCCGAAAAACAGGGCGCCCTGGATCTCCAGCACGATCAGCCGGTCGCTCTGGGCGGCCAGGAATTCGCGTTCGGTTTTCGAGCGGACGCGTTTGGACGGGACGGCGGCGGCGGAATATTGACGGCGGATGACGGTGTGGACATCGGTGCGGCCATCGAAGACATGCAGGCTGAAGTCGTGCGAGAGCTTCTTGCAGGCCTCGACGCCGCGCACGCTGTTGCCGACCCGGTCCAGCGGCGGCGAATAGACGGCGACGCCCAACTGGCCCGGTATGACCGCGATGATGCCGCCGGAGACGCCGCTTTTCGCCGGCACGCCGACATCGAACGCCCACTGGCCGGCATAGTCATACATGCCGCAGGTGCTCATCACGGTCAGCACGTCGCGGACATTATCCGGCGACAGGACCCGGTCGCCCGTCAGCGGATTGACGCCTTGCGTGGCCAGCGTCGCCGCCATCACCGCCATATCCCGGCAGTCGACGCTGATCGAACATTGCCTGAAATATAGATCGAGCACGTCCTCCGGATCTCGCTCCAGCATGCCGGTGTTCAGCATCATGTAGGCGATGGCGCGATTGCGGTGGCCGGTCGCGTGTTCCGAGCGGAACACGGCGTCGTCGATATCGAGTTCGCGTCCGGCGAACCGGCTGAACCAGTCCATCATGCCCGCCAGCCGATCTTCGGGCGTGTCGCCGTCGACCAGTTCAGCGATGGCGATGGCGCCGGCATTGACCATCGGGTTGTAGGGACGATTGGTGAGTTCGTCGAGGACGATCGAATTGAAGGATTCGCCGGTCGGTTCAACACCGACCTTCTTCATGACCTGATCCTTGCCGTGGCGCTGCAAGGCGTAGCCGTAATTGAACGGTTTCGACATCGACTGGATCGTGAAGCGGTTGTCCACGTCGCCGGCGGTATAGACCTGTCCATCAACGGTCGCGATGCAGATGCCAAACGTCGCCGGATCGGCCTGACCCAGTTCCGGAATATATGTCGCTACATCGCCATCGGTGTTGGATTGAAGAAGCTTATGCAGGGCGCCCAGGTAATCGCTGATAGGCGAAACCGTTGATTTCATTCACTTAAACCCCAAACCATTCCGGCAGCGCCCTGATCCCGAACCCGGAATGCTGCATTGCAAACAAGTTAATAAAGACGGGAAACGATTGATCTTGCAAGAAAAAGCGGCCCCAACGGAAAGTTGGAGCCGATAAATTGTGAAGAACGGACGTCTGGTTCTCGCCGAAAGCCGGCGACCGCCTAGCGGGATTGATCGAGAAGCCGCTTGCACTCCAGAAGGTCGAACAGCGCCTCCTGCAGAAGTGCGCGGTTTTCCTTGTCGAGCTGCGACTTGCCTGTCCCCTCGGTTTCTTCGTCGCTCTTGGCGCCGAGACCGAAGATGCCCTTGCCGCGGGCCTTGGGCTCACCGACGAGCATGTTCGCGTCATTGTCGGCGGTTGCCGCAACCCGCGGCCGTTCGCGCTTCTCCTCCGCCTCGGAGGCCCGCGCCGCCTCGGCGTTCTTGCGCGTCATCTCTTCGAATGCGGACATGTCGCCCGTGCCGATCGCGACGGCGAAATGCACGCCGTTTTCACGCAGCAGTTTCTGGACGCCCTTGATCGTGTAGCCCTCCTCGTAAAGGAGGTGCTTGATACCGCGCAGCATGTCGACGTCATTGGGGCGGTAGTAGCGCCGGCCGCCTCCGCGTTTCATCGGCTTGATCTGGGAGAAGCGCGTTTCCCAGAAACGCAGGACGTGCTGGGGAAGATCCAGTTCGTCGGCGACTTCGCTAATCGTGCGAAAGGCGTCGGGGCTCTTTTCCATTGGCTACAATCTTCCCTGCGAATCCCTGCAATACTAACGTCTGGCAGGGCATGCGCAAAGCTGCGCGGCCGAATACTGCAACATTTCTGTATTAAAATTCACAGGGCCGAAACAGCCCGCAGGCGCCTAGGTTTCGGACCCGCCGCTCGAATGCGCGTCCGCGATTTTCTGTTTCAGGACATTGGATGCCTTGAATGTCAGTACGCGGCGCGGAGAGATCGGCACCTCTTCGCCGGTTTTCGGATTACGGCCGATACGCTCGGCCTTCGAACGCACCTGAAAGGTCGCGAAGGACGACAGCTTCACGGTTTCGCCGCGCACGACAGCGTCGCAAATCTCGTCGAGAATCATCTCGACCAACGAAGCGGATTCGCTGCGTGACAGCCCGACTTTGCGGTAGACCGCCTCGGCCAGATCTGCACGCGTAAGCGTTTTGCCTCCCATCTGACTGGGCTTCCCCTCAACACACTGAAAAGTCAAAAGAAAGGCTACCTTGTGACCGGTCGGGGGTCAAGCAAGGTAACCGGGACAGCCGGAAATAATTACCAGCGCACCAGAATCGCACCCCATGTGAAGCCGCCGCCCATCGCTTCCAGAAGGACCATATCGCCCTTCTTGATGCGTCCATCGGCGACTGCGACGGACAGCGCCAGCGGCACGGATGCAGCCGAGGTGTTGCCGTGCCGGTCGACGGTGATGACGACCTTTTCGTCAGCGATTCCAAGCTTTTTCGCCGATGCCTCGATAATCCGGCGGTTGGCCTGATGCGGCACGAACCAGTCGATATCGTCGGCGGTAATGCCCGCGACCGAGAAGGAATCCTCGATCACGTCGGTGATCATGCCGACCGCGTGACGGAAAACCTCGCGCCCCTGCATGCGCAGATGGCCGACCGTCTTGGTTGTGGACGGACCGCCATCCACATAGAGCTTCGACTTGTGACAGCCGTCCGAACGCAGCTTCGCCGCGATGATGCCGGTATCGGACGTCAGACCGGCGCCTTCCGAGGCTTCGACCACGACGGCCCCCGCCCCGTCTCCGAACAGAACGCAGGTTGTGCGGTCTTCCCAGTCGAGCAGGCGCGAGAAGGTCTCCGCGCCGATGACCAGCGCGCGACGGGCCATTCCGCCGCGGATATAGAGGTCGGCGGTCGTCAGCGCATAGATGAAACCGGAACAGACCGCCTGCACGTCGAATGCCGCGCCATGGCGAATGCCGAGCCGGTTCTGGATGTCGACGGCGGTCGCCGGGAATGTGTTGTCGGGCGTGGAGGTCGCCAGCACGATCAGGTCGATATCGTCCGGCTCCAGCCCCGCGGAGGCAATTGCATTGCGCGCGGCTTCCTCGCCGAGCGAGGCCGTCGTCTCGTCGTCTCCGGCGATATGGCGTTGCCGGATGCCGGTGCGCTGGATGATCCACTCATCGGACGTGTCGACGATATGCTCGAAATCCCGGTTGGTCATGATGCGCTTGGGCAAGGCGCTTCCGATACCGGTTACCGCTGTTCTTATCATTGCCTGGACTGTCACTCCGGATTACCGCTTGCGGCCGCCTTTTCGGATACGTCTTCCGGATGCTTGCCGTGGAAATTCTTCAGGTCAGTTTCGATTTTTTGCAGCAACGCGTTGCGGACCATGTCGTAACCAACATCGATCGCCGCCGCGAAACCCTCGTCGTCGGTGCCGCCATGGCTCTTGATGACAATGCCGTTCAAACCGAGAAAGACACCGCCATTGACCTTGCGGGGATCCATCTTGTCGCGCAGGCGGCGAAACGCGCCGCGCGCCAGCAAGTAGCCGATCCGGGCCATCACCGTCCGGCTCATCGCGGCCCGCAGATATTCGGCGATCTGCTTGGCGGTGCCCTCGGCTGTCTTCAGCGCGATATTGCCGGAAAAGCCTTCGGTGACCACCACGTCGACCGTGCCCTTGCCGAGATCGTCGCCCTCGACGAAACCGTGATAGTCGAGCGCCGGCAGATCGGCCTCGCGCAGCAGCCGCCCGGCTTCCTTGACCTCTTCCTGGCCCTTGATCTCCTCGACGCCGACATTGAGCAGGCCGACGGTCGGCCGCTTCACCTCGATCAGGGCGCGCGCCATCGCCGCGCCCATTACCGAGAAATCGACGAGTTGCCTGGCGTCGGCGCCAATCGTCGCGCCGACGTCTAGCACGATGCTCTCGCCGCGCAGCGTCGGCCATATGGCGGCGATAGCGGGACGCTCGATCGCGGCCATGGTGCGCAGGCAGAATTTCGACATCGCCATCAGCGCGCCGGTATTGCCGGCCGAGACGCAGACATCCGCCTCGCCATTCTTCACGGCCTCGATGGCCTTCCACATGGAGGATTTCCAGCGGCCGTTGCGCAGCGCCTGGCTCGGCTTGTCGTCCATGCGAACCGAGACTTCGCAATGCTCGAAGCGCGACGCCGCCTTGAGCTTCTCATGGCGGTCCAGCACGGGCATGACCTGGTCTTGCTGACCGAAGAAAACGAAACGCAATTCGGGGTGGCGCTCGAGCGATTTCGCCGCACCCGGGATCACGACCGCCGGCCCGTGATCTCCGCCCATTGCGTCAATCGAGACTGTTATCAAACCATCCGATCCCGTTTTTCGTCTGCCTTTGGCAGTTGGCCGGGCCTCCCGGCGACCGGCGCGCAGACCATAGCTATTCTGCCGGAGGTCTCAACACCTTATTTTCCGGTTTGTTTCGTTTCACAGCTTATCGCGAAGCGCCGCCAGCCGGGCGAACGGATTGTCGTCGGCGTCCTCGCCGCCATCGTCATCCGTTGACGACGCCTCGTCCAGTTCGGCGCCCGGCGCACGCGGATAGGGATCGATCGCCAGTTCGAAGAATTCCTCGGCAATCGCGCCGGCATCGATCGTGCCGCCCTCGAACGTCTCGGGAATGTCAGGCCCCTCCGGATCGACAATCAGCGCGCCGTCGTCGTCCAGCGGTCTCCTCAGCGGCGAATCCTCCGGCAGGAAGACCGCATCCACCGGGATATCGAGGTCCGAAACGACCGGTTCGAGCGTGACGATACACTCCTGCACGATCTTCGCCCGGATCGTGCCGCGCATCCGCACGCCGTCCTTGCGCCAGCGCTTCAGCTCCAGATCGGCCAGAAAGCTCTCGACCGACGACAAGCCATGGGCTTCCGCGAGTTCGTTGCGTTCGGCTTCGGTGGCATCGATGCGCACCGGAAAACCCGTCGTCGGAAGGGTCGAAACGGTGACCGTCCGCGAAACTGGACTACGGGAGCTTTCTTCGTGCCGCTCCGTCATGATCAGCCCTCCGCTTGAGCGACAGGTTCCGGAAAACGGATGACGCCCGCCAACAGCTCCGCATCGGGGATCTGCTTTAATTCTTCCGCCGCGTGCATCATGTAGCCCGCCATATTGGCGCGGTCGATCGCATCGGGCGTTTCCGGCGCGATATTGCGGGCTATGGCCTCACCCAGCGCTTCTGCATCGCTTTGGTCGAGCGCTTTCCAGTAATTACCCATGCGTCCATAGAACATGCGGGCAAGCTTTTTCATGCGTTTCGGCACCGACGGATCGCCGACGCCAAGCTCTCGAATCGAATGATCCACATCCTTGAAGAACTCGTCGAGGACGTCCTGCGACAAGCCCTCTGCTGCGCCTTCCAGTCCGCGGGTACGGTAGAGAAAGAGAATCATGTGCAGTCCGACGCTTTCGTAGCGCCCAAGCGGCGTGTCCGGAACGCCCCAGTCGGCGTAGAAGACCGGATTGCGCGCCGCCGTCACGATCGAGGCATAGGCCGTATCGACAATTCTTCGGTTCAGGTTCGACCTTCGCCGAAACAGTGACATAATCATTGTGCAAACGCACCTTTCATAGCGCCGGCCATCCGAGCCGGCGATCTTGAAACCGGACGGGACTCGGTTTACCGAACCAGTCCCGGGACAGGCCTCGGCCTTTAAGACTGACGGAGATGATGGTGACGCCACGAAAAATCAAGTCGAGAATGCGATTGGCGTCTGCCCTTCCCGTTTTGCTTGCGTCCGGCACGATCGCGCTCAGCGGCTGCACGACCGCCAAAGTGCTCTCGCCCAGCTCGTTTTCGCCGAGCGAAACCTACAAGCAGGGTTTCGTCATCGACGAGCAGACGCTGCAGCTCGTGCCGCCAGGATCCAGCCGCGAGCAGGTCCTGCTGACGCTCGGCACGCCGACGACGAAGGAAGTCTTCGACAACGAGGTCTTCTACTACATATCCCAAACCCGCACCCGCCCGGTCGCCTTCATGAAGCCGAGGCTGGTCGATCAGCGCATCCTGGCCGTCTATTTCTCGGAGGACGGCACCGTCGACCGTATCGCCAACTACGGAATGCAAGACGGCCGTGTATTCGATTTCATCACCCGCACGACACCGACGCGCGGCAAGGACGAGACCTTCCTCGTCCAGATCCTGTCCGGCGGCCTCGCGCCGACCGCAGAAGGCGCGCTCCGGAGGTAATCCGGAACAAGTGTCCGGCAACAAAAAAACCGGCGGTGGTTTCCCACCGCCGGTTTTGTTTTGAGCCGGATTGGCGTCAGTGCGCCAGGATCGCCAGCAGCAGCAAGGCCACGATATTGGTGATCTTGATGGCCGGGTTGACGGCCGGGCCGGCGGTGTCCTTGTAGGGATCGCCGACCGTGTCGCCGGTGACCGACGCCTTGTGGGCTTCGGAACCCTTCTCGTGCTTGACGCCGTCCTTGTCGACAAAGCCGTCCTCGAAGGACTTCTTGGCATTGTCCCACGCGCCGCCGCCCGAGGTCATCGAAATGGCGACGAACAGGCCGTTGACGATCACGCCGAGCAGCATCGCGCCAAGCGCGGCGAAGGCGGATGCCTTGGAGCCGGAGATCAGCAGTACGCCAAAATAGACGACCAGCGGAGCCAGAACCGGCAGCAGCGACGGGATGATCATTTCCTTGATCGCCGCCTTGGTCAGCATATCCACCGCACGGGCATAGTCCGGACGATCCTTGCCCTCCATGATGCCGGGCTTTTCCTTGAACTGCCTGCGCACCTCCTCGACCACGGCGCCGCCCGCACGACCGACGGCCGTCATGGCGATACCGCCGAAGAGATAGGGGATCAGGCCGCCGAAGATCAGGCCGGCCACCACATAGGGGTTGGACAGCGAGAAGGAAATATCGCCCATGCCCTGGAAATAGGGGAAGCGATCGGAATTCTCGGCGAAGAACGTCAGGTCGTTCGAGTAGGCGGCAAACAGCACCAGCGCGCCGAGACCGGCGGAACCGATCGCGTAGCCCTTGGTGACGGCCTTGGTCGTGTTGCCAACCGCGTCGAGCGCGTCGGTCGACTTGCGCACTTCCGGATCGAGACCCGACATCTCGGCGATGCCGCCGGCATTGTCGGTAACCGGGCCGAAGGCGTCGAGCGCGACGATCATGCCGGCAATGCCGAGCATGGCCGTGACCGCGATGCCGGTGCCGAACAGGCCGGCCAGCTGGAAGGTCACGATGATGCCACCGACGATGACGATCGCGGGAAGCGCGGTGGCTTCGAGCGAAACGGCAAGGCCCTGGATCACATTGGTGCCGTGACCCGTCACGGAAGCCTGTGCGATCGAGTTGACCGGACGCTTGTTGGTGCCGGTGTAGTACTCGGTGATCACCACGATCAGGGCGGTGACGATCAGGCCGACCAGACCGCAGATGAACAGGTTCGTGCCGGAGACGACCGAGCCGTTGTTCAGGGCGATGTCGCCCCAGCCGATGGTCAGTGACGTCGCGGCGCCGAGACCCACAACCGACAACACGCCGGTGACGATGAGGCCCTTGTAGAGCGCGCCCATGATCGAGCCATTGGTGCCGAGCTTGACGAAGAACGTGCCGATGATCGAGGTCAGGATCGATGCGCCGCAGATCAGCAGCGGGTAGAGCATGACAGACGCGAGCACGTCGGAACCCGCGAAGAAGATCGCGCCGAGAACCATCGTGGCGACAACCGTCACCGCGTAGGTCTCGAACAGATCGGCCGCCATGCCGGCGCAGTCGCCGACATTGTCACCGACATTGTCCGCGATGGTGGCCGGATTGCGCGGATCGTCTTCGGGAATGCCTGCTTCCACCTTGCCGACGAGATCGCCGCCGACATCCGCACCCTTGGTGAAGATGCCGCCGCCGAGACGGGCAAAGATGGAGATCAGCGAGGCGCCGAAGCCGAGCGCGACGAGCGCGTCGATGACCACGCGGTCATCGGAGGCCATGCCCATGACCTGGGTCAGGACGTAATAATAGATCGAGACGCCGAGCAGCGCGAGACCGGCGACGAGCATGCCGGTGATGGCGCCCGACTTGAAGGCGATCTCGAGGCCGCCGGCGAGGCTGTGCGAGGCCGCCTGCGCGGTGCGCACATTGGCGCGGACCGAAACGTACATGCCGATATACCCGGCGAGGCCCGAAAGGACCGCGCCGATCAGGAAGCCGAAAGCGGCCTCTCCGTTCAGCAAGAACCATGTGACGATGAACACCACGACACCGACGATGGCAATCGTCGTGTACTGGCGGTTGAGATAAGCCTGCGCGCCTTCCCGGATCGCACCCGCGATCTCCTGCATGCGCGCATTTCCCTGGTCTGCGGCCAGGACCGATTGCGTCGCCCAGATCGCGTAAACGATCGAAAGCAGTCCGCAAGCGATGACAGCTAAAAGTACCATTCCCGTTTCCCTTGATTATCCCGGACCAGAATTCCCCTCCCTGGCCCTCAAAGATATCTCCATTGGCGCCTAGAACACTGCCAAGGTCGAGGCATTGGTAGTTGAAGGCGCAAGTGGAGGTCAAGCGGCGTCGGGGCCGGATACCCCGGAATAGTTACTCGCCGGCTTGTGCTATCGTCTTATTACGCGAGCCGAAAACGAGGAGTCCGAGCAGGACGAGGCAGAATGCGGCCACCGGGAAGACGATCCAGTTCAGCATATCCCAGCCGAACGCATTGAGCGTAAAGCCCGACATCAGCGACGCGAAGGCGACAGTCGAGAAAAGCAGGAAATCGTGCAGGCCCTGCACCTTGTTGCGCTCGCCGGCATGGTAGGTCTCGGTCAGCATCGTGGTCGAGCCGATAAAGGCGAAGTTCCAGCCGACGCCAAGCAGGACCAGCGCGGACCAGAACTGCCACAGCGCGATGCCCGACAGGGCCACGATGGCGCAGCCGACGAGCAGGACCATGCCGATCGCGATGATGCGCTCCTTGCCGAAACGGGCGATCAGATTGCCGGTCACGAAGCTCGGGGCGAACATCGCCATTACATGGAAGGAGATGCCGAGCGCCGCATCGTCGGGCGTAAAGCCGCAGCCGACCATGGCGAGCGGCGCGCCGGTCATGACGAAACTCATCAGCGCGTAGGATCCGACACCGCAGGCAAAAGCGACCATGAAACGCGGCTGCAACAGGATCCGTGACAGCGGACGTACAGGCTCGCTCGAGACCGCCGTAGCGCCCTTCTTGTCGCGCGCAATATTGAGCGTCGAAAGGATCGCGACACCCAGCAGGCCAAGGCCGATCATGGCGACGAACGCGCCCGCAAACAGCACCGGCTCAAACAGGTCGCGCGTCCACACGACCGTCTGCGGCCCGACCACAGCGGCAAAGACGCCGCCGCCGAGCACCCAAGAGATCGCGCGCGGGCGAAAATGCGCCGGCGAATTGTCGGCCGCCGCAAAGCGGTATTGCTGAACGAAAGAACCGCCAAGCCCGATCACGATCAGGCCGATGGCAAACAGCAGGAACGAGGTGCGGAACAAGGCAATGGCGGCGATCGCGCCGCCAAGCGCGGTAATCGCCGCGCCGGTCACGAAGCCGGGCCTGCGGCCGAGAGCGCGCATCAGCAACGCGGCCGGCAAGGCGCCGAGCGCTACGCCGACATTGAACCCGGTCACGGGCGCCGTCGCCAGCGAGGTGTCCATGCCGTTGAGTTGCAGGAGATAAAACCCGGCCAGACCGCCGAGCGAAATGGAAATCGGCGCAGCCGATCCGACGATGGACTGCGCCGCCGCCAGTGTCAGCGCGGTTCGCTTCGCGCTCGCTTCCGTAATTTCGACCGTCTGATGCATGACCGGGGTCTTATGCTCCCGCCTTGCGATCCTTTGCAATGCGGTCAAGCACCGCATTGACGAGCCGCGGTTCCTCGCCGTCCTCGTAGAAGGCCCGCGCGATATCGACATATTCCGAGATCGCCACCGCCGGTGGCAGATCCTTGATAGTGGTTAGTTCGAAGACCCCTGCCCTGAGGATCGCCCGCAGGGTCGAATCCAGCCGCGACAGCGGCCAGTCGTCCGTCAGCGCGTTGCGGATCATCGGATCGAGCTGTTTCTGGCGACCGACGACGCCCGACAGGATCGAACGGAACCACGCGGCGTCCGCCTCGCGATACTGAACGCCGTCGATTTCCTTGCCGAGGCGGAATGTCTCGTATTCAGCGGCCGTTTCGAGCACGCCTCCGCCGGATACGTCCATCTGGTAGAGCGCCTGCACCGCCGCGAGGCGCGCAGCGCCGCGCTTGTTGGCCGGCTTCGGACCCGCATCGCGGCCCGCCGGTCTTTTCTTGTCTTCCAATTTAGTCATTTGCACCCAACTGTTCGCGCAGCGCGATCATGGTCAGCGCGGCGCGGGCGGCAAATCCGCCCTTGTCCTTCTCGGTCCGCCGTGCGCGGGCCCATGCCTGGGCCTCGTTCTCGACGGTCAAAATCCCGTTTCCGATCGCCGCTGACTCGTCGACCGACAGATTGACCAGGGCGCGGCTCGATTCATTGGCGACGATGTCGAAATGGTGGGTCTCGCCGCGGATCACGACGCCCAGAGCGACGAAGCCGCTATAATCCTCGTCGCCCTCCAGGGCGAAAGCGATCGCCGCCGGAATCTCCAGCGCACCGGGAACGGTGACGACGTCCCACGTCGCGCCGGCCTCTTCCAGCGCCGTCGTCGCACCGTCGAGAAGCGCTTCGGACAGGCCTTCATAGAAGCGTGCCTCGACGATCAGCAGATGCGGTTTTTCGGTGGCCATGGAAGGGGTTCTCCGCGGAAATCGGTTCGGCCGTGGCCTACGCCTCTTTGGCGGTCTCCGCAAGGCGTTTCACATAGCGCTCGACATAGCGTGCGATCTGGTCGATTTCGAGGTTGATGGCGTCGCCCACCTGCCTCTCGCCCCAGGTCGTCACCTCCTGGGAATGGCGTATAAGGAGCACGTCGAAGACATCGCCCTCGACGCCGTTGACGGTCAGCGAGGTGCCATCGAGCGTCACCGATCCCTTGGGCGCGATATAGCGCGAGAGATGCGCCGGCGCCTCGATATGGAAGCGGGTCGCTTCGCCCTCCGCCTCGCGGCCGACAATGGTCGCGATCCCATCAACATGGCCGGACACCATGTGCCCGCCATATTCGTCGCCGGCTTTCATGGCGCGTTCCAGATTGATCTTCGTGCCGACCTGCCAGTCCGATATCGTGGTCAGGCGCAGCGCCTCTTCCCAGGCCTCGACCTCGAACCAGCGCGAATTGCTGCCGGTCGACGCCTTGTCGACGACAGTCAGGCAGACGCCCGCGCAGGCGATCGATGCGCCAATATCGATCGTCTCGGGATCATAGGCGGTTTCGATGCGCAAACGGCGTCCCTTTTCGCGCTCGGTGATCGCGGCCAGCTGGCCGATATCGGTGACAATCCCGGTAAACATCAGCCTCTCCGATTGAACTCGTAACACCGGTCCGCTCCGAAGACCCATTCGCCGTCCGGTTCGTAATCGGCCGGCAACGTGGCCCGCGTGAACGGAGCGGCAATGCCGTTGGCCCCAACGACGACGTCGCTTTCGAACAACACGATGCGGTCCGCAAGTCCCTCGTCGAGAAATGACTGCGCAACCGCCGCGCCGCCCTCGACCAGAACGCTCGACAGTCCGAGCGCCGCGATATCTTCCAGCAATTCCGGCAGCGCGACGCGGCCGTCATGCTCCTCGCAGGCGATCAACCGCGCTCCCGCGCCTTCGAGGACCTGCGCGGCCTCGGATTCGGGCTCGATAGTAGCGATGGCGAGCGGCGCTTCCGGGATCGACTGGACCAGCCGCGAGGCGACGGGAAGACGGGCCTGGCGATCGAGCACGATCCGCATCGGCGAGCGCTGCTCGAGGCCAGGCAGGCGGCAGGTCAGCTCCGGATTGTCCTCCAGCGCGGTGCCGATGCCGACGAGGATCGCATCATGCTCGGCGCGCAGGAGGTGGCTTTGCGCCCGCGCCGCATCGCCGGTGATCGGCACCTGCCCGGCCGCCGCGCGGCCGATCATGCCATCGGCGGAAACCGCGAGCTTCAAGGTCACTCCGGCGCGTTTCTTCGAAGACCGGGTCAGATAGCTCGACAGGACCGTCCGCGCCTCGTCGGCAAGCAAGCCGGGGACGACTTCGATGCCCCCTGCCCGAAGGATCTCGTAGCCGCGTCCCGATACGCGCTCGTCCGGATCGGTCGCCGCGGCGACGACGCGGGCGATCCCCGCCGCGACAAGCGCATTGGCACAGGGCGGCGTACGTCCGTGATGGGCGCAGGGTTCGAGCGTTACATAGGCGGTCGCGCCGCGCGCCCTTTCGCCGGCTTCGGCCAGCGCGACCGGTTCGGCATGCGGCCGCCCGCCAAGCGCGGTCACGCCCCGCCCGACGATGACGGGACCGTTCCCCTCATCCGCGACGATCAACGTGCCGACCGACGGATTCGTCCCGGTGCGGCCGAGATGGCGGCGCGAATAACGGATGCACGCCGCCATGAAACGGCGGTCAAGTTCTGTGACATTTTCCATGGCAGCGCTTAAGTGGCGCTAATCCTTCACCGGCGCAACAGCTTCTTCGCCCTCACCCGCCAGATTACCGCCGAGTTCGCCGAGAAGGTCCTGGAAGTCCTGCGGTTCGCGGAAGTTCTTGTAGACCGAGGCGAAACGCACATAAGCGACGTCGTCCATCCCCTTCAAAGCTTCCATGACCAGCGTGCCGATATCCTCGGCCGGGATTTCCTGCTCGCCGGAGGATTCCAGCTGGCGAACAATGCCGGAGACGGCGCGCTCGACGCGGTCCGGATCGATCGGCCGCTTGCGCAGCGCCACCTCGAAGGAGCGGGCCAGCTTGTCGCGGTCGAACGGCACCTTGCGGCCGCTTTTCTTGATCACGTAGAGATCGCGCAGCTGGACACGCTCGAACGTCGTGAAACGGCCGCCGCAGTCCGGGCAGACGCGGCGGCGGCGAATGGCGGCACCGTCCTCGGCGGGACGGCTGTCCTTAACCTGGGTGTCCAGGGACTGGCAAAATGGGCAGCGCATGCGCGCGTGCTAGCCCATATAGCCATAGATCGGGAAGCGCTCGGTCAGCGCGACCACATCTTTTTTCACCGCTTCCTCGATGCCGGAATTGTCGCCGTCCGGGCCGGCCTGGCGCAGACCGTCGAGAACCCGGGCGATCAGCGTGCCGATCTCGCGGAACTCGGCCTGACCGAAGCCGCGCGTCGTGCCCGCCGGCGTGCCGAGCCGAATACCGGACGTGACGAAGGGCTTTTCCGGATCGAACGGAATGCCGTTCTTGTTGCAGGTGATATTGGCGCGGCCGAGCGCGGCTTCCGCCGCTTTGCCGGTTACCGTTTTCGGACGAAGATCGGCCAGCATCAGGTGATTGTCGGTGCCGCCGGAGACGATATCGACGCCCTGTTCCTTGAGGCTCTCTGCCAGCGCCTTGGCGTTGGCGACGACCGACTGGGCGTAGGACTTGAACTCGGGTTGCAGCGCCTCGCCGAAGGCCACCGCCTTGGCGGCGATGACATGCATCAGCGGGCCGCCCTGCAGGCCCGGGAATACGGCGGAGTTGATCTTCTTGGCGATCGCCTCGTCATTCATCAGGATCATGCCGCCGCGCGGGCCGCGCAGCGACTTGTGGGTCGTGGTCGTGACGACATGCGCATGCGGGATCGGCGACGGATGGGCGCCACCGGCCACGAGGCCGGAAATATGCGCCATGTCGACCATGAGGTAAGCGCCGATCGAGTCGGCGATTTCGCGGAAGCGCTTCCAGTCCCATGTGCGCGAATAGGCGGTGCCGCCGGCGATGATCAGCTTCGGCTTGTGTTCCTCGGCCTTGGCGGCGATCTCGTCCATGTCGAGCAGGTGATCGTCTTCGCGAACCCCGTAGGAGACCACATTGAACCACTTTCCGGACATGTTGACCGGGGAGCCGTGCGTCAGGTGGCCGCCTGAATTGAGGTCGAGGCCCATGAACGTATCACCCGGCTGGAGCAGCGCGAGGAACACGGCCTGGTTCATCTGCGAACCGGAATTGGGCTGAACGTTTGCGAACTCGCAGCCGAACAGCTTCTTGGCGCGCTCGATGGCCAGTTCCTCGGCAATGTCGACGAACTGGCAGCCGCCATAGTAGCGCTTGCCCGGATAGCCCTCGGCATACTTGTTCGTCATGATCGAGCCTTGGGCTTCCAGCACGGCGCGGGACACGATGTTCTCAGACGCGATCAGCTCGATCTCGTGACGCTGACGACCGAGCTCCTTCTGGATCGCGGAGAAAATCTCGGGGTCACGGTCGGCAAGCGACTCGGTGAAAAACGCGTCCGAATACGCCTTTGCGGAAGCCGCGCTGTTCTGGGACATCGGTACAATTCCTTTCCAAATGCGGGAAAATCGCCTGTTGCGGGGCGCATTATCACGTATGCCCGCCCACTTCCATTGCCTGAACGCGAATTGCGCAGCCGTTTTCAGGCGAATGGCGCAAAGCTCTTCGGCAAGGAGGAAGGCCGGTGCAGCCGATGCCTCAGAGCGTCGTCGAGGATGAGCTCAGTTGCAGGGAATCGACGCCGTCCCGTCCGTAGATATCATCCCGGAAATGGACGACCGCGCCAGTGGACCATGCGGAGATGTAGACGAAATAGACCGGCACCGGATCGACGAGCTCGATCTCGGTGTTCTCGCCGGTCGCGATGACCGCCTCGATCTGGCTGCGCGACCAGCCGGGCGTGCTGCGCAACAGCCAGCTCGTCAGTTCGCGCACATTGTGGACGCGCACGCAGCCGGAGGATTCGAAGCGCAGCAACTGGCCGAAAACGCTCTGCTGCGGCGTGTCGTGCATGTAGACCGCATGCGGATTGGAGAAATTGATCTTGGTCGAGGACATGGCGTTGATCTTGCCGGGATCCTGACGGAAGCGCAGATTCATCGTCAGCGCCTCGTCGGTCGACCAGTTGACCAGCTCCGGCGGCACCTCGTTGTTCTGCGGGTCGAACAAACGGATGTGGTTGCGCGTCAGGTAGGTCGGATCCTTGCGCATCAGCGGAATGATGTCCTTCTGGATGATCGACTTCGGCGCCGTCCAGTAGGGGTTGAGAATGACCTCGTAGATCTTCGAATTGAGGATCGGCGTCTGACGGTCGACCTTGCCGACGATCGCCTTGTGGTTCTGCGCCACGCGGCCGTTCTCGACCGCTTCGATCTCGGCGGCAGGAATGTTCACCATTACGTAGCGCTCGCCGAGAAAGCCGGACATCGAGCGCAGCCGCACGAGATTGGTCTCGAGCTGGCCGAGCCGAACGTCGGCGGGCACGTTCAGCGCCGACAGCGTTACAGTGCCGATGATCCCGTCCGCCGGCATGCCGTGGCGCTGCTGGAAGCGCTTCACGCCCGCATCGAGAAATGTGTCGAAGACGTCGCTGTCGCCGGAATTGGACGGCAGGTCTCCGGAAATCTTGAGACGCTGGCGCAGCTGGCGGACAGCCGGATCCTTCGAGCCGACCTTCAGGCGCTGGGTCAGATTGACCTGCGGCCAGCCGCCCCGCGCGACGATGCCCTGATAGGCGATTATCGCCTGCTCGACATAAGTGGCCGTCGCCGGGCTCAGGATCGGCTGGCGCGTCTTCACCTCGGGGCTGCGAGTGCCGACCGCGTCGAACTGGTCGTCCCAGTTCCCGCGGCGCGGCGATTGCAGGATTTCGTTCAGCGGTTCTTGCGCGGCGGCTTTCGAAAGACCTGCCGCCATTGCTCCGACAGCACCGATCCCCTTCAGGAAGGTCCGCCGATCGCCATTACCAATTCCGCTCATGATCCACCTGCTATGCGCATTTTCGAAGACCGTGTCGCAGCCATATGGTGGCCCCCCGGTCCTATCGTCAACCTGTTAAAGCGGATACCCCGGTCACGGTTCCGCGATCAAGCGAGCAACGGACAAATCAATCGAAGCGCCCCGCCAGCGGCTCCTGCCGTCCGGGCGCCAAGTCCCACAGGAATATGGCCAATTGATGTTGGGTGCCGGCGCCCCGGCTCCCTTGGGTTTTGGGGATGGCCAAGTGCCGTGACACGCATTTGGATTGCATCGGGAACGAATCAAGACGGGCGCAGCCGAGGCCGCGCCCGCTCGTTTATCCAGCAGCAGAAGCAATTCAGAGGCGATAGAGGATCGTGTCGTTCCAGAAGCGGTCGAGACGCTGCATGGCGCGGTTCATCGCCTGGAACTCGTCGGTGCCGATTCCGCCAACCGTCTCGATCGACAGGATGTGACGGTTATAGAGTTCGGCCACCGTGTTGGCGACGTCTTTGCCCTTCTCGGTCAGGCTGATGCGCACCGACCGGCGGTCCGTCTTCGATTTGCGGTGGTCGACGAAACCAAGTTCCACGAGCTTCTTCAGATTGTAGGACACGTTGGAACCGAGATAGTAGCCGCGCGAGCGCAGTTCGCCGGCGGTCAGGATGCTGTCGCCGATATTGAACAGCAGCAGCGCCTGTACGGCGTTGATGTCACTGCGGCCGGCGCGGTCGAACTCGTCCTTGACGACGTCAAGCAACCGGCGGTGCAGACGCTCGACCAGCTGCAGGGATTCCAAGTACAACTCACGAACACTGGTTTCCGACGACTTAACGGGCTTTGCGCCCACCATGTTGGTCGCATTCATCATGATCAGATTGCCTCTCTGTTATGTCGGTGATTGTTTTTTGTTTTCACCGTTGAGGGGCAAACTACCCAAAGCGACTAAAATTCGACTTAAACACCTAAGTTAACGGGCCATTACCCGCCGTTCCTTTCGAAAGGCGGTTAACAATCAGTGTACGCGGTCACGGTAGCGCTGCAGGGCGATGACAATCAGGATCGCCGCCAGCACGGTCAGCGCAACGATATGGCCGAAAACAACCGTCGGCCTCGAAATGTAGCTGTCGGACCAGACGCCGTAGACGGCGATCTCGAGGACGCTCGCGGCAGCCCACAGGACGACGCCCCAGGATGTCAGCATCCACAATCCCATCGAGGCGCAAGGCAGGAGGACGGCCAGCACAACCCATGGCACCTGCCAATGGACCGGCAACTCGTCGAAACGCGGCAGGTCCGCGTTGCCGATGCCCGTCAGCTGCGACCAGTAGGACAGGCCCGAAATCATCGCGATGATCGCCATCAGCCGCAGGAACCAGACGAAGACGACCTCGGCCGTCGACGGCCGTTTCTCCTTCATCCCTTCGCTTGGCGTATCCACGCTTTCGTTCCCTGCGATTCTTTGTCCCGTTCGACCGATAGCCTCTCAGGCGGCGCCATGCTAGGCAAACCCGAATTCGAACCACAGGATCGCGACATGGCACGCAGCGTTGACGAAATCACCGGAAGCAAGCGGCTGCGCCGCATGCGCAAGGCGGACTGGTCACGGCGGTTGGTGCGCGAGACGGAACTGACGGTCAATGACCTGATCTGGCCGATCTTCCTGATCGAGGGCGAAAACCGCGTCGAGGACATTGCCGCGATGCCGGGCGTGCAGCGTCTCAGTGTCGATCGCGCCGTCAAGGCGGCGGAGGAAGCCGCCGGCCTCGGCATTCCGGCGATCGCCACCTTTCCCAATGTCGCCATGGAGAAGCGCGACACGACGGGCAGCCACGCGCTCGACGACGACAATCTGATCAACCGCGCCACACGCGCCATCAAGGCGGCGGTGCCGGAGATCGGCATCATCACCGATGCGGCGCTCGATCCGTTCACCGATCACGGCCATGACGGGATCTTGCGCGACGGGATCATCGTCAATGACGAGTCGGTCGCCCAGATCGCAAAAGCGGCGGTTGGCCAGGCGGCGGCAGGCGCCGATATAGTCGCGCCGTCGGACATGATGGACGGCCGCATCGGCGCGATCCGCGACGCGCTCGACGAGGCCGGCTTCCAGGATGTCGCGCTGATGTCCTACGCCACCAAATTCGCCTCGGCTTGCTACGGTCCCTATCGCGAGGCGATCGGCACGTCCGGCCTGCTGAAGGGCGACAAGAAGACCTATTATATCGACCCGGCCAACACCGAGGAGGCGTTGCGCGAAACCGAGGCCGATCTGGCGGAAGGCGCGGACATGGTGATGGTCAAGCCCGGCCTGCCCTATCTCGATATTTGCCACCGGGTGAAGGAGACCTTCCAGGTCCCGACCTATGTCTACCAGGTGTCCGGCGAATACGCGATGATCGAGGCCGCTGCGGCGCATGGCTGGATCGACGGCGAGCGTATCATGATGGAGAGCCTGCTGGCCTTCAAGCGCGCCGGCTGCGACGGCATCCTCACCTATTTCGCGCCGCGCGCGGCGCGGCTGCTCAAGGGCTAGCCGAGCCTCGGTTCTTGATATCGCGGTCCTGAAATCCCACTTCGATGCTGGAAACAGGGCATCGACATGCAGAACAGTTCGACATTCGAAAATGACGGCGCGACCTATGCGGACCGCTTCGACGACTGGCGCCTTTTCGACGGCGTGCGCACGCGGCGTATCTTCGCCTTCCTGATCGACTATTTCATGGTCTTCCTGCTGATGGTCGTCGCCGTGCCGGTGATCTTCCTGCTCGGTTTTGCAACCTTCGGCGCGGCTTGGCTGCTATACGCCATCATCGGCCCGCTCGTGGCGCTGACCTATATCGGCTGGACCGTCGGCGGGCCGTCTCAGGCGACGATCGGCATGCGCCTGATGGACATCCGTCTGGAGCGTTATGATGGCCGCCGAATCGACTTCATCACAGCCATAGTCCACGCGGTTCTGTTCTGGGCGTCGGCGGCGATCTTCCTGCCCCTTCTGCTCGCGCCGCTCTTCCTGGAGGACAAGCGGACCCTGCATGATCTTGCCCTTGGGACAGTTGTTGTGCGTTCAAGCCGCTGAGGTCGCTTTCGGCGTATTGACCTTTCCGCCGTTCTCGCCAAATCTTCGCCGTGAAGCGAAACCGGCGGCATGACACAGCACTCACCGAAATCACCGCAGTTCTTTCTGACGTCCCCGTCACCCTGCCCCTATCTGGACGGGCAGCACGAACGTAAGGTCTTCACCCATCTCGTCGGCGAAAAGGCCGCCGAGATGAACGATTTGCTGACCCAGGGCGGATTCCGCCGCAGCCAGAATATCGCCTACCGCCCGGCCTGCGAAACCTGCCGCGCCTGCGTTTCCGTCCGCATCCTCGCCGACCGGTTCGAACCGTCGAAGAACATGCGCCGCATCGCCGGGGTCAATATGGACCTGGTCGGCGCCGAAACGCGGGCCGAACCGACCAGCGAGCAATATTCGCTGTTCCGCCGCTATCTCGACGCCCGCCACAACAAGGGCGGCATGTCGGAAATGACCGTGCTCGACTATGCGATGATGGTCGAGGATACGCATGTGCCGACCAGTATCATCGAATACAGGCAACGCGGACCGGACAGCTTCGTCACCGGTCGCGGCGAAGGCCCGCTGATCGCCGTCGCCCTGTCGGACCGCATGGCCGACGGCTTTTCGATGGTCTACTCCTTCTTCGACCCGGAACAGACCCGCCGTTCGCTCGGCACCTGGATGATCCTCGATCACATCCAGCGCGCCCGCAGCGAAGGCCTCCCGCATGTCTATCTCGGCTATTGGGTCGAGGGATCGCGCAAGATGGAATACAAGACCCGTTTCCGGCCGCAGGAACACCTGACCGCGTCGGGATGGGAACTCTTCGAAGATTGACAGTTCCCGCGCGACATGACCCCACACCAGAAAGGGCTGCTGCTCACGGGCTTTGGCGGACTTGTCCTGAGTTTCGACATCCCGGTGTTGCGGCTCGCCGATGGCGACATGTGGTCCGTGCAGTTCATGCGCTACGGGCTGGGGCTGTGCGTGATGGTTCTCCTGTGGAGCGCGATCAGCCTGTGGCGGAGGCGTCCGGTCATGCTGCTGCCCGGCAGGATCGGCATCCTCGTCGCAATCCTCTATGGATGCTCGGCACTGACCTTCATCGGGGCGATCTTCAACACGACGGCGGCCAATGTCGTCTTCATCCTGTCCTTCAACCCGATGTTCGCCGCCCTGCTCGGCTGGCTCGCTCTCGGTGAGCGGCCCGCCCGCGCAACGCTGCTGACCATGGCGATCATGATCGGAGCCGTGGCGCTGATTGTCGGCGACGGCGTGCGCACCGGAAATTATTTCGGCGACCTGCTGGCGTTGGCCGCCTCCTTCGTGATCGCGTCGGCGATCACGCTCACGCGAAAGAGCGGCCGCGACATGGGGTTCGCGCCGATGACCGGAGGATTGCTGCCGGTGACGGTGGCCCTGATCATCCTCGGCAGCGGCGGAAGTGCCACGGCCCATGTCGAGACGCCGGCATGGCTCGTCTTCAACGGCGCGCTGTTGATCCCCGTTTCATTCTGGTGCCTCGCCACCGGCCCCAAATATCTGAGCGGCCCTGAAGTCGCGATGTTCTACCTGCTGGAAACCGTGCTCTCGCCGGTCTGGGTCTGGATGCTGTTCGACGAAAAGCCGACGCCCGCCGCACTTGCCGGCGGCACGATCATCATCGTCGCATTGACGGCGCATACGCTGTGGCAGCTCCGGCGCGACAGGCGCCGCGCGAACCCGGCAATCGCCTAAAACGCCTTGAACTCGCCACGCCCATAGCCGAGCGGCGATCCGTCCCTCGAGGCGAAGTCGAGCACCCGGCCGATCAGCACGTCATGATCGCCGGCCGACACGGATTTCTCCAGCGCGCAATCGAACCAGGCAACCGCGCCGTCGAGAACGACCCGACCGCTGTTGAGCCGTGTCAGCGGCAGGCCGGCAAAGCGCTCTTCCTGAGGCCCGTGGGTAAACCTCTGTACCAGCGCCTCCTGGTCCGCGCCGAGGATGGAGACTCCATAGCCGCCGGCGCGCGTAAAAGCCTCATAGCTGCTCGCGGTCCGCTGCACGCTCCACAGGACCAGGGGCGGATCCAGCGAAACCGTGTTGAAGGAATTGCAGGTCATGCCGAAATCGACGCCCTCATGGCGCGTCGTCACCACGGCGATGCCCGTCACGAAACAGCCCATCGCCCGTTTCAGGGCCGTCTGGTTCAACGTTTCGAGGTTGAGATGGGCATCCGCATTCATGGTTTTCTTCCTCAAGGAATCTCCTTGCCGTCCGCCAGCGTCCACAATTCGTACCATGTCTCGCGATCGAAGCCGACTTTCAGGGTGTCGGCAATCCTGGAGATACGCTCCGGGTTGTTCGTTCCCACGACCGGCATGATCGAGGTGGGATGCGCCATTATCCAGGCCAGCGCAACTGCCTCCGGCATTACATTGTGTTCACCGGCGATTTCGGCAAGCCTTGCCGACAATCGCGCGCCGGCCGGACTGCCGGGGTCGAACAGCGCGCCGCCGCCAAGCGGCGACCACGCCATCGGCGCCAAGCCCTTCATCTGAAGCTGCGCGATCTGGCCGTTGATGAAAGCGGCACGCGCGAGCAGGCCGATCTCGATCTGGTTGGTCAGAAGCCTGTGCTTCATCGCGGACTGCAGCAGGTCGAAATCCACCGGCATGAAATTGGAGACCCCGACGCCTCGCGCCAGACCGTCATCGACAAGCGCATCCAGCGCCGCTCCCGTTTCGCGATGATCCATGAAGGGGTCTGGCCGGTGGATCAGCATGAGGTCGATCGCCTCGACGCCGAGGCGCTTCAACGAGGTCTCAGCCGAAGCTTTTATATGGGCAGCCGAGGTGTCGTAATATTTCACGCGACGATCTGGAAATGCGGGCGATTTCAGCACGATGCCGCATTTCGTTACCACCTGTATCCGGCTCGCGAGGCCCCGGTCCGCCGCCAGCGCCGCGCCGAACAGGCTTTCGCAGCGATAGTCGCCATAGATATCCGCGTGATCGAATGTGGTAATGCCCTGATCGAGACATAGTCCGATCTTCCGGGCGACGGCCGAGGGCGAATTGTCCAGATCGTCGGCCAGCCGCCAGCAGCCATAGACCAGCCGGCTCATCGGCGGCAAACCCTTGCTCATCGTGATTGCCGGCATGTCGGTCACCGGCGCACCCCGACGCCCAAAGGCGTTTCCGGCGTCTCGGCGGGAACCCGACCGTAAATCTCCGGCAATGAACATGTTTTCAGGTGCGGCAGCACCTTGCTCCCGAAGATCTCGCATTCGGCCTTGTGCGGATAGCCCGACAGGATGAAGGCGCGGATGCCCATGGCGCGATAGCGTTCGAGCTTCGACAGGACCTGGTCGACAGAGCCGACCAACGCCGCGCCGCAGCCGGACCGCGCCCGGCCGACGCCGGTCCAAAGATGCGGCTCGACGAACCCCTCATCGTCGGCCTTGTCGCGATTGGCCGCCTGCAACGAAACGCCATAGCTCTTGGCATCGAGAGCGCGATCGCGGATTTCGCTGCCCTTCTCGTCTTCGAGCTGCGAGACCAGCTCGGCGGCGTAATCCCTTGCCTCGGCCTCGGTGTCGCGCACGATCACATGCACCCTGAGGCCGTAGTCGAGAACGCGGCCATGCGCCTCGGCGCGGGCATGGACGGCCCTCATGCGTTCGGCCAGCAGCTCTTCGGGTTCCGGCCACATCAGATAGACGTCGCAGTGATGGCCGCAGAGTTCCACCGCGTCCGGCGAATAGCCGCCGAAATAGAGGAGCGGACCGCCATTTTGCTGGTAGGGCCGGACCGGGTCGGTCGACAGGCCCTTGAGCCGGTAGATCTCGCCTTCGTAGTCGATCGTGTCCCGCGTCCAGGCCTGGCGCAGGATCTCGACCACCTCGGTGGAGCGGCGATAGCGGTAGTCGCTCGGCGCGTCCTCCCCGGGGAAATTCGACGAGATCACGTTCAGCGTCAGCCGGCCCTTCATCATGTGGTCGACCGTCGCGACGGCGCGCGCCAGCATCGCCGGATGGATCTCGCCGCATCGGATCGCGGCCAGCATGTTGATGCGCTCGGTCAGGGGCGCCATCGCCGAAACGAAGCTCCACGTGTCCTGCCCCACCTGATAGGAGGACGGACAGAGGATATTGCGGAAACCCAACCGGTCGGCGGTGCGCACGATGTCGCTGGTGTGGTCCCAGGATGAGCGCAAATCGCCCTCCGGCACACCGAGATGACGGTAATCGTCGGAACAGATCGGCGCGAACCAGGCGACCTCGGCGGCATCGAGATCGGCGCTTTTCACCGGCACCACGGTCATGCTTCTATCCTCCCAAATCCTTGTTCCCGCGGCTTTCGCGGTGCAGACAAAATATGTATCAATAGTGAATGAATTTGCGCCGGATGACAAGCCGGACCGGTCCCGGATAGTATCGCGGCGGTTCGGCCGGGGAAAAGATTGACCAGCGAGAAGACCAGAGGCGGCAGCCTGCCGCTCTATTTGCAGATCGGCGAATTGCTGAGCCGGGAAATTTCGGCCGGCATCTGGCCGGACGGGTCGCGGCTGCCGACGGAGGCGGAACTCGCCGGCCATCTGGGCGTCGCCATCGGCACGTTGCGCAAGGCGCTGGCGCTGCTCGAAAATCGCGGCCTGCTGGAGCGCATCCAGGGGTCCGGCACCTATGTCAGACGCAAGGCGAAGACCTGCTCGATCTACGAGTTCTTCCACCTGGAACTGAAACAGGGCGTCGGCCTGCCGACCGCGAACATCCTGTCGCTCGATCTTTGCGACCGGCCGGACTTCCTGCCCGCTTTCGGCGACGGATCGTCGAAGAAGGCCTGGCGCATCCGCCGCCTGCGCAAGCTCGGCGGCGTGCCGGCGGCCGTGGAGGAGATCTGGTTCGACGCCCGCCACGCGCCGAAGCTGAAAGCGAGCGACATCGTCGAATCGCTGCATTTCTTCTACCGCGAGAAGCTCGGCTTCTGGATCGCGCGGGTGGAGGACAGGGTCTCGGTCTCCCCTTGCCCCGATTTCACGCCGAAAGACGGGCCCTTCACGCCGGGCACGTCTTTCGGCTTCGTCGAGCGGGTTTCCTGGGGCAATCAGGACACGGTGGAGGAATATTCCCGCAACTGGTTCGATCCGGAAACCGTCTGCTACGCGGCGCGCTGGGTCTAGTCCGGTGCGCCGAACCAGTCATCGAGAAAGCCGGTATACCAGCGCTTGATCGCCGCATCATGGGCTGCGAAGCCCCTGTCCTGCTCTTCGATGGTCTGCGTGCCGGCCTGGCCGATCATGGTCGCGAATTCATCCTGCCACTGATCGAGGATGGGGCGCGTGACTTCCGGGTGGAACTGCAGCGCGATCGTCCTGCCGTCATAAAGGAAGGCCTGGTTCTCGAAGACCTCGCCATAGGCGAGCGGCGTCGCGCCCCTGGGCATTTCCCAGCCCTGGCTGTTGCCGGCCAGGACCTTCATGCGCTCGGGGAAATAGCTGCGGCCGGCGCCCGTCGGGTAGAGATCGTAATAGCCGAAGGTCGCGTGATCCTCGGGATGGAAATCGACCCGCGCGCCGAGCATGTGGGCGAGCATCTGCGAACCGAGACAGACGCCGACCACGGGGATGCCGAGGCGCATGGCGCGCTCGGCGAAACGCATCTCTTTCTTCAGATAGGGCGCGTCGTCGAGGTCGGTGACATATTGCGGGCCGCCCATCAGCATGACGCCGGCCTCGTCGCCCGAGAGATCCGGCAGCGCCTCGCCCTTCCACGGTTCGGCGACGCGGACGTCGAAGCCGCGCCCGGCCAGATGCCGGCGGCCGTAATCCGGCTCGGCGATCCGCCAATGCTCTATGACGTGGATTGTCCGTGGCATGGAGGGATCAAAGCGTCCGCTTGCCGATCCAGCGCTGCCAGCTTTCCGCCGTGCCGTTGAAGACGTTCAGGTCGATATGGCCGTCGACGCCGCCCGAGAGCCCGGTGCCGGAATACTGCCAGAAGGCCCAGTCGCGGTCCGGGTAGACCTGGCTCGGATGCGCGACCACGGAGCGCAGCCAGAAGGAGTGTTCGCTGAACTGGCCGCGCAGATTGTCTGCGTAGAAATCCGGCGCCGTGTAGATGATCGGCTTGACCCCGTAATGGCGCTCGAGGATCCCCATGAAAATCTTCATCTCGGAGAGCACATGGGTGCGGCCCGGGCGCTTGCGGCAATTGCGCGAATGGGCGTTCCACTCAACGTCGATCACCGGCGGCAACGCGCCCTCGGCCTTCGGCACGTTGCGGATGAACCAGGCGGCCTGGTCCTTCGCCGTCGAGCACCAGTAGTAGAAATGATAGGCCCCGCGCGGAATGCCGGCATCGGCCGCGCCCTTCCAGTTCTTCGCGAAGGCCGCATCCTTGTGGTCGTCACCCTCGGTCGCCTTGATGAAGGCAAACGAGGCCCCGTGCCGGCGCAATTCGTGCCAGTCGATGTCGCCCTGATATTTGGAGACGTCGACGCCATGCACCTCGAAGGGCTTCGGCGATGCGCCCTTGAAGGGAACCGGCTTCGCGTCGGAGAAGCGGGCGCGATAGATCGTCTGGCGATGCGCCTTCGTGAACGTGCCGGGCGGCGGCGCGAACGCCACCTGCTCCACCGGCAGGACGCCTTCGGGAAATTTCGCCGCGCGCGCCGCCGAAACCGGCGTGTCGCCGGACAGAGCGGTCAGGATTTCCTCGTCGCTCACCTTGCCTTTCGGCGTCGGCGTGCCGATGGACGAAACGACCTCGTTCGACGGCTTCAGATCGAGCGCATCGATCTGCGAGGCTCCGGTGCACCCGCTGACGGCCATCGCGAGGAGGGCTGGAAGGACTAAACGCATGATCACCCGTGACGCAAAACAGTGTAGGTTTCCGGCGCGGTTCTCCGCACCAAGCGACCAGCGTTAACGGAAAATGACTAAGGCCGAGTCAATTCGAATGATTAATGGAGAGTGAATCTGCGGCGCTCCCTCGCCTTGCCTGTAAAGGCGGACGCGTTTCATCGGCTCCGCGCCTTTTCTCGATCTTCGTGGCTTCAAAGAACCCGGGCGGTGGCCCGTGCTGCTCGATGACCGGCATCGCGACCCCCCTCTTGGCCTTTTCCAAGCACTTACACGGGCCTTGCCCGCGTAAATGCAGGAAAAGGCTTTCTCCCACAAGGGTGGAGAGTGGGCGCGCGTCGCTCCCATGGCTACCTCATCTGCTAGATTTGCGT
>NZXU01000002.1 GCA_002698425.1 Ahrensia sp. | reverse complement strand
TTCCTGATTGGTTGCCTTGCTCGGAAACCACTCAAGACTGAGTCGGGAGCTGCCAGCTCATTTTTGAATTTGCGAAAGACTTCCTACGTTATCCAACGGTGGCGGTCGCCAACAAGAATGCACGGATTATCTGGGCCGTGCTTTCCAAAGGCGGACCGTACCGCGCCGCTTTTTGAAGACCCGCCAACTGATTGCGAGACGATGATGAAATGAACGGCACAGGTCGGACCGGCGCGCAACGAGCCTGATTTTTATCGAGGCCCTTCATGGCCTACCAGCTGTTGAGGCGTGCGCGAGCGGATTCCCCATATGGGCGCCCCGATCCATTCAGGTGACGCCGGATAGATGTATGCAACGGACCAATGCTGATCAGTTCAGATTCAACTTGCATCGGGAGAGCCGTCCATAGAGGTAGAATGTCGGTCGCGATACGCCGATCTTGTCCAGGGCGCGCTTCACTGACAGATGCGGGTGCTCAACCAGGCGAATGATCTCCAGTTTTTCAGATGCAGGGTAATTCATTCTTGGTCGCCCCCATCCCCGATCAGGCTTTTTTGAGCAGGCGGTTTTAAAGGGTGAGTTCTGCGACGACCTCTTTCAGATCGCTGGCTTCAGGGCACAGATCATTCACTTCCGGCGATGTCGCCTGACGCGCCGTATCGCCAGCTAACCTCTTCTTGCCCGCCTCAAAAAACTCCTTCGACCAGCTGTAGTAAAGGCTCTGCGCCATGTTCTCGCTGCGGCACAACTCGGCGGTTGAATATTTGCCGCGCAGTCCCTCAAGAACAAAGCGGATCTTTTCTTCTGTCGCATGACGCTTACGCGTCGCACGCCGGATGTCTATGACGATCTTTTCGGCTGACCCTTCGGGCCCGAATTTGTGTCTCATCTTCGCTCCTCCTCAGAGCTACGATGAACCAAAATCCTCCGCTAATAAAATACCTAAATCGGTCTCATGATCGCTGACGGCGCAGAGCAACTGCCCGCGCGAAATAAAATTCATCAAACGCAATCAGGCCCGATTTGAAGTTCTCCCAATCCGCTGGATTGTCGAACGCACCTTTGCGTGGATTAGCATTAACCGAAAAATGGCCGTGGACCATGAACGATATTTATCATCAACACTTAGCTTCATGCATTTTGCCATGATCAAACTTTTCATCTACGCATTGGCACGTGCCTAATTCTCGGTCAGACCCTTAGGGGAATATCGCTTTCCCGACATCCTCTTTCGCCTTTGATGCAGCCATTTTACCATCTCAACGAGGCTGCGTTCAAATGCGACAGGTCATAGGTACAAGGCTTTTTAAATACAGACGGTGAATAATACGTTATTGCGCGACGCGCGTCATTGAACTGGTTTCGCCAGAATGTCAAGGACCAGCGCGGCTACTCGTTGATATATTCCTTCGCCATTTCAGCCAACCGTTTCCGGTCGTTTTTCCTGGCCACGGTCTGTGGGATGGCGTCGACGGGAATGATATGTTGGGGCTGTTTATATCCGGCCAGATTAGCTTCCACGAATTGCTCCAGACCAATTGCAACCCGCTCTCCCTCTTCGGCTGTTTCAACAAAGGCGATCGGCACTTCGCCTTTGCGTTCATCGGCAACACCGATCACCGCTGCGTTTTTTACTTCCGGATGGGTCAACAGCAACTCTTCGATTTCGCGGGGATAAACGTTGTATCCGCTTACGATCAGCATGTCCTTTTTTCGGTCGATGATCTGGAGAAAACCATCCTCATCAACGCAGCCGACATCACCTGTATAAAGCCAACCTTCCGGATGACCGGCGCTTTCGCCGCGATAGCGGTGTACGACGCGGGCGCCGCGAATCCGCACTTCGCCTACCTCATTTGGCGCAAGCAATTTGTCGGGATCATCAATGGAGACAATTTCCAGCTCGATTCCGGTCAACGGAAGACCCGTTGTCCCGATTCGATGAGCGCCATCGGCAGGATTGGCGGTGATCGGCCCGGCCTCCGTCATTCCGTACGCCTCCAATATTGGAACGCCGGTGCGTTTTTCCCACGCGCTCAGCAGTTCCATGAGAAAAGGCGAGCCGCCGCCGGGACATATGCGCAACGCAGACAGGTCGGCATCCTGGATCAGGCTCGACGAAAGCAATCCGCCATAAATTGCCGCCGGGCCGCCACTGAAAAAGGTGACCTTGTGCCGCGCTATTTCTGAAACGACATTGTCCGGCGTGAAACGCGGCACAACAACGAGCGTCGACCGGTTGTAAACAGGGTTCATGCACCCCATGAAAAAGCCCCAGACATGGGAAACTGGCGCCACATTCAGCCATACATCTTCCCCGACGCGGGCCGGCCAGGCCTCGTCCATGCCCGCAATCGTATTCATCAGCATACGGTGGGTTCGTTCGACGCCCTTAGGAACACCGGTGGTGCCGCCAGTAAAACCTAGTGTCGCAAACTCGTCTGCGACCAGCGCCGCATCAGGACGCCGCGCATCCGACGAAATCAATGCCTCAAGCGCGAACTCGCCCTTGCCCAGGCAAATGACGGAATCTATTCCAGCCCGTGCGGCGGCCGATTGCGCATTCTTAGCCGTCCCCGCGAGCACGATCAACGCCCGCGGCGCCGATGCCGCAAATAGCCGCGCAAGCTCCGCCTCAGTGTAAGCCGCATTCAACAAGGTTACCTGCGCGCCTGAGGCGAGTGCAGCAAACACGGCGATATTGCATTCAATTGAATTGGGAATGACCAGCGCAACACATTCGCCCGCAGCGCCGCATTGAGATAAGTGATGAGACAGCGCAGCGACGGCGCGGCCGAACTCATCGTAATTTATGCGTCTGGTACCTTCAATGAGTGCAAGCTTCGAAGGCGCCTTGTCAACCGCGTCCCAAAACATCGCGACGGCATTATCAAACCGTGGCGTTACCAACGGTGAAGCATTCTCCATTCCCACCTTTAATCCTCCCTACAAGAAGGTGTTTATATTTTTTGCCTGCAAAACGGTCTGTTGCAAGATGATCAAACGCCGGGCCAGTTTTAGCGCGCCATCGGGCATGCGGCGAATGAGATCGGTGCGCCGCGCGGTCAAGCGCAATTCTTCCGCCTCATTGCGATGGCGCAGATTATAAATCAACGAAAAGACGCGCCACTCATTCTCTTTATCCGTCGCTACGACTTCGACATTACTGATCATATGAAAATGACGCGTCGGCGGATCTTCGCCCCATGCGTTCGGGTGATTTGCGCGCGCAACGCGCTTTTTCAGGTAATCGAGGTCATCGTCAAAATACGCCATGCGCTGGGCGCTGATTCGCTCTGCCTTGTCGTCTCGGCGACGAGCTTGGATTCCCGGCATCCAGTAATGAATGTCATCGGCCATGAGCGCCAGCCATTCGTCATATCGTTCCTCGTCAAGAAGCCGGGCCTCACGATACAAAAACTGCTCGATCTCGAGGACGAGATCTCTGTCAACAATCGGCGACGACTTGGCCATGGCTTCAGACGCGCCCATTGCTTGCGCCCTCCGGCCGTTGCGGAACATCGCGCCAGTGCGGCGCGACCATCAGGTCGAGCCAACGCTGATAAAAAGCGCGCTGATTGGCTTCGTTCACCTGGCTTTGGTATACTGAACCTTTGAGGTCCGGACGGTCTAGCTCCGATCCGAGGCCCAGGCCCATATGCAAGTTGCGTCGCCTCGTTACGACGCCGGCGTTCGACTGCGTGCAGTGTTCGAAGTTTTCTCCATCGTCCATCTCAAATACCCCTGCCGGCGAAAATGTCAGCATTACCCCGCGGCGATACTTTTCTTTCAGCGCCTCCGGCGCATTTCTATTCAGAAACACCCAAGTATGCATTTCCGTTTCTCGCGGGCCTTTCGGCGTCCAGGTCCGGAACGTGTTGTGGCCAGGAAGGAACGACAGGTTCGGAAAAACATTCGCGGAACTTAACGAACCGACGAGCCGGCTGCGGAATTTACCCAAACGTTCTTCAAACTTGGTCTGCTCGCCTTTGAGGTAATCGATGATTTCCGGCTCACACAGCGTCGCCGCATTGCCGACGAAATCCGTCCCGAATTCCCAGCCATGACCGTTGGCGGTCACCTGGTAGGACCGCTCAGGCCGAATCGTTGGAAGCGCGCCGAAGAGCGCATGCAATGCTGAACTATGCGTCCATGGTGCATGATAGGAATCGCCAACAAAGTTTTCAGCCGGAAACTTCCAGTTGCACTTCATGCGCGACTTTATATTGCCGTCCACAAACTCAATTCCGCCTTCATCATTGTCGAGAATGGCATCGAGATACCATCGGAAATCGCCTAGATATTCTTCGAGCGACGGCGCCTCCGGGTCAAAGGTCGCAAAATGCATGCCCTTGTAGCTTTCAACGCGGGCGCGGTGGAGACCCAGTTTTTCGCGTTCGAAGGTCGGATTGTCCTTATAGAGATGAGCGTACGGAACCGCCGCAAGGGAACCGTCAAGCCCGAATGACCAACCATGAAAATTGCAGGTAAACCGCTTTTGGTTACCAGCCTCGGCGAAACACACGCGGTTGCCGCGATGGCTGCAGGAATTGATAAAGGCATGGATTTTCTGGTCGCGCGCTCGCGCGACGATCACGGCATCTTCGCCAATGTAAGTGGTCAGAAAATCGCCAACCTCCGGAAGCTGGCTTTCGTGGCAGATGAAAATCCAGCATCGCGCGAATATCCGCTCAAGCTCAACCGCATAGATCCCCTCGTCCCAGAAAATACGGCGGTCGATCCAGCCATTTTCTGCGTCGACAAGCGAGGGCAGCGCATCCGTCAGGCCCTCTGCTTCATTTGACATCTCTGAACACGACATAACTGCCTCGATTTGCTTTCAATCCTCGACGCTGAAGATCACACGACCGCCTGAATATGCGTAAAGCCCAGACCGGTAACGCCGCCCTTCCACGGGTTGTATTCGATCACTTCGCCTCTGGCATTCGGCATCGCGCCCATTACCGCGAGGAAATGACGGATCTCCATGGCGCCGTTGCCGCCGCGGCTCATGATCTCTTGGTCGCTAAGCGCCAGAAGCGGATCCGGATCGCCGCTCGTGATCGCATCAAGGACGAATGTATCGAATTCTGTATTAATCTTGCCCATCTCGCCGGTGCCGACCCAGTGGCTGATTCCACCGCTGCCCAAAAGGACAACCCGTTCATCGCCCGGGTCTTCTTCGATGGCCGTCTTCAAGGCGCCGCCAAAGCGATAGGCGCGCCTGATCGGAATAAACGGCTCAACGCCGCTCGCCATGTACACCGGCACTGTTGCGACCGATCCATTAGCAGGAAGGCATTGATGCGCCGGAATGCCGATACCGTGATCGACGCCGGTTCCGTTCGAAAACGCGAGGTCGAAATCCGCATGCAAAATGTGGTCAAAGACCCGCCGTGCAAAATTTTCATTATGGGGGATCGGCTGGTTCGGAATGCCCGGCAGCGCATCCACCGGACCGGTGATTTCCCCACCGCAAATAACGATCTGCGGCAACAAGCGCGGTCCGAAGACGATGTAATGATCGGCGGCGACAATAATCGCAACACTGGCGCGTAATTCGGCAATCCGCCGCCGGATTTCATCGTAGGCCTGCCGGATCGGCGCCACATCGAGATTTTGCGGATTGATGAACACCAGAGGATCGTGGGAAACAGTAAAGCCGCCAACAATCTTGCTCATGCTATTTTCCCATCATCCATGCGCGACGCCAGCGTCGGCATTTTGTCAATGAATTCCGGCATTGATTGCGGCCCATTCAGGAGCATATAAAAACCCATTAACAACATGGGATTATGACCTTGCTCGAACAGCACGCCCACATCGCAATCAATGATGGACTGGCGTTCATCGTCGTCGAGACTGTAGCGCTTTAGCGCCGATCGCGGGTCTTCCGCAAACGTTGAACGCAATTTGCGCGACGTTGTAAGGTCATAAAGGCATGTCATCACAGCCGTTGCGCTCATAGTTTGGCCCGCCCTTCGAGGAAGTTCTCGAGCTGTTGAACGAATGCATCCGCCTTTTCGATCTGTACCCAGTGGCCGCATTGCCCGAAAATATGCAGTTCTGAGTTTTTCAGGTGACGGTGCATGCGCACTGCGACTTCTAGCGGAATAACCCTGTCCTCCCTTCCATGGAGGATGAGCGTCGGGGCCTCGATTTTATCGAGCTGTTCCAGCGGCACGCCACGTACGGTCGCCGGCGATCCGTCATCGGACGGTTTCGGCTGAAGTTTGCGAATCGTTTCAATTCCACTGTTGACTGCCGCAGAAGCAAAGCGAGCGTTGATCATATCGTCTGTGACAATGGCTGGATCATAAGGAAAGTGCGCCATCATTTCCGCCATTTTTTCGCGGCTGAGTTCGAATGAATAGCTGTCACCGAGACCTTGTGTCTGCTGAAACTCACCCGCCGGCGTCCCCATAAGCACGAGCGACTGAACCCGTTCGCTGTGACGCAGCATCATCGCGAGCGAAATCGCGCCGCCAAAACTGTTGCCGACGAGCGTGACATCAGACAGGTCGAGCGCATCAATCAGGCCAGCGACATGCGCCAGCCACGATTTGATTTTCGGCTCATGGCCGTCAGGAATTTTCGTCAGTCCGAATCCGACAATATCAGGCGCAATTACGCGATATTTTTCAGCCAGGCGCGGAAGTACACCGCTCCAGTTTTGCCATGCCGTAACGCCCGGTCCCGAGCCATGCAAAAGGAATAACGGCCGGCCAGACCCTTCGTCGTGATAGTTTGTCTCTATACCGCCGACAATAACGGTCTTACCGGCGTCTGGAAGGTTTGTGGACATTTTCACTCCCTTGGCCTAAATGTTCTCTGGGTCCATACGTTACCGTATTGACGGTACACGCTCAACCGGTTTAGTCAAGAGACCGGCGAAGAAAATGAGTGTGGCGACAACGCACTCCGCGTCACCGTCGGAAACGCAAGCAGGCATGCGGACCGACATCGGAAAGCCGGCGGATAAACGCCGGCGCAGGACGGAACAGCTATGACTGACGGTTGGCTAAAGGATCAAGTTGCGATCGTAACCGGCGCCGGGGCCGGGATCGGACGTGCGGTAACGGAACGATTCGTTCAGGAAGGCGCGCGGGTTGTCGCACAAGACCGCGACGCACGCCGTCTAAATGAACTGAAAGCGGCATTGGGCGACCAATGTGCGGTTGCACCGGGCGACGCCAGTGATCCCGAGGTTATTCGGCGCGGCGTTGACATGGCGCTAAATGAATTCGGGCGGCTTGATGCCGCCGTCGGCAATGTCGGTATTTTTGACTGGCACAAACGTGTCGCGCGCATGACGGCTGAGGAACTTCGATCAGCGGCGCAGGAAATATTCAGCACCAATATTACCTCGCACCTGCTGCTTGCAAACACCGCCTACGAACCGTTGAAAGCGGGCGGTGGAAATTTGATCCTGACCTGTTCGATCGCCAGTTTCCGCGGCGGCGGCGGCGGTGTGCTTTATACGGCAAGCAAATTTGCTGTTCGCGGGCTGGTTTATCAACTCGCCCATGAATGGGCGCCCGATATCCGCGTCAACGGCGTCGCGCCGGGCGGAACCAAAACCTCGCTTTCTGGCCTCAGCGCCCTGGGCACGCAAGATCGCGGTCTCGACGACGATGATGCGGTTATCGCCGCCATAGCGGCGGCTACGCCCCTAGGGTTTGCAGCGGAGCCGGAAGATCACGCGAGCGCCTATGTGCTACTGGCGTCAAAGCGCGCTGCACGCGCCATGACCGGCACCGTCATTGTCAGCGACGGCGGTTTGATATCTTCCGTCTGATCTCAACCTGTCCGACCGGCCCGCATTCGCAGCGACGGTCACCCCGTCTGGGCCAAGGGCCCGGCATCCGGCTCCGACGCATTTCTGAGTTCGCTGAGCACGCGATCACGTTTTTCCGCGGCCTCCTTCAGATTGGCTTCCTTGACATGGCCATAGCCGCGGATCGCCTCCGGATAAGCCGCAAGCGCCGTAACGCGGGCGGCATTGTCGCCGGACAACATACCAGAAAGTTCCGTGATCATAGCCTCATAGGAGTCGATTAGCGCGCGCTCGGCGCGCCGTTCCTGCGTGCGGCCGAACGGATCAAACACAGTCCCGCGCAATCTGCGTAGCTTTGCCAGAACGCGCAACGCCGGCATCATCCATGGGCCAAAAGTCAATTTTTGCAAAGCGCCATTCGCCCGATCTTTTGGCGCGATAAGCGGCGGCGCCATATGGAACTGCAGCTTGAAATCGCCTTCGAATTCCTCCTTAAGCCTGCGGAGGAATTCGCCATCCGTATATAGCCGCGCCACCTCATATTCATCCTTGTATGCCATAAGCTTAAAAGCATAACGTGCGACCGCTTCAGAGAAGCCGCAACCCTTAAGCCCGGCACGCCGTTCCGCGTTTTCCGCTTCGCGCACCACCGCCATATATCGATCGGCGTAAGCGGCGTTTTGATATGCGATGAGACGTTGCCTGCGATGCTCGGCGATATAGGCAGTCGACAACTGTTCTTTCGGCGCATCAATGTCATCTTCAACGCCAGCGACCGCGGCCAGCGCCGCCGGATCGACAACCGCCCAGCGACCTAGCCGTAGAGCCGTGACGTTCATATCGACGGCCACACCATTAAGGCGCGCCGCCTCTTCCACTGATCTGACGCTGAGCGGCAACAATCCAAGCTGTAGCGCCGCGCCGACAACCATCATGTTAGCGCCGATTGAATCACCCAAAAGGCGTCGGGCAAGCGCGCTTGCATTGATCATCGCTGACCGATCACGATCACTGACGCGCTGTAACCGCCGTGCCATCACGTCGACGTCCATGTCAATATCGGGCATGAAAGTGAACGCCGCCACGGCAGACACGTCTGCATCGATGATCATTGCTGTTTCTTCCGTCCGAATTGCCGCCAGCGCCTCACCCGTCGCAGCCGCAACCATATCGCATCCAAGCAGAATGTCGGCGCCGGCGCGCCCGATTTTCGCCGACCGCAATCGCCCGGGATCCGGCGCAAGACGGAGATGACTGTAAACAGCGCCGTTCTTTTGCGACAGGCCGGTGACATCCATAATCGACGCGGCCTTGCCCTCCATATGCGCCGCCATGCCGAGAACCGCGCCAATCGTAACAACGCCGGTTCCGCCGACGCCGGCGATCAAGACTGACAGCACATCGTCAAGCTGTGCGGGCGTTGCGTCCGGCAAATCCGGAATATCGACTGCCCCAGCACCAGTTCTGGAGCGCAAGCGGCCGCCAACAACGGAAACAAAGGAAGGACAAAACCCCTCGACGCAACTGTAATCCTTGTTGCACGAACTCTGGTCGATGCGCCGCTTACGGCCGAACGGCGTCTCCACCGGTTGTAGACTGACGCAATTCGACTTATCGCCGCAATCGCCGCATCCTTCACATACCTGCTCGTTGATAAACAGCCGCCTTTGCGGATCTGGATAGGCTCCCCGTTTACGCCGGCGCCGTTTTTCCGCTGCGCAAACTTGGTCGTAAATCAGCACTGTTACGCCAGGCCGTTCGGAAAGCTCTTCCTGCACTTCGCCAAGCGCCGCACGCGGATGAACGTCCACCCCGGCGGGAATACGCGGCTGGCCGGCATATTTATGGATATCATCGGTCACCACCACCACCTTCACGGCGCCTTCTTCCAGCAACTCCCCGGCAATCTGGCCAACAGTAAGCTGTCCCTCCGTGGGCTGACCGCCGGTCATGGCCACCGCGTCGTTGAATAGCAGTTTGTAAGTGATATTGCTTTTTGCCGCGATTGCCGCACGGATAGCCAATATTCCACTGTGATAATATGTGCCATCCCCGATATTTTGAAAAATGTGAGATGTGGTGACGAACTGCTCAGCGCCGATCCAGTTGGCGCCCTCGCCGCCCATTTGCACCGGCCACACGTGTTTTCGATGCGGCATGAATGCCGCCATGACGTGACATCCGATGCCGGCCAAGGCGATGGCGCCGTCAGGCGTCTTGGTAGACCTGTTATGCGGGCAACCGGAGCAGAAATACGGCATGCGGATATTAGTCGTTATCGAAGGCGTATCCGGTACTCTTGCCTGACGCTCAAAGCGGTCAATAGCTGACGCCAGCGCATCGTCGATAATGTCGTGGGCGCGCAGCCGATCGATGATCGCCGCCGCTATATCCGCGGGGCCGAGTTCTCCTGAAGCCGCAAGCAGAAACGCCCCCTCGGGCGTAGTCTTTCCGCTAACGCGGGGACGATCATCCGCTGGCAGATGATAAAGCGAATCCTTAACCTGCGGCTCGATAAACGGCCGTTTCTCTTCAATGACCATGATCTCGCGGCAGCGCGCCGAGAAATCCCGCAATCCGTCGGCGTCCACCGGCCAAGTCAGGCCCAGCTTCAGGACGCCGATGCCGAGCGCGGCCGCACGGCGCGCATCGATCCCGAGAAGACTGAGCGCCTCAATCACATCGAGATAGGCCTTGCCGGCAGTGATAATGCCGAAACGGCGTTCAGTCGCGTCGAAGATTACTTCGTCTATGTTGTTGGCGCGCGCAAAAGCTTGCGCCGCCGGCAACCGGAAGTTAACCGTGCGCGCTTCCTGGGCGAAACGGTCATCGTTGACTATCAGGTTCAATCCTTCCGGCGGGCGCTCTATATCGGGAAACGAATATTGTTTCGGCGTCCGCGACAGGCGTGCGGTGATTGTTGAATCGGCCGTATCGTTGACGCACTTGAAGCCCGCCCAAAGACCAGAAAAGCGGGAAAGCGCATAGCCAAATGCGCCGAGCCGCAGGTAATCCTCCGCGTTCGAGGGATAAAGCACAGGGATCATGGAGGCCGCCAGGGCCTGTTCCGACTGATGACAGGTGGTCGATGATTTTCCGGGATGGTCATCGCCGGCAATCACCAGCACGCCGCCATGCGCGGCGGCGCCGGCGAGATTGCCGTGCTTTAGAGCGTCGCCGGCCCGGTCGACGCCCGGGCCTTTTCCGTACCACGCAGCAAAGACACCATCGCGCTTCGGACTTTCGAAATGTTCGAGTTGCTGCGATCCGTAAACCGCCGTAGCGGCCAGCTCCTCATTCACACCTGGCTGGAAGATGATATCGTGTGCATTCAGCTCTCGGCCGGCGCGCCACAACGCAGTGTCGAGCGCGCCGAGGGGCGAACCGCGATAACCGGAAACAAAGCCCGCTGTATTCAAACCGTTTGACGCATCTGTCCGCTTCTGGTCGAGTAGCAGTCGGACCACGGCCTGCATGCCTGTCAGGTAGACTTCCCCATCCTGTTTCTCAAACTTGTCGTTCAGCCGGACCGCGAGCTGCCCCATACATCCTCCACCAATTAGGCGACCCATTGGCTCCAGACAATCGGCCGCCTCAGAAACTACTGATGATAGCTACTCGCAGAAATGTCAGAAATTGTACTCAACGCCAACGCCAATCGTTCTCGGGCGTTCATAGATTATATACGCGCCCTTCGGCCCAGGGGAAATTTGCTGCGCGACAGCCTCGTTGGCGAGATTAGTACCATAGAACTTGAAGTTAATCCGTTCATCCGGCGTCGTCCAGCCGACTTCCGAAGAAACCAGTGTATAGGGGTCGGTTCCAAAAATGTTCAGGAAGTCGTAGAAAATTTCATCGCTATAAAAGACATTCCCGGAAACATAGGCCTCCCCGCCAAAGAGGTCGAAAGTGTAAACGCCGCCGCCGCTGATCGTATAGCGCGGCGTGCGTACCAGCCGGTTGCCTGAAACATCGGCGGAAGCCACCATATTTCCGCCTTGCGGAAGCGGCAGAAAGACTTGCGCCGCGGGGAAATCAGTATATTCCGCATGCGTGTAAGCCGCCGCAATCCGAATCTGCAGATCTTCGATCGGCGCTGCGGTCAGTTCAAATTCGCCGCCATAACCCTCGGCATTTGCGGCGTTCTGGAGGACGAATGAATTGTCCGCAGCGCGAGCCGTTACCTGCAGGTCGTCATATTCGTAATAGTAACCGGAGATGTTGATGCGAAGCCAGCCGGTCGGCTCTGACTTCACGCCGAGTTCCGCTGACTTGATTGTCTCGGGCGCGACCGCATTCGGGCTGACGCCAAACGTATTGAACACGCCGCTTTTGAAACCCGTGCCATAGCTAGCGTAGATATTCGTGCTATCGGTCAGATCATACTGCGCCGCAAACCGATAAGTGAATTTGTCAAAACTGTCCTCAGCAGTGCCGAACGGTAGTTGAAAACCGTTGACAGATTGACGGAATTCCTTGCTTTCAGCGGTGTAGCGAATACCCGCGGTAAAATCCAACCGGTCCGTTAGGCTGTATGTCCCTTCAAAAAAGCCTGAATAGGACGTTGTCTCGGCTTCCGGCTCCAGAAGTACCGGCGTAATCGGATCGGACGGCGAATTCCGGCTGATGATTGTGACCGGCTGTTCTCCGATAAACCGATAGACATAGGCGCCCGCGATCCATTTTAACGGCCCATCATGCGCTGACAGAAAGCGCACTTCCTGGGTGAACGTTTCCGGCCGAACATTCATAAATGTTTCGCCCAGCAGGATATTGCTGGCGTCGGAGTCAGCAAACTGGGTTACGCGCGTGCGCATGAACGAGGTCGTCGTTTCAAGATCGACCGGCCCCAAGCCAAAACTGGTCCGCAAGGACAAGTCAATCCGATCATGATCCGACCTGCCCGCCACATTGCCCGACGCCTGCCATGGTTCAGTCGGAATAATAACGCCGGCGAACGGCGCGCCTGCCGTGTTGCCCTCGAATGGTTGAGCCGACGCCGTCTGTTCATTTGCATCCACATAGGACACGCCGAGAATTAACTCGATGTTTTCTTGCGGCTGGAACAGAAGGTTGGAACGAACTGACGCTATGCGGGTGTCGCCCGTTTCACCGCCATTGAACAGATCGGCGATGTACCCGTCATTGCCGCGATAGAGAACAGCAATATCAGCGGCGACTGTTTCTGAAAGCGGCCCGGTAAGATATCCGCGAAAATCATATTCGGTCGGGTTCTCGTTAGAATTCGCCGTCTCCGGCAAGAATCCCCAACGGGCTGAAAACTTTCCACGCGTTTCAAAGCTCGGGTCCGGGGTGATAACATTGATCAGCCCCCCCGTCGCGTTGCGACCAAACACCGTGCCCTGCGGACCGCGCAGCACTTCCACGCGCTCCACCTCGACCAGATCTATTTGCGCTGAATACGGGTCCCCCTGATAGATTCCGTTGACATAAACAGCGACATTGGGCTCGTCGCCGGTAGAAGTGCCGCTCGAACCAACGCCCCGTATGGTCGGATGCATCAGGTTCTGGTTGCGCCCCCCAAAATAACCCGGCACGAGGGAGGTAAGGTTCCGCGTATCCTTGGCGCCGGCGGCGAGAAGGCTATCGCCCTCAACCGCAGTCACCGACACAGGAATATCTTGCATGCTTTCGGCCCGCCGCGTTGCCGTCACGGTGATCGAATCGATAGACCTTCTGGAAGATGTTTGTTCGCCATCAACCTCGACGATGGCCGGCTCGTCCTGAGCGTAGACATTCGCGGAAAAAACAAGACCAACGAATGCAATACAGTGAATCCGCATTAATTCCTCCCGGTGGAATTGCTTAGATCCGGATTACCCAGATCGCGGCAAGATCGTTCTTATAATACCGTACCGTACCGTACCGTACCGTACCGTACCGTACCGTACCGTACCGTACCGTACCGTACCGTACCGTACCGTACCGTACCGTACCGT
>NZXU01000001.1 GCA_002698425.1 Ahrensia sp. | reverse complement strand
CGGCACGGGCGTTCGAGCAGGCCCGAACGCTGGGCAAAGACCCGCAGCCCGGCGAAGCCTTGCTGGCCTGCCGGCGCGGGGACTCCGCGGCGGCGTGGACGGCGATCCGACTGGCACTGTCCGGCGGAGACCGGCTGGAACGGATGCGATTGTTGCGTGCCGCGGTGGAGATCGCGCTGGGGCGCGACGCCGTCGACGAAGCCGAAACATACTGCAGTGAACTGGAAACCGACGCTGCGGCATTCAAGACTCCGGGTTTCCTGGCCTGGGCGGCGCATGCCCGCGGCGCCGTGGCGGTGCGGCAGGGTCGGTTCGACGAGGCGCTCGCCTCGCTCCAGGAGGCGCTGCGCGAATACCGGGTGCAGCAGTCCCGTTACGAGACCGCCGAAGTCTATGAGTGGATGGCGCTGGCGCGGCGCGGCCTGGGTGACGCGGAGGCGGCTTCCGCAGACGCCGCCACCGCGGACGCCATCTACGCCCAACTGGGCGTCGAACCCGCGGGTATCTGCGGAATCCCCTCGCCCGGCGGGCTCACCCGTCGCGAGCTCGAGGTCCTGGCCTGCGTCGCGCAGGGCGCGACCAACCGGCAGGCCGCCCAGCAGCTCTACCTGTCGGAGAAGACCGTCGGCCGCCATCTGGCCAACATCTACGCCAAGATCGGGGTCTCGTCGCGGACTGCCGCGGCGGCTTGGGCGCACGCCAACGAGGTGCTCTGACTAAAGGCAGGTGTGTGTTGGGGGTGGCCTTCGAGGCAGAATCGTCGCCTTGAACGCCCGGGGGTCACGAAGAGTCTTCGCGCGCAAGAAGGTCTCGAGCGCTGGTCATGATGTGGTCGTCCAGAGCGAGACGAAGGTTCTCGGAGTCGTCACCGCGGATGGAGTCGAGGAGAACTCGGTGCTCCTGCGGGATCGCGAATGGGCTGGTGTGACGTTTGGCGAGCCGATGGATCTGCATGCGAATCCGGGGCTGGACACTCGCCCACAACTGCAGCGCATGTTCGGAATGTGCGCTCCGGACGATGATCTCGTGATAGGACACGTCGAGTTCGTTGAGTAGATCGAGATCATTGCGCTCGGCCGCCTGGTCCATCAGCATGACCAACTGCTCAAGTTGAGCGATGGTCTGCGGATTCCGACCGATCTTCGCGATGGCAAACGACTCGATCGCCAACCGAACCGGCAGCAGCACCCCAAGCAATTCGTCGGCACTGACCGAATTGACGAAGACCCCCCGATTAGGGATGTGCTGTACGAGCCCCTCGCTTTCCAGTTGCCGCAATGCCTCTCGGACGGGGCCTGGACTGGTGCTGAGGTGAGCGGCGAGGATGTCTTGCTTGAGTTGCGCTCCGGGCGCCAGATTGCCCTTGACGATCTGTTCGCGCAGCCAGTCGGCGATCTGATGCCGTCGAGACGGAGCGGTGATGCCGGGTGGGGCGACAGACAGGCCTTCTGCGACTTGGGTCATGTAGACGTCTCCCTCCGCGCCGAGTCGGCGCCATCTCAATCGTAGGTGCCCGAACTCGGACAGGGGCCGGCGAACACGTCTCCGCATCGGGGCTTGCATTAATCATAGATTGTAAATAATCTCTAATCCACTGTCGATTGTCGGTGGAGGAGACGATCGCCGTCTGTGACGGCGCCTCCGAAGAGTCAAGAATCAGGGGATTTCCATGCGAAAGGCAATGCGCACAGCGATAGCTGCGGTGGCAGCGGTGGCACTGGCAGCTGGATGCACGTCTTCCGGTCAAACAGGCGGGGCAGCCGCTGGGCCGAGCATCCTCACCGAGGTTCTCGAGTCAAAGAAGGTCGTTGTCGGCGTTTTCGCCGACGCGCCCCCATACGGGGTAATGAACAGCTCCGGTCAGTACGAAGGTTTCGACATCGACAAGGCTCATGCACTGGCGGATTCGCTTGGCGCGCAGGTGGAATTCGTGAGCACCACGAATGCCAGCCGAATTCCCATGCTGGAGACTGGCAAGGTCGACGTGATCATCGCCGCACTGACCAATCTCGATGAACGGGCACAGGTCGTCGCGATGACCCGACCGTACGCCTCTGAAGGGCAGCTTGTTGTCGTACCCGCAGCCAGCGACATCAATACTTACGACGACCTCGCAGGGCGCAATGTGGCGGCAACCCGAGGCAGCGTTCCCGCGAGCATCCTTGAAATGCGGTTCCCGCAAGCCAACGCGAGTCTTTTCGAGGCCGTGGCGGATTCGATCCAAGCGCTGCGCAGCGGAAAAGTCGACGCATTGATGGAAAGTACGGCGGTGGTCGCCGACATTCGGGACAGCGAGGGCGACGCGGTGCGGGTTCTCGAGGCGCCAGCCTTGGCGCCGTCTCTAGTTTCGTTCGGGGTCAAGATGGGTGACCAGGTTTGGCTGAACTACCTGAACAACTTCATCATGAACTACAACATCAGCGACGCGGCCAATGAGTCATACAACCGGTGGCTCGGCATGGACGTCCCCGAATTGATCAAGTAGCTGTAGTCGACGATTATGCAGCTGTACTACGGCGACATCATTCCCTACCTAGCGCCGCTGTCGAAGGGGCTGGCCATCAGCCTCGGGATCAGCATCGCCGCCCTCGGTGGTGGCGGTGCCCTGGGAATCCTTCTGTACACCTGCCGCGCCTCCGCTTCGCGGACAGTCCGGGCAGCGGCGACCACATACGTTGAGGTGGTCCGCAACACTCCCTTGCTGTTGCAGCTCTATCTTGTTTACTTCGCGTTGCCGCAGGCGGGTGTGAATCTGGACCCGATCGCAGCCGGCGTCGTAGCGCTGACCATCAACAACGCGGCATACATGGCCGAGATATTTCGCGCTGGCTTCCAATCGGTGCCCGCTGGACTACACGAGGCGGCGGCAGCGCTGGGGATGAGCTCGAGGGACACTTTCTGGCGAGTGCTGTATCCGCCCGCAGTGCGAAACGTGCTTCCTGCCATCACGAATCAGACGATTCTGCTGTTTCTCGCGTCGTCGATCACGTCGGTCGTCGCTGTTCCCGACCTCATGCACGCGATGTTGGGGATCACATCAACCACGTTCCGCACGATCGAGACCCTCACGGTGGGTGGCCTTATGTACTTCACCGTCGCTTTCCTGATCGCCGGCGCGTCCCGGATCGTCGAAACCAGATTCATCAGTTGGAAGGTGGCATGATGTTCGAGGCCTTCGGCTGGCAACACCTCGCCCTGATTATCCAAGGTGCGTTTGTCACCGTGCAGATCTGCGTGCTGTCAGTGGCTTTCGGTGGTGTGCTCGGTCTGATGCTCGGTTTGATGTCGACAGGTAGCGTCCGACCTTTGCGGTGGATCAGCGCCGTGTATGTCGGACTGATCCGCGGCATTCCCGTGCTCCTGGTCATTTTCTTCGTGTACTTCGGCGTCCCTCTGCTCGCACCCGGAAGCAGTGTCCCCGAATACTGGGCCGGCGTGATCGCACTTTCGATCTTCGCGTCCGCGTACATCGGTGAGTTGGTTCGAGGCAGCATCGAAGCCGTGCCGCGAGGGCAGTTCGAAGCGGCGAAGGCGCTCGGTCTGGGCTACGTCGAACGGATGCGGTGGGTCATCATGCCGCAGGCGGCACGGTTGATCGTCCCGCCCGGCGTCGGCTTCTTGGTGGTGTTGATCAAAGACAGTTCTTTGGTTGCCGTCATCGGTCTGATCGAACTGACCCGTGCGGGCAATATCGTGAGTTCGCAGACCGCTGACCCCATAGTCGCCTACACCGTAGTCGGGGCGTTCTACTTCGTCATCTGCTTCGCGCTGTCGACGGCGGCCAGACGCTACGAGCGGCGCTTGGCCGCCAACGTGCCCACACCCAGAGTCGGCGATTCCCTCACCGCTCTTACGTCAGGAGCCAGAAAGTGATCCAGATTGAGAACCTGCGACTGAGTTTCGGTGACAACGAGGTGCTCCACGGTGTCTCCTGCGACGTGTCCGAACGCGAGGTGGTGTGCATCATCGGCGCCTCGGGGTCAGGCAAGAGCACGCTGTTGCGATGTATGAACGGTCTGGAGCGGCCGTCGCACGGCAGTGTCATCGTCAACGGCCACGCGCTGGGAGCGGGGGAGAAGACCGCTGACTTGGCTGTCGTCCGGCGCGACGTCGGCATGGTGTTTCAGCACTTCAACCTGTTCCCGCACATGACAGTGCTCGACAACGTTGCGCTTGCCCAACGGCGGGTGCTCAAACGGACGAAGAGCGAATCACATGACCGCGCTCGAGCGCTGCTCGACAGGGTCGGCTTGACGGAAAAGGCTGACGTGTATCCGGATTCGCTGTCCGGTGGCCAGAAGCAACGGGTGGCCATCGCCCGTGCGCTCGCGATGGATCCGAAGATCATGCTCTTCGACGAGCCCACGTCAGCGCTGGACCCCGAGATCGTCGGCGAGGTTCTCGTCGTGATGAAGGGATTGGCAGCCGATGGAATGACCATGGTGGTGGTGACCCACGAAATGGCCTTCGCACGCGAGGTGGCCGACCGCGTCATCTATATGGACCACGGCGGCATCATCGAGACCGCGGAACCCACAACTCTTTTCAGTTCACCACAGCATCGTCGAACCCGAGAATTCCTGAGCAAGGTGTTGTGAGATGCCCGCCCTCGATACGCTGATAATCGGTGCGTACATCGTTGACGGGACGGGCGCGCCTGCGAAACGCTGTGATGTCGGAATACGTGAGGATCGAATCGACTATCTTGGTGTGAAGACCGGAGTTCAGGCCGTGCACACCGTCGACGCCACCGGAATGATCGTCACCCCCGGGCTCATCGACCCGCACAGTCACAGCGACTGGTCCATTCTCGCCAACCGCGCGGCTTACAGCACCATCCACCAGGGTGTCACCACGGAGGTAGTCGGCAACTGTGGTGTGACCTACGCTCCGCTTGGAGAGGACGACGTCGGACCCGCCCGCAATGCTCTACAGGCCATGGGTTTCGGCGGAGAAGTTGATTGGCGCAGCTTCGACGGACTCCTGGAAGCGGTGCACACCGGCGGGACTGCCCAAAACCTCCTGTGGTTCGTCGGACACACCGCGATACGTGCGGCGGCGCAATCCAACGCAGAGCGGTATGGCAAGGAGGAGGAGCGTGAACGCACTAGACTCCTGGAAGAAGCGATGGAGGCTGGTGCCATCGGGTTCTCCAGCGGTCTCGAGTATGGCGCCGGCCGATTCGCCGACACCGCAGAACTCGGCGAACTCGCTCGGGTTGCAGGCCGGCGGGGAGGCATGTACGCCAGCCACATTCGTAATCGGGACGCGGACCTCGGCGGCGCCGTCGACGAGTTCTTCGAGGTAGTGAACCACGGTGAGGTGCGAGCCCAGCTCTCGCACCTCAACGTTAGGCATGACACGGGTGCGTCAGACGGAGCTTGGGAGCAGGCGGCGCAGCGCGTGGCCGACGAGCGACGTAGGGGTTCCGATGTTCTGGCCGACATCACGCCCTATCCGCATGGGATTGGAATGGCAGTCGGCCTGCTGCCCGGCTGGCTCCTCCAACACCCGGCGGCCGAAGCTGCTCAGATGTTGACGGACAAGGACGTCCGCCTTCGTGTGAGGCAGGACTGCGACCGATACTGGCGCTTTGTACATCGTGGCCATTGGGATCGCGTGCGGCTCGGTGTGTCGACCACCCACCCCGAATGGGAAGGGCTGACCTTCCCGCAGATCGCCGAGCAACACGGCCGCGATGAATGGGAATGCCTGTTCGACATTCTCGCCGCCGCCGGGCCGGATCTCGGCGGCGTTCAACTCTTAGGGTTGCTGTTTACCGAGGATCACCTCACTGAAGCGATCTCGCATGACCACTTTCTGCTAGGGGTCGACGCGTTTACCGCCTGCCGTCAAGGTCCGCTGAACCTCAGGACCCGACATCCGCTGTTCTACTTCGGGCACACGCACTATCTCGCTCACCATGTAGCGGCGGGAACACTGTCGATGGAAATTGCTATCCACAAGATGACCGGCATGGTGGCCGACCATTTCGGTATTGGCGGGCGCGGGTATCTGCGCGAGGGCTATCGCGCCGACGTCGTGGTGTTCGACCCTGAGGTGCTGGCCCGAACCGATACCTGGTCGATGCCGCCCGAATATGCCGACGCCGCGCGGTTCGTCTGGGTCAACGGGGTCCCTGTCGTTTTCGACGCCCGACACACCGGGCGCCTTCCCGGGCAGATGTTGCGCTGACGTTGACGAACAAAGAGGAGGAGCACCACATGAAGATCACTCGCATCGAAACTTGCGGGCTGCGCGGGGCTACACCGGAAGGAGGTTGGTCCAATGAACTGCGTCCCGACGACGTCGTGCACACCCTCGTCGCTGTGCACACGGATTCGGGTCATGTCGGTATCGGAAGCGCTTTCACCGCGGAAGGGTTGGTACGGGCCGCCCTGCATCTGTTGACACCACACCTCATTGGGGAGAGCGCGCTGGAAGTGGAGCGGCTAACAGAGACTCTGCACCAGAGCTCCTTCTGGATGGGTAGAGGAGGAACCCTGACGCACGCCACCAGCGCCATCGATATAGCACTGTGGGACCTCGCGGGACAAGCACTGAGCCAGCCGGTGGGCCGTCTGCTGGGTGGGCGTTATCGGGACCGTGTCCGGCCCTATGCGTCGGTGCTGATGGACGACGCACCCGTGATGCGGGAGAACCTGAGATCTCTTGTCGAAGAAGGCTTCACAGCCTTCAAGATCGGGTGGTGGAAGTTCGGACGTGTGGACAGCGCAACTGACGAGCGGACCGTGGCGGCGGCTCGCGAGGCAGTGGGTGACTGCCTCCTGGCGGTGGATGCAGGCGGCTCGGAAGCCTTCTTTCCCGGTGGATTGTCGTGGGCGAAGCGTACCGCAGACATGTTGGCCGCCTACGATGTGGCGTGGTTCGAGGAAGCGCTGGCGCCGGATGACGTCGAGGGATTCGTTATGCTGCGCGCGCACTCCCGGGTTCCGATCAGTGGTGGCGAGGTGCTCACCCGGCGACAGGCCTTCGCGCCGTTCATTCAGGCGGGTGCCTTCGACATTGTGCAGCCGGACACCACCAAGGGCGGCGGGTTGAGCGAGTCGCGCCGAATCGGTTGGGCTGCGCAGGATCACGGAATGCGGCTCGTCCCACATGGCTGGAACACCGGAGTTGGTCTGGCAGCTGATCTACAGCTGGCCTCTGCGCTGGCCGCTACTGATTTGGTGGAGTACAAGACCGGATCTGCCTACATCGACGAATTGATCGCCGGTGGTTGGACCTTGGATGCTGACGGCATGCTGGCGGTGTCTGACGCGCCAGGGCTGGGCGTGACGCTGAACTCCGACGCACTGACGGCGTACGGTACGAATCCTGCCTTCGCGCAGGCAGCATGAGGACGCCCACGACCGACCACCCGGTGTTCTATCACCCGGTGATACCCCTGGTGACGGTTCGCAGCATGAACGACGTCGACGTCATCGGTGACGGGCTGGTCGATGGAGGACTGCCCGTGGCCGAAGTGGCTCTGCGAAGCAAGCACGCCGTGGATGCGATCCGGCACCTGTCGGCGCGCGGTGATGTCCTGGTAGGCGCCGGAACGGTGTTGACCGTGGCGCAGGCTGAAGAAGCGCTTGACGCTGGCGCGCGATTCGTGGTGACACCTGGCCTCGACCCTGATGTGGTTCGCCACGTGCTCGCCGCCGGAGTGCCGATCATCCCCGGCGTCCTGACGCCGACGGAAGTCCAAGCCGCGGCGCGCATGGGGTTGAACCGCGTCAAGCTTTTCCCCGCTGACGCGGTGGATGCCGCTGCCTGTCTTCGGGCGTATGCCAGTGTCTACCCTGCTATGCGGTTCATGCCCTCTGGCGGCATTGAATTAGCCAACGTGACAAGGTATCTCAGCTTTACGTCGGTCTTTGCGGTCTCGGGTAGCTGGATTCCGGCTGTCGTCCACGACGGTGCAGGCTCAGTGGCGGGGGCATGCCGTGCGGCTGTGGCGGCATCGGAAGCGGCGCGACCGCGATGACATCGAGTGCGTCGTTCGATGTGGTGACGATGGGGGAGAGCCTAGGCCTGCTCACTGCGGACCGTGTCGGCAGCATTCGCCATTTGCGGGGGATGCGTGTTGGATTCGGCGGTGCTGAAAGCAACGTCGCGATCGGGGTGGTGCGCCTGGATGGCTCCGCGGTGTGGCTCGGCCGGGGGGGAAACGACTCGTTCGGTCAATTGATTGCGCGGGAACTACGCGCAGAAAAAGTCGACACAGTCGCGGTCGTGGACGAAAAAGCGGCGACAGCTCTGATGCTCAAGGAACGTCCCCGGCCGGGCTCTAGCCGTGTCACCTATTACCGCCGTTGTCAAGCAGGTAGTCGCCTGCGGGCCGACGACATTCCGCCCGGGGTCGTCGAGCAGGGCAAAATACTCCACATCACCGGTATCACCGCTGCGCTCGGGGAGGAGCCCCATGCCGCCCTCCATGTCGCGATTGATAGGGCGAAGCAGGCTGGTCGAATGGTCTCGTTCGATGTGAACCACCGAGCCAGCCTGTGGACGGACGGCGTCTCGGCGGTCAGCACCTACCGGGCGCTGGCTCGCCGCGCTGATGTCGTGTTTGCGGGAGCGGACGAAGCGGAATTTGTGACAGGCGAGAGTGACCTGCGGCAGCAGATCGATCGGCTGCTTGGCTACGGTGTGCGGCAAGTTGTGATCAAGCTGGGCGCCTCAGGTGCGGTAGCGGCGTCGGAAAGTGCCATTGAGGCTCGCGCGGCGCACCCGGTATCGGTGGTCGACACAGTCGGCGCCGGGGACGCTTTCGTGGCCGGCTGGCTGGCCGAGATGGCTAGGGGAGCCGGCGTCGAATCCTGCCTGGAAGTCGCCACGGCCTGCGGCGCACTGGCCTGCACAGGTCACGGTGACTGGGAGTCGGCGCCGACCCGGGAGGATCTGGCCGGGCTGGCGCGGATCGATGAGGATCCTGTGAGCCGGTGACATGGCGCTTCGCCGACGTCGTATGTATCGATTGACCAAGACTGCATCGTTTGCACCATTTCCGCGTACACGATCTGCATCGTGTACTCGATGCCGAGGAACGCATCGGCGCCTTAGCGTCGACGCCATGACCACAGTGCAGGAAACACCGATGACCGATACGACCGAGGAGTTCGCCGAACGCGTCGTCGGCGCGATCGACGCCGCCAGCGTGGCGATCCTGCTGTCGATCGGACACCAGACCCACCTGTTCGACACACTTGCCGGGCTGCCGCCGGCCACCAGCATCCAGATCGCCGACGCCGCCGGGCTCGACGAGCGCTACGTGCGGGAATGGTTGGGTGGCGTGGTGGCCGCGCGGATCGTCGACTACGACCCGGCATCGCGGACCTACTCGCTGCCGCAGCAGCGCGCCGCGGTGCTGACCCGCTCGGCCGGGCCGGACAACCTGGCTCGGGTCGCCCAGTTCATCCCGTTGCTCGGCGAGGTCGAGCAGAAGATCATCGGCTGCTTCCGGCACGGCGGCGGCCTGTCCTACCACGAGTACCCCCGCTTTCATTCGCTGATGGCCGAAGAGAGCGGCGAGGTCTTCGACGCCGCGCTGGTCGACGGGATCCTGCCGATGGCCGACGGGCTACCCGACCGGTTGCGCGCGGGTGTGGACGTGGCCGACGTCGGGTGCGGCAGCGGACACGCCGTCAACGTCATGGCGCAGGCCTTTCCGGACAGCCGGTTCGTCGGGATCGACTTCTCGGAGGAGGGGCTGGCTGCCGGCGTCGCCGAAGCGGAGCGCCTCGGGTTGACCAACGCGACGTTCCGCGCCGCCGATGTCGCGCGCCTCGAGGACACCGACGCGTTCGACGTCATCACCGCGTTCGACTCCATCCACGATCAGGCGCACCCCGGCACGGTGCTGGCCAACATCCACCGCGCGCTTCGCCCGGGTGGGGTGTTCCTGATGGTCGACATCAAGGCCTCCAGCCATCTGGAGGACAACGTCGGTGTGCCGTTCGCGTCCTACCTCTACACCGTGTCGACGATGCACTGCATGAGCGTGTCGCTCGGCCTGGACGGCGACGGCCTGGGCACCTGCTGGGGCCGGGAACTGGCCACCACCATGCTGGACGACGCCGGCTTCACCGACGTGCAGGTGCGCGAAATCGAGTCCGACCCGATCAACTTCTACTACGTCGCCCGGAAGTGACGCTGCCGCGCCAGCGGGTCGATCGGAATTGCTGACCTCGGCGGCTTTCGGTCACAGTCGTCCGGCCCGTACGGTCGAAGGTATGGATCTGCAGACGCTCGCTATGGAATGGACGGAGACCAACCAGCACTGGCTTGTCGAGG